>JAEYOY010000059.1 GCA_023411215.1 Bacillota bacterium | reverse complement strand
GATTTGAACCGGAAAATCTTGGATTAACATTATTGGTTGGAGTTGTTGCTTCCGTTGCATTTATGTCTATCCTGTATTTCTTTAATGCATTTATAGGCAAGATTGGTGCTTTTATAATGTTGATTTTCATGTTGCTTCAGCTTTCATGCTGTGCAGGAACATACCCGATAGAATTGTCTGGGAAAATGGTAGCAGCGTTGAACAAATTTATGCCATTTACTTATTCAGTAAACGCTTTCCGAAGCGCAATTTCGGGTGGTGAAAATATAGGAACAGAGCTTGGAGTATTGATAGGAATTGCGGCAGTATTCTCTGCTTTGACATATGTATTATTCGTTGTTCGAAGCCGTAAAATAGCAAACGGAAAAAAGTTGATTTATCAATGGATTGAGGAACATGGAATGGCATAAATAATAAGCGGTATTCGCAGGTCCCATTAGGTTACAGTTTTGCATAGAAGATATGTTTAAGCAAAGAGAAGTATTATGAACGATAAGGTCTAAAATAAGGGTTTCCTGAGCACTGGAGTTTCTGCTATCAAAGAAAGCAGAGCTTCCGATGCTTGGGAACCCTTATTCAATAATCCACTTTACGAGGAAGAAAAAACTCCTTGGATATCCTGCTAGAATAGCCTATGGTTAGATTTTAGTTTCATTGCGGCTCCTTTTATATTCACTGGGAGTCATATGATAGTGCCTTAGAAATATCTTTGTAAAATAATTCTGGTCGGGAAAGCCACAGGCAATGGAGACGCTTTTTATCGAAAGAGTGGGGCTGTCCAGAAGTTCTTTGGCATGAGTTAACCGTACCTCCGTTAAATATTCAATCATTGTCTTATGAAATGTGTTTCTAAATGCGGAGGATAGAGTTGATTTACTGCAGAGAAAGACATTGCTAAGGCCATCGATGGTTATAGGGGAGGCATAATGCTGATTAATATATTTCTGAATTCGAATGGGTAACTCCTGATTCTGTGCCTTCCAACCATTACTCATGGTAATATAAGAGGCACAAATTTTCATAATGGTGATACATGAGGCTATTTTGTCCTTGGAGCTTATAGGTATATTATCAATGGCTTGAGAAAGTCTTTCATAGTCAGAGACATAATCCCTAGCCACTTGATCTACATAGGATGGGCTATCCGGGGAGGCATCTAGGACTTGTCCCATCATTAGGTAGCCGGATAGTACACCAAAGTGATACAGAGGAGCCACTGCTTCATATAGCCCGAAATGGCAATGATAGATATAAGTCTCACTGGTTTTTTCGACGGTGTGAAAGGCCTTTGCATCACAGTCCTTGCAGCATTGTCTACCGGCTTTGCTTTCCTGGATATAGGAGCAGAAAGCAGTCAATTCCTTGGGATAAGAGCATACTTCATGAAGCTCTGTATCGTATACGGAAATACGGAAGCCTGAAATGGTATGAAGTTCTTTTAATACTGTAATTAACTCAATTGGTTGTGTCATAATAAAACCTCACTCATAGCAATATAATCGAAATTGCACGATATTACTAATTATTATACTATATTACAATGTGAAATCAAGTCGAATATGATATTCTAAAGATCAATAGTGCTCGGTTTGTGTGAATAAAGTGAAATTCATTCACATGGGAAGAAGCTGCGAAGTTTGCCCACCCGCGCTTACTTCTTTTTCTTCCAGGTTATAGCTGTATCGTATAAGATAATATTTAATAGGAGGATTAATATGAACGAGCCGATATTAGTGATTATGGCAGCAGGTATGGGCAGCAGATACGGAGGGTTGAAGCAGATTGACCCAATCGATGAACAGGGAAATCTGATTATTGATTTTTCCATTTATGATGCAATAAACGCAGGCTTTAAGAAAATAGTATTCATTATTAAAAAGCAGATTGAAGCAGATTTTAAAGAGAGAATAGGCAACCGCATTGCGGGGGCCGTTGACGTAGAATATGTATATCAGGAGCTGGAGAATTTGCCGGAAGGATATTCTGTACCCCCAGAGAGAGTAAAGCCTTGGGGGACTGGCCATGCAATCCTTTGCTGCAAAAGGATCATTGATGGACCCTTTGCGGTCATCAATGCAGATGATTATTACGGCAAGGATGCATTTCGGATGATTTATGATACACTAATCTCAACTAATGACGATAATAAATACCGTTATACCATGGTAGGGTACATTTTAGAAAATACCTTGACAGAGCATGGTCATGTAGCCAGAGGGGTATGCGAGGTATCGGATACCGGTATACTTCAAACGATTCATGAAAGAACTCATATCGTAAAGAGGGATGCTCTAGCAGCATACTCAGAGGATGAGGGGGAGACATGGGTGACAATTCCTCAGGGAAGTATCGTGTCCATGAATATGTGGGGATTTACAAAAAGTATATTTAAAGAGCTGGAAGAGCGGTTCTTGAGCTACTTGAATACAGAAGCAGTGAAGAACCCACTGAAATCAGAGTATTTTCTCCCGTTTGTAGTGGGGGAGCTATTGGAAGAGGATAAAGCTAGTGTACAAGTTCTTAGGTCAAAGGATAAGTGGTATGGTGTAACCTATCAGGCAGATAAAGAAGTAGTAGTTAAGGCAATAAAACAGCTGAAGGAACAGGGTAGCTATCCTGATTATTTATGGAACTGATTTACTGATTCATCATATTCATGCGAAAGATTGAAAAGTTTTATCGTATCTGGAAAACTTAATAAAGGGTTCTGTGAGATAATAAAAACCGATTATGAATAAATTCACAATAATTAATGTAGAGAAACTCTAGGAGGAACTATGACAAGAGATGAATATTGTGCTAAAATAAAGGAAGCCATAGAAGCAATCGATTTTCAGGGAAACTATTTAAGACATGAGCGTTATGGCGAAGGTCATATCAATGACACCTTTGTTGTGTATTTTGATCAAGGAGATATGCAAGTAAAATACATTCTTCAGAGGATGAATCATGAGATTTTCAAAAGACCGGATCAGCTCATGAGTAATGTCTGCGGAGTTACGGAGTTCTTAAAGAAGAGTATTCTAAAAAGGAACGGGGATATTAACAGAGAGACCATTAATGTAATTTATACTAAGACTGGAGAGCCTTATTTTAAGGACAGCATCGGTTGTTGTTGGAGAGGATACAAATTCATCGAAAATAGCATCTGTTATGAGCAGGTTCATAAACCCGAGGATTTCTATGAGGGTGCGGTCACTTTCGGTCATTTTCAAAAGCTATTAGAGGATTTTGATGCTTCAACTCTTTATGAAACCATTGAAAATTTTCATAATACACCGGTACGTTTTAAGACATTTCAAGACGTTGTAGCAAAGGATGTTATGAGAAGGGTACAGTATGTTAAGCCGGAGATCGATTTTTTGATGGCGAGAGAAGCGGATATGAAGGTATGTATGGAGCTTTTGAAGAAGGGCGAACTACCTCTTCGAGTAACACACAATGATACGAAATTGAATAATATTATGATGGATAAAGAAACAGGTAAGGGGCTTTGTGTCATTGATCTGGATACTGTGATGCCTGGGCTTGCCATTAATGATTTCGGAGATTCCATACGTTTTGGAGCCAATACAGCATTAGAGGATGAGACTGATTTGACGAAGGTATCCTTAAGCCTTGATCTTTTTGAGCGATATACCAGAGGGTATTTAGAGGGGTGCGAGGGAAGCCTTACTAAAAAAGAAATTCAGATGCTGCCCATGGGAGCCAAGTTGATGACTTTGGAATGTGGAATGAGATTCTTAACGGATTATTTACAAGGAGATACCTATTTCCGAATTCATAGGGAGGGACATAATCTGGATCGCTGTAGAACACAGCTGACCCTGGTTGCTGATATGGAGCGTAAATGGGATTCAATGATGCAGATTGTTGGAGAATATTTGTAATATGGAAGGAGAAAAGAAATGTCGATTTTAGTTACCGGCGGAGCTGGTTTTATCGGAAGTCATACCCTCGTTGAATTGCTGGAACAAGGATACGATGTAGTTGTTGTTGATAATTTGTGTAATTCTTCCAAGGAATCACTGGAAAGAGTAAAGCAAATTACAGGTAAAGAGATTACCTTCTATCAGGTAGATCTGTTGGATAGAATAGCGTTACGAGAAGTGTTTGAAAAAGAAAAGATTGATTCGGTGATTCATTTTGCCGGATTAAAAGCTGTGGGTGAGTCAGTAGCAAAGCCTATGGAGTACTACTGGAATAATATCACTGGGACCTTAGTGCTCTGCGATGAGATGAAGAAGCACGGAGTGAAAAACATTGTGTTTAGCTCATCAGCTACCGTATATGGTAATCCGGCAACAGTACCGATCAGGGAGGATTTCCCTCTGTCAGTCACGAACCCATATGGAAGAACTAAATTAATGTTAGAGGATATTTTGCGGGATATCTACCACGCGGACCCCCAGTGGAATATAATCATACTGCGCTATTTCAACCCAATAGGAGCCCACGAGAGCGGACTGATTGGTGAAGATCCTAAGGGTTTACCTAATAATCTGGCTCCCTATATTACCAAGGTAGCAGCGGGCAAGCTTGAGGTACTTGGAGTGTTTGGTAGTGATTATGACACACCGGATGGTACCGGAGTACGCGATTACATCCATGTAGTGGACTTGGCTCAGGGTCATGTGAAAGCGATAGAGCGCTTACAACAAAAGCCAGGAATCTGTACTTATAATCTTGGAACAGGAAAGGGATATAGTGTACTCGATTTAGTGAGGGAATTCTCTAAGGTAAGTGGAAGAGAAATTCCATATGAAATCAAGCCTCGACGTCCTGGAGATATTGCCACCTGCTATGCAGATCCATCCTTAGCCGAAAAGGAAATGGGCTGGACTGCTTTAAGAGGACTGGAGGAAATGTGTATGGATGCATGGAGATGGCAGAAGAACAATCCAGAGGGTTATACCAAATAAGATATTCAGACACCGAGAGTGAATAGTAGAGCTAGACTATATTCTGTTTTATATAGGTAATTGCGAATTTGATTCGCAATTACCTATTATTCTTTATTTATGACAACTGGCTTTCCAGTTCACCTTATTCGGAATCATCTTCTGAAGATGATAAATTCGCCCTTTTTGGCAATCAATTATTTGCTATTTATCAGATCATTAATTTCACTTAAATGTAGTCTGAAATGTCGCAAATAATCATCAATCATAGCTTTAAGCGAAATAGAATTGTTCAGTGCGCTAATCCATTCATTGTCCAATTTATCTATTGATACGTTGTTTATAACATGGACAATATGAAGATTAGAATATTTCCATAATTGAACTATATCGTCCCATTTTTCATCCTGATAATTCTGTATTGCAATCCATCTGTCATTATTGCCAAGATTTGCGTAATCGGGAAAAATCAAAGGACTGGCTTGATATTGTAAATGGATTATCCGATGTGTATTGTTGGAAGCTGAATCAACCATATGTCCGACAATCTGCTTGATTGTCCTGTTCTGACTATTTCTTCTATTGGTTAGTATATCTTCCGGAAGCTGTGATAATAATGGTTCCCATTCATCAATCAATTTAAGTAGTTCTTGATTGTTTTTCATAAATTCGTTCATACGAAACCCCATTCTGAATTAAATTAATATTTCGAAATATTTGATAGTATGGTATCATATAGTAAATATTTTGTAAAATTGATAAATTCTATATAATTATTCGATAGAATTGATAAGTAGGGGAGCGTAATGGAATTAAGACAATTAAATTCTTTTATGACAATCGCAAAGCTTCAAAGCTTTTCAAAAGCCGCCCAAGAGCTGGGATATGCGCAATCTTCCATTACCTCACAAATTCAGTTGCTTGAGCAGGAATTGAATGTGAGGTTGTTTGAGCGCCTAGGCCATAATATTACATTGACGCAAGAAGGAAAGAAATTACTGCCGATGGCTGAACAGATGCTGAGACTATCAAATGATATAAAAAACATGGCTAATGACGCAGAGAAACCCAGCGGACCCTTAATTATAGGTGCAGTCGAATCGTTATGTGTGACAAGGCTACCCAAACTTCTAAAAGAATATCGGGCAAGGTATCCTGAGGTCGAGATTTTAATTAAATTCGGGGATAAAGCAGAATTCTTACGATCATTAAAGGAAAATACCATTGACATCGCATTTTTTGTAGACCAAAAAATAACAGATAGTGATTTTATTACAGCATTAAAGACCCCGGAACCAATGGCTCTTTTTTGCTCTTCCGGATATTCCTTTGACCATATAGATAATGTCTATCCGGAAGACTTATCGGGTGAGCCCTTGATTTTAACGGAAGCCAACTGCGGCTATAGGGTATTATTTGATACGATTATGTCGCAATTTAATATAAAGCCACGTTCCGTTATAGAGACCGGCAATGTTCAGGCAATTAAACAACTGATCTTGAGTGGAATGGGCATTACATTTCTACCGCAGACAGCAGTCGAAGAAGAGCTTCAGCAAAAAAGGCTTATGAAACTTAATTGGATGGGACCGGAATTCCTCATATTTACACAAGTGCTTTACCATAAAACCAAATGGATGTCTGCAGCACTTAAGGCTTTCATCAATTTGATAAATGAAATGATGCTTAATAACGAAGTTTAAAGGAGGTAATAAATATGGATACTATAAAAGTGGGCATAATTGGATGTGGATGGTTTGGTAACTTTCATTTAGATAACCTTTTAAAAATGGATGGGGTCGAGATCACTGCCTTAGTAAGCTCGAATATCATTAAATTAAAAAAGACTGGTGAAAAGGTCCCTAAGGCACATTTATACCTGGATTACAAAGAAATGTTCGAGAAGGAAAAGCTGAATGCTGTATTTATCTGTGTTCCACCGGATAGTCATGAAGATGCTGAAATACTGGCTGCTCAAAACGGGATACATATGTATGTAGAAAAACCGATTGAATTGTCTATTCAAAAAGCAAAAATAATTGAAGCGGAGATTAAAAAGGCCGGTGTAATATCATGTGTTGGATATCAGGCAAGATATAACGAGGAAATAGAAAAAATTAAAAATTGTCTTTCTGATAAAAAGGTGGGCCTGGTTTCTGCAAGATGGTTAGGTGGAGTTCCCGGAGCACCCTGGTGGAGAAGAAAGGAAAGATCAGGAGGACAGCTCGTAGAGCAAAGTACTCATTTATTTGATGTGTTAAGGTATTTCTTCGGAGAAGCGGAATCAGTATTCTGCGTAGGAAGAAAGGGACTTGTAGAAAATATCCCTGACTATAATATAGAAGATTATTCTACAGCTATAATATCGTTTCAATCTGGTATCCTTGCCACTGTTGAAACAGCCTGCTATCTGAATGAAATGGAATGCTTTAACGGCGTTGGTTTTCGAATTATCTGTGAGGATGAAGTGATTGAGTATGATTGGGATAAAGAATTCCGGTATATCACGAAAGATTCAATTCATAAGGTTTCATTTATGGGAAGTTCCCATCTGAAAGCCGTACAGATATTTATAGATTCAGTAAGAACTGGCGATAGCCAAGGCATTAAGTCTAACTATTCGGATGCGGTCAAAACTCTTGAATTAACACTGGCTTCAAATGAATCTATGAGCAGCTTAAAGTCTGTACCTATTAATTGAAAATAACTGTTATAAGCATCTCTGGAGATTAGGAGAATGATCGGGGAAGCAAGAACACGTGATGTACCTATGATATGGCTAATAATGAAATGAAAGGGATTTGTCAATCATATAAATATCACAAAGAGATATATATTAGCATATATTATACCGAACTGTAATTCTGGAGAGAACTGTATGTATAATAATTCTGTGAATCCCAGTAATGGAATGCCCATGGGATATGTACGTGTATTACACACTGTACCAGATGCACCTAATGTTGATATATATGCTGATGATAAACTAATCGTAAGTAATCTTGCCTATGGTGACTATACAGACTATTTACCTATACCGGAAGGGATATATAAAATATCGCTATATGTTGCTGGAACGAAAGATTCTCCTGTCTTAGCTAATATGTTATCAGTTATTAATAACTCTATATTAACGGTAGCAGCAGTTGGATATCTTAGGAATATTAGATTACTTGCAATCACTGATGCTAATGTAGCGAAGCAAAGAGGCAAAGCGATGATACGATTTATGCATCTTTCCCCTAATGCTCCGGCAGTAGATATTACTTTACCAGATGGAACTGTTATTTTCAGTAATGTTTCATTTGAACACATAACGCCTTATATTTTTGTTGATCCGATGAATTATACACTACAAGTTAGAGCTGCTGGAACGTCCAATGTAGTTCTTACAGTACCTAATGTTAATCTGGAAGCAGAGAAATACTATACTATTTATGCAATCGGTCTTGTAGGAGAAAAACCTGAGCTTGAAGCGTTATTATTACTAGATGGAGAATAGAGCTTGTAAATTACAGAATCCAACTTGAAAATTAGTTCGATAGAATGATGCTGAAACAGTAGGCTATTTATTAATAGCCTACTGTTTTATTCATGATAATAGAAAGTTCGCAAAGCGTACTTTCTATTGTTTACGCGAAGGCGAAGCGAAGTATCATTCAAGTTTACTTGAAGTAATACGAGCAAGCCCGCGATAACCGAAGAAGCTCGAGAAGCGAGTTTCTTCTGATTGCGTAAATCGAATAAATGTATAAAAAAGCAAGTACAATATCATAATAATATAAAAGCGATACGAAAGGATTTATATTATGAATGAGGATACGATTAAACTTTTAAAAGAATGTAATGCTGGATGTAAATCAGCTACCAATAGCATGGAGCAGGTTCTGCAATTTAATAACAATGAAGAGCTGAAGAATTTGATTAATGAATACAATGATAAACATATAAAAATAGGGGATGAATGTCATCAGATGCTAAATGAACAGGGTGAAAATGAAAAAGACCCAAGCCCTATGGCAAAAGCATTTTCATGGGTTAGTACAGAATTCAAGCTAATGATGAATGATAATTCTCATAAAATAGCAGATGTAATGATAGATGGTTGTAACATGGGCATAAAATCAGTTAGTGAATATATCAATAAATATAAGAATGCTTCTACTGAAAGTATGGATTTGGCAAAGAACCTTGTTAAAACAGAGCAGGAATTTATGAATAAGCTACTTATGTATTTATAAAATAGGAACTCATTTAGTACAGTGTTTTCATTGATCTGGACCTGAATATATGGATAAAACCAAAGGCAGTGAATTAGAATAGTTAGGGGCAACAACCGCTCTGATCTTGCGGTTGTTGCCCCATTTTGTGATTAAGAACAGCGAAATAGTGACTTCTAGACAGCTAAAGAATTAAATGTTATCTGCATACTTGACAAAAAGTTTATTTGTAACTAAAATGATTACAAAAGGAGGAATTCATGTATTCAACTAAGTTATCAGTAAGTATTCATATTCTATGTGTAATCGCACTGATGGAGGTACAACCTGTTACATCAGAGTACATTGCCTCCAGCATTAATACGAATCCTGCCCTTGTCCGGCGCTTGATGAGCCGTTTAAAGAAGGCAAAGTTAATTAAATCGAGTACCAAGCTTGGTGTGACAGGTCTTGCAAGAAAAGAAGAGGATATTTCGCTTCTTGATGTCTTCCTTGCAGTAGAAGACCATCGTGATTTGTTCAGCATTCATGGCAACACCAATCCCAACTGTCCCGTGGGGGCAAAGATAGAAGGCACATTGAAACACTTATACGACAATATACAGACAGCAACAGAAGAAAAGTTGTCTGCCATTACTCTGGCCGACATAACAAAAGAATTCAAATAATATATCAGGAGGTGTACTTTATGAAAATAGCAATTATTGGCGCAACCGGCATGGCCGGCACAGCTCTGTACAACGAAAGCGTGTCACGTGGACACGAGGTCACTGCAATCGTCCGTGATAAGAATAAAGCTGCGTCTTTGCTAGGAGACGGAGTAAAATTAATTATCAAGGATGTATTTGATTTAACATGGTCTGATCTTAAGGAATTTGATGTCATTGTAAACGCTTTTGCAACAGCTCCGGCTACAGCATATTTACATCTGGATCTGGCTGCGAAGCTTGTTAGCTTGTTCCGCGAAACCCAGAGCCCCAGGCTGTTCTTCATTCTTGGCGCTGCTAGCCTGTTGGATGAAAACGACAAGCTGTTCCTGGATACCCTGAAGACTATTCCGGACGCCGCATCCTGGATTTCAATACCCACAGAAGCCTACAAGACCCTTAATTTTCTGCGCAGCATTGAAAATGTTAATTGGGTAGGAGTATCCCCGTCGATTGAATTTGTTGCCGGAGAAGCTACGGTTCCTGTTTTAGGGAAGGATCACCTGCTAACCTCCTCCAACGGAAAGTCCGTTGTAACAAGTAAAACCATGGCAGTTGCGATTTTGAATGAAATAGAAAATCCGCAGTTTATTCGTACTAGATTTACCGTTTGTAATCAATGAGGAAGAGTAAATGACTTTACAACAATTGAGATATTATATTGAAACCGTGAACTGCGGCTCTATTAATAAAGCTTCCGAGCGTCTTTTTATAGCTCAACCCAGTCTTTCGAACGCCCTTCGTGATTTGGAAAAAGAAATTGGTCATGAATTATTTGTCCGGACTCCCAAGGGGATATCACTGACAACCGATGGTGCAGAATTCTTGGGGTACGCCCGACAGGTTATTGAACAGGCAGGTCTCTTGGAACAGAGATGGCTTAATAAGAAACCATCAAAGAGACTGTGTTCCATATCAACCCAGCATTATGCATTCGCAGTGAACGCATTTGTGAATATGGTAAAGAAAACGGATGCAGAAGAGTATGAATATACCTTACGAGAAGCGAGGACCTTTGAGATTGTTGATGATGTGAAAAATCTTCGTAGTGAGCTTGGTATACTTTATTTAAATAATTTTAACCGACAGGTAATCGAAAAGCTGCTCCGTGAAAATAATCTGATCTTCCATCCGTTGTTTACCGCCAAACCTCATGTGTTCATAAGTACCTCGAATCCGCTCGCAAAGAAGAAATATGTAACCCTTGAGGACTTGGATGATTACCCGCGTCTGTCATTTGAACAGGGGGATTATAACTCATTTTATTTTTCCGAGGAAATACTTAGTACGGAATATGTGAAGAAGGAAATTCATGTTGGCGACAGGGCAACCATTTTCAACCTGATGATAGGGCTTAACGGCTATACAATATCGACGGGGATTGTGAGCGCGGATTTAAATGGGGACAATATCACGGCAGTACCGCTTCTTGTAGACGATGCGATCGAAGTAGGTTGGATTTCGCACAAAGAGCTTCAAATAACATGGCAAGCGGCGATGTACCTTGAGGAGTTAAAGGCTGTTGTTGCAGAATATGGCGTTGATGTGGAACGAAGGATATAGTAAAAGACTATAACAGAGCATATAATTTATGTGTTACCAATAAGTTCTCCCGATGTGGCATAATCAATTTACAAGAAATTGATGTATGAATTATGAAGGAGGGCTTTACAATGAGTGAAAAATTTCAAGTAGTAGGCAGTTTGCTTCGTCCTGAGAATTTACTGAAATATAAGAATCAAATCCAACAGCGCGATGACATCAGCTACCCGTTTTATAGTAATTTTGAGGGCTATGAGCAATGTGAGGTGGAGGCAACGAAAGAGGTAATTGCGAAAGAAATCGAGCATGGATTGACGGTCTTTACCGACGGCGAATATTCAAAATCGTTGTGGCACCTGGACTTCATCTGGGGGTTTGGTGGTATCAGACGTTACATAGCGGAACATGGATATTTCTTTCGTGACCTGGATGGTTGTTCGAAATATGAGACGAGAAAAGATATCGGCTTGCGAATCACCGGTGAACTGAGCGGAAGAGACCATCATTTTATTCAGGTATTTAAAAGACTTCAGTCTATCGCAGGCGAGCGAGAAACAAAATTATGCGTTCCGTCACCGTCACATATTTTTGGTGAATTATCATGGTCAGATAATATCGGCAGTAAGGACTCGGTTTATAAGAATTCACAGGAATTAAAGAAGGGTCTTATTAAGGCTTATCAAGAGTTTGTACTGGACTTCGCCGGTGCGGGAGGTAAAATACTTCAGTTCGACGATTGTCTGTGGGAGATTTTTGCTGACGATAATCCGAATTCTCCTTATACAGGTGAGAATATCAATCAGGAAGAAGTCAAGGCACTTGCAGCTGAATTCATTGATATCAATAATACGTTGATTGATTACGGGCATAGTCTCGGACTGAAAATGTGGACGCACAACTGCCGCGGCAACTATGATTCCCGTAATATGGGCGGTGGATCCTATCTTAAAATTGCGAACCTATTCTTGAAACAGTTAAAGTATGACCGCTTTTTCCTGGAGTGGGATGATGATCGTGCAGGATCGCTCGAAGCACTTAGCGTTTTTAAGGATAGACCGGATACCGAAATTGTACTTGGCTTGTTATCATCGAAAACGAGAACGCTTGACGATGAAGCTCGCGTAATAAGACTACTAGACGAGGCTTCTAAGATAATCGATAAGAATAGACTGCTCCTATCACACCAGTGTGGGTTTGCATCCTGCGATGGCGGAAACGAGCTGACAGAAGAAGAGCAGTGGGCAAAAGTTGACCAAGGACAAGAAATTGCTTACCGGTATTGGGGTGTGTAATTATAAGATGTTCGAGGGTAAATGAAAATAGAAGCCGGGATACGTTCATTTGGACTTTTCTTTGGTGTTTATTTCAGCTGGTTCCATATTGACATTTCGGCTGGAAATCAATATAATTGATTGGATATAATAATTTGAACCGAAACTTTGCCACCGGGTAAAGTGCTAAAGGTGTTCTGAAACATTCCATTAGGTCTTAGAAGGAATGTTGTAGGAGCACCTTATTTTAATGCATGACGTTAGGAAAGTTCGCGAGGCGTACTTTCAATCAATTAAAGGAGATATATAGCATGGAAAAGAATTTATTAAAAAACTTCGCAAAGTATGTAAGTTTAAATATACTGGGTATGATAGGTCTATCTTTATATATTTTGGCTGACACATTTTTTATCTCAAAAGCATTAGGCTCAACGGGTATTGCAGCCTTAAATCTTTCTATATCAATCTATAGTGTGATACATGGAATGGGTCTAATGATTGGAATCGGAGGAGCCACACGATTCAGTATATTAAAGTCACAGAGGGAAGATAAAAAAGCCGATGTAGTGTTTTCTTCCGCCATCAAGTTAGGTGCAATGATAGGTATGATATTTGTTATCATAGGTATATTCGGAGCAAAAAATCTGGCGCTAGCTCTGGGAGCTGATTCATCGACACTACACCTCACAAAAACATATTTGGCAACAATACTTTTCTTTGCACCGTTTTTTATTATAAACAATGTGGTTCTTGCTTTTGTTCGTAACGATAATAATCCAAACTTATCAATGATTGCAATGTTGGTTGGAAGCTTTTCTAATATTGTTTTAGACTATGTGTTTATGTTCCCTCTTAGAATGGGGATGTTTGGGGCTGCTTTTGCAACAGGTCTTGCTCCGATCATCAGTATTGGTATACTATCACTTCATTTTGTTAAAAAGAAAAATGCATTTGCTTTCTTGAAAATTAAGCTGCAAGGGAGCTTTATACCGGATATATTTAGCTTGGGTTTATCTGCATTTATCATTGAGATCTCGTCTGCAGTTGTTCTGATTACCTTTAATTTGGTGATTTTAAAAATTGAGGGGAACTTAGGGGTAGCTGCGTACGGAATAGTTGCTAATTTAGCTCTGGTGGGTATTGCTGTTTTTACTGGCTTAGCCCAGGGGATACAACCTCTCATCAGTAAATATCATGGAATGGGTAAATACATGATGGTAAGAAAAGTACAAAAATACGCTTTACTGACCTCTGTAGTAATAGCAGCAATAATAAATATAAGTGTCCTACTATATTCCGATCGCATAATACATATATTTAACAGTGAGAACAATACGGATATTGCTCGAATTGCAGACATTGGTTTAAAAATATATTTTACAGGATTTTTCTTTGTCGGTATCAATATAGTAACGTCTATGATATTAAGCGCTACAGAAAACGCATTAGATGCATTCTTTATTACCGTTGCCAGAGGACTTGTGATCATAGTTCCCCTTGTACTTGTATTAAGTAGTATTTTCGATATGATTGGTGTTTGGTTCGCTTTTGTTATTTCGGAACTCCTTGTAACAATTTTTGCAATATTCTTGATCAAGAAAAGAAGAAAATCATTCGTTAATAAGTAATCATCTCGTGCCGCTAGAAATAGCGGCATTCTTCCTGTCTAGGAGTACGCATGCTATACTGTTTACAATATATTTGTCAAAGACAGAGGTGCTTATGACTAGTAAATTAGATATTGACAAACGATTACGAATAACGTATTATGTAGTAAAGAAAACTACATGATACAGTAATGAGAAATGGGCGGTGGAATAATGTTAGAGAGAATGATAAATGTTGGATTGTATGGGGACTCGATTTTGAAAGGAATTCAGATCAATCCAGTTAGCAAAAAATACTATGTTGATAATAATATTAATCTAGAAATGTTATGCGAGAAATATTCTATACAGATTAATAATCATTCCAGTTTTGGATGTACAGTAACAAAAGGAAAAAAATTATTAAAAAAGATGTTAGAAACAAATATTTCTTGCGATGCAATTGTAATGGATTATGGCGGAAATGACTGCGATTATAATTGGAAAGCAATTGCGGAAAGTCCGGAAGGTGATTATTCTCCTAATACGCCAATCGATCTGTTTAAGGAAACATATGGTGAAATTATCGATACTTTAAAGAAAAAAGGTATTTTGCCAATTTTGACAACGCTGCCACCATTAGAACCGCAAAGGTTTTTTGATTGGTTTTGTAGAGATTTAAATAAAAAGAATATACTAATGTGGCTTGGTGATATTAAAAATATTTATTATCATCAGGAGAATTACTCAAAAATCATTGAAGAAATCGCATTGGAAAAGCAAGTTCCATTAGTTGATTTAAGAGGAGACTTCTTGAAGTCAGACAATATCAAAGCATTGCTTTGTGAGGATGGAACCCATCCGAATACATTTGGTCAAAAAGTCATAGCAACGTCCTTTCATAAATTTGCAAATGAATTATTATAAGCATAAATGGAGACTGAGATCTGCTATAGAATAAAGTAAGAATAGGGGCTGCCGCACTACAAGTTTTGTAATGCGACAGCCCTGTTTGCTATGTTTATAAAACTGGAAAAAATTATACAAAATTGCTAGATTTTGTGATATGATTAATTTATTACCAATATAAACCTACTCAATCAATATAAATTTTTAACATCCATCTGAGTACAGATTAAGATAATGACATTGAATAAAATACATCTTTTAAAAAGTTTATCGGGGGAGTGTGAAAGAAAAAACACTTTCGCATTGAGATTTACTGAGGTTTGCGTTCGAGAATGAATGCAAACTTTCATTCTCAGAACTTGGAGGCATATTATGTATAAGGTTTTTTTAGTGGAAGATGAAATCGTAATACGAGAGGGGATCAAGAATAATATCCATTGGGAAGAAGAGGGCTTTCAAATAGTCGGGGATGAAAGTGACGGTGAATTGGCTTATCCGATGATTATAAAAGAACAGCCGGATATTCTGATTACAGATATCAAAATGCCGTTCATGGACGGGCTTGAGTTAAGTAAATTATTGAAGAAGGAATTGCCTCATCTAAAAATCATTATTATCAGCGGATATAGTGATTTTGGATATGCGCAACAAGCAATTGATATCGGTGTCAGCGAATACCTGCTTAAACCGGTAACCTCTACTAAGCTGATCGCTTCTGTTAAAAACGCAGCTGCATCAATTGAAAAGGAACGAAAGGAAAGACAGATACTGGAACAGTATCAGCTTCTGGTTTATCAGAAACAAGGGGAAAAGAGAAAGGATTTCTTTAATGACTTAGTCAGCGGAAAATTATCACTTGCACAGATTATCGAACAGGAAGAGGAACTTGGTATCAATATGGTTGCAAGTGTTTTTTGCATCCTGCTGTTTCAATTCAAGGTACAGGAGGATATGTACGAATATTCCGATGAAATTGTACAATGTGAAGCAAGAATGACACAGGCGCTAATTAGATTTCCCGATATTAAAGTATTTGAACGTGGTATGGATGGCTGGGCTTATATTCTTCTGGGTGAAAATGAATTACAGATTAATGCATTAATCCAAGAGCTTTGTAATTTATTAATCCGTATCTGTGATGACAAGGTACATTACTTTGGCGGAATTGGTCGGTGTGTTCATCGTGTCCGTGATTTACAGCAGTCCTATCTTGATGCGAATAGTGCTTTTTCTCTGCGTCATTTTGAAAGCAGGGATCAGTTCTTATCATATAACGACGTGCGTAATATGAGGGCGCAGATAAGCAATCGGATTAACGTCAGTGAGTTAAATCTTGAGAAGCTTGACCGAAATTTGTTGGAGGATTTCTTGAAGAGGGGTACCATACATGATGTTGATGAATTTGTAGACAGCTATTTTGACGGCTTTGGTTCCAATGCAATGAGTTCAGCCATCTTTCGGCATTATATCATAATGGATGGATATTCTGTTATCATGAAATTCCTAAAGGCTCTTAATTATCCAAAAGAAAAGCTAGAGCACAGCCTTAAGAATATGAATCATGTCATTGATCAGCTTTCCGGCTTGGAAGCCAGTGGATTTTATAAATCAATACTGAAGGATGCAATTGATTTGCGTAATAGGAACAGTCAGAAAAGATATGCCGGTCTTATTGAAAAGGCTAAGGAATATATGCATCTAAAATTTGCAATGAGTGATCTTACCCTGGATAAGGTTGCAGCTACGGTGAATGTAAGTCCTAATTATTTTAGTTCACTTTTCAATCAGGAAACGGGGATGACCTTTATCGAATATCTAACTGAGATCCGTATGGAGAAGGCAAAAGAATATCTAAGATGTACGAGCAGAAGGATTACTGAGATTGGATTTTTAGTAGGATATCAGGATTCCCATTATTTCAGTTACATATTTAGAAAGACACAAAATTGCACACCCTCAGAATACAGGCTGCAGGGAAAGGAATCAGATTGAAAAATCAGAGATTTTTCAATCGGCAAATTTGTGCTGCCGCCCAAACTCGCGGGTTTGCGGCAGAATGGGGGCTTAATATGATAAACTTTAACAATGGTAAACCAATCAAATATCCCTTAAGGCTGAAGCTCTCTCTGGTTGCAGCTGTTATCATCATACCGATGATTATCCTTTCGGTTTACCAGATTGCGGCTCTACATAATTATAGTACAGCATATGATACCATTGTACGAAGGATTACTTCAGCGAATAACTACAACCTCAATTTTAAAGAGGAAATGGACGAAAGCATGTATAAGATTGTTGTAGAAGCAGAAACCTTCGAATCCATTGATGATAATAATGACTTAAAAAATCCATATAAGCTGATTGATGCCGCAAGAGATAATTTTACCAATCTACAGAAGATAACCTCGAGTAGAGAAAGCCTTGATTGGATTAAACGTATTCTGCTTAATCTTGATACCCTGGAGGATAGGATTAATGAAATTCGTGACAATCTGAAGCAGACAGGCCACTATGAAGAAAATATAGAAATGCTGGAATCGGATATTTATATTTTGACCGAACTGTTTCAGGAAGAAATCCAGTATTATATTTATTATGAAACACAGATTTTTGAAGAGATAAGGCAGAGTCTTAATGAGCAGGTAACGAATGTTATCGTGACTATGATCATAGCATTAACATCCATAATAATTGCTTCTGTGTTGGTTAACTTCCTTGTGACGGACAGCATCACAAAGCCAATTAGGATGTTATGTGATAAGACGGCTATGGTAGCAAAGGGAGATTTTACTACAAGGACAACCTGTGAAAATCATGATGAATTGTCAATACTCTCCGATAGCTTTAACGATATGGCTTTCAAACTGGAACAACAGGTGAAAAGTATCCGACTGGAGCAGGAAAATTTAAGACATATGGAGTCAAAGCTCCTTCAGACACAGATTAATCCTCATTTCTTATATAATACATTAGATACAATTATATGGCTGATCGAAGGAAATAAAAATAAAGAAGCCATCGATATCGTTGTATCTCTTTCCGAGTTTTTCAGGATTGTTGTGAGTAAGGGTAAAGATTTCATTACGATTCGTGAAGAGGAAATACATATA
Source organism: Bacillota bacterium (assembly GCA_023411215.1). GTDB lineage: Bacteria > Bacillota > Clostridia > Lachnospirales > Lachnospiraceae > Mobilitalea. The sequence continues at coordinate 2,619 of JAEYOY010000059.1, read as the reverse complement.
AAAAGTTATCTGCAGATACAACAATCCAGGTATAAAGATATTCTGGATTATGAGATTAATATCCCGGAAGAATTGTATGGATATCAAATCTTGAAGCTGACGATGCAGCCAATCATAGAAAATTCCCTTTATCATGGCATTAAAATGTTAAGGGCAAGAGGGAAGATAACGGTAACCGGTGAAATGATGGACGAGGTCATCTGCTTCCATGTGATTGATAATGGAATAGGAATGGATGAAGAGGAGCTTCATGCTTTAAGAAAAGAAGTTGAAAATCCTGGCAGCAAGCAAAGCACCGGTTTCGGTCTTGCAAATGTCAATAAGCGAATCAAATTGAACTACGGTAATCGATATGGACTGGATATACAGAGTAAAAAGGGAGAAGGAACGGATATCATAATCAAAATTCCGGCAAGATCGATGGAGAATGAACGAATTGAGGTAGGATATGAATAAAAATCTTAAAATCTTATTATGGATTATCTTTATTGGGTTGATATTACTTGCCAGTTGCAGTCTGAGGCCGCCACTAAACCCTCAAAATAGTGAAACGGAAAGCACAAAGGATATTGATTCGGATTTGATTATTGTGGGCTTTTCCCAACTTGGTTCCGAATCAGACTGGCGTACGGCAAATACGAAATCGATCCAGAATGCTCTTATCAAAGAGAATGGATTTTCGTTGATTTTTTCGAATGGAAGGCAGAGTCAGGAGAATCAGATTAAGGATGTCAGAAGCTTTATATTTCAGGAAGTGGATTATATTGTAATCGCTCCGGTAATGGAAACCGGCTGGGATACAGTATTAGCGGAAGCAAGACAAGCAGGCATTCCGGTAATTATTGTGGATCGTATGATTGAGACAGAGGATGAAAGTCTTTATGTTGCAAGTGTAGGCACTGATAAGTATGCAGAAGGCATGAAGGCAGGACTGTGGTTGGAACAATATCTGGAGGAACAAAAAGGGTCAGATCAGGATACAAAGGAGAATGGAACTTCATCAGAAGATGTTACTTCAAAGAAAAAAAGTGGAGAGAATGCGGATAATGTTAATATCGTTGTACTTGAGGGTACCCCAAATTCAACAGCTCAAATTGGACGTTCGAATGGATTCAATGATATAGCCAGGAAGCATAAGAACTGGAATATTCTTGCACATGAAAATGGTGATTTTACCAAAGCAAAGGGCAAGGAAGTAATGGAGAAGTTTATAAAGGAATTTGAAAATATTGATGTATTAGTTTCACAAAATGATGATATGACCTTCGGAGCGATAGAGGCAATACAGGAAGCCGGATTAACCTGTGGGGTAAACGGTCAGATTACTGTGATTTCCTTTGATGCGGTATCTGAGGCCTTTGATAAGATGGAGGCAGGCTTCATTAATGTAGACATTGAATGCAATCCATTACAGGGACAACTGATTGCAGATATAATAGAGCGACTCGAAAAAGGGGAAGAAGCACCTAAGGTTTCCTATGTGGATGGAAAGGTTTTCGAAGCAGAAAATGCAGCAATCGATCGGATAGGGCGTAGCTACTAGTGTGAATATAAGTGACAATTATCACACTTCCAAGTTTGTGCCTGCGTCACCAGAGTGTAAACACTCACTTAGTACAGCTTTTTTCTTTTAGAAGTTGAATCAGCATCGTAAAAAATCAAACAAAATTAAGAAAAAAATCAACCAATAAATAATATTAAAAAAAGTCAGTAAAAATAAATACAAAGACAGGAATATTCTCCGTATTTTTAAGCATATGAATTACGTATACTTGTACTTACAATAATACTCGATATTATGAGTAAAAATTATGGAGGAGATACCCATGAAAAAATTATTTTCTTTATTCCTGGTATTAACACTTGTATTATCACTTGCTGCATGTGGCACGAGAGCGGATACAAGCACAAGCTCAGACAATGTAGAAGCAACGAAGGCTCCTGAAAAAGCAGCAACAACCGAGGCTACTGATACCGCTGATGGCAAGGTTGTCGTAGGTGTTGTTCAGACAAATGCAAATGAATCTGACTGGCGTACCGCTAACACAAAATCCTTCAATGAAGCTTTTGCAGAAGCTGGTTTTGAGACAAAAATGGTATTTGGTGAGGGTGACCATGCTAAACAGATTTCTCAGGCACAACAGCTTATTCAGGAAGAGGTTGACTATCTTGTTGTCTTAGGACTTCAGTCTGCAGGATGGGAAGATGTTGCAAAGGCTGCTAAGGAAGCAGGTATTCCCTTTATTATGGCTGACCGTAAGCTTGAATTATCAGAAGATCTTTATACGGCAATGGTTTGTTCCGATTTCGAAGCAGAAGGAAACAAGGCTGTTGATTGGTTAAAGAGCCAGGCACTTCCTGAGAATAAGATTGTTGTACTTGGTGGCGATACCGGTTCTTCCGCTCAGCTTGGCCGCTCCAAAGCAATTGAAGACGGTGCAAAGGCAAACGGATGGGAAATCGTATTCAACCAGATCATGAAGGGTTGGGACGAAACTCTTGCAAAGCAGGCAGTTGCTGATCTTATTGCTGCTGGAACAAAGTTCACTGTAATTTATGCAGAGAATGATAACATGGCTCGTGGTGCTTGCGATGCTATGGATGCAGCAGGTATTACAT
>JAEYOY010000030.1 GCA_023411215.1 Bacillota bacterium | reverse complement strand
ATATAATACAGTGTCAAAACCACTGGAAGCATTCATCAATGCATCACCGAGAATTAAACTGGGTGCCGAACAAGCCAGCTCGGTTCCTTCCTTTGCTTTAAGTACATCACCTGCTGCCTCATCCCATACCTTACCATGCTCCTGTGCTACCAGATAAGTCAGTTCTTCCATGTGCTCATCAATTAGATTACGAAGCTTATATAATACCTGGACACGCTTAACGACCGGTACCTTTGACCAGCTTTCGTATGCCTTCTTCGCAATCTGAATAACCTCCTCTGTCTCCTGCGCGGTACAACAGGGAACTTGAGCAGTAATCTCTCCGGTACTCGGATTATAAACGTTATTATATTTTTCTGTTTTTGATTCAATAAATCTACCGCCTGCATAATATTTTAACTTTTCCATTTTAATACCCATGCCTTTCTCATAGCCTGCAAACTTTATGTGAGAAAATCCCTGATTTTCTCACTCTGCAGGGCACAAATTTGCGTGTGAAAACTATCATCCCATTCAGCATCTTCGATGCTGCACAAAACCTGGAAGAACAAGGAGTTCGTTCATTGGAACGAACTTCGCAGCTTCTATTGCTCAAGTCATGATTAGATATTAATCATTGTCTTAATATATTCTCTTGCCTTCTTCGCATAAACAAAGGGATTTGCCTTAGCGGGATCCTGCTCTGCCTCAACTAAAAGCCAGCCTTCATAACCACATTGTTCCAACGCCTCGAATACGGATGCAAAATCTACGCAGCCATCACCGGGTACCGTAAAGGTACCTTCGCGTACTGACTTGAGAAAGGACCATTTTCCTTCCGTTGCTTTCTTAAGTACGTCGGCTCTGACATCCTTAAGATGTACATGACCAATACGATTCGGATATTTCTTCAATATGTAAAGCGGATTCTCTCCCGAGAAAGTAAAATGTCCTGTGTCATAGCATAGAAATACATAATTCTCATCAGTTTGATCCATAAGTCGTTCTGTCTCGGCAATGGTCTGAACACCGGTACCCATATGGTGATGGAAGCACAGCTTAAAGCCACGACTTACAGCAAGCTTACCGAGCTTATTAAGTCCATCGCATAATCTGGTCCAATCCTCGTCTGTAAAATACACCTTGTTATCGAAAATAGATAATTCTTCATTTCCCTGAACGCTATAGCTTTGCTCTGAGACATTGATCCGATTTGCTCCGACTGCCTCCAGATAATCCAACTCTTTTATGAATTCCCTCTCGGTCTCCTCATAAGGCTTTGTAACTAAGAAGGAAGAAAACCATTTGCTGGCAATACGCATTCCTCTGATATCCAGTGCTTCCTTCAAAACCTTAGTGTCATTCGGATATTTGTTGCCAACCTCACAACCGGTAAAGCCTGCAAGTGCCATCTCGCTTACACACTGTTCGAAGGTATTCTCACCTCCAAGAGCAGGCATATCATCATTCGTCCAACCAATCGGTGCTATTCCGAGTTTAATCTTATCCTGATTCAACATTTTTTATATCCTCCCATTAATTGATTTATAAGCAGATCTGTTAGCCTTCTGTAATTATTCAAGATGTATTAGTTTCATAGATATTTCTTGAAGTATATTTTAATACTGTCTGGCATCCTTTAGATGCTCTTTTCTGTCCTGATAAGCTTCCTTAATCTTTAAATTAGTATCACTATCCCCAATACCGACATGCCACCAAGCCTCATAGCCGTCCGTCATCGACTTGGGAAGAACCTTTATATCAATCAATACACTGTTCTCCACCTTCTTCGCTTCGATCAGGACTTCTCTCAACTCCTCTTTCGTCCTGGCTGAAAAGGTTGTCATTCCGTACCCCTTTCCAATCATCGCGAAGTCGGTTACCATCAGTCTGCCATCCTGCTTACCGGAGGTCTCATTTCGATAGCGGAACATAGTAGCAAGACTTCCGATGCCCTTACCCATCTGGAGATTATTGATACAACCAAATCCACAGTTATCGAAGAGTAATACTGTAATTTTCTTATTCTCCTGAAGTGCTGTAGCGATTTCGGAGTGCATCATCATAAAGGAACCGTCCCCTACCATCGAATAACAGGCACGCTCCGGCTCTGCAAGCTTTGCTCCGAGCGTCGCCGCAATTTCATATCCCATACAGGAATAGGCATATTCCATATGATACGCATCCTTTGTGTCAGTGGTCCACATTCTTTGAAGATCTCCAGGAAGACTGCCTGATGCACCAACGACAATCGCATCCTCTTCAATCATCTCGCGGATTATTCCGATTGCAGCCGTCTGTGTAAGTACTCCGCCGGTTGCACTGACAAATTCTTCTTCAATACCCTCTTCCTTTGCTTTGACAAGGGACTGATAATTACTGTCATAGGTGTTACCGGTTAAGGCCTGCATTTCCTGTTCCCAATGCTTCTTTGCTTCGGATATCTCGTTCTGATAACCCGAATGATAATCAACAGTTTTCAAGCTTTTCGTTAACTCCTCGATTCCACTCTTTGCATCTGCTACAATTGAGTGACCGTCCAGCTTCCTGGCATGATAGCTTGATACATTCAGCAGAACAAATTCTACCTCGGGATTACGAAACAGCTCCTTCGAACCGGTGGTAAAATCGGACAGCCTTGTTCCGATTCCGATTACCACATCGGCTCCCGATGCTAAGATATTCGCAGCATAATTACCGGTTACACCGACTCCTCCAAGATTCAGAGGATGGGAGGATGCTATTGCACTCTTACCGGACTGTGTCTCACCAAAGGGGATGTTGAATTTCTCGCAAAACCTTAGTACTTTCTCACCTGCCTCAGAGTATCTGACGCCACCACCAACAATGACAAACGGTTTACTCTTACGACTGATCAGTTTAACGGCTGCTGATAACTCTTCCTCCTCGGGTCTGCGTCTGGGAATTCTATGTATTCGCTTCTCAAAGAAGTAGTCGGGGAATTCGTAGGCTTCACCCTGAACATCCTGCGGAAGGCTAATGCATACTCCGCCTGCAGTCTCAGGATCCGTTAGAACTCTCATCGCATTAAGCAATGCTGTCATCAACTGCTCCGGTCGATACACTCTATCCCAATACCTCGATACCGGACGGAATGCATCACTTGTCGTAATGGACGCATCATGAAACTGCTCGATCTGTTGCAGTACCGGATCCGGTTGCCGGGTTGCAAAGGTGTCACCCGTAAATACCAAAAGCGGTACATTATTAGCTGTAGCATCCGCGACTGCGGTTACCATATTTGCTGCTCCCGGTCCGATGGATGAGGCACAGGCAATAATTCTTCTTCGATTACTCTGCTTCGCAAAGCCTGCGGCAATATGTGCCATCCCCTGCTCATTCCTGCCCTGGTATACCTTAAGACCATATGGATTTTCCTCCAGTGCCTGACCCAGACCGCAGACAATTCCGTGACCGAAAATGGTACAGATACCATCCACAAACTTCTCTGTCACTCCATCCAGACTTACATATTGATTATCTAAAAATCTAACTATTGCTTGCCCAACCGTCATTTTTGTTCCCATAAGCTCCTCCTTTACTCCTTCAACAGCCATTCATGTGCCGGATCATTATCCCTCGACGTCCAGGGATTATTATCCAGATGTCGTATCATCCAACAATAATACATATTATAGCCGGGTGCAGATACTTGTGGATGGGTCAACCCTCCCTTGATTGCTGCCGCACAGCCATCCGTTACCTTATAAGCCGTGTCACCGATAAAACAAGCACCGAAGCCCTGTGGTTTATCGAACTTATAATAATAAACCTCAGGTTGAGCATGGCTATGAGGGATATAGCTTGACCATCTGCCAGCTTTCGTAATAACCTCACCAAGCACCATCTTAGAATAAGGTGCCGACTTATAATCGAAGATGGTCAGCACTTCACGCTTCGCCGTGCCCTCCCATTGATTATCACCCATTAATTCTATCTTACAATCCTCCGGTTCATAGAAGCGGCCGGTAAAGCTTCTTTCATTATATGTGGATTGAACCAGAAGCTCTGTATCCATTTTGGGATGCACTGTTACCTTAGTATTTCTGCATACATGAAGACAGTATGGTGCCTGTGTAAACACACTCTCACGGCTCGCGCTGTCAATTCTTGTATCCCAATGAAAGTCTACAGAACCTCCAAGTAATAAGAATGCTGTTTCCTTATCTTCCTCATAGAACACATAGGTCTTTCCCTTTTTCATCTGATATACGGTAATATCCATCAGCATATCCTTATTGAACCCGTCAACTCTGGATATCACCTTTTTTCCTTCCGCATTAAAAGCCAGATAATTTAACATAACAACCTCCATTCTGCATCCTTGATGCAGCTCAATACCCGGAAGAACAAGGAGTTCGTTCTAATGGACGAACTTCGCAGTTCTTCCCGTGTGAAGATGCTTTTTCTTCACACTAACCCCATTATCTAATGAATTCTCTACTTCTTTCACACGTCGTAAGCAATCGTATCACCGAACTTCTCTTTACTCTCTTTAATGAAGTCTTTAATCCTATCCACCGTCGGCATATCCTCAGAGCAGGCATGACTGGCAACCAGTAACGCTGCAGAAGCACTTCCGAACTCGAGGCAGTCAGGAATAGGCCAACCCTCGAATAAGCCATGAAGAAATGCAGACGCATAGCCGTCTCCTCCGCCAAAAGATTTGAGTAGCTTCACCGGAAATGGCTTGATTGCGTAACGACCTCCATCCTTTGTATAAGCGGTAGATCCTTCTTTACCATGCTTAATCACTACTATTTTGGCTCCCTGACCATGCCAGTAATCAGCTGTTGCTTTATCTGTTTCAAAAGGTCCAATTAGTCGCTGTGTCAAGTCATACTCTTCTCTGGAGCCAAGGATAATATCGCTATTTGCTGCAACGACAGAATAATATATCGCTATCTCATCTTCATTCTTCCAGTTATAGGGACGATAGTCGATATCAAATATAATAACCGTATTATACTTTTTCGCAAGCTGCATTGCCTTTAAGGCTGCCTCCCTACTAGGGCTCATTGCCAGAGCTGTTCCAGAGATCAGAATAGCTTTCGCATTCTTGATATATTCCTCCTCTACGTCCGCCGCCTCTAGCTGTAGGTCCGCGATCTCATTACGATACATCAATATACTGCTCTGAGTCTCACTAAGAATCTCCGTAAAGGTCAGCCCTAGCTTCTCACCGTTCTTACATCTGCTGATGTGGGTGGTATCAATTCCTTCCTTTACGAAATAGTCCGTCACAAAATCTCCGAACTGATCCTTCGATACTTTTGCTACAAACCCCACTTTTCTTCCAAGTCTCGCCATTCCTACCGCAATATTGGCCGGTGATCCGCCAAGATACTTTTTAAACGTCGTACTCTCTGAAAGTGGTTTGTAATAATCTACCGGATTAAAATCGATTGCTATTCTGCCTATGAGCACTAAATCAAGCGCTCTGTCCTTGGCAAACTCTATGTATCCCATACATTACCTCCATGCCTTATCATTGCTCTGAAATATTTTGATATGTTCTGTTACATTTGCTCTCATTCCACTCACCATAGATGCGCTAAACTTAAAGTAGTCCTTTTTATCCTCCATGCAATATCTTCTTGCAGCTGCTTCTACGGATAAAAAATTAGCGGTGGCAATATTAATCTTTCTAATTCCCAGACGGATGCAGTTTCTGAAATCCTCAGCGCTGATGCCGGAGCCACCGTGTAATACCAAAGGCACCTGAACAATTCGCTTCGTTTCCTCCAGAATTTCAAATTTAAGCTTTGGTTCCTTTTTGTATAAACCATGTGCATTACCAATCGATAACGCGATTGCATCCACTCCTGTTTGTTCGTACAGCTGCTTAACTTCCTTTGGATCCGAAAAGAACATCTCCAGATCCACCGAACCATCTTCGCTTCCTCCCAGCTGTCCGACCTCGGCTTCCACACTTGCTCCGTATCGATTCGCAAGGTCCTTCACCTTCTTAACCTGCTCTATGTTCTGATCAACAGGTAGATGAGAAGCATCAATCATGACGGAAGTGAAGCCCAGCTCCAGCGCTTCACGGATAACCTGTATATCCAGGCCGTGATCAAAATGAACGGCTACCGGAACAGCGGCTTCCTTCGCTGCAGCCAACATCATCGGACCCAATAGAGCAAGCGGCGAATAAGGCAGTCGCACCTGAGCAACCTGTAATATAATCGGAGAAGAACAATCCTCTGCTGCCTGAATTGCTCCCATAATCATCTCCATATTAGCTACACTAAAGGCACCAACTCCATAATTGTCCTTCTCGGCTCTTGATAAAATAGTACTCATACTAACTAATGACATTTGTGAACTTACCCTTCCCTCCTATAAATCAGAGATTTATTAATAACTTACCAATCATTTAACAATAATCTACCACAAATATCCCGTTTAGTCAATTGAATTTACTCAAAAAACTCCCAGGTTAGTAATAAAAACTTACCAATCCAGGGAGTCAAGTCTATCATCTATTCCTTTGGAAATATACTTTATAAACAGCCATCACTGTGAAGCTCACTCCTGTGGAAACGGTGCAATAATCACTTCCACATTATTCTTCTCAAATAAAGAGAGCAGTGCAGGATTGACCTCCTCATCTACTATCACCTTCTTCATCTCTGAGAGATTTGCATAGGTGAGCATTCCGCTCTTACCGTATTTCGATGAGTCAATCATCAGAATCGTCTGATGACTGCCGGCAATCGCAGCCTTCTTGATCTCATACTCCAATGGCGATGCATTGGTTACCATCCCACTATGAGTAATTCCGGAAGAAGCCATGAATGCTTTGTTTATATTATACTTTTCCAGCGCACGAACCGTATCCGCAGAAGCGAAGGAATTCGTCTTTCTCTCAAGAGTGCCGGGCAGACAGATCAAATTGATATTCGGTATTGCAATCGCCCGGTTAATCACATTCAGGTTGTTGGTTATTACCGTTACTGCGTTGCATTCCCTCATATAATCAACCATGTACATCGTGGTAGTTCCTGAGTCAATGAAGATGATATCTCCATCCTCAATCAGCTTTGCTGCAGCTATACCACAAGCAATTTTACCTTGAATATTCTTACCCTGTCTCTCTTCGAATGGGACCAAATTTCCTTTCTGATTACTACAGACACCTCCATACACTTTACGAATAGCTCCCTTGCTCACGAGCTGAGCAACATCTAATCGAACCGTATTCATTGATATATTAAATTTGCTTCGTAATTCATCCATGGATACCAGATCATGTTCCACAATATATTGTTCCATCTGCTTGATCCGAATTGATTTCATTCCCATTTATTAACCTCCGTATATTGCATCATCAACTAAATATATATTACCATATTGTGATAATAAATCAATATACTTTGTTAAGTCAGGATTGTTTTTGATATATTTTTAATATGTTTTAATTAACTTTTAGTTGTATTACAATAATAATCATGATATAATCTAAGCATATTAATAAGAATATACCATTTTTATAAGAAGGGAAATGAAATCATGTTAAATATCGGTATTATTGGCGCAGGAAGAATCGGTAAAGTACATGCCGAAAGTATTACATATCATGTGAAGGATGCGAAGGTGACTGCAATCGCAGATCCCTATATGAATGAAGCAACTACAGCATGGGCAAATAGCTTAGGAATACAGGAGGTCCATACGGATTACCACAACATCCTGCTGGACGACAAAATTCAGGCAGTTCTTATTTGCTCCTCAACAGATACACATGCTGATATCGCGATAGAAGCAATCAAGGCGAACAAGCACGTGTTCTGTGAGAAGCCTATCTCACAGGATTTATCAAAGATTAAGGCTGTTATGGAGGCTCTTAGCAAATCCAGTGTAAAATTCCAAGTTGGTTTTAACCGTCGTTTCGATCATAATTTTGAGGCAGTCAAACATGCTGTTGAGGAAGGAAAGATTGGTGATGTCCATATTGTTAAGGTTACTTCAAGAGATCCTGAGGCTCCTCCGATTGAGTATGTCAAGGTATCCGGCGGAATGTTCCTAGATATGACCATTCATGACTTTGATATGGTTCGATATCTGACCTCCAGCGATGTAGTCGAAGTATATGCAAGCGGCACTGCCTTAGTAAATCCCGCTATCAAAGATGCAGGCGACATTGATACTGCTATTATCAATCTTAAGCTGGCGAATGGCGCTCTTGCTGTCATTGACAACTCCCGCAAAGCAGATTATGGTTATGACCAACGTGCCGAGGTCTTCGGTTCTAAAGGGCAGGTTGCAGTTACCAATGATGCAGGCTCTACCGCTGTTCTCAGTACTTCATCCGGTGTCACAGGTGAAAAACCGTTATACTTCTTCCTTGAGCGCTATATGGCTTCCTTCTCCAAAGAAGTATCCCTGTTCGTTCAAGCAGTAATTAACAATACAGAGGTTCCTGTTAATATCAACGACGGATTACAACCGGTATTGATTGCAAAGGCAGCTAAAAAGTCACTTGAGGAAAATCGCCCGGTACAACTTTCTGAAATCATCATGTGATACTATTCCACCCCTTTCAAAATATAAGTGGTAAAAATGAAAGCCATTCAAATTGGCTTTCATTTTTTATTTATGACAATAGAAAGTTTGCGAAGCGTGCTTTCTATTGTCATAAGTCTTTTTAACAGGGGTCGTTTCTTATCATACGGATTAAGATACCTCTTCCATATAGTTAACACCATCTGCACAATTCAAGGTTCCTAAAATTGTTGCATGAGACTGCTTCTTAGGAAGCTTAATCGTCATGAGCGTTGCGGTTCCTGCTTCATTCAGGGCATTCGATCTGGATATTTCCATATCACTTACCTTTATATCTCTCTCTTTCAGAAATTCTATAAACTGTCCGACATATGTCAGCTTCTCGAATTCAATATATAGATTCATTACCTTCGTATCAGCCATAACTCTCTCGTCTAAATTATGTAACGCCGCCATAGCAACAAAGATCATGACACATCCAATAATCGCTCCAGCATAATATCCAATACCTATCGCCAGTCCGATACAGGCAGCTGCCCATAAGCCGGCAGCAGTTGTCAGCCCTCTGACACGATTATGTCCGGTTACGATTATTGTCCCGGCTCCCAGGAAACCTATTCCACTGATTACCTGAGCACCCATTCTTGCCACATCACTGGTACCATATGTCTCAGAAATATATTCATTCGTCATCATAACGAGAGCTGCTCCCAGGCATACCAACATATAGGTACGAAAACCTGCCGGTCTCCTTTTTCTGCCACGTTCAATTCCCAGTACTCCACCACATAGTAGAGCCAACACCAGCCTCAGTACTGTTGTCTCAATATTCATTGCCATCAATTCCTCTAGCATCACTCAACCTTCTTTCTAATCACATACATCGATGCCTTCCGCCAGTGTTAACAAATAGCCATAATATGTATCAGTTTACCCAAGTAATCCCCCCACATGTTATCAATAGCAAGACCCGCATGCATCAACGCACCTCCGCTTAGTTCCACCCCTGTCTCTTCGATACGATAAATTGTATTCTCGCAAAGACCCTTCAGGCGAACGCGGCGTGTGCTGTAGTTCGGTCGAGCCATTACCTGAATATAGGTAACCAACGCCTCCTTCTTATCCTTAGACACTACTTGGATACAATCATACTCATGATTGCTTTGATAGGAGGCAATCCGGTGATAGTCACCAGTGCGAACTAAATCATTGTATTTATGATACATAGCTACCTGTCTGGGAATAAGCTGTCGATCCTCTTCGGGTATCTTCCTAATATCCAGCTCATAACCGAAGGTTCCAGCAAGGGCAACATAGCCTCTGGTTTCAAACGGTGTGCATCGACCATTGGAATGACTGGGACAATCTGCGATATGCGCTCCCATGGCAGACAGTGGATATATCAGTGCTGTTCCCTCTTGAATACTGAGTCTCTCTATCGCATCCGTATCATCAGAACACCAGATCTGCGGGCTGTAATATAACATACCGGGATCAAATCTTCCTCCGCCGCTGGAGCAGTTCTCAAGCAGCAGCTTCGGGAAATCATTGATCAGACGTTCCTGCAGCTCATATAAGCCGAGAACATAACGATGGTAGAGCTCACCCTGGGTATCCGTCTCAAGGCATGCACTGCCAAGATCGGTCAAGGAACGGTTCATATCCCATTTGACATACTCAATGTTCGCTGATCGAAGAACCTTGGATATACTGTCGTAGATTGCGTCTCTGATTTCTTTCCTTGATATATCTAACACATACTGGTTTCTGTTAAGCGCTCCGACTCTTCCGGGGATCTGTATAGCCCAATCCGGATGAGCTCGGTATAGATCTGAATCCGGAGATATCATCTCCGGCTCAAACCATAGACCCAGCTTCATTCCTAATTTATTCACCTCTGCTGCCAGGTTCTTCATGCCACCCTTGATCTTCTCTTCATTTACCACCCAGTCACCGAGAGCACTATTATCATCATTTCTCGCTCCGAACCAGCCGTCATCGATTACCAGCATCTCGATTCCTAGTTTGGAAGCTTCTCTTGCAATATTAAGCAACTTCTCACTATCAAAATCAAAATAGGTTGCTTCCCAATTATTGATTAATATCGGACGTTTTTTGTCTCGATATTCTCCCCGGATCAGGTGGGAACGATATAAATCATGGAAGGTTCTCGTCATCTGACCAATACCCTCTGAGGAATAGACCAGCACTGCTTCGGGAGAAATAAAGCTTTCACCCTGCTCAAGCTTCCAGCTAAAGTCCACCGGATTGATGCCGATGGTTGCCCGCAGTAAGCCAAACTGCGTTATTTCAGCCTGCGCCATGAAATTACCCGAATATACCAGATTCATACCAAATACTTCACCTTGATCATCATTTGCATCCTTATCCATAATAGCTAAAAATGGCTGTTCCTGATGAGAGGACACCCCTCGGAGGGATGAGATCAATTGCTTTCCGTCTGTAATTCTTCTGCGGTTTATCATTCTCTCCCTAGACCAGAGGCCATAAAGAGTCAACATATCATATTCTCGATTATCCATATCCAGGCAGGCAGACAGCACCTTTGTCAGATAGATACAATCCTCTGAAGCGTTCCTGATACGAACACTTCGGGTAATTACATCCAGTTCCTCGAATACGGTATAAAGTAGAATAATCTGTAGCTTTAGTACCTTATCTTCACAATAGAGCTCCAATGTAGTACAGGACTCAGAATCACCAAAGGTTGATGGCAGACCCTCAAGCTTCGGCTTACCAGGATAGATGCTATGAGTAACATACGCTATGCTGCAGGCAGAATGACCAAGCTTCGATTTAACACTGAGACAGGTTTCACGAAAGTCACCGATTCCATGCGTTGAATACTCCATCGGAAAGCTATCCATAAAGGAAACCCTGTCCCGATTATTTCTTGACGGAGCCTTTGCCCCATTATCGGTACGTAATAGATAACTAAGATCTTCATCCATTACTCTCTTACCATAGTAGATATGCCCAATGAAATTCTCATTATCAACGATGCCGATCATGTAGGTTGACTTTGGTGTATCCAACTTAAAGATACGGTTTTCTTCATTATACTTAATTCCCATTTTTATCTCCTTTAGCACTAACTATCTTCTATACCTCTATCACCATACCATCATAGGATACTAAGAAGCCTACCTTGTCGGCTTCTTCCACCATCTTATCATGCAGCCATCCCCCGTTATGTGAGAAATGATTCACAATCCATTTTGTATTACCATCCGCTAATCCATTATCAATTAAGCGCTTTCGTTCCTTCACTGCGTCCACAAGTCCCATATGATTTTTCCCGTCTTCTTCACTCTGCGTAGTACAATCCAGACTCACAAGATCCAGATAAATCTTGTTATTTGTTAGATAATCCATTGTCTCAGAGGGGAGCGCTCCGGTATCATGTGCATACAGCATTGCCTTATTTCCTTGAATAATCTCATAGATAAGACATTCTTCCCGCCTGTCATGCAGGGCTAACAACGGAACCACAGTATAGTCCTTAATTGATATCTTTTTAAATGGTTCTACCTTATGAAAAGCAAAGCAGTCCTCCACCTTTTCAACATCAGGAACCTCGGACCATATCCTATTTTTAACACGATCATTTCCATAGACATGAAACAAATCACGTTGATGGGCAAAGGGTTCTCTGAGCATCTCCAAATCCGACGGGTGAAAGTGATCCGTATGACTATGGGTTACCAGCAGATGATTTATCCTCTCCAGATCCAGACCATATACGAGACTATGCATATTCGTATCCGGTGTTAAATCAATCAGTAAATCATCATTGATCAGCGCCTGCGATCGTGTTCGGATATTCTTACCTTTAAGCCTTTTTGCCTCCTTGCATATCTCACAGTTACAAAATACTCCGGGCCAGCCCTCACCGGCACCCGTTCCGTAATAAGTTAATTTCATCTACAATTCCTACCTTTCTAATCTGTTACTTATCGTTCGTTTTCTTTCTTGCTATATGCAAAGAGCGTCTATAAAACATCTATGCTTCTCCTCGAATGTCCATCACTGACATTCGAAATCACAAGATTTAATTTACAGCCGCTCCTTATCAAATCATTCAAAAATATATATTCCTGAAGCCTTATTCTTGCTTCAATCTATTACTAATTATCTTCTTTTCAACAGGAAGGAATGGATGCCATAGGGCTTTGCTTCAAATTCCAGCAATTCCTGCATTTCACTTCCGCAAGCATTGTTATTTAAGTCAATCGGTACAATATCATAGCCGTCAATTCGTAGCTTCCTGGTTTCTGACCTTCCCGATAATTCCCTGAGTCGTATCACTAATCCACCCATCACTTCTCTTACGTTAATGAGCTGCATATGTTCCGGAAGTGCTAGACAGTCCCTATCCAATCTGTAGTCGGTTACTTCGACCCCTTCCTGCAGCATTACGGCTCTCTCTAAATTATCTGCCTCTTTATCCTGTCGGAACCCATATAATACGTAACGGTAGCTCAGATCTCCACCAATCCACTGAGGAAAATTAGTACCCCACATATTATTAAAGAGATTAAAATACATAACCGGCTCCTCTGGCGAGCTATAGCTTCTTCTATACTGATATATTCCGGTCTCACCCAATGCCACCAGGGGAGTATCCTTCGTAACAATACATATACCACTCTCTTCGTCCGTAGCTGATATATAATTCTCAAGGCAATACAATACATGATTTGCATCATCTTCAATATCGATAGTCGGGTCTAGGACTGTATTGGATTTATTTACGCGATAGACCTTCTTCTTATGATCGGTGGGAAAAAGGATGGAGCCCGATTCAATATAAGGTGTCTCACTTTTATTTTGTAGGCTTACATTAAGATAAATTTCATCACCGGCTGGCGGTAAAGTAATCTCAATCATCACCTTCTCTGCATCTCCATATTTTTCGAAGCTTTCCCTGGTCACATAGTTTAAGGTCAGGGTATCAAGATTTATGGAATAATTCTGGAATTTGGGATTATAGGTTCTATGCTCACATTCCGGATAAGCCTCCCTGCCATAATCTTGAATCCCCCAGGTAGAGAAGCGATAAGCATAGTCTTTGAGATACCTTGTAACATCATTAATCCCATAACGATCATATTGATACGCGAATACGGACCGAGCCTCGTTCTTCTGCAATAGAATCGATGACAATTTCTTGTCATATAGCTCGGAGATTTCTCCCGTTTTCTCAGAAAAAAGCAGGCGGTAGCGATGATTTTCAATCACAACCTTCTTCTCTGACTTGATCAACAACAACGATCCATTATATTCGGACCCTTCCGAAATATGAATCGGTATTGTTACAAATGGAGGTAGCTCAGATACAAAGCATGACCACTCCCCATCTATTTTTGTAATTGGAAGTGATGACTCCCCGTATATTAAGCCGCAGCCTGACAGCTCTCTATTCAAGCATTTTAATGATACCCAGCCGGTATAGGAGCGGCTGCCCGGATTAAATAAATTAATCTGATTACCGTTCCTGCCATTAACAAGAAGCTTTACCTTTTGTAACGTTTGTACACTGTTGTCTGCTCTGTCCCGTTGTTCCTGCCAGGACTTCTCCATAAATTTATAATTGTCCTTTTGCTTTGCCTTCTGGAAATCCCTCTTTCGATAGACGCGATTCGGACCAAGCCAGGTCTTAACATCGGCTCCCCAGGTGTGTTCTTCAAAAAGGTCGATGTCTTCATAATATTGATCGAGCAATGTCGAATAGTCATCCGCCGTCTCAAGTACAGACTCAAGACGTTGTTTCAGCCGAAGCGCCTGAAGTCTTTTCATCTCTTCTCTGGCTTCACGTACCATACTGACTTCCTTAGGATAAGCACCGATCCCATGAATCCAGGTATCAGCCAGGTCCTTGGTTACCGTTGGAAGCATTGATAAATCATACTTTGAAAGCTCTTTATAAAAATCATCCAATGAACCACAGACAATCTCTGCCTCTGGATATTTTTTTCTTATGTCATCTACTAATTTATGTATTACTTCGACTGATTGCGGTCCGCAGTTGTCCTGCGTCTGCATAAGTGACATCCACACCGGGTAATCCCAGTCCTCCGGCGGAATTAGCGAGGTACCGTATCCACCCTTGCTATACATCGTCAATACCTTCTCCCCGCTTGGTGACTGCCAGTGAAACAGAAAAGGCAGCTTAGGAGGAGTCGCAAATTCATTGCAACCCAGATGCAGAAACTTAACCCCTGCACCCGCCAAAATCTGCGGTAGCATGATTCCATGTCCAGGAACATCGGTCATTTTTGCTGCGATTGAATATGGCTTGTTATATTGCATCGATAACTCACGACCAAATTGCAATCCTTCGACATACTCCTCTGCGCTGCAAAAATCTGTATGCGAAGTAAATGGTAGTGCATGCCATACTATCTGACCACTTTCTATCAGCAGCTCCAGATCCTTCTTTAACTCCTCGCTGCACCGCTGTGTTATAATCTTAAGAGGCCAGGAAGGCATCGTCCACACATACTTAAGCGGACCCATATGCTGGGTTGCTTTGCAGGTTTCAATTACTTCCTTCAGCATGGAATCCGCATATTTATCGATTACTCTGCTGGACAAATCCGTAAAACCGATATCAAAATGTGTCTTAAATACAAGTATAAATTTCTTAACCATAGGAACCTCTTCTTTCAATTCGTAATCTTATGTTATGGTCATTATTCGCCCGAATTCACGGTGCCTTATCAGCAAGAATGATAATGCGAATGATTGAAAAGCATAATCTACACCTCCAAGTTTGTGCCTGAGTAATTCTCGGCACAAACAAACACAAAGGGTAGGCATGTTAATTTATTATAATTAAACATTGCATATCCCCAGCTTTTTCAATAGTCGCTCTATTCTCACCGGAATAATCTTATATAGCTCATCCCAGGTCACAATAATATCTTCGTTATACTGTATCGAATCAAATTCCAGTGTCGGTCGAAACGAGAAGTTTTCTCTGATATAATTACATACCTGATAATCTATGTAAGAATTCTTATGCAGGATTCCTTGAAACAACTTTGTTACAAGTAGCCCGGCAGTACCTGCATATTTATGACAAACCACATCAACGTCACTGAATAATCGGAAGAGCTTTCCATCCGGTAATACCGCATGCTTCCCCGGTTGAATGTAGATCGGAATATGAGTCTCCTCTTCTAATGCCTGAGTATATTGAAAGCAATTCATATGACTGCCATGAGCACTTGCTTCTCCGTCCACCACACTGCCATCGTAGCCGACATACACCCAGAAATGTTCCAAATCATACATATGCTGTATGTCAAAATCATAATAAAGTTGATATTCTATTACAAATGCCACTTTATCCTTATCAATCCAGATATCCCGCTCAAAGGATTTACTCCTACCAGAAGATCTGATAATATCATAACCAATCTGATCAATAGTAAAGGGTTCATTCTTATCAAAATAAAGATGTGGCGCATATTTTACGGCCAGTTCATGATCAGTCATATACTTACAGGATGTGTACTCTTCTACACATCCCACCTCTCTCTCCTACAATATTAAACTATTTAATAGTCACAATTTTTCTTAATGCTTTTCTTGTTTCTTAGCTTAAGCTCCAGTTCTTCCATAAGTTCAAAAAGCTTATCCGGAGAATCCAGGATATAATCCGGTGTTTCTTCCTGATTAATTGGACTCATATCATAACGGGGACTATAACTTGCTAATATCGACACAATACCCATTCTGTTCGCTCCGACAACATCCCTCTTTAGATTATTTCCTATCATCACAATACGGTGCTTATCACTATCCGTTAGTCCCAGTTCTTTCATGGCATGCTGGAACATAATTGGTGCGGGTTTTTCCTGCCCCAATTCTCCTGAGATAGCCTTAGCACTAAAGCAGTAATCCAACTCATTCGCAAGATAGATATTATCAAAGGAAGTCTTGGTCCCATCGGCAACAAGAGCTATGGTATAACCATTATCATAGAGCTTCACCAGGTTTTCCTCCGCTCCCGGGAACAGCTCTGCCTTAAGAACGGTACCTATTACATTTTTCACCTCGGTTGACTCATCCACTAAAGTATCACCGCTATCAATAAATACTATTAATTCTTTTTTCATCTTCTTTCTTTGGTCCAGTAGCATCGAATTATTCTTTGATAATTCCCTGAAGCTTCAATTCATCTGCTCTATGGCATGCTACGTAATGTCCCTGCTCCTTCTCTATAAAATCAACTTCATCTGTTTTACATTTATCAATACAATATTTGCACCTTGTATGAAAGAAGCATCCGGACGGCGGGTTTGCCGGATTCGGAATCTCTCCCTGCAATGGAATTCTCTCATTCTCAACCGTCGGGTCCGCGATAGGAACCGCCGAAATGAGTGCCTCAGTATAGGGGTGCATCGGATTTTTAAACAATTCCTCACTGGTGGTATACTCAACCATCTTACCAAGATACATAACCCCTACCTTATCTGAGATATGCTCAACCACTGATAAGTCATGACTAATGAACAGATAGGTAAGCTTCAACTCCTTCTGAAGGTCCATCAGCAGATTCACCACCTGCGCCTGAACAGATACATCAAGAGCTGATACAGCTTCATCACATACAATCAAACGGGGATATAATACCAGAGCTCTGGCAATTCCAATTCTTTGACGCTGTCCACCGGAAAAAGCATGGGGATATCGCTTTAGATAACTGGGATTAAGGCCGACCTTTACCGCAATTTCCTTCACTCTATTTTCTATTTCCTTCTTTGATAGCTTATAATTTGCTCTTAACGGTTCGGAAATAATATCAAATACCGTCATTCGCGGATCCAGAGAAGAAAAGGGATCTTGGAAAATCATCTGTATCTCTTTTCTTATGGTTTTCATGGACACCTTATCAATATGCTGAAGATTGTATTCCGTCCCATCCTCGGCAAAATATAATACCTCGCCGTCAGTCGCATCGATGGCCTTCACAATGCAGCGCCCCAGAGTGGTTTTTCCACAACCGGATTCACCAACGATACCGACAGTCTCACCCTTATTTACCTCAAAGCTTACATTATTCACTGCTCTAACATTTACTTTATTCGAAGAGAAGGTCTTGCTCATTTCTTTTACTTTTAATATAGTTTCCGACATAACAATCCCCCCTTACTGATCTTTCTTCTTTATAGTAGTCACATCTGCATAACAGGCTACGAAATGTCCTTCTTCCACTTCCACCAAGGACGGCTCGCTGCAATTACATTTACCCTCTATACGGTATTCGCAGCGCTCGTAGAAGCCACATTGATTAGCCAGATTCATTGCGAGCGGTACCGTTCCTTCGATAGAATACAGACGATCATGACCACCGCCAATCTTATGAACAGAACCCATCAATCCGATGGTATACGGATGGAGAGGCTTTTGGAAGATATCCTTGACAGGAGCAATCTCTACGATTTTCCCAAGATACATAACTGCCACTCGGTCACAGACTTTTGCAACCGTTCCGAGATCATGGGTAATGTACAGAATCGCCATCTTATATTCCTTCTGCAATTCCTTCATCAGCTCAAGAATTTGCGCCTGAATTGTAACGTCAAGGGCAGTAGTTGGTTCATCTGCTATCAGAAGCTTTGGGTTACAGACCAATGCCATTGCAATCAACGCTCTCTGTAGCATACCTCCTGAGAATTCATGAGGATATTGATTAAATCTTTTCTCCGGATTAGCGATACCCACTTTACGCATCGCTTCAATTGAGATTTCCTTTGCCTTCTTCTTGTCCTTTGTCATATGCAGACGAACAAACTCAGAGATCTGGTGACCAATGGTAAAGAGCGGTGAGAATGAGCTCATCGGCTCCTGGAATATCATCGATATATTTTTACCGCGAATACTCCTTATCTGAGCACCACCAAACTTCATATCCAATAAGCTCAGCTCTTTGCCATCATTCGCAAAGGTGATCTTGCCGGTTGTAGTGCACTTCTTATCGTTAATCCCCATGATAGCCTTACTGGTCAAGCTCTTACCGCAGCCCGATTCTCCAACTAATCCGAGGGTTTCATTCTCTTTGATTGTAAAGCTAATCCCGCGCAGCGGAGTAAGCACGCCTTCATCCAGTTTAATTTTTATATTCAGATCTTCGACTACAACTACATTCTTTTCCATCTAATACCTCGCTTATTTATAAGGGTCTGCCGCATCACGCAAGCCATCACCCAGGAAATTGAATGCCAGTACAGCTATACCTACAAATAGGACCGGAATTAACTTCCACGGACAGTTGGCAATATTACTGATACTCTGGCACTCCTGCAACAGTACACCCCAGCTGGTTGCCGGTGCACGCATTCCAAGCCCAAGAAAGCTCATTGAGGTCTCTCCTAATATCATACTTGGAATTCCTAAGGTAAGGTTTACGATTAGGTAGCTCATGAAACCGGGAACAAGATGCTTTGCGATAATCTTGGCATCTGACACACCTGCCAGTCTTGCAGCCATGACGTAATCTTCTTTCTTCAATGAAAGAAATTTACTGCGAACCGTTCTTGCCAGTCCCGGCCAGCTAACTAATGACATAATGAGGGTAATAAATATGTATACCTTTACTACTGAGATACCGGGTGGAATAGCGGCTGAAAGAGCCATCCATAACGGTAATGTGGGAAAGGAGGAGATTACCTCAATAATTCTTTGTATCACTGTATCAATAATTCCACCGTAATAGCCGGAGATACCACCAATGACAATTGCAAGCAGGAACGACATAAAGGTTCCGATCAATGGTACAGTCAGAGACACCTGACTACCGATTAATATTCTAGAGAACAAATCGCGGCCAAGCTGATCTGCCCCAAAGAGCATGACATTTACCTTATCCTTTCCCGGCGGCAGCTCCGAATTATCAATGCCGAATAAGTGCACGTCACTTTTTATAAAGCCGAACAATTTATAAGAAGAACCTTTTACAAGAAATTGAATTTTGTAAGGCTTCTCTGTATTCTCCAGGAAGATTTTATTCAAAAATTTATCATGTGAAATCTCTATTTCATATACAAACGGGCCGATAAACTGTCCTTCATGTACAAAATGCACCTTGCTCGGAGGGGCATTGGAATAGGTTGCCGAGAAATCCTCTAAACCTTGCGGAGCGATAAAGCTGGCAAAGGCAGCACCTGTATATAGCAACGCCAATATAATGAAACTGATCAGTGCAAGTTTATGCTTCAGAAGCTTTCTTCCCATTAATTGCCACTGTGAGGATGTATAATATTTTTCTTGTTTTATACGCTTTTTTTCAAGCTTTTTCATTTCCTTTTCACTTAAATTACTACTTTCAGGAGCAGAATGGTTCGTTATATTCTCTTGGCTCATTATTTACTCTCCTCTAGAAACTTAATTCTTGGGTCAAGAACTGCAAGCAGTAAATCAGATATCAATGTACCGATGACGACCAGCGTTGCCGAAATCAAAAGGATACCTCCAGATAGATATACATCCTGAGATTGCAGAGCCTTTAATAATATCGGACCCTGTGTCGGAAGCATCAACACGATTGCCGTAATGGTCGAACCGTTGAATATACCGGAGATCATTCCTCCAAGCCCGCTTACTATCGGATTAACAACCGCACGCATTTCATATTTATAGGTTATTGTTTTCTCACTGACACCCTTTGCTCTTGCGCAAAGTACATATGGCTTTTCCTGCTCATCCAGCATCTGGGCACGAACGCTTCGGATCAGCCCGCAGGCACCCGACATACTAATAACAATAGTCGGTATAATTAATCGCTTTAAGAAATCTAAGAACGTTGCCCAGGAAGTAATACCCCCTTCCGGGAATAGTCCCATGATCGGTTTACCCGTCCACTTATAAGACAAATACATCAATAGAATTGCCAACAAAAAGTGTGGAACAGCCATACCAATGAAGCCGATCAGGGTAAAGGCATAATCGCCGATCGAGTATTGATGCTTAGCAGAATAGATTGCTATCGGAATGGCTATCAGATAAGTAACAATCAAGGTGATCAACGAAATCATCAAGGTCGCCCCAAGTGTCTCACCGATCTTTACCAAAACAGTTTGGTTGTAATAAAAGGAGGTACCCCAGTCACCTGTCACAATACCGCCAAGCCAATCAACATACTGTATCATGAATGGCCGATCCACCTTATACATGGCACGCAGGTTTGCGATATCCATCTCCGTTACAGTCTCTCCCTGTGCAATCATATCCGTTACCAAGCTGTCCACAAAGTCCCCAGGCGGAAGCTGAATTACAAAAAATACCACGAAGGTAATCATCAATAACGTGAAAAAGGCCAGCATAAGCCTTTTTGCAATATATCTCCATTTATCCATAACTTATCACCATAGAACCCTTCTCAACTACATTTACCTTTAATTAGATTTGGGCTTTTGCAAAAGAGGCAAAATCCTGCCATTTAGCAAAAGCCCGGGAACCCGGAAGAACAATGAGTTCGCACCACTGTACAGACTTCATCGCTTCTTCCTTAGCATTTTTGCTTTACTATAATCCTTTATTCATCTTACTTTGCTAAATATAATTGTTCGGGACGCATCATGCTTGCAAATCGGTACTCATCTGCCCATGCAACGTTGGAGGGGAAATTCTTAACATTGTTATTAACAAAGAAATTTATTGGCAGCGGAGCAAGGAAGCCGATGATCCAAGTATTCTCCTTATGTAAATCATAAATCTTCTGAACATTTTCTGCTACAATCGCTTCTCTGTTATCCCCTGTTGCTGTTTTTATCGCATCATAAGCATTGATTAATTCAAGAATAGCGCCGGTAGGCTCAACACCACCGTTAGCTGTGGTCTTGCCATCCTCATACCATTTACCGTATGCACCGTACCAACAGCTGAAGTTACGCATCGGAACGATGATGTCAGGGCGGATTGCAGGAGATGTTATGTTAACACCCTCAAACTTAGCTTCTATATTATTAACTAGAATTGATTTCGCAATTTCTGCATCTACCTTGTCAGAAACCTTAACACCAATCGCTTTGTAAGCAGTCTGCAACAAGGTAATGTAATCGCCTTCCTTGGTGATGTCACTGGTAGATATAACGATTTCAACATCCCTGTTAGTACCCTTCATCTTGCGATAGGTACCCGGTGCCTTGTCCCAAGGCTCTGTTATCTCATCAAGTATGCTGTTCGCCTTATCAACATTAAACTCCGTCCATTTACTTGTCCAATCTGCATCATAAGAAGAGGTACCTTCAGCAGGTGCTGCCTGTGCAGGCTTGGATTGACCACTCATCAAGGTGGCATTCATCAGGTTTCTATCAACACTGATGGAAAGTGCCTCTCTAAAGCGGATATCCTGGAATAGTGCTCGTTTATCCGGATCCTGTACTGTCTGACACAGAGCCAAAGCAGGTCCGCTCTGCCATTCCGGTCTAAACCAAGGAACAATCGTATGTGTAGCTTGAGTTGCGGTTGCTATGGTTGCATAATCACCAAATTCAACGGTAGAGATATCGATTTCACCTGCAGTTTGTTTTAACACGATCTGATCCGCATCATTAATAATGATAAATTTCAAGCTATCAAGATAAGGTAATTGACGGCCTTCACTATCGGTTTTCCAGAAATAAGGATTACGAACCAACTCATAAGTCTCACCCACGGTATTCCAGTTGTCTTTCACAGCAATGAAACTTCTGATCTGGGGAACAATCGCATAATCCCAGTTATAATAACCGATGTCTTTACCCATGGTGCCGTAATCTTCCCACGCTCTGCCAAAATCCTTGTTCGCATTGGCAATCGCCTGTTCTTGTGTAATTAGAGGGAAGGTAGCATCATCCGCTACACCGTCTTTACGTGCCACATAATTAACATAAAAATGCTTCGGTAAGAACATCCACTTATTATCTACAGCTACTGCTTCCGGGAAGTTCGGCTTCGGAGCAGCGAAGGTTACTGTAAACGTATAATCATCAACCTTAGCAAATTCTGCCCAGTAATTCTTACCATCCTTAGTTACCTGATAGCAATTGTAGGGCTTCGATGTATAAGCAGGATAATATCCCGCTTCCTCTACACCCACTGCTGTACGGTCGGCATTCAATGCAGGAGTTGACATGTGATCATAATAGAATATCACATCATCGGCTGTAAATGGATGTCCATCAGACCACTTCATGCCTTTACGAAGCTCAATTGTCCAAACGGAAGCATCTTCATTTGGATAATAATCCTTACATACATTTGCCTCTACTTCGCCGGAGCCATCTAATTTAAAACGGAACATACTTTGTTCAGTATAAGGGCCCCATCCCCAACGACCACCGTCATTCGTAGTAGCAGTAACGCTGCCGCCATACTCACCCAGCGACAGAACATCCTTTTCAACCATAACATCTTCAGCCACCGGCAAACGTTCTGCCAATACCGGAAGTGTTCCAGCAGCAACCTGCTCAGCAAGCATCGGTGCTTCTTTTGCTGCGTCGCTTGGTGCACTCTCCCCACCGGTAGTCTCCTCCGTGGCAACCGGAGTAGGATTCTGTTTCTCATCTTCATTGTTTGAAGGTTTGCTGCATGCTGTCAGAAGGCTAAACCCAAGAACCACTGCCAGCATAAGTGCTAATACTCTTTTCATTTTTCTCCTCCTTTTTAATTCTACATTTTACTTTACAAAGTAGATAATTGTAAAACGCAAGATTTCGTGTTGTAAGTCCCGTATTGATAACACCCTTTACATACATCGATCACCCACATGTGAATACGCACGGATTAAACACATCTAATAAAGTTAAAAAAGTTTTTATTAAATATATTTATCATGCATATTAATCATATCATATATATTCTTGTTTGTAAATAATATATTTATATGTTTTATATAATAATCAAGTAAAATTAATGTTAATTATTGTTATTATGCCTATGCTTATATATACTGCTTCATTTATATGATGGCGTTTTGTTCGATAAGTTAATTGCGTTTAGCATTATGTATATTTATTATGTTTTATAATAGAGTGATTTATCTAATAGCAAAAACAGTATCAAAATATTAGTAGTACATAACCATTCAAAAGTTCGCATATAGGCATATTAAGAAAGCACGCTTTGCGATCCTTCTATTGTATTAACAGAAAGCCCGGATCGGAGTCTCGTACTCCATCCGGGCTAACCCTATTACTTCTATACTCATATTGCTTTCTAATATTCGCTGACCAATAATGCCGGTACCGTAAAATCCGTCTCAGTGCTCGTCTTATTAATCTGTGCTATTAATAAGTCTACTATTCTATCCGCCATCTCAATTTCGTTCTGTTTCATATGGGACATTGAAAGCCCTTGTGGACCATCCACGCAGGAAATCATAATATCTTCATCAAGCTTTATTTTCGCAAGCTTTGAGGCCTCAATTATCGCGGACACCAGGCTATATTCCGCACATACAATACCATCCAGTTGTCCAAGATTATTCCCAAGGTACTCAGCAGCTCTCTCTATGTTCTCCTTTTTTGGTGGGTGCTGATAAATATTCTCATCAAATACTAATGTGCATTCCGGTAATGTGGTAATGCCAAATTCAGCGGCTGCTTCGTAAAAACCATTCTTACGTTCCTGCAGAGAAGAGGTACCAATGATCTCAGATGAAAAAAATGCAAGCTTTCGGCACCCCTTCTCATAGAGATGCTTTACCAGGCTTTTGATTGCCTGAAGGTTATCTGTTCTCACCGATGGGACCGATATCCCCTCAAGTTTCTTATCAATTACAACAACCGGGAAGCCTTCCAGAATAAGCTTCAAGATCTTAGGGTTGTAATAAACCCCATGACAGGGCATTACAATCAAACCCTCAATCTGTGATTTCACCAGGAAATCAATCTCCTCTGTCTCCTTTTCTCTATTATAATAAGAGAATCTGGTTATCACCTTATAACCGAGTTCTTCCGCTTTTTGATCTATTTTGTATACCAGATCAAGACCGAACGAACTGGAAACATGCTCCATAACAACGCCGATTTTCTTGATGGAGCAGGTGATATCCCCTCCATAAGTCTCTTCCACTACTGGATTTCGTAGCTTTACAAAAGTTCCTACACCCGGTATTCTCTGCAGAACCCCTTCGTCCTTCAGCATACTCAAAGCCTTTTTTACTGTAATCATACTGACGCCAAATTTCTGTTTTAACTCATCATCAGAAGGTATCTTCATCCCTTCCGTATAGATATTATCCTCTATCTTTTTCTTTAAATCATCATAAATCTGTCTATACAAAAAATTATCCCTGTCCACCCGCATACACCTCTTCTATATATTTAATATACTTAACAGCATTATACAACAGCGTTTTGTAAAAGAAAAGGACATTTTTATAGCCCTCCCGACGCCTCCAGCACCTTTTCCTGTGATACTTTCTTCCATCTATTCATAGCAATTAAGCTCATAACACCTCCGGCTAAAGAGTTCGCAAGGCGAGGTGGAAGAAAGCTAATCTGTATCGCATTAACCCCATGCTATTCCGGAAACATCCTTGTATGCTAGGTTAGTTAGCGATGAACCATAGCCCGGTTTAGTAATTTATCTTTAATGTTTTTATCTCAAAAGCATTAAAACTCAATTCTGTCTCCTGTGACAATGGTAACATCTCCTCCGGCTCCTCCAGCATATTGGTTATAGAGATGCCCTTTACCCAGTCCGGTAAAACCAAGATTGTATTGGTATAAGTTCCTTCTGCTTCATACATTCGGAGTATAAAAGCCTTCTCTTGCTCTTCAAGAGGCTTAACCGCTTCAATAATGATATTGGAAGCAGTCACTTGGGCAAGACTATCCTCCGCATACTCTCCCTCCACTATAATTGGCTTATAATTAAGCAGATAAGCAGGTTTGATTACACTATCTGCCTGAAAGCCTGTATTATGAGGATAGAAGCTATAGCAACAGCTGTGCACGCCCTGGTCTCCTCTATAATCCGGTCTGCAGCCTCCTTTATGCAGTGAAAGTCGCAGCTTGGAATCCTCCGCTGAGATCCCATATTTGCAATCATTTAGGATTGCCACTCCAAAACGATTTTCGGAAAGATCCGTATATTTATGATTCGATACCTCGAATTTTGCCTTTTCAACCGGAGTATTACGGTTAGTAGGACGCATGAGATATCCAAATTGAATCTCATGCCTTGCAAATTCTGCATGGATTGAGGTATCAAAGGCTGTCTTTAAGAAGCGGTGATTATCTTGCCAATCTATCACTGTATCAAATCGGACCTCAGCGCTATCCGCATAAAAGATCATATCCTGCTTCAGGCTGGATTTTGTACTCAACCGGTATTCACTTCTTATCCTGCACTCCACTTCACCAACCGATATCACACTTCTTGACAGAAGCACTGCCAGATCCTTGAATTTACCTGCAATATCGGCGTCCAGATCCCAATTATCCCAATCACTCGGAACATCCTCAGCAATAAGAAAGGTATTCAATGAATATCCTTCGCCTCTCAGCTCTCTACGTTCTCTTTTATCAATAAAAGATTGAATGTAACCCTTCTCACTAAATACTACTTTAGCAAAGGGCGTCTCAAGCCGATTTCCATCCAGGCAAAATACCGTCCTTTCTTCCGGCTTACCAGGTACCAACTTAAGAACCACGCTTGCAAATGCCGGTATGGATATCCCGCTCACAGCCAGCTTTCGTTTCCCGTTGATATCCGTTACGATCTGTTGCTTATAGCTACCCTCCACAACAAAATCCCAGGTATAATCCAGGTATACTACATCCTGTCTCTCAAAGGACAGGGTGTTAATCACTGATACCGTACTACTATCTGATCCGGATAATATAGTTCTAATCATATGATTAGCTTTCTTTATGATGTTATCCGTCTCCGCGATTGATTGATCATGAGCAGCCGGTACACAGGTTCCGGGCAAGATATCATGAAATTGATTCACCAAAAGATCTCTCATCAACGGATTGATCGCATCTCCCGATGCCGCCACCTTCCTCTGCAAAGCCTCCCGAACTGTGATATACTCCAGATCCCTTAAGACTATTTCAGCCAGGCGGTTATTCCTCTTTAATGTATGTTGATTCGTCAAGGTTCCTCTGTGCAGTTCCAGATACAGCTCACCTGTATAGGTTGAAGCCTTTACCGACGTATTCTCTAATCGATTCATAAATTCACTGACTGTTATATGGCTTGTCTTAGGAAGCCCTTCTATATCTGCCAAACGTTTAGTCAGCTCAACCATCTCAAAGGTAGGGCCGCCTCCGCCATCTCCCTCCCCATAAGAGAGCAAACGCATATTCGTAACTCGCTTCTCCTTAATCGAATCCTTCCCTTCCCCAAACACATGCTTAAGCATATGCTTCGGTTCCGGTCCCGTATGGATCTTATTAAAATGTACAAATACCTCAGAACCATCGATTCCCTTCCAATAAAACGTATCATAAGGAAACTCAGTTGTATCTCCCCAATTAAGCTTCGTTGTAAGAAAATAT
This sequence comes from Bacillota bacterium, assembly GCA_023411215.1. Lineage (GTDB taxonomy): Bacteria > Bacillota > Clostridia > Lachnospirales > Lachnospiraceae > Mobilitalea. The sequence continues at coordinate 62,914 of JAEYOY010000030.1, read as the reverse complement.
TTTACCTTGCAGCCTCTCATAATTTGAGGCAGTGAGGCACTATAACCAAAGGTATCCGGAAGCCAGAAGGTATCCGAAGTATAATCAAAAAGTTCTCGAGTGTAGCGCTGTCCCCATAAAAATTGGCGGATCATGGCTTCTCCGGAGGGAATATTACAGTCACATTCAATATAGACGGCTCCATTAGGCTCGTATCGACCCGCAGCAACCTGCTTCTTCATAGCATCGAACAATTCCGGATAATTTTCTTTCATCAATACAGCATGATATGCAGAGCTCTGAACAAATTTATAATCCGGATATTGATCCATCAGATTGATCTGATTCGAATACGTTCTTGCACATTTCTTAATTGTCTCTTTGATATCCCAAAGCCATGCCGTATCCATATGAGAATGACCAATCAGTCCGGCATATGGAGCAGAGTCAGAATTCTTAGCAGCCAAGACCTTCTTCAGCAGGCGGTTAGCAGCTTGCAGTGCGGCGATAAAAGCATCCCGATCGATATTTTCATAATCGTAATACACGATATCATGTATTTGTTCGAGAGTATTAACCAGTTGCGCTCGACGAAAGCTGTCCTTACTCATACCCTCAGCCATCTGATTAACAATCAACAGATTAAAGTAAACATCCCAGATGTCCTCATTTTTAACACAGATGTCTACACTGTGATAGGTTATTCTGTACTCCTTATTTTGATTGGTTTCGAATGGTTGTGTACCGATGACATAATGATGGGCGTAGTATTCCATAGCAATCTCAATGCGCTCATTCTTGTTGGCTTTCTTTTTCAACATATCACAATAGTGATTACCATGTCCATGCGCCTGAATTTTTGTACCGAAGTTACCGTATGGCTGTCGATTCACCCACAGCAGACCTTCATAACCCTCAATCTTTGGAAAGATATACAGCGTCTGATTATCTAATTCTTCAGGAACGACATACTCACCTAAGAACCAGCAGTAGCTTCCTTCTCCCTCCCAGGAATCACCTGCATTACACTGCTTAAAGTTGGCCGCGTCGGGCACCTCATGATAGCGTCCGTCCGTCGGATAAGCCAGCATCGGAACCTGATCTACCTTATCGAACAGCATACCCTCCAGGGTTGTTTCAAACCTTTTCAACTTTGTTAACATAATTTCAGTCTGTCTGTCTGTGAGCATAGATAATCTCCTTATCAATATTATTATTGTTATATAGTCAATCAAATGAGCTTTTATATTAATGTTCACCTATAAATAATATATATAATTATATGTTAAGTATATTTAGTATGTCAATTGAATTATCAGTAATTTTGAAGCTTTTGTGCCTGCAGAAACAGTAAAAGGCAAGTGAATTGTAGCCAATTCACTTGCCTTAAGCAAAGTTCCTATTACAGCATAAATCAGAAGCCCTCGATACGCCGCGCCTTCACTCCTAAAAGCAGCGGAAGAAGAAAATTCTCCTCAGATTAATTCGATCGAATTCCCAACGGTTTCTTCTCCAACGGAATCCCTGTACAAACTGTCCATCAACAAAGGTAGGAAAGAACCAAAACTCATTTCCGTTAAACAACCAGATATAAGTGAAACGGAATAAACATCGTCTCATCTCCCTACGTATATCTCTTCCACCCCCTGGTCTTCCATACCTTTCATCACCGGGGAAAGCACCGAAACCAGTCCTGCCACGCTCATCCATCTCTCCCATTTGTCGGCGATCCATCCTAGGTGCTTCAGGTATAAAATCCGGTGGAGCGGACCTCGGTTGATCCTCCCTCCTAAACTGTGGTGGCATATTCGGCGGTGTCTGAGGAAATCCCCCGGGACCCATCTGCTGTTTTTGTACATTATCCTGTTGTTTCGTATTGTCTCTATCTTGATTAAAATTATCGTTATACAAGCTGTTTACCCCTTTCAGCGCAATAATTCATACATTATACTATGATTATTGCGCCAAAAAGGTTATAGATGTTTAAAATTATTCTACTTTTTTCTTCACAGGAAGCCATATCTCACTAATGTAATTCTTATCCCGATTATCTCCGTTCTGATCGCTTTCAAAATCAATAGCATCTAGCGGCTCCTACACTTCTAGCCCTTCTTCTCCGGTTCACAGAGAGCAAGTAAAGCATCTGTATTCTTTTTGCCTTTCATATAGTGTCTGAAGCGTATCCACCCTTCAATGTAATTATGGTTGACAGTCTTGAAGGATTATAGACTTACTAGAATTCTTTTTTACGATAGACTCCTACTGAAATCGTATAAGAAACTACTAGTGCAAACAACAATACTAAGGGACCAAGAATTGCAGCATTCTGCGCCAGCTTCTCTGCCAATGTGATCAGTTGCCCAGGAATAACAAAGACCCCTACTTCAACCGCATTACCAATAAAATAGATAATAGCAAAAGGTATCAAATAAATTGCAAAAAATATATATCTTGCTTTCTCTACTCCAAGCTTTGTGATGAAAGGCATTGCAACGCAATAAAAAAGAATTACGACCGCACCTCCAAGCAAGGAACTCTCTATTCCTGACATAATTTGATTATCCTGTCTTATCAACTTTATTACCATCGTCAATACAGTACCTATCACCGCACCCAGAAGGGTAAGAAGCAACATGATAATATATTTTCCGCGAACGATGTCCTCTCTTGATACCGGCATGGTAAGCGCATAAACATCCCACTTCGCGAGCTCATCATAAGAATACACACTCAAAGTAAGTATGGCAATCAACATCGTGAACATACTACTGAAAAAATTTGCATCCGATGTGGTAAAAGCCATGAAGCCATACAAAACAGCTAGAATTGCAAATATCTTTACATTCTTCTTAAGATTAATTATATCCTTTAATATCAAACCTGTCATTTAGTTCAGCTCCTTTCCTCTACTGATGAACAGCATAATCTCCTCGATGGAGGTTCTGTCAACTGCATAATGGTGATATTGTTTGATAAAAGCATCCTTCTTCTTTATCATAATCTCTGCTCCAAAGCTATTCTCACGCACCCCAACAATATAGCTACGGTCGATAGCGGATACTTCATCCTTCCTACAGCGGATTACACCATATTGATAGATCAATTCATCCTTGGTCTCACTGAATACAATCCGTCCCTTATGAATAAAGGTAACATAATCTGCAATCTTCTCAATATCACTTATGATATGTGAGGATAAGAGAATAGTATGATCCTCCTCCTGAATAAACTCAAGGAAAATATCAAGTATCTCATCACGAACCATGGGGTCAAGCCCGCTGGTTGCTTCATCTAATATCAGTAACTGGGAACGATGGGATAAAGCAATTGCAATCGACAGCTTCATCTTCATACCTCTGGAGAACTCCTTGATATTTTTTCTCTCCGGCAAATCAAACCGCTTAATATACCCGGCAAATTTTTCACTTTCCCAGTTCTTATAAATATTCTTCATGACAAAATCTACATTTTTTACATTGAGATTATCATGAAGACTGCTGCCATCAAACACCACTCCAAGGGCTGATTTCACATCAAGCGGAAGGTTTCTAGAAGAGTATCCCAGGATACTCACCTCTCCTCCATCTGTTCCGATTAGATCCAAAATAGCCTTTATTGTTGTAGTCTTACCGGCACCGTTCTCTCCAACAAAGCCCATGATGGAACCCTTAGGAACTGCAAAACTGACATTATCTAAGGTAAAATCCTTATATCTTTTCGTCAGGTTTTTAATCACCAATGCATCTGATCCTTGTGTGTCTGCCTTAATTCCAAGCTTTTTGTTTTCATTTATTGAAACTTCTCCTGCAACCGAATTACTCTCTGCTGTATAAGTATTAGGCATATTTACTCCTCCTCATAAATCATTTTAATGATTTCCTGAATTTCCTCCAGACCGATCCCACCTGCTTTTGCTCCAGCGACCGCCTTACCTAGATGTTCCTCCACAATACGAAGCTGCTCTTCTCTGACAAACTCCATATTTTTCTCTGCAACAAAGCTGCCCTTTCCGATTACGGTATATATGAATCCATCGCGCTCCAGATCCTCATAGGCTCTTTTGGTAGTGATCACACTTATTCTTAATTCCTTCGCCAGCATACGCATCGAAGGCAGTAAGCTTCCTGCTTCAAGCTCGCCGGTAATTATCGACTGTTTTATCTGGGAAGTAATTTGTTCATAAATCGGTTTATCACTGGAATTACTGATCAGTATATCCATTTTTACCTCCTGCACTGTGCATATATCATGTCATATTGTATATATTCGATATACACACTATAACACCACCTGGAACATATGTCAAGAATATTTTTTGCAACAAAATTTGCTGCTTGAATTTAAAAAGGAGCGCCTCGGATAACCGAAACGCTCCATCACTAATATACTTATATCAATACCTAGACTGTAAACTTCTTTACCTCATTAACCAGATTATCTGAGTTGGCATTAAGGTTCACAGCTGATTTATTAAGGCTCTCAACCGAAGCAACCTGGTTGGACGCTGTCTGATTAACATTATTAGAAGAAGCCGCAATCTCTTCCAGTACTGCTGATATATTCTCTATTGCTCCGAGTGTACTGATACGCGCCTCTTCAATATTGGCCACATTATCGGTAATAGAGCTTAATGATACAACTAGCTTCTCTACACTGCCATTGATGTTTGCATAGGAATCAGTGGTATTCTTAACAGCACTTTCCTGAAGTGCCAATACCTTACCCGCCTTACGCGCTGTCTCAACCGCAGTAGTCGTATCCTCCTGGATGCTGCCAATAATCTTCTTAATATCGTTTACAGAAGCCTTAGACTGCTCTGCTAGTGTTCTGATCTCACTGGCAACAACGGCAAAGCCTTTTCCATGCTCTCCGGCTCTTGCTGCTTCAATGGAGGCATTTAACGATAACAGGTTCGTCTGATTCGCGATATCATTGATCACATTGATAATCTTATTGATTGAGGAGGATTTCTCGGAAAGCTTCTCAATATCTTTAATAATATCTGTTGTAATCTCGATGGTTGACTTCGTCTGCTGGTTCAGTTCTTCCGAGATGACAGTACCTTCCTTGACACTCATTTTGGTACTATCTGCAATCTGGCCGATTTCCTTTGTGTTCATACTCACAACCTCAATCTTCTGAGACAGACTGTCCATCTGTACCAGGCATTCCTCTGCATCCTTTGCTTGTTGATTAATTCCTTGTTCTATCTCATTCATGGCTGAAGAGATGTCTTCCGATGATTTGAGGAATAATTCGGAGGTCATAGATACATTGGATGCTGATTCTGACACCTCACCACTCAAAGTCTTAACTTGTTGAATCAGATCCTTCATCTTACCAAAGGTAGTCTGTATCTCATCAATTAATATATGAAACTCATCCTTACGTTTTGAATCAAATTGAACGGTAAGATCACCCTTTGCTGCTAATTTTAACTTACTGATAATACCCTTGATTGTCTTATCAATTCCGGTAGATAACCAGGCTGCAATTGTGACCGCAGCAAAGCAGGCAATAATAACAATAATAACTGTAATTTTTTTAATGGCATCCGCTTGGCTTGTTATGGTAGACTTAGGCATTAATGCACAGAGAGTGGCACCTGTTTGGCCTATTTTAGCAAACATGAATAAATAGGTATCACCCTTATATTCTACATACTTGAATCCGCTTTTTTCATCTGAATCAAGTGTTTCCTGATAGAATGTTTCATTAACAAATACCTTCTCTGCTTTCAACGCTTCTACATCAATATCCGGATCCTCTACTTTTAATGAATAATCGATAATCTCTCTTCCATCCACAGTTACGAGCCCTAAGAAACCGGTTTTATCAAACTCTAAATCAGCTAAAATATCCTTAACTACATTAGCTTTTGTTTCAATGATTACCAAGGAATTCCGGTTCATGATATTTCTGATCAAACGCATAGAGTATTCACTGCTGTCCGACTCCAGTTTTTCATCCAGAAAGGCATCTTCGCCATCCCATACATTTCCAGTCTTGCCTATTTTGGCACCAATCTCCGTAGTCCTGAATTCATCCACTATTTTTTTCTTATAGAACACACCTGAAGTCGCGATAGAATCAATTTCATCGGACAATAAATAAATATTCTCAATGAACTCATCTGTAACTTGCTTGGCCATGAGTGAAGATGAAATGGCCTTTCTGTTCATGTTAGCTTCAAATTTATCATCGATATTAGAAAAATATCTGTTTATCGCATCATCATTTGCATATTGTATGGCAGTCGCTTCAACCGATTCGAAACCAAAGCGTAAAAATTCACCGGCCATACCAATTGTATCTACTGTTGCTTTCTCATAATTACTTTGAATACCTTCCGATGCCTTTAAGAAGGATACGACTCCTAAGCTGATAATAAATATAATAGGTACCAGAAAGGAGGCAACAAGCTTAAACCTAAGGGTTGAGATTAATCTCACCTTAGAAGCATTCTCTAAGAATCCCTCTTTCTCTGTCCTTACTCTCTCTTTCGCGGTTAAGACCTTATTCTTAACATCCTGCCTCTTATCATTACGATAACCATTCTGAAGTTTATTCCCCTTCTTTGGTATCCCTGTCCCCTCAGATGATGTCGTGTCATCTGTAAGCTCTTTGTTCTTTTGTACCTTCATAATAGTCATTAGCTTTTTAGTTAAGTCTCCACCAATCTTTGCCATCTTTTTCCTCCAGAGTTCTTATGCTTTTTTATCTTATGTCTTCATTTGTATCCGTAGGACACATGCTTTTATAGTCATATTATAGCATTATACAACACATATTGCCAGTAATTTAACATATTATTATTACATTTTAGTAATTTCGCACAATTTGTCTATATCTATAACTTCTTGCACCCAGGCAATCCTTGATGTATAATTATCTTTGGCAATAGAAAGTAAGCTTCGCGAATTTTCTACTGTCATGAGTTAAAGAGGATCGCTGATCTTTCGGTATTATGAACTGCATCGATGATGCAGATTGGAGGTTCGTATGAAGACATTGTTATCACAATTGCTCGCTATGGCGGTTTCAGGGACTATATTTATGAAACTTTCTATCAAGCTAGGCTGGAGTAAAAGACTCTGGGCCTTCATTAACCGCCGTTTGAATCCCATCTACAATGCAACTGTATGGATTTTTTTCGCTGCTGTTTTGCACATAACAATTCAAATGGTATGTGGTTCCCTCGGAATAACTGATTCCAGATTAATAACAGGTGCTCTGGTTGGATTTTATTTTGCTTTTATACCTAATTTGGGTGTAAAGAAGAACAAGGATTAGTCATTCATCTTCCGGTTACCTTCTGTCCTTATAATAACTTTCTATATTCGTTTGCTCCAATGCATTCATCCATCTTATATCAGGTTCCAGATCCGTAATAATAAGGTTTATTCCGGATAACTCATCTATCCTTGCAAAGGATACCTTATCAAATTTTGTATTATCTGCAGCTAGGATTTTCATATTAGCCGAGTCCAACATTAACTTTTTAATATAGGCTTCCATCTCATTCGAGTCAGTAATTCCTTTCTGAATATCAATTCCTTTGCAGGAAATAATCGTCTTGTCCACATGGAAGGAACTTATCATCTTTTCTGCCTGATAACCTACCAGAGAAAGCGATCCTTCTTTCATGACTCCTCCGGTAGAAAATATCTTCCATCCGCTCACATTGGAAAGTTCAATGAGTATTTCGATGGAATTCGTAATAATCGTTAGATTCTTCTTGTCCTTCAGATGCTTTGCTATATATACCGCAGTTGAGCTTGCATCCAACATAATATGGTCACCATCTTGAACCAATCCACAAACCAATTCTGCTATCTCCTGCTTATTCTGCACATTCGTTTTTTGCCGAACGGTATACGGAAGATCAACATGGAAGCTCTCATTAATTATCGCTCCACCGTATGCCTTCTTGGCGAACCCCTGTTTCTCAAGCTTCTCAAGATCTCTTCTAATTGTTTCCTCTGTTACTCGAAAGACTTTCGCAAGATCCCCGACCACTACTCTGCTATCCTTCTGAAGAAGAGCTAATATTTGATTTCTTCTCTCTATTGCAAGCATTTTCTTACCTCCTAATATTGTTAATTCTTGTATATAAAAAAGTCCCTATATCCTGACGATAAATTATTCTACACGAGCAACAAATGAAGCAGAGCTGGGCAGACCATTTTATCAGTTATATAGGGACAGAAATTCGAAGTAAGCAACGTTATTATATTCACATTATAGTATCTTTGTTCCCAACTCTTGTCAAGAATCGAACGAAATATCACTAATTCATAATAGCAAGCCGTGAAAGCATCTTACATTATTGGATGAATCAGACAAATTCATACTTCTTTACATCAGATGAAGCATATATACAGCCTCTTGCAACACAAAGATTCTCGAAAACCCTATCACTGATCAGCTGAACAGCTATATTACCAATCGCGGTTGCTTCTACAGGACCGGCATATACTTTCCTATGTGTCTTCTGTGCTGTCAGCCGGTTCAGATAATCCGCATTGGACCCTCCACCGACAATATGAATTTCCTGGTATAACTTGCCTGTAACCTCCTCCAGTTCGCGAACCGTATCCGCATAACATTCAGCTAGACTTTGATAGATGCAGGCTGAAAGCTGACCTATATTATCCGGTAGCTTCTGGCCTGTTGATTTCAGATAATCATTGATAGCCCGGGTCATATTATCCGGCGAGAGAAAAGAGGCATGGTTCACATTAATTCGGCTGGGAAAATCCGCATTCTCTTCCGCCATGGTACAGAGATCCCCAAAGGAGTAGTGATCCTGGTGCTCGTGACGTACCGATTGAATCATCCATAACCCCATAATATTCTTCAGATATCGGAACCGATGGTCATAGCCGCCTTCGTTCGTGAAATTACGTTCCTGACTATTCGTGCTAAGATCCGGGGTCTGCCGCTCAACTCCCATGAGTGACCAGGTTCCAGAGCTTATATATAATACATCCTCACTCGTAGAAGGAACAGAAACAACGGCAGAAGCAGTATCATGGCTTCCGACAAGCATTACCTTAATATCATAACCAATTTCTTCCACCAGCTCAGATCTGAGCATTCCAACGATGGTTCCCGGCATACATACGGGCATAAAGATATCCTTTGGATATCCAAGAATATCCATCAACTCATAATCCCAAGTATTTGTTCTGGCATTTATCAGTTGAGAGGTGGTCGCTATCGTATATTCGGCTTTCTTGATACCGGTTAGAAGAAAATTAAAATATTCCGGTGTCATAAGATAGGTCTTCGCCTGCTCCAGATATTCCGGATGCTCTTCTTTAATGGCATAAAGCTGATATATGCTGTTAAAAATAGCCTTCTGGATGCCGTTTCGTCCATAAAGTTCCTTCTCCGGTATGATCTTATATAGCTTCTCATCCATACCCTCGGTTCGGTGGTCACGATAGCCGATAACATCTCCCAGCACCTGATCCTTCTCATCCAGTAGAACAAAGTCAACACCCCAGGTATCAATTCCCATACTGATAGGACATTTTCCTATTTCCTTACAACGCTTCAAACCGGCAACAATTTCTCTGAACATCAAGTCAAAATCCCAACATAAATGGCCATTTTTCTTAATCAAACCATTCTGAAAACGATATACTTCCTCCGTAAATAGCTTCCCTTTCTCCATCCACCCAAGAATATGGCGTCCGCTGGAGGCTCCGATATCTACCGCCAGATAATATTGCTTCATGCTACCTCCATACTGCATCTAAGATGCAGCTCTCTATTGCGTATCTGCCGGATGTCTACCGGTCATGCCAAACTGTCTGCGAATTCCATACAATCTCTGGACCTGTGCTTCGGAAAGTTCCCTTGGTCCGCCTAACTGCTTCGAAAGGAACAAAAGCTGTGCATAGAATTCCACCGACTCCATCTTATGATATGCATTGATTAGAGAATCTCCATAAGTGAGGGCTCCATGATTTTCAAGTAATACTGCATCATAGTAAGGAAGGTACTTCGATACCGCATCGGGAATCTCATCGGTAGAAGGAGTTCCGTATTCTGCAATCGGAACTGCTCCCAGTGTGATGATAGCCTCCGGCATAATCTGCTGTGTCAAAGGGATTCCTGCAATTGCAAATGCAGTTGCATACATCGGATGAGCATGAACAACCGATATTACATCCGGTCTTTCCTTATATACTCTCATATGCATTTTTATCTCAGAAGAAGGTCTATAACCTTCATTTGCTTCAATCATTTTACCGTCCCTATCTACCTTGCAGATATAGTCCGGGGTCATAAATCCCTTACTGACACCAGTTGGCGTACAAAGGAACTCATTGTCATTCAGTTTAACAGAGATGTTGCCATCGTTAGCCGCCACCATATTGCGGTTATAGATCCGCTTTCCTATCTCACAGATCTCATTCTTAATATCGTACTCGGATTTACTCATTACAGCCTCCTATGTTGTGTTGCTTTTATTTGTTTTTATTTGTTTTTACTTTATTTGATTGAATTGTAACATTCAGGTAGTCTATAGTCAATCACAAATAACGATATTATGTTGTTTTTGTTTGTTTGTATTGGTTTTATACTCCTATATAAGCCTTTAATAACTTCAAGGTATTCTCAAGCCCTAGCTTATGAGTTCGTTCCATTCCATGAGAGGCATGAACCCCCTGCCCGATTAAGGCTCCACGGATATCATTCCCTGCACGGAGAGCGCTGGATACATCCGAGCTATAATGCGGAAAGATATCAATCACATAATCGATTCCATTCTCTTTCGCTAAAGCAATCAGATGATTCGTCATTTCATAATCATAGGGTCCTGAAGAATCCTTTGCGCAGATTGTGACCGTATACTCAGATCCATTCAAATCATCACCAATTGCTCCCATATCAACAGCTATGAACTCATTTATTTCCGGAGGAAGATGGCTTGCGCCGTATCCGACTTCCTCAAAGTTGCTGATTAATATCCGAAGCTTCTTCATCGGCAGGCACTTCTGTTCGGACATCTCCCTGAGCATTCCGAGTAGTACCGCCACAGACGCTTTATCGTCCAAATGTCTGGACTTCACAAAACCGGTATCCGTATACTGGAATTTGGCGTCAAAGCTAATGTAATCACCACTGTTAATTCCTAGAGCCAGTACGTCCTCCTTGCACTTCACAATCTCATCCAGACGAATTAGCATATTGCGGTCCGTGCGTTCAATGGTTCTGGCATCATCATAGCTATGTACAGAGGAACTTTTGATCAGAATTGTTCCTGTATAGGATCTCCCATCCCTTGTATGTACCTGACAATAAGCTCCCTCCACGCTATGCATGGTATACCCACCGATTAAGGTGAATTTCAAAGTACCGTCCGAATCAATAGAGCGTACCATTGCTCCCAAAGTATCGACATGAGCGGATAGCCCTAAGGTTTCATCTCCCTCTCCTGGAACTGATATGATGAGTCCACCCTTTTGATTATATTCACAAGGATAGCCATAACTCTCCACTTCTTTCCTTACAAACTCCATTATCTCCTTCGTATAGCCAGAGGGACTTGGTATATTCACTAATGACTCTATCGTTTTAATTATATAATCCATTGTATTCATATCTAATCTCCTTTTTGTGTAATTATTTTGACTCTCAAGGATAAATCTCGCGGCATAAGCCAAATCCAGGCCCTTCCTTTGGTATTCCTTATATCTTAACCAAGCATTGAAACTAAAATCCTCATTCATACCTCCTTGAATCTAGCACATTCTTCGGCATAATTCAACTTTCTTCCGTAGTATTTCAGACAAGAATGGATAATTAACCTTTTCAGATTATTCATTGATTTCAATCAAACTCCATATTGTATGTAGAACGATAATGTATTATGATACAGCTTGAAACATTAAAAAGTAAACAACCCAAATCAGCGAAGAAATCCATGGGATTATCGACCCTATTCAGATTAGTTACAATGATTTTATAAAATGTTGAAGACAATTCTTCATCTCCCTCGTTTTCATGAATTGAATGGCAAAATGGGCAACCCAAACTTGTAGTGATCAGTAATGCCGTCTATGGAATTCTATTTCATGACAATTGAAAGTGCGTGAGGCGTGCAATCTATCGTAGGAGGGACTTATGAAGAAAGTATTCAAGTTTATTATCATCGCAATTTTATTTATTCTATCCTTAACCTTATTTAATCAAGTGGTAACCTTCATTGGTAAGGGTGGTAGAGGCCAAATGGCTAAATTGGTATAAAAATATCTATAGAATTGAAGACATTTCAGTTCGACACTCGTTATTATAATCGAAGGGTGAAGGGAGGCGGAAATAATTAGTACCGAGAAGTATTATGAGTATTTGATTGATACCTATCAAAATTTAATATTCTCTATCTGTTACAAAATCGTAAAAGATTATTTTGAAGCTGAGGATCTTGCCCAAGAAACCTTTCTTTCCGCCTATAAGCATCTACCAACCTTCGACAGACAGTATGAAAAAGCCTGGCTTTGCCGTATTGCCACTAACAAATGCCTTGATTTCATAAAGCGGGCAGAGCGACATAGTATACCTACCGAGGATGAATACTTCCTCGCTCAGAAAGACAAGGAGCCTTCACCCGAAGAGAATGTCCTTGAGCTGGAGGTAAAGAAGCAATTATCCGAACGATGTAACAACTTAAAATCACCATATCGAGAAATAGCATTTGATTATTTTTACCGGGAGCTTTCTGCTGCCGAGATTGCAGAAAAGACCGGTAAGAATCTGAAGACAGTCCAGACCCAGATCTACCGGGCACGGGCAATGTTACAGAAAACCTATCGAAAGGGGGCAATTATTAATGAACAATAAGCCACATGTGACGACAGACGAGTTAATCGCTTTCGAGCAAGAGACCATGACCATGGATGAAAAACAAACTTTTTTAGAACATATTTGCTCCTGTAATCATTGTTCTGATCAACTGGCGGCTTTTATGACAGCGGATATCATCCCTGCACCAAGGGATATGAAGGAAAATATATTAAAGGCAACCAAACGCCCCGAGATACAGATAGCCATCAAATCGAGGGAAGCCTCGAAGCGGATACAACTCCTGCTCTACAGCTTAAAGGTTGGCACTGCTGCGATTGCTGCAATCGCATTATTGATACTCGGCATGAATTTCCAGACTAATCTCTCTGATGCAGAGAGATTCACAAATATTAAAATAAGCAAAGCAGAAGTCAATGTTTCCTTAACAGATACCATAAGGGATAATATGAATAACTTTAGCAGGAATATATTGGACTTCTCCAATAACATCATCAAAATGGAGGTAACTGATCATGATTAGAAAGAAGAGTGGTTTTTTAACTTTTTGTTTTTCTCTGCTACCGGGCGCCGGTCAGATGTATATGGGATTTATGAAACGCGGTAGTAGCCTAATGGCATATTTCTTCTTTACCATCTTCCTATCCACCTGGTTAGGACTTGGCCCCTTAATGTTTTTTATGCCAATTATATGGTTCTTTGCTTTCTTTGACACCCACAATCTCCGTTCTACACCGGACGATGAGTTCTATGCCATAGAAGATAATTTCATTCTTCTTCCAGAGTATGCCAAAGAGAAAGCACAGCTCATCCAGGGAAAATACCGTAACGTTATAGCAATCGCACTAATCGTGATTGGTGCCAGCATTTTATGGAATAACTTTATCGATATTATCAATGAAGTTGTGCCTGACTTAGTGTACAGCGTTCTATATCGCTTTGGACGCTTAGTACCTCAGTTATTCGTAGCCTGTGCCATCATCGCCTTTGGTATCTATCTGATCCGTGGCAAGAAACAGGATCTGGATGCAGCTGAGAAGGAGAATTTTCTGGAAGACAAAGGAGGTTTATTATAATGACTAAGACACACAGAGTCGGCACCTTTACCTTAGGTGGTATGCTGATTATCTTCGGTGTATTATTTCTGCTTCGAATATTTAATTTAGGTATCACCTATGATCTGATATTTAAGCTTTGGCCTACCATTTTTATTTCCTTAGGCGGCGAGATCTTGATTGCAAACTTCAAGCAGCAGGGAGAAAAACTGATCTATGACAAAACTGCTTTTGGCTTGATCCTTGTTCTATCCTTCTTTGCAATGGGAATGGCAGTAATCGACTATTGCATGAATCTTGCATACAACAACATTACAATCTATTAAGCAACCAACTACTCCCACATTTGATAAAGGACCCTCGCTCTAGCTCGAGGGTTCTTTTTTGTAGAAAAACCCACCCTCCGGTTTAAGATTGATGCCGGTTGACTGCATTTTTTCGATGGATATGTAAGAATTTTTGGTGTAGGTTATCCACATACTATAAAAAATTGAAAGGTGGTATAAAATTATGGGCGTATCTCATAAAGGAGCGATTTCCCTTGGACTACTATATATTCCGGTGGGTTTGTACACCACAACCAGAGATAATGATGTAAAATTCAATCAATTATGCAAAGATACGAAAGAACGAGTGAAATATAAAAAATATTGCCCCAGCTGCAACAAGGAGGTTCATACGGAAGAAATCATTAAAGGTTATGAATATGAACCAGATAAGTATGTTATCATGACCGAAGAGGAACTGGAGAAGATAAAGACAAAAAAAGATAAGACCATTCATATCATACAATTTGTCAACCTATCCGAAATCGACCAAATCTATTATGAGCGAAATTATTATACCCTTCCGGAGACTGGGGCCGAGAAGGCCTTTGAACTGCTCCGCTCGTCAATGTTGCAGGAACAAAAGGTTGCGCTGGCCAAAACGGTCATTGGTACAAAGGAGAACCTGATCGTATTATATCCGACTATAGAGGGAATAATTGCGAAGACACTCTTCTATCAGGATGAAATTGTAGCGATACCCAAGCAGATTGCAGCTCCCCAGATAAGCGATGCCGAGATAACGATGGCAAAGAGTTTGATCAACTCCATGACCGGTCCTTTTGATGCTGCGGGGTACAAGGATGAATATCAGGAACGCCTCCGAGATGCTATCCTTCAGAAGATACACGGGGAGGATATCGTAGCGGTTGACAACAGCGTTCCAAATAACGTCATCGATCTTATGGAGGCACTGCAGAAGTCTCTTGCCATGTCCCAGAACGGGCAAAGTAATCAGACCTCCAATCAACAACTGAGTGGTATGGCATGATGGATCTGTTTGAAGAAAAGAATATTAAACCAATGCTTATTTCCGAAATGAAGGCTCCATTCAATGACCCTGACTGGATCTACGAGCTTAAGCTGGATGGAATTCGTTGTATTGCATATCTTGATTCTACAACCGAGCTCCGCAATAAACGGAATGATCGCTTATTGCCTAAGGTTCCTGAACTGAGTAATCTCCATCACTTTGCTAAGGAGCGCTGTATTCTGGACGGAGAACTTGTTATTCTTCGAAATGGTGTCCCTGATTTCTTCGAGCTTCAGAAAAGGACGTTAACCTCCAACAAATTCAAGCTTATGCTATCCAGCGAAAATTACCCTGCTTGCTTTGTTGCCTATGATATCCTTTATCGAATGGATAAATCGCTTCTGGCTCTTCCGCTATTGGAGCGCAAAGTTCATCTGTCCGAGACGGTCAACGAAGACCCTAAGCTTGCAATTAGCAGATATATACCGGAGAAAGGAATAGAACTTTTCGATCTGGCTAAGCAACAGGAGCTTGAGGGTGTCGTAGCCAAGAAAAGTAACAGCAAATATTATCTTGATAAACGTACCAAAGAATGGATTAAATTCAAATTCCTAGCGGATGAAGATTTTGTGGTATGCGGTTATATCCTAAAGGA
The DNA here is from genome assembly GCA_023411215.1 of Bacillota bacterium. Classification (GTDB taxonomy): domain Bacteria; phylum Bacillota; class Clostridia; order Lachnospirales; family Lachnospiraceae; genus Mobilitalea. Next base: position 47,107 of record JAEYOY010000030.1, on the reverse strand, counting down.
GAATGGTATTACAAGTGTTATTCTCGGACAGTATAGCGGTTTTGAACTAGTCTATAAGGGACATGTTACCTTCGGAGTAAAGTACGGTGATCTCAAAAAGCTGGAAACCATAGAACAATCTCCCTTCCAAATCACACCTCCCGGCAATGAGAATGCAATATGGCTTAGGCCTGAACTGGTCTGTGTGGTACAATATATGCCCAATGACAAAGGTTCACTTAGACAACCGGTGTTCAAAGGCTTCCGTGAGGATAAAAGTACCTATGATTGTCAGATTAACTCATAGGACGTTCTCTATTTACAAACGATAGAAAGCATGCTCTTTGTATCGTATGAGTATTCGTATTACTCACATTGATTCTCACACATGAAAAGGGAGTTGAAAGCCTACCACTTTCAACTCCCTTTTCATATCACAATATGAAGAGAAGAATTAGCACGATACTAGATGGTGATATCTAATTACTGCTACTGACATAAACAATGATATACTACTTAAAATATGACACACCGGATTCAAAGATAAATTGATTCTGATTACCTGTAATATTAATTGCGACTCCAGATCCGCGACGTTCTGAATGCGCCATCTTGCCAAGCACCCTGCCGTCCGGGCTAGTGATACCTTCGATTGCATAATAGGATCCATTGGGATTATAATCTTCCTCCATCGTCGGATTGCCCATTAAATCCACGTATTGAGTGGCAACCTGACCATTCTCAAACAATCTCTTTATCCACTCCTCGCTTGCTACGAATCTACCTTCTCCGTGGGACGCCGGGATAGAATATACTCCGCCAAGCTCAGCTCTCATTAACCATGGTGATTTGTTGGTAACTACTTTTGTGTATACCGATTTAGAGATGTGACGTCCGATGCGATTCATCGCCAGAGTCGGAGTATCCTCCCTCAAAGGCGTAATCTCACCGTAAGGTACCAAGCCCAATTTAATGAGAGCCTGGAAACCATTACAGATACCTAGTACTAATCCATCACGCACATTTAGTAAATCACTTACGGCATCCTTAATCTTCTCGTTCCGGAAGGCTGTTGCTATAAACTTGCCGGAACCGTCGGGTTCATCCCCGGCAGAGAAGCCACCGGGGAACATCAGAATCTGCGCCCCCTGAATTCCCTCTGCAAAGGCCCCCACAGATTCCCGAATGTTATCCGCCGACAAATTCTTGAATACAATGGTCTCCACTTGTGCTCCAGCTAGTTCAAATGCCCGTAGTGAATCATACTCACAATTTGTACCAGGGAATACCGGAATAAAGACCTTCGGTTTTGCTATCTTATTTTGAGATACATAGATCTTTTTTGAATCATACAGCTTTGTCTTAAGCTGCTGCTCCTCTACCTTGGAGTTAGTAGGATATACCCTCTCTAAGGTATTCGTCCATGCAGACAGTGCTTCTTCCATCGTAATCGTCGTATTATTCAGACTGAATTCGCTGTCCTCAGTAATCGCTCCGATTACTTTATATTCACCCTCAATAAAACCGTAATCTCTTAGCGTATTCACATCATCAACCGATAATTCTGTAAGTATATCTCCATAAGCAGGAAGGAACAGCTCTTTCTTGGTAAGACTATCTTCTAGTTTTACACCCAGCTTATTTCCAAAGGCCATCTTACTGACTGCTTCCGCAATACCGCCATAACCCACAGCATAAGCAGAAAGTACTTTGCCGGCTCTCATCAGCTTGGTAAGTGTGGCATAAAGCGCTGTCACCTGTATATAATCCGGAAGTTCGTACTCATCCTTCCTGATACCGAACTTCACCAGCACATTCCCCGGTCTTTTTAGCTCTGTAGTAATGATATCAGCAGTTGTTGCAATATCAACGGCAAAGGATACCAGAGTCGGTGGAACATCAATATTATTGAAGCTGCCTGACATACTATCCTTTCCACCGATAGAAGGAAGCCCTAGCTTCACTTGTGCGTCATAGGCACCTAGCAATGCTACCAGCGGTTCTCCCCATCTTTTCGGGTCATTTCCCAGCTTACGGAAGAACTCCTGGAAGGTAAAACGGATCTTTGTATGATCACCGCCTGCCGCCACTATCTTAGCAACAGAGGATAAAACTGCATAGACAGAACCGTGAAACGGTGACCAGCTGGACAGGTACGGGTCAAAGCCATAGCTCATCATAGATACGGTGTCACAGCTTCCATTAAGTACAGGAAGCTTCGCTGTCATCGTCTGAATTGGAGATAGCTGATACTTGCCGCCATAAGGCATCGTTACGGTTCCTGCACCGATGGAGCTGTCGAACATCTCAACTAAGCCCTTCTTGGAGCAGACATTTAACGATGAAAGGTTGCCAAGCCAGATATCCTTTATATCCTTATTAAAATCTATCGACCCCTTCTCCAGGTAACTATCTTCCCTGCAAGGCACACTTACATAAGCACTTGCCTCCTGGTGAGCACCGTTGGTATCCAGAAAGGCTCTGGAGATATTTACAATCTCCTTCCCTCTCCAGTTCATGACCAGCCTTGGCGATTCGGTAACTCTCGCAACGACGACTGCTTCCAGATTCTCCTCCTCTGCAAACTTCAGCATTCTGTCTACATCCTTCGGATCTACGACAATTGCCATTCTCTCCTGGGATTCGGATATTGCCAATTCGGTACCGTCTAAGCCAGCATATTTCTTTGGAACCTGATCAAGATCAATACGAAGTCCTGCTGCCAGCTCACCGATTGCAACGGATACTCCACCGGCACCAAAATCATTACACTTCTTTATTAAACAGCTTACCTCTTCTCTGCGGAACAGTCTCTGAAGCTTACGCTCGGTAGGTGCATTCCCTTTCTGAACCTCAGCGCCGCAGGTAGCAATTGATTCTGTTGTATGGCTCTTGGAGGATCCGGTTGCACCTCCGCAACCATCACGTCCGGTTCTTCCTCCCATCAGAATGATTACATCCCCGGGGTCCGAATTCTCACGGATAACATTCTTTCTTGGCGCCGCACCCATTACTGCACCAATCTCCAATCTCTTAGCCACATAGTTCGGATGATATACCTCATCAACCAAACCTGTAGCAAGTCCGATCTGATTACCATAGGAGCTGTAACCTGCGGCAGCACCGGTACAGATCTTTCTTTGAGCCAGTTTACCCTTTAAGGTATCTTTTACCGAAATGGTTGGATCAGCCGCACCGGTAACACGCATAGCCTGATATACATAGCCTCTTCCCGATAAAGGGTCACGGATTGCACCTCCCAGACAGGTAGCTGCGCCACCGAAGGGCTCTATCTCAGTGGGATGGTTATGAGTCTCATTCTTAAAGAACACCAGCCACTCCTCCGTCTTACCGTCAATCACCACCGGTACGATAATGGAACAGGCATTAATCTCATCTGATTCCTCCATATCCGTCAGCTTTCCATCTGCCTTTAGCTTCTTCATGGCAAGCAAAGCAATATCCATCAGAGAGACATATTTATCATCTCTTCCGGCGTATAGTTTCTCCCTCTCGCTCAGATAGCTCTGATAAGCTGCCTTAAGTGGCTGTGTATAATAACCATCTTCTATCTGTATATCCTTAAGTTCCGTTAAGAAGGTGGTATGGCGACAGTGATCTGACCAATAGGTATCCAGCACCCTGATCTCTGTCATAGCCGGGTCACGTTTCTCTTCTGCCGTAAAATAATTCTGAATATGCTTAAAATCCTCAATTGTCATAGCTAAATTCAAGGATTCATAAAGTTCTTTCAATTCTTCTTCTGAAAGCTCGGTAAATCTCTCTAGGATTAATACCTCTTCTGGCTCCTCAAATTCAGTCACCAGAGTCTTAGGCTTCGTCTCTTCTGCCTCGCGGGAATCCACCGGGTTGATACAATAGCTTTTAATACGTTCGAACTCGTCTTCGGTGATATTACCACCCAGGATATAAGTGGTAGCGGACCGAATAACCGGCTCCTCCTTTTCATCGAGAAGCTTAACACACTGTTCTGCAGAATCCGCTCTCTGATCAAATTGTCCGGGAAGATACTCTACGGTAAAGAAGAGATCCTTTTCATTAGCCTCAAACTTCTCCTCATACAGCTGATCCAGAGGCGGCTCCGAAAAGACCGTACCCAATGCTTTCTTATAGGTCTCATCACTAATATTCTCTATATCATAGCGAATTAAGACCCTTACTTCATCTATGCCGTTCATTCCCAAATAGCTGCGAAGCTCAGTCTGTAATTCCATTGCTCTTACAGCATACTGGGGTTTCTTTTCTACATAAATTCTTTTTACATTATTCATACAAATCTCCATTCTGCTGCAAATCCGCATATTAAGACGGCAGCACAAATTTGCCGATTGAAAAATCTATGATTTTTCAATCTAGTTTCCTTCTGTCCGGAACAGTGTGAATTATACTTTCTGTAGCTGTAACTCTATGGTTTGTACCCTATTACCTTTATCATGCTCTTGCATTATAGCATAACATGTCTTATAATCAAAATTAATATATGTTAATCTTTTTATTAGGCCAACTAATAGATAGCGACTGTTTATTTTAATCGAATATCTATATATAAAGGAAAAAAACTCGATGGATGTTCAGTATGATGTCAAAAAAAATATCCCTGATACTATAAAAGCAATCAAGAATACCTACGATTTAAATCAAATAATATATTATGAAAATCAACTAGCCTGCATGCTGTCTTCTCCTCTTATGTTTCTGGGTGCCATAATTACAGCTATCCATTTATTCGTTCATACTTCGGAGACCAAAACCAATTTATTCATCAATACGGTGGTATTTCTGCTAATCGGTATCGCCTTCGAACTGCTCCGCAGATCCAAAATAAAAGTTTCGATTGCCTCCTGGATCTTAACAGTTCTTTTTGTGATATGGTTCCTGTTCATGTACCTGCGCTATTATCATACTATAGGTCCCGCCGTCTGGACAATAGCGGTTATCCAGATTGTTTTCTCAATGTCTAGTCTGCGTAGAGCGATGGCAGTCATTAAAGGTTCGTTAACAATTATTATCTGTCTCTATACCGTAATTAATATAAAGAGCTTTGCTTATGAGGTATCTCTTTATTATATAATACCGCAGACTTTTCTCCTGATACTGCTTTTTCTCATATTAAGCATTTCTCAGCGAGTTAACAAGGATCGTTACGAGAATCTGTACAAGCAATACATTCTGGTACATGATCAAAAAAGCGATATATCAGCACTTTATGAAGAATTACTTGCATCAGAGGATGAACTTCAAGAGCAAAACAAACAGCTCGCCGACTATAACAAAAGGTTTATTGAAAGGGAACAAAAGCTTCATTCTCTCGTTTACTATGATGCTCTAACCGGATTACCGAACCGGACCATGTTTATGGAACATCTTCAGCAATCCATAGACCTTTGCACGCGTAAATCCAAACCTTTGTATCTTGTTTTATTTGATGTTGATTCTTTTAAATCACTGAATAAAACCTCGAATTACTCTGCCGGAGATCAATATCTTCTCTTTATAACCGATCTTATGAAGAAGCATTTACAGAACGAAGATATTCTCTCCAGAATTGACGGCGATGAATTTGCACTGCTCATCCGCAGAGATCTTAATACTACCGATGCTTTGTCAGAGGTTGAACAGATGCGAAGCTGTTTCTCCCAACCGTTTCTGTATAATGGTTCGGAATTCCGTCTATCTGCAAGTTATGGAACCTCCGTATTCCCAAGAGACGGAAGAAACCCCTCAGCAATATTAAGAAGTGCTGATATGGCTCTAAACGAAGCAAAAAAAACACTTACATCAGTCAAATAATATCATTATAGTATATGAATTTCAGAGAGAAGGAGAAGCACATGGATATCAATTATGAATTGTATAAGGTTTTTTATCATGTAGCAAAAAGCTTAAGCTTTTCGGAAGCAGCAGAAACCCTATTTATTTCTCAGTCTGCTGTCAGCCAGTCAATCAAGACTCTGGAGAAGCGTCTAAACCAGACACTTTTCATCCGTAGTACAAAGCGTGTTGCCCTAACGAAGGAAGGCGAGTTATTACTAAAGCATATCGAACCTGCTATTAATCTGATCAGCAGAGGTGAGAATCAGCTCTGCGCAGATCCAAAAAGCGGTGTGCAGTTAAGAATCGGTGCCAGTGATACGATCTGTCGTTATTATCTTGTACCTTATCTTAACAATTTTCATAAGAGATATCCAGGCATTCATATCAAGGTAACCAACGCTACTTCCATGCAATGTGCAAAGCTTTTGGAACGCAACGATGTCGATGTGATTGTAACTAACTCTCCCAACTCCGGCTTAAATAATTTGATGCAAATCCTTCCGGTCAAGGAATTTCGGGATATTTTTATAGCAAATCCGAAAGCCTTCCCCTTAACCGATCGTCCTATCAGCCTTCAGGAACTTCAGTTAAATCCGATTCTCATGCTGGATAAACGCTCTACAACAAGTATGTTCCTACACAACCTGTTCCTCGAGAATTCCTTAGATCTAGTACCGGCTATCGAACTTAGCAGTAACGATCTCCTGATAGACCTGGCAAAGATTGGTTTAGGCATCGCATTTATCCCCGATTTTTGTGTGAAAGAGCTTAGTGACCTGACTGTCATTAATACCACTACGGAAATTCCCTCCCGTATGCTGGTAGCTGCATACAACACGGATATCCCTCTCTCGGATGCTGCAAAGTATTTCATAGATATCATGACCGAGAATACAAAGGAATAAGAGTTTCCTCTTATCAAAAATGCCGAATAGAGTTATTCTTCCAAGATGAAAGCCACAGACCGATTGCATTGCTTTTGCAATGCTACAGTCTGTGGCTTTTATATAATCACACTCAAGCTCTATTTGCCCAGCTCTTTAATACGGCGTTGGATAATCGCATTATAATTAAGTACTTGACGCTCATATTCCTCATTCATATACCTTGAGGTAATCATAAAATCTGCAGTGGCTCTATTATTCGCCACTGGAATATCATAAACGGCTGCAATTCGCAGCAGTGCCTTCACATCAGGATCATGGGGCTGTGATTCCAAGGGATCCCAAAAGAAAATAACAAAATCAATATTTCCTTCCACAATTCTGGAGCCAATCTGCTGATCGCCGCCAAGAGGACCGCTATTATAAGCCTTCACCGGGAGCTCCGTCTTATCTGCAATCATTCTTGCCGTTGTACCTGTTCCACATAAAAAGTGATTCTTTAAAATGTCTTTATTTGCCTCTACCCATTCCACTAGCTCTTTCTTCTTACTATCATGAGCAATGAGTGCAATATGCTTTTGTTTTTCAATCGTAAAGTTGATATATTCATCCTGCAACATATCGGTAACCTCTCTTCCAATCCAATGTATTCTAATAAACACTCCACACGAAACAAAACCAAAACGATAATATTATGGATTGTTTTGTGGGAAATTTACTGCTACATTTATCATATCGAAAAACTCTCTCATATGCAAGAGTTATTAAGTACTTCTTAGAATAACCATACCGAAAAGAGGATCCGAACCAGCGCTCTGATTACAATCTTGTATCCCACATGCCAACAAAGGAATCTACAGGATCCTTCCCCTTAAACTCACTTCTTCCGAGCATTTTATCAATCACAGCATCAACATTCACCTGTTTAAATTTATAGGCATTTATGTAGGTTCTGATTCTCGGTACATCGATCAAGTGATAAGGGTTTGCAAAGGAAATAAATATTGTCGGTATATCGGATTGGTAGTTGGGGCAGTTTGCTCCCATAGGCTGTGCCCATTCGATACGCACCACCGTCTGATTACTCTTTGTTATCATATTCGCAACATATAGAAGCAGGTCATATTTATCAAGCATATCCTGATATTTGGCGGTCCTGCCTTCCATACCCTGCATCGGCACGAATACATCAACCTGGAAGCCTTCCTTTTCCAGTGCATCCTTCATTATCTCAGTAACATCCTCTCCACCTGCGTACCCAAGTGCATTCTCTCCAGAGGTGATCGGGTATAACAGAACTCTTCGGTAATCCTCTACCTTCAACGGTAGCAAGCCCTGCTTATTCTTTACTAATGTTACCGCATGATCCGCACATTCAAGTTCGATATCCCTATGCTCCTTACATCCGATTATCTCTCTGGCTTTGCTAATATCCGGAAGTAAGGTGCCGTTGGCCTTCTTCTGCGGGAGCTTAAGGGCTGCTTTTAAACCAAGAATACGAAGCACTGCTTCATCCAAGCGCTCTGGAGTAATCGTATTATCCTCTACGCCCGCCTTCATATAACCATAATCTTCTTCTAGGTTCTTTGTAAAAAGGAACATATCACAGCCAGCTGCAATCGTATAAGGAACCGCCTTTTTCCGGCTCATCGGTATACACATTCCGGCCATGGTTGTTGCATCTGTTACAATCATTCCGTTAAAGCCCAGCTTCTCTCTTAATAAGCCATTGATCAATTCCGGTGCAAGAGTTGCAGGCATAATATCCTCATCCTTAATCCCAGGACACAGCCTTTTACTGTAGGCCGGCTGCATAATATGACCCACCATAACTGTCATGGCCCCTTCCTCTATGCAGGCTTTATAGGCTTCTCCGAAGGTTTCATCCCACTCCTCACAGGATAAAGTATTTACGCTGGTAACCAGGTGCTGATCCCTTTCATCCACGCCGTCTCCCGGGAAATGCTTAATAGAAACTGCCATTCCTTGCTCCTGACAAGTCTTCGTATATGCTACGCCGCATTCTTTAACCAGATTATCATCGGAACTAAATAGTCTGGTCGCCATGATAGGATTTCGAAAATTCTTATCGATATCAATTACCGGTGCAAAAGCCCAGTTAGCACCTACCGCAGCCCCTTCCTTTGCGCATACGTAGCCCAATTTTCCTGCAAACTCCGGATTACCGGTAGCCCCAATCTGCATATTGGGTCCAACATTGGTCCCTTCTTTGATCAGACCATCTCCGCCCGCTTCAAAATTCGCGGCAATCAGCAGCGGTATTTTAGAATTCTCCTGCAAACAGGTAATCGTCCTACTAATTTCATCCAATGGCATTGGTCTTCCCATGCAACCGCCTATTTTATATTTCTCTACAAAGGGCTTCAGTATTTCCTCAGAACTGTCATATGCGATAAGGCAGAACAGCTGACCTATTTTTTCCTCCGTGGTCATACTCTCAAGCGTGCTCTTAACCCAATTTACTCCATCCTTATCCAAATTGAATGGTTTTTTCTCCAACAACTTATAATCCATTTTATTTCCCTCCATCCTTCACTAATCGTGATACATTAAAAGGCTGCGATATTTTATTCAATCGCTTCCATGTTATTCATTACGTTTCATACACAATCGATATTATCCAGTATTTCATCAATAGTGATATGATTAAGACCCGGTATACAGATATCTGCATTTGGAAGATTTTCCGGTGTGCCTATCCCAACCGCCTTCATACCCCCGTTATGTGCAGCCTCTACTCCGGCCTTTGCATCTTCAAATACGATACAGCTTTTTTCACTGACTCCTAATTGCTCTGCCCCTAGTAAGAATACTTCTGGATCAGGCTTTGCTTTTTCTACCTTTGTGCCATCAATAACTGCGTGAAAGAATGACAAAAGATTTAATTTAGATAAAATCAGATTTGCATTCTTACTGGCTGAGCCTAATGCAATTTTATACCCTTTCCTCCTTGCCTCCTGAAGAAAATCCTTGACCCCCGGCAATACCTCATCTTCCCTTAACTGATAGATATACTCTAAATATGCCTCATTCTTCTTATTACAGTATTTTTCTTTTTGCTCTTCGGACATTCTTTTATTACCGATTTCAAGGATAATCTCCAGAGATTTCATCCTGCTTACACCCTTCAATCTTTCATTATCCATTTCAGTAAATACAATATTCAACTCATCGGCTAGCGCCTTCCATGCAAGATAATGATATTTGGCAGTATCGACAATCACACCATCCAAATCAAATATCAATCCCTTTACACAATTCATCCACATCCCTCCTTCTGCTCTTCATCATATGTTATATAAATATTTTACAGATGGTCTATCTTATTTACAACTTCATAATCCTAGTATTTATGTACATAAATCTGCTGTTTATTTATTTACCAAATGCTCGTATACATAGATAATCTAAAGAATATGCAGTTATACTTGTTACAATTATATCGATATGTTATATTAGGCTATAGTAACATAGGATAACCACTAAAGAGATTAGGAGGAGACCAATGGACAGCATCCATGAAATTATTGAATATAGTAAGGATCTTCCGATGAAGTTATTCTGCCAACGTATTGGAAGTGTACAAAGGCACTGGCACAGAAGCCTTGAACTTTTGCTGGTTTTATCCGGCGATCTAGATATATGGCTGGAAAATGAGCATTATAGGCTTAGGGAAAATGACCTAATATTGATTAATTCGAATCAGGTACATGAAACCTACAGTGATGATTGTGTACTGCTTGCGTTACAAATCCGCCTTTCGATGTTTCATATGGAATGGCTCAATCCGGAAACCGCATTTTTCTCCTGTAACTCCAGCCTTCAGGACAATAACAGGCATTTTGATTATATCCGTAGTCTGATGGCACAACTAATTCAACTCCATTCCAGTACCTCGGATTATACACAGCTAATCAGCTATGCTCATGCCTGCAGTTTAATGCATGAGCTTCTACTGTATTTTAAGACCGAACAGCCTTCTGTAGTCCGTTCAAAGAAGCAGATTGAGCATTTATACAGTATCATTGAATATATTGACAATAACTATAACCGCCAAATCTCGTTGAATGATATTGCCGCACAGGAATTTCTTTCTCCCTCTTACTTGTCACACTTTTTTGAAAAGAACATGAAAATATCAATTTCTAATTATCTGACCCAATTAAGAATCAAGCATTCGATTCGTTACCTTCTGCATACTGATTATTCCATTGAAAAAATTGCAGAAAGCTGTGGTTTTGCCTCCCCCCGCTCCTTTGCTACACACTTTAAAAAGCAATATCATATGCTCCCCAGTGAATTTAGAAAGGAAAAATCAGACGGTAATATACCGCTAATTACAGAAAAGAATACAAACAGCAGCTATCTTAATATTGAGAAATATAATATCTTCGGCAAGCTTGCAACTTATTTAAATAAGGGAGATGCTGTCGCCCCTACCGTTACGAATCATCTCAAACTGGAACTAGGTTCTGTGAGTGTCAAAGCGGCAAAACCTTTTACCAACTCCAGTCTGACTTTTTGCTCTGTGGGACGTGCGAAGGAGCTATTATACCGGAACATTCAAGACATGCTGACCCTTCAGCAGAAAGAAATCGGATTTCGTTATATAAAATTTCATGGTATCTTTGATGATGCATTAATGGTATACAGGGAGACCTCTACAGGAGAACCCATTTTGAATTTTAGTATGCTGGACGAGATACTGGACTTTTTGCTAAGCATCGGACTTCGGCCATTGGTTCAATTTTCCTTTATGCCAAAGGATCTGGCTAAGACACCTGATGTTAACTTTTTTACTAATCCTCTTATCATGAGTGAACCCAAGGATTACAGTAAATGGGAATTCCTTGTTACAGAATTTACAAGGCACGTCATAAAGAGGTATGGACTTACCGAGGTTTCTGGATGGATCTTTACCTTTTGGAATGAAACCCTGTCACATTTACCTTTTGATTTTGAAAGTCCAGATATTTCTTTAAGATTATATGAGCTTACTAGAAATGCTGTAAAAAGTATTTATTCTAATTTAAAATTTGCCAACACAGCATATATAAACTGCACTGTGACCAAGGATAATATGAAAATGATTTTTGATTACTTTATGGATAGAGAATGTATGCCAGATGTTTATCTGTTCCATTTCTATCCGACCGCAGATATTGCCTCGGTTGATTTCATTGATGCAAAAAGGAATTTCATGGAGGATTTAGCCAATGATCATAAAAGATTGTTCAAGGATGTTGATTCCTTTGGAGAATACTTGGATACACTGAATCAGCTACTACCGGAGCGGGCAGATAAGCCGCTTTATATAACCGAATGGAATTTGAGCTCATCACATAGGGAATGGCTTAATGACACCTGCTTTGCCGGAACCTACTTTATTAGAAATATTTTAAATAATTATGATAAAGCGGATAGCTTCTGTCATTGGTCACTATCCGATTGGATTGAAGAGCTTCCTCTTCCTACCGAATTATTTCACGGAGGAGTGGGACAATTTACGAAAAATGGTATCAAAAAACCTTCTTACTATGCTTATCTGTTTCTATCGAAGCTAAAGCAGGAGCTGGTACAGTATGGAGAAGGCTACTTCATTACGAAGGAAACCGCCAATGACAATTACAGTATTATACTTTATAATTATTTTCACTTTTCTGAGCTTTATAGCAAAAGTATAAACTTTAACATCTCTTTGACTGACCGGTATCATGTATTTACTAACACGGCCGTCAAGGAATTTTCCTTCGCATTAACGGAATTGACAAACGGTGAATATAGCATAACAGAGCAAATCGTGAATCGCAATTACGGAAGCTGCTTTGATAAATGGGTTGAGATGGGGGCTGTCCCTCTTGAAAAGCCTGACGAGCTTCAAATACTAAAAGACCTATCAAATCCTCTTTTGAAAAAAGCCGTTTACCATGTAACAAGTCAGATACTCGATTATAAAGCAATTCTGGAACCACATGAATTCAGACTAATTCAAATCACGAGAAAGGATCTGTAAAAAGAAATGTACCAAACGCATCATCTTCGAATAGTCCTTAGAAGATTCTTACCGGCTGTTGCCTGGAAAAGAGCCATGCCATCAGGCAGATTTATCTTTCCTCCTACGGAACACTTCGATGACCGGAAGCATGACCGCTGCAACAATTCCGGCCGAAAACCCTGTATTGTACAGATTCATTCCACCATGCAATATGCCGGAATTCAGAACGACTGAGGAATTGATAAATCCGGCCATCACACCATAAATCCATCCGTAATGTCCTCCGATCGGGGCTAAACCCGTTCCGAATAATGCTGCCAAGAGAATATGGGGATCATTAATATTCCAAACCTTTGTGATACTGCCGATAAACACCCCAAGAAAGATTGGCAGGATATTCTTAATGTGTTTACCATAAGCCCCGAAGCACATCACCGTCAGAATTCCACCCATGGTAGGACCGTTCAAGTCACCTCCTACAATAAGAACATATCCCATAGCCATCAATCCATTCATACCCATATTAAAGAGTACTGTACCGAAGTCCTCCATAAGTACAAAGTCACTTTTCGCTACTCCGGAGTAGGTAAGCAGCCTCCGGATGGGTTGAAACTTTTTTCCATTTAGCATAAAACCAAGCATTAACATAGAAACTAATATCGATGACAAAAATATACCAAACAACATATTATTCCCATCACTCCAGACTAACCGACTGTAGGATACAAAACCATAGGAACGAAAGATGGATACATATATCGTACCGAGAAGCCCTGCAGTGAAACCAACATTATAAAGATTGAAGCCCTTATGAACGTGAAACAGTGATGTTGACAAGGGCGGCAGCAAAAATCCGATACTGAGACCTGCCACAATACCGAAGATGACTTTAAATGGTAATGGGATATCTAGACCAAAGAAAATCTCTGATACAATAGGAGCCAGACTTGTTCCAAAGAATGCGGTATGGATATGCTGGGAGAGCTTTTCTTTCTTAACTGCAGCATAGACTATAACGCCCAAAATAATGAGCCAGATATTAAAAATGTTCTTGCCAAATAGAGCAAAGCCGCCCATCAGATAGATGGCTGCGATCGAATTCCCACTGATTTCGATCCTCAACAGATACAAAATCGCTAATGTAGCAAGCATAACGATGCCGGCATTGACAAAGGCGGCACCGATACCGCCAATTTCAATATAGTCAGTTATCAGAAAATCCGGTTCAATTATTATCCTGTAAAGTCCTTGCAGAATTGCCTTTGGTGTATCCATAACCAAACCGAAAGCAACAAATAACAGTGAATAAATAGTGAATATACCGTATTTCATACGATTTGAAACGATTGATCCATTCTTTTGTGTAGAAAGTATTTGTTTTTCCATAACAATATGCTCTCTTTGTTTTTCCCTCATAAATTCTCCTAATCACTGATTGATATAATATAGTACACCGTTCTCCTTTAGCAGCAAATAGAATTTAGTGTAGTCAAATTATATCACACACTATCCCCACGGAGCAATTTAATACATAATAATACTTATTTTTTTGTTTGACTTGGATAAAAACACCATATAATGCATAATATGGGATAAGATTCAATACAAAAAGTGCCGCAATACACCTGACCCGGTATTGCAGCACTCTTTTGCTATCAAATAGCAAGCTTCTTCTCTTACAGTGATGATAGGTTAGTTTTTATAGAAAAATGAAAAGTTAGCCAATTAAGGTATCATATTTCATAAATAGACCGATTTGCAGACATCTTATGAAGCATGGATTTAAAGCATCTTCTTGAGCTCATCTGCAACAAATTGTACCTGAGTTCCGATAACAACCTGTACACTGGTCTTGCTCGGTCTGATCACACCAGCTACCCCTGCTGACTTAATCTTCTTCTCATCAACAGCAGTATAATCCTTAACCTCGACACGTAGTCTGGTTACACAATTATCAATCGAAGCGACGTTTACTTTTCCGCCAAGGCCTTCTAATACCTTAGCAGCAACTGCTGTAAAATCATTATTGGATAATGTGGCACGCAGCTCTTCTTCATTATCTTCATCATCTTCTCTTCCGGGTGTCTTCAACTTGAATACGGTTATCATAAAGCGGAAGATCAAATAATATACCACGAAGAATACAAGACCAATCAGAATCAATAACCAAGGCTTCTGAGCCATCGGTGCTTTGAGGCTTAAAACCCAGTCAATTAAGCCTGCACTGAATTGAAAGCCCGCTCTGGTTGGTAATAATGCAACAATAAAGCAGGAAATACCGGTCAAAAGTGCATGTACTAAATAAAGTGCAGGAGCAAGGAACATAAACGAAAATTCCAGAGGCTCTGTTACACCGGTTAAGAAGGAACAGAGTGCTGCTGCCATAAGTAAAGATGCTGCAATTTTCTTCTTTTTCGTCTTGGCGGTATGATACATTGCAAGAGCCGCACCGGGCAGACCGAACATCATAACCGGGAAGAAACCGGACATATACATACCTGTCTCACCTAAAGTACCTTCCCCAGACCAGAAGTTCTTTAAATCGTTAATACCGGCAAGATCAAACCAGAATACATTATTAAGTGCATGGTGCAGACCGGTAGGGATTAGTAAGCGATTCGCAAAACCATAAATACCTGCGCCAACTGCTCCTGTGCTGATGATTGCCTTACCAAAGGCTACCAATGCACCATACAGGAAGGGCCAAACAAAGAATAATATCAAGCTTGCAACTACAGTAACAGCTGCAGTAACAATTGCTACGCATCGCTTACCACTGAAGAATGCCAGTGCCGTCGGCAATTTAACTCCCTTAAAGCGGTTATAACAGGTAGCTCCGATTAAACCGGATATAATACCGATAAATACATTCTCAATCTTGCCGAAGGCCATATCAGCCTCAGCACCGGTGAACATCGCTACTGCCCCACTGGATAATAAGGTAGTGAACATCAGCCAGGATACCAGACCCGCAAGTCCCGCAGTACCGTCATTGTCATCGGACATACCAACTGCCACACCAATAGCAAACAATAATGCCATGTGATCAAGAATGGCCGCACCTGCCTTGATCAGAAACGCCGCTGCCACATTATTCGCACCCAGCCCGATAAAATACTTCTCTTAAGATAATACGATTATATGATCTCCTGCCTTAACGCATCGATGATATTTTCCTTCCTTACCTTATGGCTGGAATAAAGCATCGCAATCCCAACAATCAGAAATACCGATATGATCACGATACCGATGCTGGTAAGCGGAAGAGTAAATGCAAATTCAAAGCTATCCATCAGTACATTGTAGATGAGATATATGACAGCAATACTGATCGGCAATCCATAGATCAATGCTTTCAATCCATAAAAGATACTTTCATAATTCAACATACGACGAAAGCTCTTTGGTGTAATGCCAACGGACTTCAGCATTGCGAATTCTCTTTTCCTAAGAGCAATACTGGTGGAAATGGTATTGATGATATTCGCAATACAGATTACAGTAATCAGGATTAAAAATGCGTAGGTAAATACGTTGATCAGAAGCATCATCTGCTCCTCCCGTTGACGATAGAGATATAGATTATATAAGCTAAGCTTACTCACACCAACGCCTTCTTGCACCTTTTCCATTGATTCTTGAAGCTTAAGAGGCTTGCTACTGTTGAAAAATACATTCGTATTCGTCATCTGCTGTGCCATATCGCCCCCTTTATTAATCATGGTGTCAAAAGCTTGTTTCGAGACGATAATGTGAAATACCGCCCCTCCTCCCGAGGACATGATACCCATCGGCAACTGGTCCGTCGTAGCGGCCACCTTGACCTTACCTAGTTCTATTTCATCATTTTCAACCGGAAGATACAAATCATATTCCTTGCCAATCTCTGTCTTAACCACCTTCGTCAGCACATATTTATCAGCTGCAGCATCCTTAAAGGTCACCTGATCGATAACGATTGCAGCCGGAATACCCGACTCGCCAAAAAGCTCGTAATCTCCACCAATCTTTTTCGTATATTCCTTCAGTGCCTCATCCTCCAGCGCATTTACGATAATCTGATAATTGTATTCTCCTGCACTCCCGCTTCCTCCTTCTGGATTCAGATAATCGGCTGCTTCGGCTGCTCCAAGCCAGGTACTGGCATCAATGCTATCCAAACGGGAATATTCCTTGATATGATCAAGGGAGGTAATCTTACTCACCACCTCGTTCCTCTCCTGAGTCGTACCATTGACCATGGCTGTGATGTCAAAATTGATACCGTCCTGGGTCATCATGTAGGATTGCCGGATCATATTTGTGAATTGGGTAACAACCAAAAACAGCATCATACTGATTACCAAAGAGAAAATTGTAGCCTTATATCTACCACGATTCCTCTTCAAATTCTTCAGCCCCAGATCACCTTCGATGCCAAAGAGAGCACGGGTAAGTCTTGAGGTTTTCACCTGTCTTTTCTTGATTTTTACTTCAGTTGATTGGCGGATTGCATCAATCGCTGTGATTCTTGATGCTTTCCTCGCCGGTATATAAGTTGATATCAGTATGGTGAGGGCTGATATCACGAGGGAAGCCACTAAAGAAGTCGGATATACCTCTAGCTGAAAACCACCTGCAACACCCAGTGCTCCTTTTATTAATGGATTAATAAAGATATAGGTTATTCCTAAACCAAGATAGCCGGAGGCAATACCAATAGGAATACTGATAAGCCCGATGACTGCTCCTTCAAAAAATACGGAGTTCCTCTTCTGACGCCTTGTGGCACCAACGCTTGCAAGCATGCCCAGGTATCTGGAACGTTCGGCTACCGAGATTGCAAACGCGTTATAGATCAATGCTACAGAACCAATTACGATAATAACCATAATGATGGCAGATAAGGTATATAGCATTTTTCTTAGGGAGTCATCGGCATATACTCCCATATATCGCAGTAACTCATTATTAAATTTGATTTCATTATCCGGTAGAATTTCCTTTGCATTGTCGAAAAGCTTATTATTGACTTTGTTAAAGATTACCGATACATCAAACTGCTCAGATGAGGTTAATCCCTTTTCATCCAGATAAGAGATTACTGTATAACCCGGAGCCCACGTATATTCCCAATCCGGACTCCTTATAATACCCACGATGATATATTCCTTAGATAGCCTCTCTGTCAGATATTCGGCTACCGTATCCCCATCCCATATGAGACTTTGAACCTGCTCAAGCTCCTCCCTCATGTCTTCAGAAATAGAAACTCTATCTCCTATCGAAAGCTTCACTGTATCTCCAAGCTTATAATCTACTCTAGCATTCGTAATGATGGCTTCGGATATCACCAGTTCCTTGGAACTTTCCGGTAGCCTTCCCTCGATTATTTCAATCGGAAAGTTCTCTAAACCAGCCTTATCATACTCTAAGACAAACAGATATGGCTTATTATTGTTATCACTGCCCTCCAGATAGGAATATCCCAGATCTCTTCCCAGCATTGACGTTTTGATTCTGGAATCCGATTGAACGGCCTCAAGCTGCTCCTGATTCACATCCAAGAATTTGGCATGCCACTCCCCATTCTCTTGGATACTCTCCCTAATCATGATATCGACAAAGGATAAGCCTAAGGTAGCAACTGCAGTGATCATTGCCGCAGAAATTATTGTACCGATTATGGTCACCAGTGTTCGTTTCTTATTCAGCATCAGCTGACGTAGGGTTAATTTATTTACAATATTCATGGACGCGTCACCTCGTTTTTAATGATTCGTCCATCCTCAATCGCAATAATCCGGTCTGCCTGTAGAGCGATACGTTCATCATGGGTAATAATCAGTAAGGTCTGCTTATAGGTTCGGTTGAACATCTTGAGTAGCTCGATTATCTCACCGCTGTTCTTACTATCCAAATTACCGGTAGGCTCATCGGCCAGCATAATCGCCGGATTATTGATCAGGGCACGGCCTATGGATACACGCTGCTGCTGTCCTCCGGATAGCTGATTTGGCAGGTATTCCAAACGATTTTCAAGATTTAATGCCTTCACAATATTCTTAAGCTGTTTATTATCCACCTTCTGTTCATCCAGGAGTAAGGGTAGCGTGATATTCTCCTCTACGCTAAGTACCGGTATCAAATTATAGAACTGATAAACGAGACCGATCTGTCTGCGTCTAAAAATTGCAAGCTGCGTCTCATTCAACTGGTATATATCCGTATTATCAACATATACCTTCCCACCAGTCGGCCGATCCACTCCGCCCAGCATATGAAGCAGAGTTGATTTACCGGAACCGGACGGACCAATAATAGCAACAAACTCCCCTTTTTCGATGCTGAAGCTTACATCGTCCAGAGCTTTCACTGATGTCTCACCGGTACCATATTGTTTGGATAAATGTTCGACCTTTAGTATTTCCATCATAACCTCCATATTATCTCTGGCCATTCTTAATTTCAAAACACAGAATTACGCTCAGCCAGTTCCACTATTATTTGTATGAGCTCAGTCTATCCTAACGACATGACTACCCGGTGACTGAAATATTACAATTTTGTCACAAATGTTAACCATAAAGTTGTTTGCATATACCGTAATATGTACCAAGTGCATCCTCGACTTGTTGAGAACACTCTTGGCACAATATTAGTGATATAAGCTAGTTTAGTGAATATTCTCAAGTTATCTGCTTATAGAATTTGATTACAAATCTACTCCCCTTAGAGGGTTGGCTGGTTACAGTAATATCTCCGTTTTGTTTCTCGATAATACTTTTTGCCATGGCCAATCCGATCCCCACACTATCTTCACCTGCATTCTTTCCTTTATAAAACCGCTTGAAGATATAGGGCAGGTCTTCCTTTGCAATCCCTATGCCGTTATCAGTTATGACAATTCCTGTATAGATGGGATTATCTTCGGTCTGTATCATAATCGTACCACCTTCCGGGGTATGCTCGATACAGTTCTTCAATATATTAATCAGTGCTTCTGCCGACCAATTGCAATCACCCAAGAAGGTTACTTTTCCTACATCCTCAAAGATAAGCTTCTGATTCTTTAGCTCCATCACAATGAGCAGAGGCTTCAATGCCTTATCAATCAATTCGGCAGCGGTTACCTGTCCTTTTTTAAATTTAACTGTTCCGGCGTC
Source organism: Bacillota bacterium (assembly GCA_023411215.1). Classification (GTDB taxonomy): domain Bacteria; phylum Bacillota; class Clostridia; order Lachnospirales; family Lachnospiraceae; genus Mobilitalea. The sequence continues at coordinate 27,248 of JAEYOY010000030.1, read as the reverse complement.
CATCTTCGACAATTTTAACAAAGAGGTCAGTAACCATTCCATTCGCTCCAGCTGGGTACTCAGGGTCTTTGTAAACTCTCTTCGATTCTCCGGCTCCAGCCCCTCACTGCTTAGGACATCTGCCATCACCGTCATAGAGGTCAAAGGGGTCTTCAATTGATGAGCAATATCCGAGATTGCATTGGCCAGCTGTTCCTTCTCCGAAAGTAATTGATCTGCCTGTTTGGATAGAATCAGGGTCACCTTATAGATTTCATTCTTTAGTATACTTAGCTCGCCCTCAACACTATCTCGAATATCCAAACTATAGTCACCGCTATAGATTCGACGAAGATATTCAGATAGCTCCTTGATATCCGAATATCTTCGCCTCGTCATCCATAAAGAAATCAGGGTTAACAGCCCCGAGGTCAAACCGATCCCGGTACCCATGATCGGATCAATGAGAAGACCAATTCCGGTTCCCAATATTGTAACCCCCAAAAGTAGAAATAGCATATAGCGATATGCTTTATTCCGTAACATATTATCCTCCTTCAGTGCCAAGCATTTATCCAGCACGCCCTCCTGATGCTTCTCACAGTATCCTAAATCTTATAGCCGAGTCCTCTTACCGTCTTAATAATAGTCGGGTTCTGGGCATCTTCCTCCAGCTTATCTCGCAAACGTTTAATGTATACCGTTAGGGTATTATCATTCACAAAATCACCGGCAACATCCCAGATACCCTCCAGTAGTTGATTCCTCGAAAGCACCTGGCCTTCGTTATTCGCAAAGGTCAGTAGCAGTCTATATTCCAGAGCGGTCAGGATAACCTCCTGCCCATTTTTATACACCTTAGCATCCATCGTGTTGATCCGGATGGAATCCAGTTCAATAATATGCTTCGAGCTATTATCCTTCTGATATCTGCGAAGCACCGTCTTAATCCTTGCCTGCAGTTCACGAACACGGAAGGGCTTTGTAATATAGTCGTCCGCTCCTAACTCCAATCCCATTACCACATTGACTTCCTCATCACAAGCCGTAAGAATAATAACCGGTATATCCCATCGCTCCCTTGCCAGCTTGCAAAGCTCATAACCACTGCCATCGGGCAGCGTCAGATCAAATAAGCACAGATCTACCTTTTGTTCCTTCAAGGTCCTCGACCCTGAAGCTACATCCTGACACAACAGTACATCATAGCCCTCTTGCTTAAGAGAATATTCCAGTCCCAACGCAATGGTATTATCGTCTTCTACCAGTAAAATTTTCATTATTATCCCCCCCAGTCATCGTTCCGAATTACCAGATTATACATTTCTTTTCATTCTATAGCATATTATTCACAGTTTCAACCACTCTAACGATTGTAACGGCAGAAGATACTCAAAAAAGTTAGAAAGTATAATATTAATTGTGATCAGATGCATTTTCCTGTACTATAAAAGGCTGTCCGCTTATACGGGCAGCCTGTAATTCATGACAATAGAAAGTTCGCAAAGCGTGCTTTTTATTATTTGAGCCAAGGGCAGATATACATAATTATTGTAAGATATATCCCTTGTCTGTATCATAGATCGTATGACTGCTTGCCACTTCCTTAAGCCACTCATCAATCTTATCCTTATAAAAATATTGTTTATTATCAATCGTGAAATAAGGAAACCTCATGCCTGAAAAGAATCCGTACTGCTTTAATTGATTTTCTTCTAATCTAATGATAGCTCTGACTTCTGTATGAGACATATTCAAGTATTTTGCCGCCTCAGACAAATCCATAACGCTTTCCGTAGTATTGTCTGCCTCCACTGCAATTACTGTCTTAATCGCCTCCCCAACCAGATATCCACTGATAACAATGGAGATACTGATCAATAAGGCTCCAACTCCGATTATTATTTCTTTTCGGTTCAATGAACCCTCCCCCTATTTGGTAAATAATCTACTGCAGATTTACTCAATTCCCAGAACCGTATTAAAAGCTGCACCTGTGGTATATGAGAAGGTAATTGTATCACCGATATCATATTTGATGATATTAATATACTCACTCACTTCCACATCAAAAATCTGGTCACTGTTACTAAGCAGTATCAGATAATGTGTATTTCCATCAATAACACAATCCGAAATCTTAGTAATCATGCCGGTTGCCTTGGGAAGCTTTGTTGTATCCTCCACGCTGATACCACTTGATTTCATCAATGCCAGATAAGTCTTCTCACAATCATTCACGGTATCACCGATTGCAACAATCTGATACTGTGCGATGTTAACCATGGCATATTTCTTCACCAGTCCGGCAGCATCCTTAAGTGCTATGAAATAAGTGGGCTCACCCCCGGTATTCAGAAGTAATGGGAAGGTAGCCGTATAGCCTAGATGCTGCACCTGCCCTTCGGCAGAAGCCATAGCAGAATATTCTTCGGCACCGGAGATGGAGTAATATCTTGTCTCAGCGGTACGTTGATTCATTAATACGAATCCGACATTGGATTCATCTGCACCTACGCTGGTTACACCGGTATAAACCCAAACGTCATCCTCCATCGCGATGTAGTTATAGCCATCTGTAGTCTGAAGAGCATCCTTCTGACCGAAGACGGAGTTCCAATATCCATGACGCAAGGTTCCGTAATAATCATAAAGAGAAATCAATAATTCTGCTGAGTATACCTTATCTACCCAGGTCGGAACATCCTCTATTGCATAATCCGTTAATTCACCGGTTACCGCATTCACCATTACTGCTCTGCCTATTGTCTGGCCACCAAACAGTCCGATGGTGTAGTCCTTCACAGGACAGATCCAGTATGGAGTTCCATTATCATCGATTTCAAAGTTAATACTATCAAATACATAAGTAGGATAATTAAAACGAAGATAACGATAGATATTCCTTCCAAAATGATCGGATTCGGAATATTTTAATCCCTTTGTTAATTTAACCAATTCAACATTCTGAGTAGTCATGTCAATCTTGATATACGCGGGTATCCCTTTCGAACGATTGGTAAGCCATTTGATGACACTTCCATATCGAAGAGGGGTTACCCGTACCGGACCGCCCTGATAATTCACCTGAGTATAATTGCTACTTACTTCAAACTGGGATACATATTCTGCAATACTACCCATCTTTCTTGATCCAAGAAGGACCGCCGAATCTTTATCCAGAATCGGAATTTCTTTATAAGAGATTTCTTTGATATCATCGGTAAAATTGCGATCATTAATTGTAAGCAGCCTTTGATACTTTCTGGCATTCACAATCGGTGAGGATAGGATACTTCCTATTATAAAAATAATCAGCATTACACCGGATAAAAGACCAAGACCGGTGGCTAGTACCCGAACGAACGTCTTTCCTCCCTGAAGGCTATTCTTCTTACCCACATAAGATATCGTAGCTACCACTATAGTTGCAATGATTAATGCTCCAAGAATGAACCACCAAAAACCGGGTGAATGGATATTAATCGCCGGCAATGAAACATAATAATACAGAAATGCGATGATCCCTAATATAATACATATAACAAATCCCTTTAAAGCTTTTTTCATAATTATCCTCCTAGCAATGCACTCTATAATTACATCTAATATTGTTTGTTCTTATAGACTTTATTTATTAATAATACCAGAAGCTTGAATGTTATACATTAATATTAGATTATAATTTGCAACGATTGCCTTCACATTCTCTTATGATGCTTCCAGAAGTTTATTGTCTCTAGCAGATCCGCCTCATCTTCGAATAATTCCTGCTTTTTTGCAACCTCAATTGCAAAGTCTACATAAGCATTCGCTCTGGCCGTTACGATATTCCTATCCGCTACTACATCCTGTTCTGTGGAATGAGTAGACTTTATTCCACGAAGTATCTCCGTTTCCTCTAAGATATCCACACCTGCACAGATTGCACCGATTGTAATCTCCTTTTCGTTAGCCTCCTGTAAGAGCTTTGACAGTCTCTCTGACCTTACGTTGTTGATATTACCACCGGTCAGAATTATGCTTTTTGCATTCGAAAGCTTCACCTCTTCGATTGACAGATCCGCAGCCACTCGAAAGCCCTCCATACAGGTGATTCCTATACCATTCGGGGTACAGAAGCTCATCTCTTGATTTGTAAATTTTATAAAGTAATTCAATATCACAATTTCATAAAAGCAACAATCCTCATAAATAATAAAGTAATTCATTCTCCTCCTATCTTACCCGTGGATACATCGGATGAGTCTCTTTAAATTGTACCAGATCCCACAGGTTCCCATATAAATCCTTGAACACAGCAACAATACCATAATCCTGTTCCTTTGGTTCCCGAACGAATTCAATACCGATTGCTTTCATCTCATTAAAATCTCTCCAAAAATCGTCTGTTCCAAGAAATAAGAAGATGCGCCCTCCGGCCTGATTCCCGATAAAAGGTTCCTGTTCCGGCTTTGATGATCTCGCCAGAAGTATGGTGGTTCCCATGGAGCCGGGAGGGGCTACTACCACCCACCGTTTGTCCTGCTCCGGCTGGTAAGTATCCTCTATTAATGTAAAATGCAGTTTCTTAGTGTAAAACTCAATTGCCTCATCATAATCCTTAACAACCAGTGCAATATGTATAATTGATTGCAACATACTATTCCTCCTTTTAAATGAATGAAATCTGACCCATTGCGGCAGACCTTCAATATAAAATTTTTTTTAGGTATCTAATTGAAAGATGTATAGAATATCTTCCTCTATATCATATATTATTATGTCAAAATTAAAGGAGTTTCTGCTTAATAAGTTAGTATCATCGCTATTGTCCGTACTATCACGATGTCTATCTTTTAAATAGTAGTACCATTTGTGATTTCAGGAATGGATGGAATTTCATCTGATATATTTAATAGAGAGGCAAATTTTTCATCTCCATATACTGCAGTTTGAAGTGGATGTGGTAATATTATACATTACATACTTACTTAAATTCAATATCTTTCCCGGTGCATTTCAAGTTTATATTCCTATTACATAATCCCATCCAATGTATTACTTGAACGCCAAAAAAAGTCTAATATCTCATAACAACCTATAATACGCCATATTTTCGCGAATTACTGAGCATTAATAAGTATGCTTGCAAAAACAGCCCGCTCATGTCATAGGACACGATTGTATCCTATGACTTTGAGGAGGGCTGCTTATGCTACTACGATATGAATTCTATCTTATTTACTTAAATATTCCAGACGCTCTGTTACCTGCTTCATCATGTCATTATATTTGTCAAGCTTTGCACGTTCCTCAGCCAGCTTGCTTTCCGGAGCCTTGTTCACGAAGTTCGGATTAGCTAACATTCCGGTAACACGCTTCAGCTCACCTTCCAGACGCTCCTTCTCCTTAGTCAGTCGTTCGATTTCTTTATCAATATCAACAAGATCTGCGAATGGAATATAGATAACTGCACCGGGGATTACTGTCGACACCGCATCCTCCGGGATACCAGCCTTATCCTGTTGAACAAGAACTTCGTTTGCATATCCAAGGGTTGCGAAGAATACCTTGCTTTCGATGAAAATATCACGAAGCTTTTCGCTGTCAGATACCACGATCACGGTAGCCTTTCTGCTCGGCGGAACATTCATCTCGGCACGAACATTACGGATGCCCTTTACTGCTTCCTTGATTAACTCAACTGCTTCCGCTTCCTTCGTATACTCGTACTTTTCATTGTATACCGGCCACTTGGAGATCATGATGGAATCGGTCTCCTTCTGTCCTGACATTTCCTGAAGGGTACAGAAGATCTCTTCTGTTACGAAAGGCATGTACGGATGTAATAGCTTAAGGGAGGTAATGAGAACATGCTTTAAGGTCCAGAGCGCTGCTGCCTTTGTCTCATCGGTTTCACTGTATAATCTTGGTTTAACCATCTCTACATACCAGTCACAGAATTCTTCCCATATGAAGTCATTAATCTTCTGAGCGGAGATACCAAGGTCATAATTCTCTAAGCCTTCTGTTGCCTCTGCCACCAAGGTATTTACCTTAGAGAGGATCCATTTATCAGCGAAGGTTAAGAGCTTCTCATCGATGGTCTCACCTATGCTTGCCTTCTCTAAATTCATCATAATGAAACGGGATGCATTCCATACCTTGTTCGCAAAGTTACGGCTTGCTTCTACTCTCTCCCAGTAGAAACGCATATCATTACCGGGGGCATTACCGGTAATCAAGGAGAAGCGAAGTGCATCTGCGCCGTATTTATCAATCACCTCTAACGGGTCAATCCCGTTACCTAGAGATTTGCTCATCTTACGACCCTGGGAGTCACGAACCAGACCATGAATTAATACCTTACTGAAGGGTTTCTTACCCATCTGTGCATAGCCTGAGAATACCATTCGAAGTACCCAGAAGAAGATGATATCATATCCGGTAACCAGTACATCCGTCGGATAGAAATAATCCAGATCTTCGGTCTTCTCCGGCCAGCCCAGAGTTGAAAACGGCCATAATGCAGAGCTGAACCAGGTATCCAGTGTATCCTCATCCTGTCTTAGGTTGGTAGAAGCACACTTCGGACATCTAGAGGGTTCTTCCTTTGATACAATAATCTCACCGCAACCATCACAGTAGTAAGCAGGAATTCGATGTCCCCACCAAAGCTGCCTTGAGATACACCAATCTCTGATATTCTCTGCCCAGTTGAAATATATCTTGTCAAAGCGTTCCGGTACAAACTGGATATCTCCGGTCTTCACTCCATAAATTGCCGGCTTGATCAGCTCATCCATCTTAACGAACCATTGCTGTTTGATGAGTGGTTCAACGGTTGTGTGGCAACGATCATGAGTACCAACATTATGAATATGGTCCTCAACCTTAACCAGAAGTCCTAATTCCTTCAGCTCATTAACCATTACCTTACGAGCCTCATAACGATCCATACCGGCATATTTACCACCGTTTGCATTGATGGTTGCGTCATCGTTCATCACATTGATTTCAGGCAGCTTATGTCTCTTACCAACCTCAAAGTCATTGGGATCATGTGCCGGTGTAATCTTAACCACACCAGTTCCGAATTCTTTATCTACATAGTGATCGGCAACTACCGGGATCTCTCGATTCACAAGGGGCAGCATAACTGTCTTACCGATTAAGTGCTGATATCTCTCATCATCAGGATGAACAGCGACTGCGGTATCACCAAGCATTGTCTCAGGTCTGGTCGTTGCAACCTCAACAAAGCCTTCCTCTCCTACAATCGGATACTTGATATGCCAGAAATGTCCTGCCTGTTCCTCATGCTCTACCTCAGCATCGGAGATTGAGGTCTGACATATGGGGCACCAGTTAATAATTCTAGAACCTTTATATATCTTTCCTTCGTTGTAAAGCTTGATAAATACTTCATTTACCGCCTCAGAACAGCCATCATCCATGGTAAAGCGTTCTCTGTCCCAATCACAGGAGGAGCCAAGCTTTTTGAGCTGGGAGATAATTCTTCCGCCATATTCCTTCTTCCACTCCCATGCTCTCTCAAGGAATGCTTCTCTACCGATATCCTCTTTATTCGCGATACCCTCTTTACGCATCTGCTCGATAATCTTCACCTCAGTTGCGATACTAGCATGATCGGTTCCGGGCTGCCACAGTGCATTATAGCCCTGCATTCTCTTAAAGCGAATAAGGATATCCTGCATTGCATTATCTAAGGCATGACCCATATGAAGCTGACCGGCGATATTCGGCGGCGGAATCACAATTGTGAAGGGCTTCTTGCTGCGGTCAACCTCAGCATGAAAGTATTTCTTCTCCTCCCATTTGTGATAAAGCCTTTCTTCAATGTCTTTTGGATCATAGGTTTTAGCCAGTTCTTTTTCCATTGTAATCTTCCTTTCGATATTGATCTATTTTAAGTTATCGTTCTAGGGACGGTACTTTCATAGGAACGGTACTTTCATTACGAAACTATATAATCATTCCGATTATAAACTTCAAGTAACACTATGCCTCGATTTCGAAGCCGAATGCAGTCTGTCGTTGCATAGCGACATCCATGTCGCATACACCTAAAATGTCCTTCCATGGACATTTTCCAGACTAACCTGCTTCTTATCAAAGCATGTGTTACTAAGAAGTTTATAAAGTCATACAAATATAGCTTCGTAATTAAAGTACCTGTTCATCGTAATAATAATTAAAACCTGAACATTATTAAAAAGTATTTCGTCAACATAATTATTTTCCCGACTTTAGCTATTCCGAATTCTCTTATAAATATTATCTGCTATATTCTCAGAAATGATTACCTGAAAAAGAACCAGACGCTGCAAGAAGGGGCGTGAAGCTACGAACATTAAAAGGTATGTGTTTAACGAGTTCTTCGTAGTAACTTTCACTGATGTTGAATCAAAAAAGGTTCTTCGTCAAAAAGGACGAAGAACCGTGGTACCACCTTTATTTATGATAATAAGATTGTTTCATTGATCTAATTATCAACTCTTATGTCTATAACGGGACTTCCCGACATCTCTTACACACCCAAAGGCTTCAGAGCTGTTGTTCCGGAGCTACCTTCAATAAGCTTGCCTTAGACCACCTTTCAGCCGGTGAGTAGTCCTCTCTGATAAGCTTCCTTTATCTAATCCTCTCCATCAATACATTTCTCAATATGAAATATTAGTTCTATACTATTCGAGGTTTTGAATAAAGTCAAGTAATTTTTTGATGAAATACCGCACTATTGCAATTTATTGATTTTCAAACTTATTTCCGGTAATTTATTTGCAAAATTTCTTCCATCTAAATGCGCATAAGAAACACACACAAGCTCCAAGCAGAGCAATTACCGCCCAGCTTGTTATCGTAAACTGCCATCCATAGTTTTCAGAGATCTTTGCAATGCCATAGCTTGACAAAGCGCTGCCAACATAAGTGAAAAAATTCATTATTCCGGAAATGTAAGCCACTTTTCCCGTATGTTCAAAACGGTTTGGTATCAGACCGATTAGTATCAAATTAACTCCAAACATGCATCCTGTAATGATGGCGGCCAGAATGATTGATACTACTGCATGATAGGAAGAGAAAACCGATAACGCAATGGATGCTGCGAACCCGGTAAAAAATATGATAGCCGAACAGATTAATTCATTTTTTATATATCTTCTCTGGATATAAGCCGTAAGTTTTAAACAGAAAATGCTAAAAACAGGTAATACAACAGTAGAGAAAATAGATACTGAGCTTTTAAGCTGAAAGGTCTCAATTAAATAGGATGGCATCCATGTGGTAACTCCATCTTTCAATGTGCCTTGTAAAATAATTGCCATGATAATGAAAATGAAACCTGATGGTATGATAAGACTTCTAATCGTCGTTCCTGATCTTATAGAGGAATTAATGGTTGTTATTTCAGTTATGCCTTTTTTAACAACATATTGCTCTATTTTATTTGCTCCCCATATCCAAATCAACGAGATTGAAATTCCTATTATCCCGGCAATCCAAAATACAGCTTTCCAACTTGATATACTAATGATAAGCGGCGATAAAAGATAGACTGCGATAGTCCCTAGTGAACTTGCAATCATTACTGTAACACATGCATTATTATAATCATCACTCTTCAAATAGGCAGATAATATTCGAACCATGGGGGGCCAGATCAAGGCTTGAGCAAATCCATTCAAAAACCAAATGATCGCCATCGCTTCTATATTACCTACAACAGGCATTAAAATATTTAATGCTGATGAGATTAATAATCCACCAAGAATTAGCAGCTTTGGAGGCATCCGGTCACCTATATACCCGCTTATTAATTGTCCAATTCCATAGGAAATGAAGCTTACCATAGTTACAATCGATGCAGTGGATTTAAGTATTCCTTCTTCCTGTATAATTTCTGAAATTATTGCAGTATAATTGATTCGTGTGACATAACTAGTAAAATACACCAGAAAACATAATGCCGTCAGGATATGAATCACTTTGGATTCTACTATTTTTTGATTCATAACAGGCTAATTCCTCGCCAATCCTCGTTTGCTTCAATTCCCATTATAGTAGTTATAGTAGGTGCAATATCTATAATATTCGCTGAGTCCATTTTATCCGAAGCAGCATATGGTGAAACTCCGCTTATTATGATCGGAATATGCATATCCCTTGGATCATCGGTTCCATGACTGCAGTCATGACCACCGTGATCAGCGGTTACGATTATTTTATATGTATTTCCTACTGCATGATATACTTTTTCAATACAATCCCATGCATTATACACTTGTCTCTCATATTCCTTACTTTCCCAACCAAATTTATGTCCCACCTCATCGGTTGCACCTAAGTATAAGAACACAAAATCTGGTGAAGACTTCGTTACATATTGAAGCGCTTTATCTGTTAATATATCATCTGATTTCAGATGATGTTTATATGAAACGAAACAGCTAAAGGTCAGTGACCCAGGCTGCGATAAATCTCTCAATTGCTCCCAATTGTAGAAGGCAGCAGATGATTTATTGAATTTTTTCATCTGTTCTATCACCCCCTCCACCGGTCTGACTTGCGGGACGTAAGTATTGGTTAAAATTCCATGACGTTGTGGCGTGACGCTATGAAAGAGTGACATATGACAAGGAAGTGTTACAGATGGCATTACTGTTGTCGAATATAAATTTGATACACCATCTTCTAACATTTTTTGAATTACTTTATGGGAACATGACTCTACCGCTTCAGAAGCCATACCATCTACTAAAATTAATATAACTTTTTCACTCATATAAAAGCTCCTTCTCGTTATTGTATAGTATGATATTATTACTTTTATAGGTTCTATAAATATTTTCATCTAAATCGTCACTGGTTATATAGGTAAACGACGTACTTGTATTGCAAATTTTTAATAATGCAGTTTTTTCATACTTTGAGCTATCCGCCATAATAAAAACCTGGTCAGTAATCTCAAGATATGCTTTTTGAATTGCTACTGCCTCGGGTATAAAATCGCCCACTCCGTACTTCAGACTAATCGCAGAAGGAAAAAGAAATAATTTAGAGACATGTAATTTTTGAATTGTCTCCAGTGCTAATACTCCATAAAACATATCTTCCTTCACTAGATACTCTCCACCGATTAAAATAACGTGAAAGCCTTCCACTCCTTTGAGCATTTCAAAATTTTTAGCAGAGTGAGTTATGATCGTCAACCTTTTAAAATTCTTTTTTAAAACATGTACAAACTCAACGGCTGAGCTTCCGGCATCAATTGCTATAATGTCATCTTCCTTTACAAGAAGTGCTGCAATTTTAGAAATCTGCTCCTTTTGCTCCTTGTATTCAATTAATCGCTCTGATAAACTCGGATACTTATTCATATTCGACAAAGCAATTGCACCACCATGAACTCTCTGTAAGTGGTTTTCTTTCTCTAAATAGATTAGATCCCGCCGTATTGTTTCGGTTGAAGTATGTAGTTCGTCAACCAATTCTGATACTAATACGGAGCCTTTTCGATTAATATGATCTAGAATTACAGAATACCTCTCATTCACAAACATTCGCAACCACCTCCACACAAACACACATTATCACACATTATCACCAATGTCAAATTGAAAATCACATATAATTTAAATTGAATCATAAGGATTTTTCTTATGAAACGATAGAAGCCATTGGGGTCCACAAACCTAGATGGTGTTCTTTTAAAGATAGCCCTACAAAAGTAAAAAGAATGTGCCGTTAAACCGATGTCGTTTAGTTAAGGGAATATAACGCAGTGCTATATAGGACGCAACACATCCTTTCTATATTGGTATAAAAAAAGGACACCTGAGTAAATGTCCTTATATTTATAGGCATATGCAATTTTTCGTTTTTTTACTTCTCTCGTAATTAGGATATAAAGGTTGTCCTATCATTCCTCAATATCAATTCGATATCTTCGTAGTAGCTTCTCCGCTTCCTGGACACTATCAGGATAATTTTTCATCACCTGTTTGATTGCAGCGAGTGCCTCGTCCTTCTGATCATTGCTAGACTGAATTCTATCCCTAAGCTTCTGTCTACGCACGTTGAGTCGATGACGTACCTCAACCATCTCCTTATTATCAAGAATGGCTGTTGGTTGATATATCCATATCTCCGAGTCAACGACTCCATGCTTCTTCAGTTCGTGTATGAGTTCATTATTAAAGAACTCCAATAGCTCAGTATTACTTTGATACCTCCTGGCTTCATCCTTCATACGAACATATTCTACCCAGGCTATTGCTAACTGTTCATAGTTTTGTACCATGTATTTGCTATAGGAATAATCCAGATAATTTCGGTTATTAATTGATTTAATTTTCACCTTGTTCATCAGCATAATTTGTCTGTTCTGTTTCATCTGCACCAGACGGATACTTCCGGAGTTCTTTCTAGCCTCCATAAAAATGTATAAGGCAGACGCCATTCCCATTAATACAGTCAATAAGAATGGGATAGTAAAGTTTGCATCCGAATAATTGGAAAGCAGGGCAAATAGGAGAAATAGTACAATAACAATAACACTGGTCGTAACAGCAATTCCTTTAAGAAAAGCCTGTTTGCTGATTATCTCCTCCTGCTCCTCATCCAGCTTAAGTCTCTCTTTCTCCAGATGCATGATATCCTTTTGAATCATCACCTGATATTCCTCTGCCTCCTGTATCAAAGTCATTTCCTTTGGTAGCTGCTTCTCATAGCTCTCATAGAGATGATACTGCCGTTCGGATAAAATGGAGCTTTTTTTTTGCAGGCTCTCGCGCTCTTTATTAAGGTTTACAAGCTTTCTAGCTGCCTCTTCAAGATTCTGCCTCTGGTCCTGTGGTATCCTATCAATCTTCTGCATATCGGTCAGATACGAAGTGACTGCTTGATATTCTACCTTGGCTTCTTCGATCTGCCGTCCGCTTTCTATGATAATTTCACAATTATCCTTTACATAGCCCATTCGTTCGGTATGGGTACCAAGCTTTGAAGGAAGCTTTCCTTCTCTCCTTCTCTCCTGTCTCTGTGCAGCCGCATTCAATTCTGTCTCCTGCCCGAATCCATCTTCCTCTACTTCCTGCACCGCTCTCTTCTTTTTACCAAACAAACCAAATAGTCCCATTCCAACCTCCAAAATAGCTTTAATGCAAACCTAGTTATACTCTCTCTTCTCAATGTTTCCTAAATCTGTAATTCACACTATTACATTTGCCGTATTTGGGTCTTCCAGCCTTCTATCAACTCCTCAGTCCTCTGATAATATTCATTTAGATTACCGGAGAGTCTTAGCTGCCTGATATTATGAAGTTCTATCATTAAACTGCTTTGTTCCGCATCTACTTTCTTCTCCTGTAACATACCTTCTATATTCAGTCTTAATGCCTCACTGACCTGATACTCCTCTAGTTTACTGCGGTAGAGCTCCTCCATACCGATAAGATGGATTGCAATTAAGTATTGACGCAAGGATTCCTCCTTATTATTTCTTATATATGCCTGTTCAAATAATTCTGCTGCCGTCCGAAATCCTACCGTATGTAACTTAGCAACTGCCAGGTTATGGAGTATATCGCCATAATCCTCCGGTGTCAGCTCAGCCGCTTCCTTCAACTCAAATAGCTTCTCATACTCTGCTTCTGCTTCTTTAAATTGCCGCTGCTTCAGATAATTATTTGCTTTAATACAGTTTCTTTTAATTCTGGGTAATCCTGCGATTGTATCCAATTCCTTGAGGTAACTCTTAATCTCATATTCCGTATAATAGTCTGCACTGCATAATATTACTGTAACCATAGTTTTCGTATCTGCGTGCCGTAGCTTTAGCTGTCTAAGCTTCTCTGCCCGCTCAGGCAACTTCAATTCAACCTGAATCCAATCAATCAATGCATTATTGAACAACTCTTCTTCAATCAGATAAATATGATGAAAGAGAAAATGACAAAGCTCCTCAATGGAATACACCCGTATTCCGCTTAAAGGAAAACTGTATGGTCTTTTCGTTCTTGCACCACTGCATAATATCAGCTTACCCATGCTTCAATTCCTCATTTTCTCAGATTTCTATCGTGGTTTCTAAGATACAACCTGTCTCCGGATAGATTTCACCAAAGCCAAGATCATTCACTCTGATCACCCCGGTTGATTGATTCTTGCAGGTGAGGTTGATTTCCAGTCGGGTCATACGATCTGGCCTGTCCGGCAGGCTGGTCAGATGAATCTTCTCCCTTACAATCTCCTTCGATAGTATATTCTTCAGAATAAGCTCCAGCTCGACTTCTCCCTCCGGGATGACCTCTATGCTTCTATTGACCTCGTACCAGGTCTCCCCAGCCTCTGCCAGCATCTCCTCCTGGAACTTCGTGTCCTTATAAACCCGTAATGCAACAATAGTAGTAATCATATCATCATTAAGAAGGATAAAGTCCTCCAGTAACCTGTCACCGGACAGCTCCTTAGCCGCATAGCAGGCTCCTTTGGTAAAAAGGTTCTGCCCCATGAACACACGTCTTCCCGCACACAAGCCCCTAATCGCCTCTTCCGCCCAGCCACCGTGAAAGCCTGTTCCGGAAAAGTAAAGTGTGGTTACCAGCTTCTTATAAAGCGCGGCATTTGCGATGTTTTCAAAAATATATGAGTGATTTTCCTGCTTATTGCTCAGCATCTTATAATTCAAGTCCTGACTGTAATCTGTCTTATTTAAGCTAGCTATCATCGGTTTTGTTCTTCTGTTTAACTTAATCTGATAGTAGAGAAGACCTTCCTCACTAAAATCAAACAATCCCACATCATTCATCCACAGGGATTTGTCCTGGCTAAGTGCATAATAAAGGTAGGCACCGGCGTGACTCATTACCACTACCCGGTCCTTCTCCAGACCCAATTGCTCTAATGCAGAATAGATACCCTCCACTAACACCGGACGTGCATTACGTACCGTCACAACCATCTTTGATATCTGCTCTGTAGGAAAATACCGTTTCATAAGCATCAGTGTTTTACGAAGATATTTCTCCAGTAAGACTACTGGGTTAAAGCTCTGGTCATATATTTGGATCTCCTCTTCCTTAATCAACTTGTCCAGTAAATGATCCACCACAATACCTGCATTATCCGCTCCACAGGCTAGTGCTTCTTCACCGAAGAGCCATTGCTTTGTATCCGCTTTGACGCATAATACTGTCGGTATCAGATTTAGCTCATCCTCTTCCCTTATACTGATCGGCAGGGGCTCGGAGGTTTTATAGCTATAGCAGCTAATCTGTGTGTAATCCTCACACAAATCATATCCGACAATCAATTTTTTTATAGTATCCATAGCATAACCATGCCTTTCTCATAGCCTGTAGACCATGTGATCAGGAAGATGCAGCATCTAATCAATCTGCCTGAAACAAGTATCTGCGAGGTATTCCCTCTGAATATAATTCTCCATAATACCCTGCAGGGTGCTATCATCCTTTACTTCAGCTGCCATCAGCATCAGATTAATCTGATTATATCTGTCCTCCTCATCCTCCCCAGTCCCCGGATCATACTGTGCATGGAAGCTTTCCATAATCTCTTCCTCCTCTGCATAGCCTTCCGTGATGTAATACTGTACTGTCTCGTGATAGAATAATACAAATTCCTTCACATGTATCCCCATGAATACATTGGTCATCCGCTCCGTAATATAATCCTGCTCCTGCTGTTTTAATAAGCGAAAATGAATATAAACCTGACTTCTAGGATCAGTAATATATGTAATATAGCATTTATTCAACACTTTTTCCGGTAGAGCTACTTGATTGTGATATTCAGCAAAGAAAGGAAGTACAATCCCCTTCTTTACCAGGATAGTAATCTGACGCTCAATATAGCTTCGTTCGTTCTCCGTTAATGCCTTGTTACGAATATTGTATTTCAGCCATGCAAGGAGGCAAATATCATTCTCTTCATAATTCAACTCTCTCCTCATAACCGGGAACAACTCCGTGGGTATGATATGCTCATGAACCAAATATTGATAAGCATAAAAGGATAAATATGCTCGAATCAGTATATGGTTTGTTATCTCTTTATAATAATCATAAAATACTTGGTAGCTATCCTCGAGATAGCTTTCCGCGAACAATAACTGGCTAAGTAAACGTTCCTCCAGGCTATGAGTATCCAGCTCAAAGCTTTTGGCTGCCTTCCAAAGCCGGAACATCTCCTCGGTAGCGCCCTCATAATAATGAATCAGATACCGCAGGATGGCTTCATCGTATTTACCATGGGAAAAGACATGATAACAAAGAGCTACTAGTATCTCATGCCGTTCGTCTGCATCCGATGTCAGCATCCATCCTGAACACATCTTCACAAGGCGATTAACGGTGATTCCTTCAAATCCAAAGATCTCCAATGCCTTTAGTGCCAGATTATAAAGCTTTCTGACTACCATATATTCAATATACTTTGTTCTTTCAATTGGTTTGATACTATGAAGATCAATCTGGCTAAGATAAAGCTCCAGAAGTTCATCGTTATAGTTCTCATAATAATATTCAATTAAAGCCTGGTAACAATCCGTCGTATATTCCTTAGCCAGGCCTTCAATCTGCAGCACCTGCTTACGAAGCGCAATCGAATTTTCACTCATGACCCGATAATTTTGATACCGGTCAAAGAGATGTAAAAGTAGCATAGAATGGTTAGAATACTCCAGGCAATGATTCTCGTACTCCTCGGGATTAAGATAGGGAGTTATACTATAGTCAACAGACTCTATATAATAATTGCCGAAGCTGTCAATTAAGAAAATCTCTGCATTACTTGTGAAAATATCAATCTGAGTAATGCCCATATTCAGAACCTGATTTTCTTCAATGCCGAGCTCCTTATGAACAACCTTAACACTAATCACATTGGGATTCTCACAGGTAAGTTCGTGGCGGTACATTACATAAGGCATATGTCTTGAAAGATCTGCTGTCAACACACTTTTTGTCATGAATTCCCGATATAATACCGCCAGATCACTACTAATCTGATGTGCAGCCAGCATCTTTGTAGCGAATATCTCCATACGTTTTTGATAGCTACGGTAAATCGGCTCATTTTTATCCTTATTTCTTACAATATTAGCATAAAGAAATGCTTTCTTTCGATCGCTTATACTGCTGTTATAGATAAAGTACAACAATACCGGCTGAGCCAGAGGCTCCTGTAGGTCGTAGCTGATCGAATACATATAATATTCATAAAGCTCTGTGATTCTAAGCTGTGCTTCAACACCAAGTCGATACCATTCAAAGTATTTCGCCGACCTTTTCAAACCCTTAATCAACAGACAGCAGATGGCGGATAAGATGTCAACATCCCCATATTCATCATATAGCCTGACTAAGTCTTGGTAAATAACCGGATGGTAAGTCTTTCTCTTGTTGGCAAGATAAGTATACTGCTGTGCCAGCTCCTTCGTAAGCATAAAATTCTTAATACCAAAATTCAATATCTGAATCTCGAACCCGCTCAATTCCCGAAGCAGAACCGGTTCCTGATTCAGAATACAAATTGCTTCATAATAGAGAATCGGACTATGACATCCTACTTCATACTGCTCCTTGATGTCAGATAACTTTCTGCCTCCGCTTTTACCATAGGTAGAATCTATATTCAATAGGAACCAGAGTATCCGCCAGTCAGCCTTCCCATTCTCATAATAGGAACGGATTACCCGGGCTGCTTCCTTAATGACCTCATCTTCCTTCTTATAGAGAGCATTCAGATAGAGATAAGCACAGTATTCCACCACAGATCTGCGTTTCCATACGGCTTCTTCCCTCTGGAAATTCTCCAATTCTTCCTTCACGAGCTTTTCGTTGCCGGATATTAATGCCAGATGGGTTTTAATCAAGCTCTTTTGCTTGTTGTCTTCCCGATCGGGCAGTTCCTTCCATAGAGCTTCCGCCTCATCAATATAACTCTCCAGACTAATTTTATTCAAACGAAAACTGAGATAATTATCCATCAGCCCCAGCTCCAGCTTCTGTATCAGTTTATGCTCAGATCTATGTTCCGTTTGCTTTCTATAGCAGCATTTTACTTCGACCGTAATGGTCTGATATGCCGTCTTAATCAATATTTGACCATAATTAATTCCGGGCCTAAGCTTCGCCGGATCAATAGAATAGGATATCTGATGAGTATTCCCGATAAACCGATCCGCCCATAGGAATTTCTGTTCCAATTGAATAAAGGGTGCTTCAGTGCTTACTCTGATTTCAGCATAGCCCCAATGGTCCTTGGTCAGAATCAGCCTATCACTTATCCCCTCTTCCGTAACTAAATAATCGACCTGTGTCTTATCAACCACAAGACGAATCATTGCTTTCTTATGAATTGCTATCAAAAACTCCTCTAAAGCCTGACTGGTAGTAATACTCTTTATCAGATTACGGTAAATGAAACGATATCGCTCTTCATTAACCAAAAAGATCCGTTCAAATTCCTCCATACGAAAGACCTTCTTTGCCTCAGACCAGTCCATCCTTGCCAGGTTGGTAAACTGAAATAAATCCTTTATCTTACCCAAGGAGGTAGTTACGTAAGCAACCTCTATATTGATTGTAAAGGGAAGCGTCTTCTCTCCACAGTCACTGACAACGCTAATCTCCCCCTGTATGACCTCCCCGGCCTTTAGGTGATCCGCATGAAAAGAATAGATAACCGTATTAGAAACACCCATGAAAGACGGGCTTGCAATCTGCATCAGACGGTTAGAGGAATAGATGATACCCTTCATCTCACGCTCCATAGAATTACTGATGGTGAAGCTGCCTTCATAAGTTTTCCCCATTTCTACTGTTATCCTGATTTCCTCCTCGGACAAACAAATAAAAGGAAGCTCGTATTCAAAATCTCCATTTGAAAAACGTTCGATTTTATCCTTCAATTAATAAGCTCCTTTCACAGGAATCATTGCAAATTATCCAAAATAAGATATAATAATGTAATAATTATAATTCAATCATAGAAAAAAATCCAGTATTTATCAAAAAACGATGGTTTTACGGTCAATGATAAGACCCCAGCCAAAGTTAATATATGCTTCGACCAATATATCCAAATTCAGATACATTGGTCAAACTCATTTTACCATAATACTGGCTGGAATCGGAACAGTAACGTTTTTATAAATGAATGTTATACAGGTATTCGAGCAGTTAATTATACCGGAAAGGAGCCATATGATAAAGCACACAGATCATTTTCATGGCAGTGATTTAGAGATAATTGAGAAGGTATATGGAATTAAGAAGGAGGATATCGTAAGTTTCTCTGCGAATGTAAACCCCTTAGGCATCTCACCCAAGCTTAAGGCAACCTTAGCGCAGCGGATTGATGCGATTATGAGTTACCCCGATCGGGATTATAGCTCTCTTCGTAAGAAGATTGCCGATTATGTTCATACCGATATGGATAATGTTATCGTAGGCAATGGTTCAACCGAGCTGATCTCTTTATTCATCCAGATCAAACATCCGAAGCATGCCTTAATTATCGGTCCCACCTATTCCGAATATGAGCGCGAGGTGGCTTTAGACGGCGGAGTAACCCGTTATTACCGTTTGGAGGAGGAGAATAATTTTAATTTAGATATAACGTCCTTAGAGAAGATGCTGATCTCCGATGTTGATCTTCTTGTCATCTGTAATCCGAATAATCCGACTTCCTCTGCAATAACGAGAAGTGATATGAGAAAGATTCTGGATATCTGCAAGCAAAAGGGCATCTTTGTGATGGTGGATGAGACCTATGTAGAATTTGCTGAAGATGTAGCTAAGATTACCTCCGCACCGTTGACCGGTTACTATAATAATATTATTATCCTCCGGGGTATCTCGAAGTTCTTTGCTGCTCCCGGTCTTCGTCTAGGCTATGCAATCTGTGGTAATGCGGATTTGCTAAAGGAAATGAACCAAAGAAAAAATCCCTGGACCATCAATAGTCTTGCTGCAATAGCAGGGGAGATTATGTTCACGGATGAAGAGTACATCAAGGATACCCGCTCTTTAATTGCAAAGGAGCGTGACCGTATCTGTACGGTTCTCTCTACCTGTAAGAATATTAAGTACTACACCCCAACAGCGAACTTTATTCTAATTAAGATATTAAAGGAGGAAATCACCTCCATGGATCTATTCGAAGCTGCTATTCGCAAAGGATTAATGCTCCGCGACTGCTCTACCTTCCCGTTCTTAAATAACAAATTCATTCGATTCTGCTTTATGAATCCGGAGCAAAACGATGCACTTCTTGAGATATTATTGGAGGAATTGAATCAATAAGACATCAATTTGCTTAAGTGGCTGTTGCAAAAGGTATGGTTTAAATAAAGGAAAGAACAACATGCATGCTGTCCTTTCCTTCCGCTTCAACTTGCCTTTTGCAACATCCCCTTTACTAACACGATCCTTATACAGCTCTTACCTAGCTTTGCTTATTAATTCTTTCTCAGCTTATCATTGATACCTCTAATCCTCCGACTCCAAAAGTACATCTGGGAAAGCCATATGATAAAGTATATACCAATGAATATTCCGACATAGGTTAGGATACCGAATAAGGAATGCTCCATCCAGTAGCAGGTATAGGCCACTGGGAAGGTGGAAATCGTCATAATCAAAAAGTGTATGATTGTCTGCTTGGCAATACCCCATTGCTCCACCTCATATACCGCTGAACTAGCAGCATACCCAAAGCCCATGATTGCCATTAATACATATTGCAAGACAACTGCCATAATTTCATTGTTCAGTAGTATCGTCAGCTGAGGTACTACCGGATTATACTCTCCTCCCTTTGGATTCACCAGTGCAATTAATATGGTAATGGTATATCCAAAGAATACTCCGAGAGGAGCGCCGTAAAGACCTCTTAGTAATGCTTTTTTCATTGTCATAATATCCTCCTTCTACCCGATAAGGGTATGAAAACTCTGAATAATATATCTTTGTATTCATATATTTATACAGTCGACTGTTTAAACCAATATCACGATATTCCTATATAGTGTTTTATCTTATCCACATATCTTCTCGATACAAAGGATTTCTCTCCATTATCAAATTTCATCGTTATTGTTCCTGAGATACTTAAATCAAGACTCTTAATTCTTTTTAGATTGATAATCTCCGAATTCGATATCCGGATCAACCTTGTTCCGGCTAACCTCTCCTCCAGTTCATATAATCGAAATCTAAGATAAACCTTCTCCTTCTGAGTCTCGGCAACCACCTTTTGGCCCTGGGAATAAATTCGATAGATGTCCTCAAGGTTCAATAAGATTGCTTCTTCATTCAGATATCCCACCAGTACCTGTTGATTGTAGTCTGACAACCGTTTCACCATCTCATTGATCTCAGAAGTCACCTCATTGGTATGTATTACCACTTTGGGCTTTATTCGGTCCTTATCTATGCAGATCTCTACATCCATTCCCAATCCCCCCTGTACATAGTGCTAGAATTAAAATCGATTTTCACACTATTAAGTTTGTGCCTGTGTCCTCTCTGCACAAACCATCACAAAGGGCAGGCGTGTCATGTTAGTGTGATTTTCAACTTTAATTTCATTATAACATCGGAAATTCTTCTGTCTATGGGATTAAAATAAGTGGTTATTTCCATAATATAATTGGTAAAAATATGTATTCTTTTGCTTCTCATAAAAATTTAAGAATTGTATATATTGACTTACTGGTTCATCGTGTTATAATACATATCTATTAGGCACCTAAGTACTTTTGGAAGATTAAGGAGGAGAGATCAATCGAAAAGAACAATGAAGTAACTCAGCTGATTATCACCTTTAGTGAATTAATGAAGTCCATTCATCAGCATTCCTATCAGAAGCTGGAAAAAACAAAGCTTTATCCAGGTCAACCCCAGTTACTTCTTCATATTAAGGATAATGAAGGTATTACTCAAAAGGCCTTATCTGAAAAACATTGTGTAAAGCCGGCAACCATCACCGGTATGTTGAACAAGCTAGAGGCAAATCATTATGTTTATCGTATTCCAGATACAGAGGATAAGCGGATGATGAGAGTATACCTTACTCCGGAAGGATTGCTTCAGGCAGAGGCTGGGGAAAAATTCATGGAGGGGATGACCACTAAATTATTTGATGGTCTTACGGAGGAGGAATTGAAGACCCTATTGCACCTAATGCAAAAAATAAGGAACAATATAAATAATAACGATTTATAATAATCCATTAACAATAGAAAGGAAAACACATGTTTAAGCTGCTAAAATTCTTAAAAAAATCGGTTGTAGCAATTCTTTTTGTTACAATTCTATTGGTATTACAGGCTGCTAGTGATTTAGCACTGCCCACCTATACCTCGGATATTATTAATACCGGTATTACCAACAGCGGAATTGAAGATAAGGTACCGGAAGCGATACGCGCGACAGAGCTTGATAAGCTGTCCGTATTTATGGATGACATAAATAACACGCTGGTAAGAGACCATTACAAAGAATTAAAAAAAGAAGAACTTAGTGAAACGGAATGGTCCGATTATCAGGAGGAATATCCTGCTCTTGCCACGGAGAGTATCTATCTCTGGGATAAGGAAGCAGAGGAAGAGCTTGCGGATGCCATGTCCATCCCCATGATGATGGTATTAACCATTGAGGGCGATAATGAAGCCTCTCAGGAGATGAAGCAACAGTTCCTTGCGAACTTCCCTGCTGAAATGACACAGGGCAATCCTGATATTTTTCAACTTCTCTCCCTTGTTCCACCGGAAGGAAAAACCGCAATGCTTTCCGGCATAACAGAAAAACTTAACGAGATGCCCGAGATGCTGCTTACTTCCAGTGCAAGCTCATTTATTAAAGGAGAGTATGAAGCAATTGGTATCAATGTTAACCGGATGCAGATTAATTACATTCTCTTTGTCGGTGTCAGAATGATTGGCCTAGCACTTGTGGCAATGGTTGCTTCCATTCTTGTCACCTTATTCTCTTCAAGGATTGCCGCAATGTTTGGTAAAGACCTAAGAAGTAATGTCTTTAAGAAGGTTCTGTCCTTCTCTAATCAAGAGATGGATCAGTTCTCTACCGCTTCACTGATCACGCGTAGCACCAACGATATCCAACAGGTTCAGACGCTGGTCGTGTTTTTCATTCGTATCGTTATTTACTCTCCTATCTTGGCATTCGGAGGAATTCTGAAGGTTATGAAAACCAATAACTCCATGTCCTGGGTGCTTATTGTAGGTATTGGTGCTGTCTTTATTCTAATCGGTGCATTACTTGTCGTTGCAATGCCAAAGTTTAAAGTAATGCAAAAGCTTGTTGACCGCATCAATCTTGTCATGAGAGAAACCATTACCGGTCTTCCTGTTATTCGCGCTTTTAGTACTGTCTCCTATGAGGAGCAACGTTTCGACAAAGCCAATGTTGATGTAACGAAGAATTCACTCTTTGTAAATCGTGTTATGACCTTTATGATGCCGGTATTGATGATGATTATGAACCTGATTTCCATATTGATTATCTGGGTAGGCGCAGGTAAAATTGATGCCGGAACCATGCAGGTTGGCGATATGATAGCCTTTATCCAGTACACCATGCAGATTATCATCTCCTTCCTTATGCTTACCATGGTTTCCATTATGTTGCCCAGATCACTAGTTGCAGCAAAGCGTATTGCTGAGGTATTGGAAACTGAGGTTGCGATCAAGGAATCCGATACCGATGAGCCTACCAAAGCAGATATGAGAGGTGTTCTGGAATTTAAAAATGTATATTTCCGTTATCCCAATGCAGAGGAGGATGTGTTATCCGATATCAGCTTTACAGCCAAGCCCGGAGAAACAACTGCTATTATTGGAAGTACAGGTAGCGGTAAATCTACCTTGATTAATCTGATACCCAGATTCTATGATGCTACTCAGGGAACCATATTAGTCGATGGAACCGATATTACGAAGATGAAGCAGTATTCCCTTCGCGATAAGCTTGGATTTGTACCCCAGAAGGGCACCTTATTTACAGGTACGATAGCATCAAACATATCCTTTGGTGCTCCGGATGCTAAGGAAGATGATATTAAAAAGGCTGCCGAGATAGCACAGGCGATAGAGTTTATCGATGCGAAACCGGAGGGCTACGAAGCCCCCATCTCTGAGGGCGGAACGAATGTATCCGGCGGTCAGAAGCAGCGTCTTTCTATCGCCAGAGCAATCGCGAAGAAGCCGGAGATCTATATCTTCGATGACAGCTTCTCTGCACTGGACTATAGGACGGATTCTACACTTCGTAAAACCTTGAAGGAGAAGCTCTCTGACAGTACCATATTAATTATCGCTCAAAGAATCAGTACCATTATGAATGCAGAACAGATACTTGTGCTGGATGACGGTCGTATCGTCGGAAAGGGTACCCACAAAGAATTGTTAAAGAACTGCGAAGTATACCAGCAGATCGCTTCATCGCAATTGTCAGAGGAGGAATTGAATTATGAGTAGAGATGATAATAGAACAGAAACTCCCGTGAATCCCGCACCTGCAAAAAGAAAAGAAAAGTCCGGTCATATGGGGCCTCCCGGAATGACCGGTGAAAAGGCAAAGGATTTTAAAGGAACCATGAAGCAGCTAATTGCGAGTCTTTCGAAATACCGATTCGGCTTCCTGCTCATGCTGCTATTCGCGGTCGGTAGTACCATATTCTCTATCATCGGTCCTACCGTCATGGGTAATGCAACAACAGAAATCTTCAATGGTTTAATCAGTAAAATCCAAGGTGGAGATGGAATAAACTTTGATGCCCTGTCAAAAATATTAATTACTTTGATCCTACTGTATGGGATTAGTGCCATACTATCCTTTATTCAAGGCTGGATTATGACAGGGATCAGTCAAAAGGTAGCCTATAAATTCCGTAAGGATATCTCTGAAAAGATTCATCGTATGCCGATGAATTACTTTGACACTACCTCCCACGGCGAGATTCTGTCCAGAGTTACCAATGATATCGACACCTTGAGTAACAGCTTGAATCAGAGCTTGAGTCAATTGATTACCTCGGTAATTACCATTATCGGTGTACTGATTATGATGCTGAGAATCAGTTTTTCGATGACACTCCTTGCATTGCTCATTTTACCAATCTCGGGCGTCGTTGTAAGCCTTGTGATTAAAAAATCTCAGAAATATTTTGCACAGCAGCAGGAATATCTAGGCCACGTCAACGGCCAGGTTGAGGAAGTCTACAGTGGTCATAACATCGTTAAGGTCTTCAACAAGGAACAGGACTCCATCAGAGAATTCGATGAGAAGAACGAAAAGCTATATGAATCTGCATGGAAGTCCCAGTTCCTATCCGGTTTAATGATGCCGGTAATGCAATTCGTAGGTAACATTGGTTATGTAGGAGTAGCTATCCTTGGTGGATATCTAGCAATCAACGGCAAGATTCAGGTGGGTCAGATTCAATCCTTCTTCCAATATATCCGTCAGTTTACACAGCCCATCAATCAGCTGATGCAGGTAGCCAATATGTTCCAGTCCACCGCTGCGGCAGCAGAAAGAGTGTTTGAATTCCTAGCGGTCGAGGAAGAGGTCCAGACGGTAGAGAATCCGGTATCCATTGAAGGCTTGAATGGTCATGTGGAGTTTAAGCATGTTCATTTTGGTTATCATCCGGACAAAATTATTATTAAGGATTTCAGCACCAAGGTATCTAAGGGTCAAAAGATTGCAATCGTTGGACCTACCGGTGCAGGTAAGACTACTATGGTTAAGCTGTTGATGCGCTTCTATGATATCAATAGCGGTGAGATCTTAATTGACGGTCATAACATCAAGGACTTTAATCGTAGTGATCTTCGTAAGATGTTCGGTATGGTACTTCAGGATACTTGGTTATTTAATGGAACCATTATGGAGAACATTAGGTACAGTAAGCTGGATGCTACAGATGATGAAGTAATGAAAGCCGCTAAGGCTGCTCATGTGCATCACTTCATCTCAACACTCCCCGATGGCTATCAGATGGTACTCAATGAGGAGGCAAGTAATGTATCCCAGGGTCAGAAGCAGCTATTAACCATAGCCCGTGCTATCCTGGCTGATCCTAAGATTCTAATTCTCGATGAAGCTACCAGCTCTGTCGATACCAGAACAGAGATTATGATACAGAGGGCGATGGATAGCCTGATGAAGGGAAGAACCAGCTTCATCATAGCGCACCGTTTATCTACCATTCGTGATGCTGACCTAATCCTCGTCATGAACGAGGGAGATATCGTGGAACAAGGTACCCATACCGAGCTTCTTGCAAAAGGTGGCTTCTATGCTAACCTCTATAATTCACAGTTTGAGAGAACGGCATAGCTTATGAAACACCATAACAATAATCAATTGTTTTAATTCTAAAAGAGCGCGTCGCAAAATAACTTTTTAGTTAGATGCGACGCGTTCTTTCTGTTAAATCTTTAGTGGGCACTTTTGATTAAGGGCATAAAAAAGGGCCTTTGCTCCATAGCTGATCAGCTATTTTGCAAAGGCCCCTTCCCTAGTACTATGCTTGAATCATAAGGAGTGTTTTATAAATATCTGGTTTTACCCAGATATCGATCGGATATTACATTCGAATAGCTAATCTATAATTTCAACATCGATTAGTTCATGACGTAAGACATCGATTAAGCCCATATCTGTCAGGCCTAATTCGGGAACCGTAGGCAATGAGATAAAGCTTAGTGCCATAAAGGGTGCATCCATTTTGCAACCAAGCTTTTCTGCAGCATGGTTCATAACCTCTAAGTCTGCCATGACTTGATCCGCCGTATTTTCACTCATTAAGCCACCAATGAGTAATGGCATCCGATGTGTCACTACACCATTTTCTGCTATGGTTAATCCACCCTGCATTTCTGCAATACCATTGACCGCTGCTGCCATATCCTCTTCCTTGGTACCTACAACAACTATATTATGATGGTCATGGGACATAGAGTAGGCCATAGCTCCTTTTTTAAGTTCAAATCCTTGTACGAAGCCAACACCTACACCGCCGGTTTTTCCATATCTCTCAACAACTGCTAGTTTTAAAATATCTGCTTCCACATTCATCTTAATCTTACCGTTTTCTACGGGAAGCTCTGCTACTTCACGGGTATTGATGATTTGCCTGTCAATCAGCTTAATCACATTTACCTTCGTTTTATTTTGATTCGATACGGATTTCACATCAAAGGCTAG
>JAEYOY010000042.1 GCA_023411215.1 Bacillota bacterium | reverse complement strand
TTCATCAACTCCCTTAACATACAAGTGAGTTTCCTCTAATTGCTTATTAAGCCGGATCATCTCATGTAATTGATAAATTCCTATAGCTTCCGACAATGTAATTCCTTCCTCTTGCGCTGACTGTCTTAATGCATGTAAAATTTCTTTAGATAATTGATTCATTGCGATCTACCTACTTTCCGAGAATTTGATTTAAACAAGCCCTCTCGCTTATCCTCCCAGATATAGGTACCTATTGTTTTGATTATAATCATGAATATCCCTATTAACCCAAAACAGCACCCTCATGCCGTCAAGGAAATGTACCCTCATGCTTTATCTGTTCCAATTGGAACACTATTATTGGAACACCCTTTAAACCCTTATAAATCAAGGCTTTCGGTAATAATTCAATTATAAAATGTTCCAATCGTTCCGAAACTCTCTATATATTCCTTTTTACTCCCTATTCACCCCCCTTTTACTACTTTATATATATCATTGGAACACTTGGAACACCTAGGAGAAAACCCTTTTAATTCAACGTTCCACGCTATGTTCCAATACTCTGTTCCATGCTGTTATTGGAACGGTAAATCGGTATCTGTATCAATAGTCATAAATTGTTCTACTGTCTCTTGCTGCTTAACTCGCACATATCCCCACTGCGGACCCCATACGCCGAAACGTTTCTTCTTCTCTAGCTTAATCCAGCCAGTAATCGAATTTTGCATGATTGTATGAATCTCACCGATTTCTTTAAGAGTGGGATTTCCCAATGAATTCCCTAGAGCTTCCCGATATATTTGGATGGCACATACTTCGTTGCTTCGTAATTTATCAAGATATTCTTGTATAATACCCATTCGAGTATCTTCTTCCAGATATTCCTCTTGAGCATTAGTTACATAATCTCTTAAGTGGTCCGATAATACCAGTTTATAATCACCGCTTCTATATATCGCCATTGCTTCAGCCCATGCCTGTCGGAATTCTTCAATAACCTTTGAAGGGTTTTCAAATAGTGACTTCTTGACATATGCCTTTCGTGCTGTCAAAGGAAGGTACCTTCGATTTCCTGTCTTGTCAGTTAAGAAATGTGAAGAATTTGTAGTTCCACAGAAAACACATTGCCTTGGCCTATGTTCTGTTCTACGTTCATATGGTGGTCGGTATGTATCCATGGTGGAAGTGATGAAAGCCTTAAGCGATTCAACATCCTGTGCCCTTTTGACAGCAAGCAGCTCGCCAAATTCTATCAACCACTTCCCTCTAAGTTTTTCTATAGCCTTATCACCTTCAATCGTAGCAAAATTATCACTAAACCAATCATCATTAGATGCTAATGCTTTAAAAAACGAGCTTTTTCCTATACCCTGTGGCCCCACTATAACCGGCATATAATCAAACTTTGTACCCGGCTTATATGCTCTTGAAATCGCGCCCAGCATAAACAGTTTCATACATTCGATGGAATACTCATTCTTCTCGACACCTAAATAGTCGGGCAGTAAGTTTTCAATATGTGGTTTTCCATCCCATGTAATGCTTTCCAAAAATTCTGTGACTGGATTGAATGAATTATGTGTTGATACTATTTTCAAGGCATGAGCTATCTTTTCAGTATTGCCGATTCCATAATTGCTTTCAGTAAAGCAATACAAGTGTGAATCGTCTGCATTGTTCCATTCCCTGTATGTATCTTTTCTATCCCATGGCAGATCACCAAATACATAGGGAGCGTATGCAAGAGTGTTGTAGCGGATTTTCCCTGATAATCTATAATCAGATGATATAATAACTCTTGCATTATCAATCGTCTGCATGATCTTACCATTGTCCGAATATTTAAGGCAACGGTTTATCTCTGCCGGAAGCAGTCCGTCTGTATGAAATTGTGTTGGAGTCGTAACTTCTATAACTTGTTCCGTATTTCTCACCTGCCTTTATCTAGTCCTGCTGCCACCGCTATTATTTTGTATTTTTTGACTGTTCCTGATTGAAATGGTTGATTGCTTTGCATCTTGGACATTTGATCTCCGCTTCATTATTGCTCTTCCCAAGTAATTTACCGCAACTAGAACATCTCAGTTTCTGTAAATAAGTCATTGACATATCTAATTCACAACCTTTCGCTTATAATTATGTAAAATTTGATATTATTCATTGACGGCAACTTCTATAGAACCATCTGGTTGCTCGAGTTGGCGACAAAGAGCCGTATAATTGATTAAGGCTTTATTCCCTACTGTAATAAATGCGATTTTTCTATCTCTTACAAGCTGTCTTAAACTATGTTCAGGTAAAATACCAGTCGCCGCCGCCTGACGAATAGTAAGCATTTTAGGAATATCACTCATATACTATCCCTCCATATCTTCTTGAACAATTTGTTTTATCTGATTACGAATTAAATCTTTATCTTGATCAGACAATTCAAGCCTTAATCTTCTAACCATTGTCACTTCATTGCATCCTTGCACAATTCCTAGTCTCCATAATGGAATATGAGCGTCTCTTAATTCCCTTCTTATATCTTCGTTAGCCTTTCTCATGGTTTTACCCCCTTCATATAGTAGTAATTATTGACATGTAAACTATTACTTGCTATTATAATTATAAAGCTACTGTCACTTGCCTGTTTTATAATAATTATATCATGTTCATAATTTGATGCAAGTTACCAAAAGCATGAATTTTAAGGTACCAAATTAGGAGGTAAAATAGAGTGAAAATCGAAAATAAATCTAATCGTTACAACAACTCATTTCCTGTTGTTTTAAGAAAATTAATGAATGGGGAAAGTTCTATAAAAAAGGTAACACAAATCGAATTAGCCAAGCATCTTGGAGTAACAAGACAAACCATTAGTCAATATATGGATGGTTCTATAAATCCACCTACAGACAAAATAATAGAAATTTCAAGATTTTTTAATGTGAGCAGTGATTATTTACTTGGATTAACTGATATACAAAGCACAAATAATGATTTTAAAGTTGTAAGAAAAATAACTGGATTAAGTGATAAATCCATGCAAGTTTTATCATATTGGAATGAATCTAATGATGATCTTGTAAATGTTTCTAGGGATTTAAAGGCTCTAAACGCAATCTTAGAAAAAACATATGATAAAATGCAAAAATATCCAAAGCGTAACGTCAATTCATTATTTGGTGATATAGGACTTTATCTATATGGAGATTTTGAGCATATTACAGAAACAACTACAGATTTCAGCCCTGATGTTCTAAATGATCCGGTTTTTCAACTAAACAGCGATACTTTATTTATAGCCGAAAAAGGAAAAGACGAAGGCAGACTTACAGTAGCGTATGACG
>JAEYOY010000024.1 GCA_023411215.1 Bacillota bacterium | reverse complement strand
CATGGTATTCTACATACAATTTTAAATTCAAAAGGCTATGAAGAGAAGTAGTAAATGTTATTAGAGTCACAGAGAGAAGATGGTGGTGCGAATCTTTACAAAGATAACATGGAAGCAGTCTTGGAGCTATGAACCGAACAGAGAAATCTAAGTAGACTTCATCGGAGATTCCGCCGTTAAAAGGAAATTGGTATCGGGTTGATTTTATTTGCCCCGTACGAACAGAGTGCAAGTTTATCCTTGAATTTAGGTGGTAACACGGACATAATAGTTCGCCCTAAGCTGAATTAATCAGCTTGGGGCTTTTTTATCGTATAGGAAATTGCGTCCTATACGATAAAAAAGCTCCGCTAGGATGCGCACTTCGCGGATAGGAAGTAGTTGCTTCGCAACCCGCTCAGGCGCGAAAGTGTCAGCAAGCTGACACTTCGTTCATACTAAAATTTATTAGGAGAGGAGTTTTACAATGACAGCAGCAGAGTTAAGAAGAAGGTATGTCAATTTTTTTAAGGAGAGAGGGCATTGTGAGATCGCCTCTGCTTCGTTACTACCGGATAACGATCCAACGGTTCTGTTTACTACGGCTGGTATGCATCCGTTAGTTCCTTACTTGTTAGGTGAGAGTCACCCACAAGGTAAATGTTTGACTAATGTTCAGAAATGTATAAGAACATGCGATATTGATGAGGTTGGTGATGATACACACCTTACATTTTTTGAGATGTTAGGTAATTGGTCTCTCGGGGATTATTTTAAAGAAGAGTCCGTTTCGTTTAGTTATGAATTTCTAACCACTGTCCTGAATATTCCGGTAGAAAGAATTGCTGTTACCGTTTTTAGCGGTGATGATATCGTTGCAAGGGATGATGAAACGGCCAAGATGTGGAAAGCAAAGGGTTTATCAGATAACCAGATATTCTTTTATGGAAGAGAAGAGAACTGGTGGGGTCCAGCAGGAGTGACCGGTCCATGTGGTCCGGACACTGAGATATTTTATGATATGGGAAAGGAGCCTTGTAGTAAGGATTGCGGGCCTGCTTGCCACTGTGGTAAATACGTTGAAATATGGAATAATGTTTTCATGGAGTATAACAAAAACAGTGATGGTTCATATGAACCTCTGCAAAATAAAAATGTAGATACCGGGATGGGAATGGAACGAGTTTTAACCATTTTGAATGGGAAAGATAATGTGTATGAAACGGAACTATTTATACCGGTGATGAATAAGCTAAAAAGCTTAATTGATATTCCGTATTCAGATGAAACGAAACGCGATTTCCGCATCATATGTGAACATGCAAGAGCAATTGTATTTATACTTGGTGACCCAAAGCGAATTCAACCTTCCAATACAGAGCAGGGCTATATTCTACGAAGGCTAATTAGAAGGACGATAAGATTAATCAAAAAGCATGGATTTCCAGACAATATCCTTTGTGATTTGGCAGAGGTGATTATACAGCAATATAAGGAGGTATATAAGGAGCTGGGAGAAAACCAATTCTTTATTATAGAACAAATTGAAAAGGAGTCATGTTTGTTCAGAAAAACGATTGATTCTGGTTTGAAAAAGGCAGAACAATTTTTCGGGTCAATGGAAAAGGATGAAATGTTGAGTGGTGAATTAGCGTTCAGGTTATATGATACATTTGGCTTCCCTATTGAATTTACTATGGAATTAGCGGATGAGCGTGGGGTAAAGGTAGATATTAATAATTATGAACAACGATTTAAAGAACACCAGGAGAAATCAAGACAAGGTGCAGTGGGAAAGTTTAAAGGCGGCCTTGCTGATGCCAGTATTCTGACAGCACGACTTCATACAGCTACACATCTACTGAATGGTGCGCTGAGAAAGGTGCTGGGTGATGGTATTTATCAGCGTGGCAGCAATATAACTGAAGAAAGATTACGATTTGACTTTTCATTTGACAGAAAGCTAACAGCAGATGAGCTAAATGAAGTATCAAGGATTGTAAATGAAGCAATTAATAAAAGTATTGATGTAAATTGCATGGAAATGACTCTGGATGAAGCGAGAGAATCAAATGCAATCGGAATATTTGACAATAAGTATGGTGATAGAGTTAAAGTGTATACGATCTCGGGTTATTCCAATGAAATATGTGGCGGTCCACATGCTTTTAATACAAATGAATTGGGAAAATTTATAATACTAAAGGAGGAGGCATCTTCGGCTGGCGTTAGAAGAATTAAGGCAAAAATCGAGTATGATTAAAGCTTTGTAGAGAATATTGGATTGTATGTTGATATTAATAAACTATATCACAGGATTAGTAAAGTATTAACTGATCGAGAATGCAACTATCTGATTTCACTGTTGTTTACAATTTCAAGGACTTAGCGAAAATATCGAAGGGGATTGGTGACTTATATAACAGAAAGAAAAATATGGAAATTACTAATTAAATGATTTATAATAGATTCATATGTCAAATACATTCCCCTGTTTATCTTAATCACCAAAAGCGATATAAGAAGTCTGTATAACGGAAAGGAGTAAAATAGTGAATATAGATAATTTTACTGGCAAAGCAGAGGCTTATGCTATTGGACGGCCGGGCTATCCGAAAGCGGCGATTGAATATATTTGTTCCCTTGTACCGCAGGACGCCGTATTTGCAGATATTGGTGCGGGTACAGGGAAATTCACGGTGACGTTGGTGGAGCAGGGTTACTCTGTATTTGCCATTGAACCCAACGCGGACATGCGTAGGCAGCTTGCTATTACGCTTGCGCCCTTTGCAAACGCAAAGATTGTGGATGGCACAGCCGAGACTACTATGCTTCCCGAACAGAGCGTTGATGTTATCACCGTAGCCCATGCCTTGCACTGGTTCAATATGGAGGCTTTCCGCACAGAATGTCGCCGCATCATCAAACCCGATGGATTGGTCATTGTCCTATACAACCTTACTCCCGGTGGGGAGATGATTGCTATTAGTAAACAGACGGTAGATGTATTTTTTACAAAGCCGACGATTTGCGAATTTCCCAACCCGATGGATTATACGCGGGATAGATGGCTAGCTTATATCGCCTCACAGGACAATTATCCACTACCCGCCGACCCTGGATATGACACGCATATAGCTACTATGAACGCGATATTTGACCGTGATAGTGTGAATGGTCTGTTACACTTAGATCGGGTAACGAAAGTGTATAGCGAACATCTTGACCAATCATTCAAATGAATTGCCTATTTGCCTTGATGCTCGTACAGAAGGTTCGACGGAAGCAGTTATCTGTCACAATACAGGCAAATTGCGTATTATGGCAGGAGACAGGCAAAAATCATTCAATATTGAGTTGGAAGTTCAATAAATTAAGAACCGGGCATGGAAATGACTGGTATGGCTGTCGTGTGCATAGGCAGTAGCAAAAACACATAAATTTATTATTAGGGAGATAACTATGATAAAGGTAACTGTAAAAGCACTAAACAATCTGTGTAGTTCCTATCAAATAAAAGAATCTGACCTTACTTTTTTAGGTGGTGGGAGAGAAGATTCTGACGGTATAGCATACTCTTATTATTTGGCAGGTCAAAAAAAGGTGCTCAAAATCTTGGCAGTGGATAAGCCGGGAACAGATGAATTGCAAGCACTCAACGATCGATTAGCATTTGTTAATTATCTTGGAACTCAGGGAATAAATATTGCATACCCTGAAGAAAATTCGGAAAAGAATTTATATGCCACCTATGAAGATGGAAATCATATTTGTATTGCTTATTCGATGAAATACTGTGAAGGAGAAAATCCTAAGACTGAACTATTAGCTTCTGATTTGAGCTATCATTGGGGCAAGATGATAGGAAAAGCACATAGGATTACGAAGAACTACACGATATGGAAGAATATTAGCGGAAAATCCTCCGAGTATGGATATACTGATGAGATTAATTTCTTTTATAACTGGTGTAAGGATGAATTTGTAAAGAGTAAATGGCAGGAAATGAGTGTTGCGCTTTCACAACTCCCAATAACCAGAAATAATTATGGTTTTATCCATAATGACAATCATCAATTTAACATTATAGTTAACGGTAATGATATTACTTTAATTGATTTTGATGTTGCTGGCTGTCATTTCTTTATGCAGGATATCGTCGTTCCGGTTCAAGGAATCATGTTTGATCTGGCTGGGGGTATGTTTAATCATGTCTACAACAAAGAACCGATACAACGCTATTTTCATGAATTTATCAATGGGTATGAAACAGAAAATCATATTGATGATTTTTGGCTGAAGCAAATAGATACGTTCATAAGCTATCGAAGAATGCTACTATTTACTTGCATGCAGGGCTATCTAAATCAAAACACTGATCTAAAAAATGGCTTTATATCTATGATAAATGAAGCTCCTGATATAGTTCGTTCTTTGTGAGTGCTATAACTCTCATATAAATTAAGTTCATTTATAAATTTTTTACAGTTTAAAAATAAATGTGTGCTTTCTTTAGCTGTTGGTTTGGACTCGCCAAATGCAACTGCTAATTATGAAAAGGAGTACGTAATCGGAAACCTGATATTAAGAAAAATAGCTTATCACTACCGTATAACCGAATATGAATTATCATATTTTGACTTTTCAGGCATGAATTAGATGCCCACAATACTATTGGATAACAAAGATAAAATGATTGAGACCGTTTATGAAAGGACCCAAAATGTGTATTATTAATATCCTTTATAAAATTAAATTTTTTCTTGTATATCATTTAAATTTATGCTATGATAATTTGGTAACAGTCATTATAATAAATAATAAGAAATGAGGTGGACAAAATGAAAATGCTAATTTTATTTTTAACTGATAAAATCATTTTGTCTGCATTGACTTTTTAACGATACATATACGTTAGTATTGTCTTTTCACGCCGCTGATTTTATCAGCGGCTTTTTATTTTGTCCTCCTAAAGAGGGAGAAATTATTGAAAAGACTTTTGTGGTATCTTAACCAAATTACAGACACTGACACTACTACCTTCCGTTACACGGTTATGGTCGACAGAAATCCTGTACAAAAAGAAATTTACGATGGCGAGTGTATCGTGACCTATCGAAAGCCCGGAGGCGAAGCTGCCAGCGATCGTACAGGGATTCGCCGTGAGCCTACCTATTGGCGCGACGGTATTTCGTATACGTTTGATCGTACGAACCGCATGGCTCTTGATCGTCCTACAATAACAATTGCAATTCCTGTTGATCGTCTAAATATTACAGATTATACGGTTGCTGCAGCAGATTTTTGCTTGCGAAAAATTGCAACATATTTTGATCGTGTAAACAAAGAATATGAGAACAAAGCTCGCCCGGATAGCGACAATGGAAAATTTTATGTCTACGCGCCCGGTGGAGAAGTTCTTGTGCGTAATACAGCATACTTTGCCATGCGCCCCGCGAAAGACTATGAAAATGGACGTGAAGCGGGTATTTATGTAACAAAATTTATCGATGCACCACCAGACATTATGTGCCTTTGCATACGGATACAAGCGCAGCTTCCGCATGGTAATCTTAAACGAATGAGGAAAATGCTTGTTGGCAATCTGCCTGATGAAACAGAACGGTTCGTCCGCGAATTTGACAGAGAGGGACTTAAGTATGCGCTTGCACTTGAAAAAAAGCAAAACGCAATCCGCAGGTTCTTGCGTGAGGAGAATTATTGCGCTTTTATTGCTAACGGTAGCATACTTGCAAGGGAGAAAGGCACCGAACTTCCGATGAAGGACGCACTGCCGTTTCAAAGTACGACTGAGGATGAAATCACGATTGCAGGTGTGCGTGGTATGGGGATTCGTCGTGGTGTAACGGTCATAACCGGTGGAGGGTATTCCGGCAAGTCTACGATATTGAACGCGGTATCTGCAGGAATATACAACCATGTTGCGGGCGATGGGCGAGAGTTATGTATCACAGACCATAGTGCTGTTACCATAACAGCTGAGGACGGACGCGCTGTATCGTG
Organism: Bacillota bacterium; assembly: GCA_023411215.1. Classification (GTDB taxonomy): domain Bacteria; phylum Bacillota; class Clostridia; order Lachnospirales; family Lachnospiraceae; genus Mobilitalea. The sequence goes on along the minus strand of JAEYOY010000024.1, from coordinate 38,990 downwards.
TCTTAACATTTCGCCGTTTATCAAATGGATACCAGATGGAGATACAAGCACCTTTTCAACTACTCATGCCTCCGGCTCTACGTCACAGGCGGCGAATATTATAGAAGCTATTGAGTGCGGCTCAACGCTTCTTCTTATTGACGAGGATAGAAGTGCGACAAACTTTATGATTCGCGACGTGCTGATGAAGGAGCTGATAAAAAAAGAGCCGATTACTCCATTCACCGACCGTGTACGTGAACTTTCGGCCAACGGGGTATCAACAATACTCGTAATCGGCGGTAGTAGCGAGTACCTTGGTGTAGCGGATAAAATCTATATGATGGACGACTTTGAAATTCATGACGTGACATTGCACGCAAAAAGCATTTCGTGTATGTCGTCTGAACCACCGAGCATTACTGATTGGACGACGCGACGTGTTTTATTAAATAGCGGTTTTACTTCTTATCCCCAAGGAAGCGGCACCGAGAAGCTTGAGGTCTCCGATACAGGCTTCATTGTCATAGGTGATGAGAGGATTGATGTACGTAACCTACATGATATTGCAACGGCCGCACAGGTTGATGCGCTTGCTTTCATGTTACGTTTTTTGGAGCGAAGTACCGACGATGGTAACGAACTAGAGATGCTTGCGCTAGCTATGAGAGGTCTTGACCGTAAAACGGTTGATCGCAAAATTGACGTTGCGATGTGTGTACGCAAATTATATGAGCAGATAGAGCTAGAGGGCATAAATATCGTTGATACTGGGTTCTTTACGACAATGAACCGCTTTCTCGACTTACCACGCGAATATGACTTACGAGCCGCGATCAACCGTATGCGCCGTGTATCGTGGGCACCGGTACGAAATTAACTTTTCTGATAAAGTGTGGTGGATATGCAAAGTCTGCAATCATAAATATCAAATGACTGCAAAGGATTTATTTACAAAAAAGACATATGAAATCTTGTCCGCATTGTAAAGGGTTAAGACAGAAGAAGAGACATTTCTTCTAAAAGATGAGCCACTTATCTTAATATAAGTGGCTCAAATGCAGTAAAACATGTAATTGAATGTCTAATAAAAGAAATAAAGTTTATTGATCCATTGATTTATAAAATAATATTTATCCACTTTAATGAAAATAAAGTTCAAAATATTAAGGCTTTTAATCAGAATTTTTTTCTACATATTACTTCATAACTAAAAATAAAGTATTTTATAATTGAATAGAGGAAATCCTTGCTTGATAAGGAATGAACGATAAAGTGCATTTATAGAGAAATGTACTTTATTTTATTTTGAACTTTATTTTTAGGAATAATATAGTTCATTTATAAAGACGGAGTAGCGTAGTTTCAGAACTAAATAAAGTTCATTTTAATTAATCTATCGGATTGCAATTGACCATTTCCTTAAAACCCATTTCCTTAAACCTTAAGACCTTAAACCTTAAGAAATTAGTTTAAAAACTGTTATTCGTGTCAAAAAAAGAGTGTTTCATGAAGCGGATGTTTTTGAATGAGAAATTTATGCTATATTGAATATGAATAAATGATGTACATGGAATGCAGTCATAATCAATGAAAGAAGGGAAGATGTATTATTTTAATATCCGGGCATATAAAACAAAGAATGGTAAGAAGAAGGAGAAAAACAATGAAAAAACGATTTATGTGCATACTACTCACTCTGTGCATGGTGCTTACCCTGTTGCCGACAACGGCACTGGCGGCGGGCTCGCCTTGTGTGTTCAATTCACTAACCGGCAAATATGAAATCGTTTCAAGCAAAGGGTTTTCCGGTATCCCAGCAGATACCTTTAAAGTTGGTGAAAGGTTCGAAAACATCAAGGCTACAATTGGGTACTACTACAGCGGTGCAAACTCAGCTCACTTTGGGCACAATCCTAAATGGTGGCTAAACGGTATGCCACTGGAAGAAGGGTACAAATTTAACCAGGTAGGATATTTCACCTTGACCTTACAATGTGAAATGACGAATTCGGAATACAACAAATGGAAAAAGGCTGCGGATAAAGCCAAGGTTAAATTTCCATCCTCTAAAACTGCCGTTTGTTCTATGCGGATTGGTGTATTGCCGGATATGGACTGGCAAAACATTCGCGAGTTCACCCTCGATTCGTCAATGAAAAAGACAACCTACCGCCAAGGAGCAGATGCGTTTGACCCGACATCAATTATAGTCCGTGCCGGTATTGGAGCATACGGAAAAAAACTCACCTATAAAAATTTAGATTGGGATGACCTTACCTACTATGCCGGGGCACGTGGAATGAAATCTAAAGAGAACGGTAATCAAATCACTAAGGGTTATCGCTTCTGGGTACCGGGAGAGAAAGACCTGTGGGTAGTTGTTGGGAACCAGCACATTGTCATTCCGTTTACAGTTAAGCCGTTTGTTTCTTCCGTTAAAGTAACTGACGAACCCGATGCGGGTAGCTCGACCTTCGTCACAGGCGACTATTCCGTTAAGGCTAAGTATAAGGACGGAACGTCAGAGGTTCTCAGTGGTGATTGTCTCAACATTTCAGTCGGAGGTCAAAGAATGTATCAAGGCGGCGAATATGTAATCCCATCCGGTACTTCCACTGTTAAAATAGGCATGGGTGATTTCACTGTTGAACGTAAATTGACCGCTCCGAAAAAAGACGAATCGAAACCAACACCGTCAACATCCGAAAACGCCAACGCTAACGCCACCGTTATTGAATCCGGCGAATACTATATGAAAGTAGGTGACAGATGGATTTACCCTGATAATGGATATAATTACTGGCTTATTCTATCAGATAAAAAGCCTGATAAACCATTTAAGGTTACACTTGTAGGCGAAGATAAAGACCTCGGACCTGAATATACAATTGAGTATTGGGACCGTTATGTAGTCTGCAGTAATTCGTGTGTAGCGGATCTGCAATTGCATGCGGATATTAACAAGCTAACGTATAGAATCAACACCTATCCAAAGTCCGGCTTCAGCACAATAAGGGTTTACACAAGCCAAAGTTACCTTGTAAAGGGCACAGGGGGTGGAGTATTCGCTGAAGTCTCAAAGGGTTCCGCTCCCGATTTAGCCAAAATCGTCTTCATAAAAGACTAATATTTTTTATAACTAAAAATTAAAGTACATTATAACTGAATAGGGAAAAGTCCTTACAGCATAAGGAATTAAACAATTAAGTACATTATTCTAAATGAAGTTGTAAAATAAAAGTAGACATGATAAAAGTTATGTCTATTTTTTTTACAACTTCAACTTAATAGTGGGTGCTTTTCGAAAAAAAGTACATATTTTAGACATTTTTACAAAATTAAATTTCATTTTTTATGAAAATAAAGTACATTTTTAAGAGAATTTCTAAAATATTTCAGTTAGTACTTCTCCCTTAGCTTAACCACATTAGCGGCACTACGGCGGCGGCTGTCTTCAATCGCTGCGTAGTGCTTTTTCGTTGTATTAACGTCCTTATGACCAAGTACATCGGCAACCAGATAGATATCGCCGGTCTCACGATATAGGCTGGTACCGTAGGTGCTTCGGAGCTTGTGGGGGGTGATTTTCTTAAGCTTAGTGACGGTGGAGGCGTATTTCTTCACGAGGTTTTCGACGGAGCGCACATTAATCCGCTTTTGTTGAAGGGAGAGGAAGAGAGCATTGGAGTGACCTTCACAGGGAACAATCTGCTTACGTTCCTCCAGATAAGCCAGGAGAGCCTCTCGAACCTCTTCACCAAAATATACGATAACCTCATAGCCACCTTTTCTACGGATTTTAATCCCATTATTCTCGAAATCTACATCATTGATATCCAGACCGACGCATTCGGAAACACGAATGCCTGTCCCAAGCAGGAGAGTCATCATAGCCAGATCGCGTAGCTTCGTCTTCTCATGATATTTCTGTTGGGATTTGGTCATATTATTGGCGGTTTCCACCTCATCCAACAGCTTTGCTACTTCATCGATCTCAAGACGGATGATCTCCTTATCATGCAGTTTGGGTACACTGATGAGGGCTGCCGGATTTGTCTTGATCATTTCCTTTTTGAAGTAATAATTATAGAAGCTTCGAAGTGAAACTAACTTGCGTTTCTTGCCTTTTTCAGCATTCAGATGTTCCCTTTCATCGGAAGATTTATAGTATGTAAGATAATCCAGATATTCCTCAATGTCGATTGCTTTAATCTGATCCAAAAGCTCCACACGAAAATCAGTGATATCTGTATTCTTCAGAGAGGGATTGGTGTTCTTAAGCCATTCAAAGAAGACCCCTAGATCATAGGCATAAGCGATTCTGGTACGTGAGGAGGTGGTTGGCTCGATACCGCGGAAGAAGTATCGGCAGAAGTGTGGCAGCTTTTCCTCTAGCAGACGAAGCTTTACGGTATTGTCAATATTCACTTGATCATGATAATTACGTTCAACCATTATGAACCTCCTAATTCTGTATTACTATATTAAAGATATTTTACGTATTGTTTCACAATGAAAGATGATTTACGTATGTTTCATAATGAAAGATGATTACATATTGTTTCACAATGAAAGATGATTTACCTATATTTCATAATGAAAGATGATTTTTATATTATTGTCAATTATAGATTGTTTTCAGATGTTTTTCTATTAATGACTTGTAATTATTTTCATTTCAGATGACCTTTAAATAAATCTTTCATTTCCCCTGGCTTTGCCCAGCCCTGTATACTGCTGGTCTGTATCGCATGGAATAAACGTTCTCTAAGTCCGGGACTTTCTGCACCCAAGGATTTAATTAATTGCTTTACATATTCCCGTTTGGTGTAGCCGTCCACCGGGCAAGGGTTCTTTACCACCGGTAGCTGGAAGGCATTGCGAAAGCCCTTAATATCCGGTTCTTCCACATAGATCATAGGTCGTATTAAGGTGATGTCAGAGCGATCCAGATAAGTAACGGGAGAGAAGCAGTGGACACGGCCTTCGTAGATCAATGACATCATCATTGTTTCGATTACATCATCATAATGGTGAGCATACGCCTCTTTATTGCATCCAAGCTCTTTTGCTTTGGTGTTGAAGGCTCCCTTTCTCATCTTTGCACAGAGAGAACAAGGGTTGCTTTCTTTGCGATGCTCAAAGACGATATCGGCAATCTCGGATTCTACAATGGTATAATTTATGTCCAGCTCTTTGCACAAGTTGGCAACAGCTGAAAAATCTAATTCTTTAAAGCCCATATGAACTGTTATGGCCTCAATATCGAACTTCTTAGGATAAAATCGACGGATTCCTGAAAGCGCATAGAGGAGAGTCAGGCTGTCCTTACCACCGGATACACCGATTGCAATTTTGTCCCCGTCCTCAATCATCTTATAATCGTCCAGAGCCTTTCTAGTATAACTAAGCAATTGTTGCAGCTTCATATCTTTCCTCCATGATGTTACTCTGCGCCATCGGGTGTTTTTGCACTTTGGATACCCAGGCACAATGTTCTAATCTTTGACATTATATCACATAAATTCAAGGATGAAAACCTTCTCAAGCTTCTTTGTATTAAAAAACGATAGTTACCGATATCTGGATATTTTATTGTAGTAACCTGAAGGTAAGTAGCTTACTACATCGATAAAAAATGTAATAAACCGTAAATAGCGAATTCTATAACAGTGGAATGATAATGAATAAAGATGTAACAAAACAATAAGGAGATATCCGAGATAAACGACGAGTGTAGACAAATTCTGATTTGCTTGAAAATAAGCCACTACACAGGTAGAATAATACAAAATAGGCATTTATATAATGTGATATATAAGGTTATTAAGAGGTTTTCTGGTAGAATAGGAACAAAAAACAATAAAAATGTGATAAATCTGGAAGCTGACACAGTTTTAACATGATTTAATATTATCGTAATATATAGTTTTACAGAAGATAAAGTCGGAACTAGTAAGATAAGACATATTATTATATAAATACCGATCAATTGAGTAGATTATGACAGGAGGTTGAAAGTACACAGCATGCGACATGAATTACAAACGATATTTAACATTACGAAGGATAATACAGTACGTAGCCGTCAGCTGGGATTAAAGCTAGGATTTTTATTAGTCGTAGCCTTCCTGACACTGGGCCTTTTTCACGATTCTGCACTGGCGGCATCCGGACTGCGGATATACAATTATACTACCAAGAAGGAAAGCACCTATACGGATAAGCAAATCAAGGTTACTTTGAATGGGGAGACCGTCACAAAGAGTCATACACCGGGTATCTTAGTAAGTGGAATTGCTATGGTTCCTTATAATGATGTGTTTGAGAAGTCAGAGATTGCTGCAGAATGTAACTATGATAAAGAGAAAGGGACTATTTCTATTTCCAAATACGGTAAGACACTTCAGATGACGATTGGTAGTAAGAAGGCCAAACTCAACGGTAAGACAGTAAATCTATCGGTTGCTCCAATAAAAGTTAAATTTATGAAAGATGGCTTGGTTAAGGTATTGGTTCCATCCAGATTCATATCGGAGACCCTGGGACTGAAATATACCTGGAACAGCAGTAAGAGTACAGTTGCGATTGAGATGACAACCTTAATGCTTTCCTATAATGGCGCTAAGAAGTTTGAATATACCGGTGCTCTTGGAAAGGTTACAGTTGATGGTAAGAATATTAATCTTGGCAAGATGCCCAGTATTATTACCAATAATACGGCGATGCTTCGTGCTAAGTGGGTATTCACTAATCCGGCAATCGGTGCCACCTATCAATATGATAATGCCAAAAAGAAGCTTACATTAACCAAAGGAAATACCGTATTGGTAATGACAGTCGGTGATACAACCGCTTATCTGAATGGTAATGCTACGAAGATGGATACCGCTCCGATGATTATCAAGAATTATAGTTCCGGTACCTCTTATCTCATGGTACCAGGTAGCTTTACCGCATCCTGTTTAGGCTTTAATTATAAATGGGATAATGCAACCAGAACCTCGATAATAGCCACACAGAAGTCTACCACACCGGGAAACACCGGTTCGGGTAATTCGCCGGAGCTTGGAGACAGTAGTGTAATTATTGAGGCAGGAACCATCTTAAATCAATGGGTTGCAGATACTTCGGTCTATTCTTTAAGTACCGAGCTTCATGAGATCAGTGTTGATTCTGTGGAAGCTAATCCTGCAGCTCTTGTTTCGGTAACAAGAGATAACAGTATCATAAAACAGAACGCTGAGACCTTTAAGATTACTGCCAACGGCAGCATGGGTAAGATAACCTCCCAGAAGGCAGACAAACAGATTCAGATACAGGTAGCTAATCTATCTGCTACGGATATTACATATCCGATGTATGGTATTTTCAGTAATTATGTGAACACCATCGGTACCTATACTAATTCTTCTGGGCAGACAACCTTGCTCTTGGATTTGCTTTCATCAGAGTATACATATGATGTAGCATTGTCACAAGACAAGCAGACACTCTATATAACAGTATATCATAATACGTTAACCTCGGCGGTTATCGGAACGAATAACGCAGGAGACTATGTTACCTTAACCGGTATCAAGCCACTGAAAGTCACAATGAATCAATCGACAGGATATCTTAATATTGACTTACCTTATACCACCAATGGTATTGGTGATATCTACACGAATCTTGTCGGTTCCAAATATATCAATTTATTTTATTCGATTGCTACTCCAGATTCGACTCAGATCGTGATCGGTGCAAATGAGGGTTATGAGTATTACATATCGGAAACGGATAATAAGTATTCCATCCTATTCCTCACACCAGGGTCTGTTCAACAGCCCCCGGCAGTTACTCCAACGCAACCGGGACTATCTGATCAGGTTGATCCAAATGAGTGTGAGATCATCATTCCAAGGCCGGATGGATTAAACGCAGCTATGATTACGGATGAGGATTATTATTTTGAGAACAGCTTTGTTCTTCGTCTAATGGGTGATTATACAGGAGTAATCAACAGCTCCAACATTATAAACACTTCTGGTAGGGTGAAAGATATCAGCGTGAATCTGAACAGCAACAATGAGACTGAGATTCGGATTAGAACGTCTAAGCTGCAGGGTTATGAGTATACGATGGATGATAAGAACATCTATATTAACATTGGCGATCCGAAGGACATTTACCCGAATATCGTGATATTGGATCCGGGACACGGCGGTGGTGCAATTGGTGCTCAGTATTATGGTACAAATGAAAAGGATCTGAACTTTAAGATATTATATACTCTTGGTAAGAAATACTTTAATCAGGATACATCAAAGCTTAAGGTATATTACACGAGAATTAAAGATGTGGACATGTCCCTCAGTGATCGTGCTGCCTTTGCAAGTAAATACGGAGCAGATCTGTTCGTCAGCTTACATATGAATGCAAACCTTAACAGAACCGTATATGGCACCGAGGTTTATTATTCCACAAATAATAATAGTCCGAATAAGGCGGGTCTTACGAGCAAAGCTTTGGCAGATTTATTTGGTGACAGAATCTCAGGCAATCTTGGTACGAAGAACCGCGGCTCAAGGGCAGAACGTTATACGGTAGTTCATAAGAATACAGTTCCGGCAGTCTTGATTGAGCTGGGCTTTATGTCAACGGAGAGTGATTTTAATAAGCTATCGGATCCAACCTTCCAGGATAATGCGGCAAGGACAATTTATGAGACATTATTAGAGGTCTTCAGTATATATCCTACCGGAAGATAAGAACAGAGAATAGAAGTACATATGGCAATATAATAATGAAGCCTATCATAGCCAATCATCAAAATGGCTTTGATAGGCTTTTCTACTAAGATGAAGGAGCTAATTGCATGGCAAAAATAAAAAGTAGTCCAGTTTTGATAAAATATATTTGCTTTTTTCTTACCATCGTTCTGTTACTATTAACACCGACTGTAAGGGTGAATGCACAGGCGATAAAGGACGACGGAGAATTCCAAGGAGTCTGGATTTCTTATCTGGAATTCCTGGATCGTTTGAAGGATCCGAAGACCGGAGTTAACGGTTTTACCGAAGAGCGCTTTCATCAGATGGTCGATGAGATGTTTGATAATGTGGCAGCGATGAATATGAATGCAGTTGTAGTACATGTACGTCCTTTTGGTGATGCAATGTACCCGTCAAAATACTTTCCCTGGTCAAGATATATCTCGGGAACACAAGGTAAGAATCCAGGCTTCGATCCACTTGAGTATATGGTATCAGCGGCGCATGAACGAGGGCTACAGTTTCATGCATGGATTAATCCCTATCGCATTACCAGTGATTCGACGGATATTAATAAATTATCGAAAGATAATCTAGCGAGAAAGTGGCTTACGAATACTTCAAAAGATGATGATCGTAGGGTGTTATCCTTCGGAGGTTCACTGTATTATAATCCTTCTGATAACTGGGTTCAGGCGTACATCCGATACGGGATCGAGGAGATAGTTGAGAATTATGAGGTGGACGGAATTCATTTTGATGATTATTTCTATCCGACGCTTGGTTCAAATTACAAGAAGAACTTCGATTATAAGGAATATGTGGAATACAGTAACTGGTGTAAAGAGAACGGTGTGAAGACAAAAGGCATTGCCGATTGGCGAAGAAATAATGTTAATCGGTTGGTGAAGAATATATATTCAGATATTAAGGATATCGATGAAGATGTTGTTTTTGGTATCAGCCCTGGAGGTTTTCTGGATTATCTATTGCTCGATGACAGGTACTATACAGATATCAAGACCTGGCTTAGTAAGCCCGGTTATATTGATTATATTTGCCCTCAACTATACTGGTCCTTCGACAATAAGGATTTCCCCTATGATAAGACGCTAGATCGGTGGTTGGCACTGCGGACCAATAAGGATGTGAAGATGTATGTAGGAATAGCAGCTTACCGCGCCGGATCTACCCTTGAAAAAGCTTGGAAGGATCCAAATATCCTAAAGGATATGATCGATTATGGAAGAGGTACCGGTTTGGTTGAAGGATACATCTACTTCCGTTATGACTTCTTCTATAAGCAGGTAACCCGAAAGGCAATTGGAAAGCTCCTCGATCTATTAATATAATTCAAAACAATCGAAATTTGTCGAAGTGTGCTTTTTGTAAACACAATATAAATATCAAATTATTAATAAGGATTAAATCAAAAATCTAGGGTGGTCTATTCATAAATTCTGTAGTAAAATGGCAATAAAGACAAACTTATGCAAATATGTAAAGTTATTATGGACCCAATACTTGACTTGGAAAAGTGAGGAACGATTATGAAGGAATATCTTAGATTGATTGATGAAGTAATAGCGCAGGGAGAATACAAGGATAATTGGGATTCCCTGTCCGGGTATGAGATTCCGGGGTGGTATCGTAAGTTGAAATTCGGTATCTTTATTCATTGGGGGGTCTTCTCGGTACCTGCCTTCAAGAGTGAATGGTATTCCAGAAATATGTATATACAGGGGACAGAGGAGTTCGAACATCATGTGAAGACCTATGGCGAGCATAAGGACTTTGGTTATAAGGATTTTATCCCTAAGTTCAAAGCGGAACACTTTAATCCAGAGGAATGGGCAGAGCTATTCAAGGAAGCTGGAGCAAAATATGTCATTCCGGTTGCAGAGCATCATGATGGCTTCCAGATGTACCGGAGTGATATCTCTCACTGGAATGCTTTTGAGATGGGACCGAAGAGAAATATATTAGGAGAGTTAAAGGAAGCGGTCAGTAAACTGGGCTTAAGCTTCGGAACCTCCTCGCATAGAGTAGAGCATTGGTTCTTCATGAGTCATGGCAAAGAATTCGAAAGTGATATAAAGGAGCCGATGAAACGGGGGGACTTCTATTGGCCAGCTATGCCTGAGCCGAATCATCACGAGCTGCAAAGCATGCCGATGCCCACGGAGGAATTCCTGGAGGATTGGCTTGTTCGCTGTTGCGAAATCGTTGATCAATACAGACCAAGGATCATTTATTTTGACTGGTGGATCCAGCACAGTGCGGTTAAGCCTTATCTGAAGAAATTCGCTGCCTACTACTATAATCGTGCGAAGGAATGGGGCGAGGAAGTGGTCATTAATTACAAGCATGACGCCTTTCAGTTTGGCTGTGCAGTGGTAGATATCGAACGTGGTCAGTTTGCGGAGGCTAAGCCTTATTACTGGCAGACAGATACAGCTGTAGCGCGCAATTCCTGGTGCTATACCGAAGGGAACATCTATAAGACATCAAAAGAGATTCTTAGTGACCTGGTGGATATCGTTAGTAAGAATGGTACCTTATTACTCAATATAGGACCCAAGAGTGATGGAACGATTCCTGAGGAGGATAAAAGGATTTTACTGGACATTGGAGCCTGGTTAAAGGTGAACGGAGAAGCAATCTATGGATCCAAAGTATGGAGAATATCTGCCGAAGGGCCGACAAAGATTGTGGAAGGACAATTTGCGGACGGCTCTGCTAAGGAATTCACCAGTGAAGATATCCGTTTCACGGTAAAGGGAAGCTATCTCTATGCTACCGTCTTAAATTTTCCGGAGGACGGAATCATCCGTATTAAGTCCTTAGGAGAGAGGGATGCTTCCAAATTACCTCATTTTCATGGAATAATTAAAGAAGTATCAATTCTTGGATATCAGTCAGACGTAAGCTGGTATCGGGAGAAGGAAGCTTTGGTCATAAAGACGGAAGGGATTAGGACTGATTATCCTGTAGTATGTAAGCTTCTGATTGATTAAACGAATTTAACCTTCGCAAAGAAAAGTACAGCTCATAAACCATTATTTCCATAATAAAAGTCATATTATGGCGAAAATACGCAAAATATTACGCAAATGTTACAAATATTACGTAATTGTTGTTGTTCTTATTGATTTCCCTGAGAATATTTGCTAAAATAGGTCTAAGTATCTACCTATGAATTGTTTTAAAGAACGGGGACAATTATGAGAATAAAGAATATAAAGGTTATATGCTTAATATACATGATTACGATGGGAATCGGATTGGCTATACTAGTCTATAATCCGGTTGGATTATCGTCTCAGGATAAGGGTACTTCGGCTTTAACTACGAATCAGAAGATGAGTAAAGTATCGGAGGAAAATAAGATGGCTAAAGATTCTATTAGCCTGATGAGTTCGGTTGCTGATCCGACACCCAGTGTAACGCCAAGTCCGACATCAACTCCGATTCCGACCCCGTTGCCGGTTTATCCACTGGAGGAGAAGGGATACCCCTCTGAGATTGATGAGCTGGTAAAGACCTATTATGAGGCTAAGGCCAGTTGTGATATCGATACCTTAAAGAGTATCTCATCCGAACCGGAGAACGTATACTCGAAAAAACAATTGCTTAAGCTGATTGAGGGAATTGATGAGTATGAGAATATAAAATGCTATGTAAAGAAATCATATGAAGAGGATGCTTATATCGTCTTCGTATATTATGATATTAGATTCATCGGTCTTAAGACCTTAGCTCCTTCTTTATCTAAGCTCTATATTGTTAAGGATGGAGCAGGAGAATGGAAGATCTTTGATGGTGAGCTGAACGAGGAGTTTAGAGCATATATTGCTGCCAGAAGTGAGGATGAGGATGTAATTGAATTAAGGAAACATACCGATCAATTGGCAGATGAAGCAAAAGATAAGGATAAGGACTTGAAGGCCTTCTGGGAGATACTTGACAAATACTAAACTACGAGGAGACTTATCTATGTGGGTTCTATTTGCATTTGGCTCTGCTTTTTTTGCTGGTATAACAGCGATCCTATCGAAAAGTGGAATTAAGAATACAGATTCGAATGTTGCTACAGCGATTAGAACCGTAGTTGTGTTAGTCTTTTCCTGGCTCATGGTCTTTATCGTCGGATCACAGGATACCATAGGTGATATAAGCGGTAAGACATTACTTTTTCTGATTCTGTCCGGCTTAGCAACAGGAGCTTCCTGGTTATGCTATTTTAGGGCACTGCAACTTGGTACTGTAAATAAAGTAACGCCGATTGACAAATCCAGCACGATACTGACAATGATATTAGCGATGCTGTTTCTAGGTGAAAGCATAACTATAGTAAAGGTTATTGCCATTGTTTTAATCGGTACGGGAACCTACCTGATGATTCAGAAGAAAAAGGATGCCAACCTTCCGGAGGTACATAATAACCGATGGATAATATATGCTGTATTTTCTGCGATCTTCGCCAGCTTAACCTCGATTCTTGGCAAGATTGGTATAGAGGGAGTTGAGTCTAATCTCGGAACAGCAATCCGTACCATTGTGGTATTAATCATGGCCTGGGTTATCGTGTTCATGACAGGTAAGAAGCATATGATTGGTAAGATTGATCACAAAAGTTGGATTTTTCTTATCTTATCCGGTTTTGCGACCGGAGGCTCCTGGCTCTGTTATTATAGAGCCCTTCAGGATGGTCTTGCCAGTGTAGTAGTACCGATTGATAAATTAAGCATATTGATTACGATTATTTTCTCCTATATATTCCTAAAGGAGACACTGACCAGAAAGGCTTTAATCGGGTTAATTCTTATTGTAGGCGGAACCTTGTCCTTATTGATTAAATAGACAGATTAGGTAAATCATAAATAGCGATTACTCCATGAAAATCGACGTGTTTTCATGGAGTTTTTATGTTGTAAGGTAAGTGATCATTCCTTTGCGATCCAAAGTCAGGCAGAGCTTATTAAGTGGTCATAGAAGAGTAAGCGAGCAGGGAATAATAATAAGGAAAAAAATGTTTGTGTAATAAGTTTTCGCTCGACAACCTCATATTAGAATTCGGTTAACAAGTCAGATAATGGTAGATGTTTGATTGGGGATGGGCTATAATATCATCAGAATTATTAAAATATTGAATAACAGAATGAAGGAGGAGAAATAAGATGACATATATAGCAATATTTTCATTTATCCAGATTGTGGTGCTGCTGTTTCTATTCATTCTTGTTGTCTATGTGCTTTTACTTGCAATTAAGGCATTACGGATCTATATTCGAAAAAACGGTTGAGATGGGTGTATATAAGAATTTACTTATTTAAGTTGACATAATAATATTATGTATAATCTATGCATACTAACGACGATACTGGAGTAATAATAGGTGATAGTACTCAGGTAGAGATATCGGATATTCTTAACGAAGGACGATGGAAAGGAGTTAATCGGGTGAATTCTCTCACTTTATTTCATTCTTATACTGCTAATTGGTTTCAGAAGACGCTGGGCTCCCCGACTCAGGTTCAGGAGGAGGCTTGGCCTTCGATTGCAGAAGGGAATCATACCTTAGTGTCTGCTCCAACCGGTACCGGTAAGACCCTATCTGCCTTTCTGGTATTTATTGATCGATTGAAAAGGCAGGCAAGAGAAGGTACTTTGCAGCAGGAGCTACAGCTGATCTATGTTTCTCCCTTAAAATCACTGGCCGGAGATATTCGTGAGAATCTGAGACGCCCGCTGGACGGGATCTATGAGGAAGAGAAATCCTCAGGAAGCTTTGATGGAAATGAACCACCGGCATTAAGTATTTCAATTCGTACCGGTGATACGACTCAGAACGAGCGAAGGCAGATGGTGAAAAAGCCTCCTCATATTCTGATCACAACACCGGAATCCTTATACTTGATGCTGACCAGTAAATCAGGACAATCGATCTTGCACACAGCAAAGGCGATTATCCTGGATGAGCTTCATGCATTGATTGATTCAAAGCGCGGTGCTCATTTAATGCTATCGATCGCCCGTTTGGATAAGCTTTGTGAGAAGCCTTTGCAGCGTATTGGCTTGTCCGCAACGATAGAACCTCTTACAATAGCCGCAGAATATCTGTCACCAGATCCGGTCAGGATTGTAGCACCAAAGATGCATAAGAACATTAAGATCGCCATTACCAGCCCGATTCCTAATCAACTAAGCGGTATTAAGGATACTGTGTGGCAGGAGATTGCGAGATCGGTCCATGCTCATTGTACTAACTCCCGAAGTATCATCGCATTTGTAGAAGGTCGCGCTTATGCTGAGAAGTTAGCTTATTATGTGAATCAGATTGCCGGAGAAGGCTTTGCCAGAACCCATCATGGCAGCTTGTCGAAGGAACAGCGTTTTGAGGTAGAGAATGCGCTACGCAGCGGAACTCTTCGTATGCTTTGTGCAACTTCTTCCATGGAGCTGGGCATTGATGTGGGTGAAATCGATCAGGTCTTTCAGATCGGATGTCCACGGTCAATCTCTAGTACAATGCAACGGCTTGGCCGCGCCGGACATAATCCGAATCGAACCAGTGTGATGCATATCTTTCCGAGAACTGCCTCGGAGGGTTTATACAGCGGAATGACAGCAGAGGTTGCCAGAAAGGGAGGCGTAGAATATTCTAATCCGCCTAGACTATGCCTCGATGTTTTAGCACAGCATCTGGTATCCATGGCGACCGGTGATGGTTATGAGCTGGATGAAGTTATGGAATTATTACCCCGAGCTTACCCGTTTCGAGAGGTTACTAGGGAGGATGTGAAGGCTGTCCTCTGTATGTTGGCCGGTGATTATGAGCATGAACGCAACATTCCGGTTCGTCCACGTATTCTCTATAATAGGCTTGAGGAAAGGGTGGAGGGAGATCCCTATAGCCGTATGCTTGCGGTATCTGCAGGCGGAACCATTCCGGATAAGGGACTATATACCGTAAAGACAGAAACCGGCGTTAAGCTGGGAGAACTGGATGAGGAATTCATCTTTGAATCCAGGGTTGGTGATCGATTTCTTCTTGGAACCTTTGCCTGGCAGATTACAAAGATCCAGAAGGATACTGTTCTGGTAACCCAATCCAATATTTACGGCGCCAGATTACCCTTTTGGAAAGGAGAAATCAAAGGTCGCAAACTACAAACCGGAATTGCTTTTGGTGAGATACTGCGCAATCTCTCGATTGCGGGTGAGATTGGAACCTTAAGTAAAGAGTTGAGTAAGCTGGGGCTTGATGAAAATGCGATTGCCGAAGGGGAGGATTTTATTAAAAGGCAGCTTGAAGCAACCGGAATTCTCCCTGATGATCGAACGATATTGATTGAACATTTCCGTGATGAGACCGGTAATCAACAGATGATGGTTCATTCTGTCTTCGGCCGACCGGTTAATTCGCCGCTAGCGATCCTAACCTTGGAAGTAGCGAAGCGGTATACCCATGCTAATATCAGCTATGTGGAGGATGATGATGGGTTTCTGCTGTTTCCTTATGGGGAAATGGCGATCCCCGAAGGCATGTTACAGGAGCTACGACCGGAGGAGGCTAGACCGGTTCTGGAGGCTGTCCTGCCGGTAACCCCACTATTCAATATGAACTTCCGGTATAATACCGCCCATGCTCTTATGATGGGTGTTCGAAAGTCAGGCCGTGTACCCCTATGGGTACAGCGAATGAGAAGTGCTGAGATGTTAGATGCTCTGATGCAATATGAAAACCACCCTCTTATCCGAGAGACAAAGAGGGAGTGTCTGGAGGATTATTGGGATCTGCCCGGTCTGGAATATGTTCTGAATGGAATTCATTCCGGTATGATCCGTATCTGCGAGCTATTTGTGGATACGCCGTCGCCTATGTCCTTCTTGCTTAGGCAACAGACTGAGGCTGCCAATATGTATGATTATTCACCGACACCGATGGGGATTCACCGAGCGGTAGAAGATGCGTTAAAGGAGGCGAAGCTGATCGCGCCAGCACCGGAGCATCTGCTTCGCGTATCGGAACGAAGACGTCTGCCGGAGGACGAGAAGCAATTGCATACGCTGCTCATGATTGAAGGTGATCTGATTGCAGGGGAGCTGGAGGTGCCGATTGAATGGTTGGAGCTTCTGGCCAGACGAGGACAAGCTAGTTATATAGAACCCGGTTTATGGATTGCGACAGAACAACTGGAACGATATCAGAAAGCCTTTATAGAGGGGGATAAAGCGATACGTAAGCAGCTGGTGCTACGCTTATTAAGGTATCGCGGACCACAATCGGTTGAGACAGTTTGTGATCGTTATTTCTGGAAGCAGGAGCTTTCGATAGAACTTCTGAAGAATTTATGTAAGGACGGAGATGTAGTTGAAAGTGATGGATTGTATTATCATGCTGAGCTATATGACAGAGCAAGGAAAGAAACCATCCGCAGCCAAAGAGCACAGATTAAGACGCTGCCCTCTCAAAACTATGCCGCATTCCTTGCTAACCGAATTTATCTGGCAGCGGCACCTAGAGAGCAATTAGAAGCATTCCTTCGACTATATTCTGATCTGTCTTATCCGACAGCACTTTGGGAGAGTGTTCTGCTGCCATCCAGAGTCACCAGATATCGACCGGAATTACTGGACAGCCTTCTTGCAGAAGGTAATTTCTTCTGGCAGCTAAAGGGAGAGGAAGGGCTTAGCTTTCACCGCTACGGGGATATTGACTGGGATGCTGGCACCTCAGAGGTGATTCAGGACTTAGCGGAAAAGGAACAAATAATCTATGAAGCCTTATTTCAAAGGGGAGCCAGCTTTCTACAACGGCTTTCCGGTTTACTTCCCGATGCCTCACCTTATGATACCTTATTATCTCTGGTAGAGAAAGGGCTGGTCTGTGCTGACAGTTTTCTGCCGGTCAGGCAGTGGCTGAATAAGGAGAAGCTGAATAAAGCTACTGTCAAGCAACGGGTATCTGCTCGTGCGAAGGCGATGTCCGCCGGAAGATGGGAGATTACTCATCCAAGAAAGCAGCTGTCGATCGAAGAACAAATAGACAGATGCTTCGAGCGGGTTGGTATCTTATCCAGAGAGACTTCTCTTGGCCTAGCCTGGAGCCAGGCCCTGGAGACGCTGCGCGTATGGGAGTATACCGGTATGGTAAGAAGGGGCTACTTTATAGAAGGGTTATCCGGCGTCCAGTTTATTAAATCGCAGGACTTCTCTGCCACAATGGCAGCACTGGAGCAGCCTAGTGCAGAGATTATCTGGCTATCTGCCGTAGATCCTGCGCAACAATGGGGGAAAAGTATACCGCATTTGGCGGACCGGGCATTTATGAATGTTGTTGGAACAGCCGTTGCACTTAAGGCAGGTGTACCTGTGGCAGTACTGGAACGAATGGGGAAGCAGCTTCGCGTATTTGATATGGAGCCTCTGGAGGAGGCACTTCGAGTCTTAGCACTTGCTTTTACAAGACATAAGATCTTCTCTTCGCAGAACCGGTTGTTAGTAAAGGAATATCCTCCGGATGCGGTGGGTGCATTATCCTGTGCCGGCTTTAAACGGGAGCTTCAGGATTATGTACTTTATCGGATTTAATAAGTTAAAAAAATAAGGAGAGTTCGGTGTTGTCTACCGAATTCTCCTCATTTTTCATGACAATAGAATAAAAATATCAAGCAATCTTGTTGTCATTAGTCCCTATACAATTAGCATTAACAATACATTAATCTTCTACATGAACTGTAAAGGTTACTTTTCTCCCATCAACAAAACCATAAATGTCAGCAGTTCCGGGACCTACTGCGGATACTACACCTTTAGAGGATACGGTAGCCACCGTCTTCATATTAGAATCCCAGGTTATCTTATTGTCGGTTCCTAAGATACTTAGCGATTTTGTTTGACCCATATCTAAGGTAAATTCCTTATCACTTGCTTTGATTACTTTGACGGTAGAGGTTAGCTTTATTCCGTCAACAGTAGCAGTTATTTTGGTGGTACCGGGTCCCTTTGCTCGTACAATGCCTTCCTTATCAACAGTAGCGATTACTGAATTCCCAGTGGACCACTTGACCTTACTGGAGGATCCGTTTACCTTCATAGTCTTGATGAAACCGGACCAGCCGCCAAGCTCAAGTACAATGGAATCATAATTTAAGCCAACCACAGTTACCTTGCTATTGATTTCCTTGCCGTCAACGTTAGCAGTTATGTAAACAGTCCCGGTTGATTTCGCTTTCAGCTTACCGCTGGAAGATACGGTTACAATGGAAGGATCACTGGAAGCATAGGTGACATTTTTCGTATTACCATATACTTTTAAGGTAGTGGTTTTATTTTTCGCTAATACGATATTTTTCTTTATATAAATTACATTTACCTTACAACGGATTTTCTGACCACCGACCTTCGCGGTGATGGTTGCGGAGCCCGGAGCCTTAGCAAATACCTTACCGCTGGAGGATACCGAGGCTACTTGACTGTTACTGGTTGACCAGGATACCTTCTTGGAGGTACCTTTGATTCGCAGAGTTTTATAATGATCGACCTCCAGAGTTAAGTTGGTATCATTAATATATATTCCACTGGCAGCTTGAGCTGTAGTGATATCATTTGTAAGGGGAATGAATGAAAGGGTTGCGATACTGAAAATCAGTAGGATTGATAAAAGCTTACGCACTTTTTTCATTTGATTTGCCTCCTTATGTTATTAATTGCTATAGATATGAATATGTTGCAATGTATTATTAGGCAGGAGAGCATCCTAACCCGTAAAAACATTGATAAACTCATTATAGAGTATATTGCGTTTGGGTTCATTATCAAATTATTGGGATATAAGATGCATGGAAATGGGTATGGAAGAACTTTCAGGCAAGATACGAAAGATATATCACGATGAATCAGTTTTGTTTTCGAGGTATAGTACGGATTTGTGTGATTATAATCGCTCCAAATGCTTCAATTAAGTATTATGATTTAAAAACAGTAAAAGCATTGTAATTGAAAACGATATGGTTTTATATTAATATTACTATAGCTAGAAATATTTGGAGTAATATACGGGGAGGGAATTAGATGAACAATATCATGGATTATTTGGATTGGAGAGGTGATTTGAGCTTTGAAGCAGATCCGATGAATGAGGTTGACAGCCTGATCTTATCCACCCTATCCTACATTGAATACGATGGTCTTATACCGTTTGAGGAAAGAGGCAGCCATGTTATATTATCCGAGATTGCACAGCTGGCGTATGACGCCATTGATTTTAGCTCCCCTCGCTGCAAGGATCCCTTCTTCGAACATATTCCTGCGTTGCTATTGAAGGCGGCGTCCTCACTTCGTTTTGGCAATCTTAAGTTATCCTACTATGTGAATCGCCTTAATGTAGATGATTCAGAGCAGTTTTCGGCGATGGTTTTCTCCTTACATGACAAGCTTCATTATATTGCATTTCGCGGGACGGATGACAACCTGATTGGATGGAAGGAAGATTTTATGATGAGCTTTCTGGACGAGGTACAGGCACAACGGGATGCGGTGGAATATACCAGATTTGTATTGCAGAATCTGGTGGGAGACATTTATCTGGGGGGACATTCTAAGGGCGGTAATCTTGCGGTTTATGTTGCTGCCAAGGTAGAGGAGGAACAGGATCGGATGATTGGGGTTTATAATAATGATGGACCCGGCTTCCAGGAGAAGTTTATGGAGAGCGAAGGGTATCACCGGATTGTTCCAAGAATTCATACGATTCTTCCGAGGTCCTCGGTGGTCGGAATGCTAATGGAGCATTTGGAGGATTATGTGGTTGTTAATAGTAATCAGAAGGGAATCATGCAGCATAGTGCTATGTCATGGGAGGTACTGGGCAACCATTTTGTCTATATGCCGGGCGTAAACAAATCGAGTGTTTTCTTGAACCAGGCACTGCGTCAATGGCTCAGCGAAATTACAGTGGAAGAGCGGGCGACGTTTGTGGAGGAGCTTTTTGTCATAATCAATGCAGCAGGGTTGGACACCATCAGCAGTATCACAGCAGAAAAGAGACTTGCAATTAATGCTATGATTAAGGCTTATAAGAGCATGAGCCCAGAGACTAAGCAATTTATGAAAAAACTGATCTATAAGTTTATTGAGGAAGGCCAGAAGGTCTTGAAACATTCAATTGAAGAGGAATTAAACATCAGTAAGCAACAGGTTGATGGGTCCGTTGTAAAAATTAGAGGAAAATCATATATCAGGCTTAATAAATAAAATCAACCGGGTGGTGTTATCCGTGAATTAGAAGATAAATCCTTATTCACGGGTAATACTACCCGGTTACTTTGTGGATGCGTAAAGTATGAATAATGCATATATTGTGATTATAACATTATGAAAGCAAGGTTATTTATGCCAGAGAATTTATCTTCAACCAATTACATCGTGATAAATATCCGTAACCATACATTAACCTTATACAGAGACGGTGTTCTCTTCAAAACGTATCCGGTAGCGGTAGGAAAGGCAGCAACTCCGACACCGCGGGGGACCTTTCATATAAAGAATAAAGCGCTGAATCCGGGCGGACCTTTTGGAGTCAGGTGGATGGGACTGTCAGCTACCGGTGGAAGCTATGGAATTCATGGAACCAATAATCCGAGTTCCATTGGTAAAAGCGTCTCTCATGGCTGTGTTCGAATGTTCAATAAAGATGTGATTGAATTATATAATCTGGTTCCGGTTGGAACCGTAGTAAAGATAATATAATTTCGTATTTTCAGACCTATACTAAGGCGTCCTTGAAAAAAGGCTATAAGCCTTACGAATGCAGGAGGATCCTTATAATCCTTCCGGTCAGTATTCGTCATAGCTTAAAGCCTTAAATTCACTTTAGTATATTATATTCTAGTTAGAAGGAACTGCCACAAAGGCAAAGAATTAAGATCAAAGGTAAAATTCCGCCTAACCCGTTATCGCAGCCACCATGACTATGACCTCCGCCGAAGAGTCCTCCGTCATTGCCACCACACGAACATAAAATAGTATTATATAATATATTTAATGTCAATCGTTCGATCCCGGAAGATATCCTCCAAATCCATTCGGAAGTAATCTGCCATTTCAGCTAGGCTTTCCTTGGTATACACATATTTTCCATAGCCGAATTGTCCGTATTTGTAGCTACGTTCCTCATTGCTCATCGGCAGCTGATTATCCGGAAAAATTTCGGTGATCACATTCTTAGCCTGTGTGGTATAGCGGTGAGAGATTACTTCAAAGGTTAAGGGATGAGCCAGCTTGTCAGGGAGGCTTGCGTGAAGGTCCAGCAGCAGTTGGTGATAATCCTCTTTCCAGTTATGATAAAGGAATACCGGCGCAATCAGAAAACCGGTAGGATACTCACTCGCCATCACTTTATGTGCGGCTGCGATCCTTTTTGCCAACGAAGGAGTTCGGTTTTCATAGTTTTTGATTACAGGATCCGTATTCAGGGTAAAGCGTATTTCGGTATGTCCACAATGGTCAAGCCCTAGTAAGGTGTCTATATCCGTGTACTTTGTTACGAAGCGAAACCTTCCGTACTCTAACCGACTAAAATGTTCAATCGCTGATTTTAAGAGGTTAGAATAGGGTTCCACGGGTACCGGATCTGAGGTAGCAGAACCTTCAAAGATAGTGATCTCCGAAGACCTTTGTCGGATTAAGGTATCCGCCTGGGAGAGGATATCGTTGACATTGACATTGATCCTCATATATGGTTTATCCCCCATATGGGTATTCAGATAGCAATATTGGCATTGCCCAATGCAGCCTGAGAGCAAGGGAAGCTGATAATGGGCGGAGGGCTTGCAGGTCTGAAAGGAAGCTCCTTTTTTTATACCAACAACCAGTGTATTCTTACCCTCCTGATAGAGTTGTGGCAGAGTTTCCCCGGGAATATTTTCTCTGATTTTATTTCCGCGAAGCTCTATGATATCAATTTCTTTATTTGTGATAAAGGATTGATAGATGTATTTACCGATCGGATAGTCAAGTGCATTCTTTTCAAATAATATTCGTTTCGGAGTGAACATGGGATTACCCTCACTTATCATTCAAGCTAATAGATCAATCCTATTATTTGCATTATGAGAGTAAGTATTCATAGAAAGAAGAAGGTGGGATTGATATCTTATTCATTGGATGATAATATATAATAGTAATTAATGATAGCCAGTATACCCGCACAGACTAATCAGAATAGAGGGAATGGATGCATACAAAAGGACGGTTTATATTAGTAGTAGCTCTAGTAATTTCGATGCTCATCGGCTGCAGTGATGTTGGTAATCGAGAAAAAATGTCGAATAAAGATCTGACAATGTACATCGCAACGGATGTTCATTATCTGGCGAAGGAGTTAAATGATCAGGGCGAAGCCTTTCAGAAATATATTGTGGGTAGTGACGGTAAGTTGCTTCACTATATTACGGATATTGTAGATGCATTTGCACAGGAAGTTACAAAGAAGAAGCCGGATGTTCTGATTATCAGTGGTGACCTGACAAACAATGGGGAGAAGGAAAGTCATAGAGAACTGGCAGAGAAGCTTAGTCAGATTGAGAAGTCAGCAGGTACACAAATCTATGTTATCCCCGGCAATCATGACATACAAAATCCATGGGCAAGGGGATTTCAGGGCTCGGAGCAATACGTTACGGATACTATTTCTGCAGAGGAGTTCTCGACACTTTATACTAAGTTTGGTTATGAGGAGGCGATTAGGAAGGATGAAGCTTCCCTTAGTTATCTGGCTGCACCCTCCGAGAATTTGTATCTTTTAATGCTGGACACCAATATTTATGAGTTTAATGAAATGTTAGGATCCCCTATGACGAACGGACAATTAAAGCCTGAGACTCTGGAATGGATCAGAGAATGCAGTAAGCTAGCGAAGGAAAAGAATGCGCAGCTGCTTACTGTCATGCATCATAATCTTTATCACCATAGTAAGCTCTTGAATAAGGGCTTTACCATTGATAAGAGTGACGAAGTTCTTAAGGTATTCGAAGAATGTGACATGAGGTTAGTACTCAGTGGACATATTCACATCCAGGATGTAAAATTAGGAAGCGGAGTTAAACCAGTCTATGATATTGTCACAAGTGCTCTTGGGGTTAACCCGGTCCAATATGGAGTGATCGAATATTCTTCGAAGGGCTATCAATATACTACAGAACAGGTGGATGTTGAGAGCTGGGCGAAGAAGCAAGGGGTAAAGGACGTGAACTTGTTAAGCTTTCGAGATTATGCGGAGCGCTATTTTGCGAAATCGTCTTACGATAAGGTATATACCGATCTAACAGAGAGTGGTATTTATTCCGAGGAGGAGATTCTGATGATGACCGAGACCATGAGTCTGTTAAATCTCAATTACTTCGCCGGAACAACTGCTGATATCAAGGAAGAAGTAATGAAATCGAGGGGTTATCAGCTCTGGAAGGAAGCAGACGAAGGAACCTTTCATAAGAATTATGTAATTAGTATGGCAGAGGACAGCAGTAATGGTTATAACGAGTTTTTTATTCCGGTCACTGAATAGCTAAGATATTCAAAGCAATAGGTCTCAGGCTGGCAGGAGAGGTATGTCTATGATGTGTATCGTAATGTTATGGTAAATTGCTTTCGAATCTGTTATTATATCTTTATGAAGGTGCAATTACAGGAGCATCTCGGATGTGTATCAAAGCAGAAGGCTGGGACTACCGTTCATGTGGATCAGGATGCTAGTGACGGAGATGTTATGGAGGAGATGAAGGTATCCTATCAGGTATTAAGGGATGAGATAAGTCTAGTACTAAAGCTGGAAGGAGAATAAATGAGAAAAGAATTGTCTTATTTTACAATAGAGCACTCCTACGGTGGGAATCAGAGCTGGTTCCGGGACCCGATGATGAAACTTGGCGGCTGTGGAGCCGCAACTGCCTGTGACAGCTGTATTTGTCTGGGGTTATATAAGGAGAAGGAATCCCTATATCCCTACGATCTTCGCAAGTTATCCAAGGAAGATTATATCCGATTTGCGATGAAGATGAAGCCATATCTGCGGCCAAGAATGCAAGGAATTAATACTCTGGAGCTGTTTATCGACGGCTTCAATCAGTATTTATCAGAACTAGGTGCAGGAAGTATTCAGCTTGAAGCCTTTTCCATTGAACATACACTAGACAGTGCCAAGGAGATAATCCGGCAGCAAATCGATCTGAAGCTTCCAATCCCGTACCTGCTTCTGAGGCATAAAAGCTATTCAATGAAAGACCTTGTCTGGCACTGGTTTCTGGTGATTGGCTATGAAGAATTTGAAGACGAATTCTATATTAAGATAGCTACCTATGGTAATTATCGTTGGTTATCTCTGAAGGAGCTGTGGAACACCGGTTACTCGGAAAAAGGCGGAATGGTGCTTATTAGAGATAATTCGTGAGAGCCGAAGATTGTTTAAGAACACTTTGTGATTGGTTCGGTTACCGAAGACTGGATCTGTAATTTCGTAATAAGTTGACAGAAAACGCAATATCGTCAATAATAGGGACGGAGTGTTAATTTAAAAAGCTTTATGAGCTATATACTATAGAAAAGGTGATTAAGATGTCGGATAGAAACGAACAAGAATTATTAAAGCAACAGATTATTGATATTATGAAGGAAGAACAAGAAGAGAAGGAACCGCTCCCAGAGAGAAGGTATGAGAGCCCTCCGATACCGAGTAAATCTCCTAAGAGGAAGAAAAAAAAGCATCCTGCTCTGAAAGCAATCGGTATTACATTACTTACACTGTTAATCCTAATAGGCTTAATTCTTTTAACTCCACCGGGACGAAGTGCAATATATAAAGTTACGAGCGGCTTTATGTATAATAATATGAATAATGAAGAGGCGATCAAAGAATATCAGGAGGCCGGTGGCATTGGACATGCTGAGGGAGCAAGATATGAGGATTATGTAACGAATTATCTGATCTTCGGTATCGAAGAATTCGGTGGCGCAAGAAATACAGATTCCATGATGATTGCTACAATTAACACAAAGGATAAAACCTTGAAGCTGACCTCGCTTCTTCGTGACAGTTACGTTGAAATTCCGGGCTATAAAGCCAATAAATTAAACTCCGCCTATGCTAAGGGCGGTGCCAGATTACTGGTGGATACGATTGAACTTAACTATAAGGTTCAGATCGACGGCTATGTATCGGTTGACTTCAAATCCTTTGAGAAAATTGTGGATCTGGTCGGTGGTGTTGATATAGAGCTAGGTAAGGAAGAAGCAAAATATCTGAATAGTACAAATTACATATCAAAGAAAAAGAATCGTAATGTTAAAGCGGGTGAAAATCATCTGAATGGTAATCAGGTTATGGGCTATGTACGTGTTCGTAAGGTAAAGACCTTGGGAGGAGCCAATAACGATTATGGCCGTATCGTTCGTCAACAGAGAGCGTTAGAGGCAATTTTTAAGAGCTATTTATCACCGAAGAATATGGTTAACCTGCTTCCGATTACGAAGAAGAGTCTTAGTTATGTAACTACAAATATGACCCAAGTCCAGCTGGAGCAAGCTATGAAAGACGTGATTGAGAACAGAATGACTACACTGGATACTTTCCGTATTCCGGTTGATGGAGCCTTTGATGCTCCGAAGCGATACAATGGCATCACTTATCCGATCGTACTGGATTGGGATACCAATCGGATGGAATTATATCAATTCATCTATAATGATACGAAAGAAGAAGCAAGGGCAGCCTTGAAATAAATAGAGGCATGACACCCGGTAATTGAAATTGAATAAAATGACGATAAAATGCACGTTTCACGAGCTTTTTATTGCCATGAACTAATATCATGAAGGGGCGACTTAACACCGCCCCTTTGCTATGCCCTCCTAATTCAGTATAGTATGTAAATCAAATAAGGTATTTACTAAAGTCAAAAAATGTAGAGTATGACAAAAACTGGTTACAATCACTATATAGGGTATCGTTAATAAGTTGACTTACTATATTTTGTATGAAAAATGAAAAAATGGTACAAAGCTCATTGCATTTTCCTCGAGGGTGCTATATAATAAGTTTCTCAATAATAGTACATAAGGAGATATCGTATGAAGACGATTAAACGAAACGGTGCAGAAGAGGCATTTGATATAAAAAAGATCATTGCGGCCGTAAAAAAGGCAAATGAATCCGGGGATAAGAATTATCTGAATGAAGAACAGATTGTAGGCATTGCAGAGTATGTAGAATACAAATGCGAAAAAC
This sequence comes from Bacillota bacterium, assembly GCA_023411215.1. Taxonomy (GTDB): domain Bacteria; phylum Bacillota; class Clostridia; order Lachnospirales; family Lachnospiraceae; genus Mobilitalea. Next base: position 11,965 of record JAEYOY010000024.1, on the reverse strand, counting down.
TAAACAGAGCCGTATCGGTTGAAGAGATTCAGGACATGGTAGAGGATCAGATTATGGCAACCGGAGCCTTTGACCTTGCAAAGCGTTATGTCAAATATCGTTATCAGCGCTCACTTATACGAAAATCGAATACGACGGATAACCGGATTTTATCTCTGATTGAAGGTAATAATGAGGATGTAAAGCAAGAGAATTCGAATAAAAACCCAACGATTAATAGCGTTCAGCGTGATTATATGGCAGGTGAGGTAAGTAAGGATATCACCCGCAGATTACTCCTCCCTGCCGATATTGTAGAGGCAGATCAGGAGGGTATCATCCATTTTCATGATACAGATTACTTTGCACAGCATATGCATAACTGTGATCTGGTGAATCTGGAGGATATGTTGCAGAACGGTACAGTAATCAGTGAGACAAGAATTGAGAAGCCGCATAGCTTCTCCACTGCTTGTAATATAGCGACACAGATTATCGCACAGGTAGCAAGTAATCAATACGGCGGTCAGAGTATCAGCTTGGCACATCTGGCTCCCTTTGTAGATATATCCAGAAAGAAAATATATGCAGAGGTCCAGGAAGAGATCGAGATTCTTGGCGCTGATGTGACAGAGGAGCTCTTGGAGGAGATCGTAGAGAAAAGACTTCGTAGAGAGATTAACCGTGGTGTTCAGACCATTCAATATCAGGTTATTACCCTCATGACCACGAATGGACAAGCACCTTTCCTAACTGTCTTCATGTATCTCAATGAGGCGAAGAATGAGACAGAGAAGAAGGATCTAGCGATGATCATCGAAGAGACCTTAAAGCAGCGTTATAAGGGAGTCATGAACGAGGCTGGAATCTGGGTTACACCAGCTTTCCCGAAGCTAATCTATGTTCTGGAAGAGGATAATATTGCAGAAGACACAGAGTATTATTATCTGACCGAGCTGGCTGCAAAATGCACCACAAAACGTCTGGTTCCGGACTATATCTCTGAGAAGAAGATGAAGGAGCTAAAGGAAGGAAACTGCTTCCCGGTGATGGGATGTCGTAGTGCCTTAAGTCCCTGGAAGGATGAAGACGGCAATTATAAGTTCTATGGCCGCTTCAACCAAGGTGTTGTCTCCATCAATCTGGTGGATGTTGCTTTGTCCTCCGGTGGAGATATGGATAAGTTCTGGAAGATCTTCGACGAGAGACTTGCACTGTGCTATAAAGGTCTGATGATAAGACATAAGCGCCTGAAGGGAACCTATTCCGATGCCGCACCAATCCTATGGCAACATGGTGCCCTGGCAAGACTGAAGAAGGGTGAGACCATCGACAAATTGCTTTACGGAGGTTATTCCACGATATCACTCGGCTATGCAGGCTTATATGAATGCACCAAATATATGACAGGCAAGTCCCATACGGATCCTGAGGCAACTACCTTCGCTCTGGATGTTATGAAATATATGAATGTTGCCTGTGACAAATGGAAAGCAGAGACTAATATTGGATTCGGTATCTATGGAACCCCGATTGAAAGTACTACATATAAATTTGCTAAATGCTTACAGAAGCGTTTTGGCGTTGTAAAAGGAATTACAGATAAGAGCTATATCACCAACAGCTACCATGTCCATGTAACGGAAGAGATTGATGCCTTCACTAAGCTTAAGTTTGAAGCACAATTTCAGTCCCTCTCCACGGGTGGTGCGGTTAGCTATATCGAAGTTCCCAATATGCAGAATAATATTCCGGCTGTCCTTCAGATCATCCGGTTTATCTATGATAATATCATGTATGCCGAACTGAATACGAAGAGTGACTGCTGCCAGGAATGCGGTTTTGACGGCGAGATCCAGATCGTGACCGATCATGGTAAGCTGGTATGGGAATGCCCGAAGTGCGGTAACCGAGATCAGGATAAACTAAATGTCGCACGCAGAACCTGTGGTTATATCGGAACTCAATTCTGGAATCAGGGACGAACACAGGAAATCAAGGAAAGGGTGCTACATCTCTAATATGTAATACGGGAAATAACTCAAAGTTGGATTCAAGTATTTGATAAGGGTGCAATTATGCAAATCTTACTCAAATACTTAAAATGTAACAAAAGTTAAATTATGTGAAGGCTGCCAATTATGGCAGCTTTTACCTTTCTTGGATGACTAAAAGATACTAGGCCAATGAGGAAATATAAAGTATCACACAAAGATATGAGAATCTTTCTCGAGAAGGAATAATAGAAGTGGTTGGCATAGATGGAAAATAATTGTCGGATAAAATAGATACGAACGATAATATGAAAGAAGGGTTGAAACATGAATTATGCGGAAATAAAGCAATTTGATATAGCGAATGGACCGGGAGTAAGAGTATCTTTATTTGTTAGTGGGTGTACTCATCAGTGCGAGGGGTGCTTTAATGAAATTGCTTGGGATTTTAATTATGGTAAGCCATTTACAGACAAAGAAATAAAAGGTATTCTTGAAACCTTGGAGTTACCATATGTGAATGGATTATCGTTGCTCGGTGGAGAACCGTTTGAACGTATTAATCAGAGAGGGCTTCTTCCGTTATTACAGCAAGTAAAGGAACAATGTAAAGATAAAGATATTTGGTGTTATACAGGATATTCATTTGACACCGATATTAGAGACCGTATGTGTAAAAACTGGGAAGAAACAAATGAAATGCTATCTTATATTGATGTGATTGTAGACGGTAAATTTGAATTGGATAAGAAAGATATAAGTTTGGTGTTTAAAGGCTCTAGCAATCAACGAATTATATGTGTCAAAGAGAGTCTAGAAACCGGGAATATAGTTTTATGGAATCAAGAGTAGGTATAGTAGTGTTAAAATTGATTTATACTTTGGAATCAACCTATATTTGTTTATCCCGTGGCTTTGCAAAGTGTACTTTACGGAGCAAAGACACTGCGAGAGCCACGGGTTCGAATGCCTGCGGTAAGGCCTTATTCATATAGGTATAGTTCTGTTCAATTTCATTAGTAATTGTAGATATAACCTTGTGGTTCCGATATCCTCATACCCAAATAATATTTCAATAGACTTTGTTGCATCCCCCTTAATTTCCGTATTGTTCATATACATAAGGCAGAATTACCCATGTGACATCGTCGGCAGAAATGGTATTTGTGTGGATTTCAGGTTTTAGCCCTTGATATAAATGTTGTGCCTTATCGCAAGGATTTTTATGGCAATTCTGGCATTTATCAATGTTATTTTCCGCCGCGCATTTCAATGAATCGCAGCTAAAGCTTTTATCTAATCCCCCTGAATGACAGCCATCACACAGCTTCATATCATCGCCCCAATACCCACCATCGCCTACACCCCCTGCGTATACACGTATCAGTCGCTCTTTCAGCTCCGCACGGAACTCCTCGCTGATTGTACCACCGTTATAATGCACACACAAATCACAACGGTGTCCGCAACTTGCATAGACCGCCTGCTCTTTCGGAAACGATTTTCGGTTAGGCTTTTTCTTAATTAAAACTAGCTGCTTGACAGCTTCAAGCGTTTGTAAATCGGTAACGGAAATAAGCATCCATTTGCCGTCATGATATGTTTTGCTGTTGTCGTAGATTTCCTGTATCCTCTGCGGGAATTCATTACGCCGCGCCTCAAATAATTCACGTTCTGCCTTTCCGAAAATAACGAGAAAATCATAACGGTCTTCCCGTATGTAGATAGTTAGCACCGTTCTCCCGCCTTTGCGGAATTTCAATTCATCCTTGCCGTTGCCCACTTCATCCAAAGCATATTTTCCTCGCATAAAGCGCATTGTATCCTCGCTGACCTTTTGTAGATCTGTTTTGTTGACCATTATACACCTCCTACCAACCCATTAAGGATTCCTTCACCAACCGAATTTGGAAAGGTTGGTGTATTTTCGTACTATTTTTCTATTATTTCAAATAGATGTTCGCATTGTTTTTCACCATTAGAGCTAATGGGAGATGATACAGTTTCTATAAGGCGTAGTTTCACGCCGAGACTTTTTTCGAAACCATATTTTACATGTCCACTACAACAACCGCAATATGTAAGAGAAACGGTTGTGGATTTTGACAATTCATTAATAATTGGGCATACACATCTATATTTTCCGTCTTCCTCAAAATTCCAGAATACACTCAACGTTCCATCATCATTTATTCTACTGCGAGCTGATTCATTCAGATCCATTGCGTTTAGTATTTTTATGCGTTCGTCGATGGATTTATCTTTTAGTCTTTGCATAAATTCAGCGGTAGGTTCATTCTTATTGCAACCTTGCTCCTCCATAATGGAAAGAATTTGATCTTTCTCCTCCTATTAACTTATTAGATAAAATATCGTGCATATACATATTACCGATTCCGCCAACATTCACCTGATTCATTAAAAAAGCTTTTAACTGCGTCTATATTCTTTTTTCTCCTTCTCATTCTTTAATTGTATCGGAATAAATATATCTTGCTGGTATCTGTTCAACTTATTCGCTATATCCCAAGGTAAAATTTCCTCAATCATTTCGTATCGATGCAATTCTCCTTCTGCATTTACGTCAAGCTCATAATGGTCGCTATTTATTACCCAGTCTTTTAAAATAATAAGAGTATCATCCATATCCTCCATGAAGGAACTGGCTATAGCGAATAACCCTCCTGTAAATTTTTCGTCTGCGTATTCTGTTGTATTTTCATAGTCGTTTGGTATTTTGATAAGCATAATCCATTCACCGCTTGGTTCTTTGCGGTAAAAACAATTACGTAATCCGGGACTTGGTGTGAATCCATATTTCACAAACAGACTCTGCATTTTATCTTCTATATTTTCTACTTGTCCTGTTTTCAATCGTGAAGTAAGAACACGCATGGGTGGTAATCGAATAATCCGAACATCATGTAGCCTTAATGCTTCACGGCTGATTTCCGACAACTTTTCAAATGTGACTGGCTCATTCTTTTCTACTGTGGCAAGCCTCTTTTCGGTTTCTTCATAAAGCAATGTAATGCCCGATATTTTCTTGATACCGCTCATTAGCATTTTATGAAGAAAATCATCGACAAGATGCCTTAGCGCAGATAAAGCTGAAATTTCCGTGTCAAGTGATTCGAGTTTGTCCACAAACGCTTGAATCAATGCGGTCATGTTTTCACTTTTGAATATAACGACCATATCCTTAACCGGGATTTGTAATTTGCGTAAAATAATAATCTGTTTCAACCGTTCAAGCGCGTCAGTATCATAATAACGTTGGCTTTTGTTATCAGGATGGTTGCTCCATAAAAGCCCCATTTCCTCATAATATCTTAGTGTCCTACTCGATATACCGAAGTTGTCAACAACTTCGTTAATCCGAATCAAATCCAAAAAACATCACCACCTTTCCATTATTATACAAGTTGACGCAGGGTCAATGTCAATAGTTTATTTCTGAATATTAAAACTATTTCTACCTGATATCCATCCACATGTGTGCAAGAAGGTGTGCAGATACATAACAGAAGTAGTATTTTTGATGAATGGCAAATAATAAGTTAATTATTTCGTTGTTGACTTTACCCTTAGGGTAAAGTGTATAGTAGACATATAGACAAAAAAAGAGGTGAGAGATGTTATCGATTGGTGAGTTCTCTAAAATATGTTCAGTGACAACAAAAACGTTGCGCTATTACGAAGAAAATGGACTTATTTATCCAACGGAGATAAATCCGGAAAATGGCTATAGATATTATGCAATCGATCAATTAGAAACAATGTTATTGATCAATCGCTTAAAATCATATCGTTTTTCTCTAGATGAGATAAAAGAAATTATGGATGTACAAGAATTAAAAGACGAAAGACTATACAGAGCATTGAATAAAAAGAAAAAAGAAATTAACCAGCAGGTTCGGATTTATCAAGAAACAATAAATCAAATCATGGAAGATATGTCACTTCTAGATTGTGGAAAATCTATCATGTCCTATTTGGATGATATTGATGTGCAACTTGTGGAAGCACCGAAGATGTGTATTCTTTCCATAAGACGAATGGTTCAAAAGGAAGAGTTTACAGAACAATACGGAAAATGTTTTGGACAATTGATAAAAAAAATCCAAGAGGATAAATTGACAATGATTGCTGCTCCCATGGTGTTATTTCATAGTGATGAGTTTAGCGTATTGGGATTAGATACAGAGTTTGCAATACCTGTTAAAGAATTTGTTACGGGTACAAGAAATTTTTGCCCAGGATTATGTATAAAAACTGTTTTACAAGGCTCATACAAGAAGTTACCATCTGTATATGCAAAACAACGAGAATGGGCAGAAAAAGAAGGATATCAAAATGATGATGCACTTTTTGAGGTGTATATAATAGATCCTACTCAGGTGAAATCAGAGGCTGAATTAGTTACGGAAGTTTATTGCCCAGTAAAAAAGTCACAGCAAGAACAGAAAGTGAGAAATGAAAAATGAATTTTGATGAGCTACATAAATTAGTATCGGAACAAGAAAAAAATATATGTCAAATAGTAGGATATAAAGATGGTATAGAAGTATATCATGATACCTGGAATGATTTTGAAATGACAGATACCTGCCATGTTATGTCAGTCACAAAAAGTATAGTATCTTTATTAATTGGTATCGCAATAGATAAAGGATTGATAAAGAGCATTGATCAACCAGTTTTAGATTTTTTCCCGGATTACAAAGTAAAAAGAGGAGAAAAAACGATTCAGAAAGTAAGTATCAAGAATTTATTGACGATGAGTGCGCCATATAAATATAAGTATGAACCGTGGTCCAAAATCTGTTCAAGCGATGATTGGACAATCGCTGCATTGGATTTCCTTGGAGGAAGATCTGGAATAACTGGAGAGTTTAAATATTCTACTTTGGGAATTCATATTTTGACTGGGATTATTTCCAAAACAAGTGGTATGACAACCGTTGATTTTGCAAACCGTTATCTTTTCGAACCACTCGGTATAAAATCTCGCAAAAACTATTTAGCAGAGAATGCGGAAGAACATAAAGAATTTATAATTTCGAAAACACCAAAGGATAATATCTGGTTCTGTGATCCCAAGGGAGTAGCGGCCGCTGGATTTGGACTTTGTCTATCCGCTGAAGACATGGCTAAAATTGGACAATTATGTTTAAATAGAGGCTTTTTCAATGAGCAAAGAATTGTATCTCCTGAATGGATTGATGAAAGTACAAAAGCCTATTGTAAAAGTGGTAAGGAATTTCAAAACATGTCTTATGGATATTTATGGTGGGTAATAGATGAAAAGAATAACATTTATTCCGCTATTGGGAATAGTGGAAATGTTGTATATATTAATCCGTCAAAAAATATAGTAGTAGCAGTAACGGCGACCTTTAAACCAACTGTTTTTGAACGCATTCAATTTATTCAAAAATATATTGAGGTATATTTGGATGAGATTTTTATAAATGGTATTTGAAGACTAACGAGGTAAAGCTTTTGAGTACCCATAAAATATTATATATTTTGATACTATTCGTAGAAAACATAATAAGCATTTGAGATAATACCCATAGCTATGCTGTACAGGCATAGCTATGGGTATTTCCATATGTTAAATGAATTATTTTGTCATATCCTCATAGAAAATTAAACGATGTTTATATTGACGTATATATATATAAAGGGTATCATATAGATAAATATCAATATAAAAAGATTGGAGAGATTATGATGAAAAGTATGCAGCTTTATGAACCGGCAATGTGCTGTTCAACCGGATTATGTGGAGTAGGAGTAGATCCTGAGCTTTTAAGAATTTCAACAGTACTGAATACCTTGGAGAAGAACGGTGTGAAGGTTGAGCGATTTAATCTGACAAGTGCGCCTCAGGAATTTATCAAAAATAATGAAGTTAATAATATCATCAAGACTGAGGGAGTGGAAGCATTGCCTCTTGCCGTACTTGATGGTGTAATCATCATGACAGGCCGCTATCCAACGAATGAAGAATTTGTAAAGCTTCTTAATATTCCGGTGAGCTTTGTCGGAGAGCTAACAAATGATGAGAATGAGGAGGAGCAACAAGGCGTGTGCTGTTGTTCAGAAGGAGATTGCTCCGACGGATGTTGCTGCTAAACATTCGATTAGACAGGGTGAAGAAAGGGTAGGTATAATATGAAAGTATTTAATCCGCAGGATATCAAATTAACGAAGTACTTGTTCTTCACCGGAAAGGGCGGTGTCGGTAAGACTTCCACTGCATGTGCAGCTGCTGTAACATTAGCGGATAATGGAAAGAAGGTGCTATTAATTAGTACCGATCCGGCCTCTAATTTGCAGGATGTATTTCATACGGAGCTTGATAATAAAGGGGTTGCGATACAGGAAGTGCCAAATCTTGTTGTTGCTAATTTGGATCCGATTGAAGCGGCTGCCGAATACCGTGAGAGCGTAATATCGCCTTACCGAGGACTATTACCGGAGGCAATTCTAAATAATATGGAGGAGCAGTTATCTGGCTCCTGTACAGTAGAAATAGCATCCTTCAATGAATTTTCAAAATTCATCACGGATGCGAAGGTACAAGAGGATTTTGATTATATCCTATTTGATACCGCTCCGACAGGTCATACCTTAAGGATGCTGCAGCTTCCTTCGGCATGGAGTAATTTCATCAGCGAGAATACCCATGGGGCATCCTGCTTAGGACAGCTGTCCGGTCTCGAAGATAAGAAGGAAATCTATCGGAATGCAGTAGAAACCTTAGCAAATGGTGACCTGACCACTTTGGTTCTGGTGTCAAGACCGGAGGAAACCCCTCTGAAGGAAGCCGAACGAGCTTCACTTGAGCTGGGAGAGATCGGTGTTCATAATCAGATACTAATTATAAATGGTATATTAACAGAGTACGATGATGAGATCTCTTCGGGTCTGTTTAAAAAGCAACAACAGGCATTAATCAACCTTCCGAAAGGCATCAAAGAGATGCAGATGTATTCGATACCCTTACGGGCATATAACATCACCGGACTAACGAACATCAGAGCCTTCCTTGAGAGGGATGATTATTTGGTCAATGACGAAGCGGTGAAGGCTGAGGTAATTCTAAAGTTAAAGGATGTCGTTGATGATTTATATCGTACCAATAAGAAAGTGATATTTACCATGGGAAAAGGCGGAGTCGGTAAGACTACCATAGCAGCTTCTATCGCATTAGGTTTGGCAGCGAAGGGCAAGAAGGTGCATTTGACTACAACGGATCCGGCAGCCCATCTGAAGTTTGTAATACAAGAAAGTGAAAATATTACATTAAGTCATATTGATGAGAAAGAAGAGCTTCGCAAGTATCAGGAAGAGGTTTTGGCAAAAGCGAGAGAGACGATGAATGAAGATGATGTGGCATATGTGGAGGAAGACCTCAGGTCACCCTGCACGCAGGAGATTGCAGTGTTTCGGGCTTTTGCTGAGATTGTAGATAAAGCAGAGGAACAGGTAGTAGTGATTGATACAGCTCCAACGGGTCACACATTACTATTACTGGAGTCAACCCAGAGCTACAATCAGGAGATTAAGCGTTCTCAGGGAGATGTTCCGGAAGCAGTACGCAAGCTCTTACCCAGACTACGCAATCCGGAGGAAACGGAAGTTATCATTGTTACTCTAGCAGAAACCACTCCTGTATATGAGGCGATGCGCCTAGAAGAGGACTTGAAGCGAGCTAAGATCTTTACAAAATGGTGGATAATTAATTCTTCCCTCTATCAGAAAGGAACCTCTAATAAGCTGCTAGCTGCAAAAGCAAGTAACGAAACCCAATGGATTAATAAAGTAGATGCTCATTCGAAGGGAAATTTCGCTTTAATCAGCTGGAGCCCGGAGGAGATAAAGGGCGATAAATTATTGAGATTATAGTTTAATAAAACGAATAGTCAACAATGAGCATACAATAGAAAGCATACCTCACGAATGCTCTATAATCACGATAAAGATGAATAAATAAATCAATACAATAATCATAAATAAGAAGAACTAGGCAATAGGGTGTATTTCACTATGGCCTAGTTCTTTTAGTATAGGAAGCTTTAAGAAGAAAGAGAGCAATATATGACATGGAAATAGGTGGAATAATAATAGGGATTATGTTAAAATATTGGGGATGGATTGATAAAACAAAAGATTAATAGACCGGTCATACGAAGTTATAAACGAATGATTTTGCAGTAATGTAATGATAAATTTTATTTAAGGAGAATAAGATAATGGACTTTTTACAATTAGCGCAGGAACGGTTCTCCGTTAGAAGCTTTGCAAGCAAACCGGTGGAACAGGATAAAATCGATGCAATATTAAGGGCAGGTCAGGTAGCTCCTACAGCCTGTAATCTTCAGCCGCAGAAAATATTAGTAATCCAAAGTGATGAGGCTTTAGCAAGGTTCAGAAAATGTACAGTGTGTCATTTTAATGCTCCGCTTGCGATTCTGACCTGTTATGATAAGGAGCTTTGTTGGAAAAGAGAATATGATGGAAAAATAAGTGGTGATATAGATGCTTCGATTGTAACAACCCATATGATGTTAGAAGCAGCAAATCTAGGGATAGGCTCAACTTGGATTATGCATTTTATTCCGGAGGCAGTCCGTGAAGAGTTTCATTTGCCGGAGAATTATGAGCCGGTCAGTCTTCTTGCTATGGGGTATCCGGCCGAAGACGCGAAACCATACCCTGGACATACCAGTATTAAACAGTTGAATGATACGGTATCCTATAATGAGTTTCAGTAAATATATTTGATTTCCGATTTGATAATATTCTGTGAGGTGTCAAGTGAAATAGTTCCCGAGGAATGAATAAATCAAAATCAGAAAGAAGAGTAACCATAAAAGAAGATAAACCATAAAAGAAGATAAACCATAAAGAAGATAAACCATGAAAGAAGATAAAACATGAAAGAATTATTATTACCAAGCCGGATTAAAAAGCATCTTTCCGGGCTGCAGTATTCACAGAACAATGTCGGCTGTTCACAAGCCAAGGTCTATCGTTTTTATTCTGAGACAGAAGTGAGATATCTAAAGGTTGAGCCAACATCAGGTGAACTAAAGAAGGAATACGAAAACCTGCTATGGATGAATGATAAGCTTCCCGTTCCACGAATCCTCGAATGGGTATCGGAAGAGGAAACGGATTATCTGCTTATGACGGAGATCGGCGGGAGAATGCTGTGTGATGAGGAATATTTACGTAATCCTCTTCTGGCAGTTTCCGTTTTAGCGGAGGGAATCAATCTACTACGGTCGATAGATATAAATACTTGTCCGTTAAATAACAATCTGAGTAGAAAGCTAAAGAATGCTGAACTGAATATAAGGAATAACAAGGTGGATATGGAGGATTGGGAACCGGAGAATAATCAATTTGCAAATCCACAGGATTTACTTCATTATCTGGAAAGCAATCAACCAAAGAAAGAGGAGCTTGTTTTTTCACACGGAGATTACTGCCTTCCGAACATTTTTGCAGATGGGAGACGCTTAACTGGGTTTATTGATCTTGGACGGGCAGGGGTGGGCGATCTGTGGCAGGATGTAGCTCTTTGCATGCGTTCCTTGTGGCACAACTTCAATACAAGGCAATATGATGACCTGCTGTTACAACAAATTGGTATTGCGCTGAATCAAGAGAAATTAGATTACTATATTCTACTGGATGAGCTGTTTTGATAGAAGAAATTCACAATCAGGTTGATTGAAAGGTGTACATTACATGAAAAAGGCTGAAATACTAAGAACCAATAAAGCCTATTGGGACACGAATGCAGTATCAAGGCAAGAAAGTTATAATAAGATTTTATTAAATCTGAAAGCTTCCTGTATACTTTAAATAGGTCAAGAGATTGACATAAAAAAATACCTCAAGTAAATTTAGATTATTACTGACCTGGCAGTTGGTAAAAATCTAAAGAATACGAGAGGTATCTAAAATGA
>JAEYOY010000083.1 GCA_023411215.1 Bacillota bacterium | reverse complement strand
TTATAAAACATACTTTTTTTTTTTTTTACACTCCGGCCCCCCGCGATAACCGGAGAAACTCGCGAAGCGTGTTTCTTCCGGTTTTATGATATAAGCAGATATAAAGAAACTTTATTCTTTATTTCGTCTCTTCACTTTGTAAGATATATTCTTCGATTGCGGCAGATACTATTTTTGATACCCGAACTGCCTCAACGACAGTTTTTGCACCGGTTACTACATCTCCGGAAGCGAACACTCCATCTCTGGTCGTCCTGCCACATTCATCGGTTACTAACAGTCCGCGATTATTAATATCAATACCTTTCGAGTTATTAACAATGTTTCTTCTAGGATTTTGGCCAATTGCTATAATGACAGAATCACATTCGTAAATAGCTTCGGAGCCTTGGATGATTTCTATGATTTCCTTACCATGTTCATCCTGACCGATCACTTGGGTCATATTGTATTTTACACCTTGATCTACTATTTCAAGTGGAGCCTGATAAAAGTGAAATTTTACACCGTCAAGTTTTGCATATTCAACTTCTGTTTTTTCTGCTTCTATACTGGAAGGCCCTTTTCGGTACATGATTGATACTTCGCGGGAACCATTTCGCAGTGCAGTTCTAGCAACATCCATTGCAGTTAAAAAGCGTCTCACCCGCATCAACAATATTTCCGTCCAGTAATAATCTGACTACTTCATTAAACGGAGTATTAACCGGGCAACCTGCTTTACATAAGGGTTTTTTACACTGTAAGCATCTCTTGGCTTCTGATATAACGATATCTGACAATATACACTACTCCCTTCCTATTGAATAAATGGCTTTTTATGGATGCTTTGTAATAGCCCATTATAACGTTCTTATTTTATTATCTTATAGGAGAAGATTTTAATTAAACTTAAAATAATTTAATGCATTGTAATATGAGATGTTAGATACAATCTCTCCAAGTATTTCATAATCCTCTGGATACTCACCATTCTCAACCCAGGTTCCCAATAGGTTACATAGAATTCTACGGAAATATTCATGTCTAGGGTAGGATAAAAAGCTTCTGGAATCGGTAAGCATCCCTACAAAGCCTGCAAGATATCCATTGCTTGCTAAGGAAACCAATTGTTCTGTCATTCCAGTCTTATGATCATTGAACCACCAAGCGCTTCCATGCTGTATCTTACCCATTGCAGAGGAATCCTGGAAGCATCCGATGATTGTATCAATCGCCGCATTATCAGAAGGATTCAAATTGTAAATAATGGTTTTTGGTAATTTGCCCTCGGTATGAAGAGCATTTAATAAATCTGCCATCTGATCGGAAGGAGCAAAGTTGTTAATGCAATCATATCCTGTATCAGGACCAAGTTTTCCGAAAGCAGGAGTATTATTGTTACGTTTGCAGCCGTAATGAAGCTGCATTGTCCAGTCTAAATCAGAGTAGGTCTTACCCATGAATAAGAGGAAAGCGGTCTTAAATTGAAGTACTTCCGTGATGGATAAGGGTTCATTGTTAAGACGCTTTTGGAAGATTCTGTCCACTTCCTTCTCAGAAGCAGGATAGTACATAATGTAATCAAGACCGTGATCGGATATCCTGCAATTATGATCATGGAAGAAGAGGATACGTTTGTATAATGCTTCCTTAAACTGTTCATAATTGTCGATGGATATGCCTGATACATCGCTTAATTTATGAAGATAATCAAGAAACGCATCCTTCTCGATATTCATAGCTTTATCGGGACGCCAGGCTGGAAGAACCTGTACATCGAAGGTTGGGTCAGCGGCTATTTGTTCGTGCCATTCCAAGCTGTCGATAGGATCATCGGTTGTACAGATATGTGTTACCTTTGACATTTTTATGATATTACGGGCACTCATGGATGGATCAGCTAGTTTTGCGTTACATAGGTTCCATACTTCATCAGCTGTTTTGCTGTTAAGGACACCATAATATCCAAAATAACGCTGAAGCTCTAGATGACTCCAATGATATAAAGGGTTACCGATACATTTGGATAAGGTTTCAGCCCATTTTACGAATTTTTCTTTATCTGGGGCATCTCCAGTGATGTAGTACTCGTCAATACCCTTGGATCTCATAAGACGCCATTTGTAATGGTCGCCACCCAGCCATACCTGTGTGATATTATCAAATCTACGGTCAGTTGCTATTTCCATAGGATTAATGTGACAGTGGTAATCGATAATCGGAAGTTTATCTGCGTAGTCATGAAATAAGGTCTTAGCGGTGTCGCTTAATAAAAGAAAATCCTTGTCTAAAAATTGTTTCATAAAATCACCTTCCCGCCGCTATACGGCAAAATATTATATCAAAAACGAGTCGTGCCTCGTTTTATGATCTCTGCGGAAAATACTGTTTTAAGTGGAACCTCCTGTCCTTTAAATACGCCCATCAAGGTAGCTATGCTATTACGGCATAATGATTCCAACTTATTATCAATGGTGCTTAATTCCGGATCACTGCATTGTGAAATGATAGAGTTGTTATAACCAATAATCGATAACTGCTCGGGAACCGCCAGCCTGTTCTCCTTAGCAAACTTTAAAGCGCCGATGGCTAAGCTGTCATCCGCAGTCACGATAGCATCAAACGTAAGACCTTTCTTATATAATGCAGTTAAATGGTTTTTAACATCAACAATATTTCCTTGAATGTATTGTATGAGCTCCTCTTGCTTCTTTGATTCTGAATCAGCCTCAATTACCGCAAGATATCCGGATAATTTCTTGTTACCACTGCATGACTTTACATTATATAGGTAGAGGATATTCTTGCAACCGCTGCTTTGTAAGGCCCTCGTAGCTTCGTAAACGGCATAATAGTCATCGCACAAGGTGGAGTAGATGTTTTCACCACCCAAGGTACCATTTATGATCATGATAGGAACTGATTTTGAAGCTTCCTTGATATAATTATTTTTACTGTCATCAGCTTCAACGAAATTAGAACCAACGAGTATAATTGCATCAGTTCTTTTAGAGAGAAGTAAGTTGATGTATTTCTCTTTGTCTTCCAACTCAAAACCGGTACAACATAAGATAGCATCATAATTATTTTGGCGAAGCTCTTGTTCAATGTAGAAAATAGCGCTTGCGATATATGGATCAGAAGAGTCTGCACACATAATTCCCACGGTCTTCATGGTATTAAGCCCCAATCCGCGGGCAAAGGCGTTAGGGGTATAACCACACTCTTCAATCACTTCTAGAACTTTTTTCTTGGTTTTTTCACTGACATAGGAATTCCCATTGATTACCCTTGATACGGTAGCGATGGATACTCCTGCCTTCTCTGAAACATCATATATATTCATTTAATAATACCTCTTAGCTTTATGCTGTTTATTTACTATAGATTCACATGAATTAGTGTAAATTAATAAATGTATAATACAAGATACTATATATAATAGTTTACATAAAGTAAAATTTCTGTAATAGGATATGTAAATACTTACATTTTGAATTATATGATATAATGTAAATAATATCAAGACTTATTTTAAAATAGCAAAAATTACAAAAAGTTTAATATAATATGGTTAATACACTAAAAACTTGATAATTTGTGTTGACTAAATGCAATGTTCGCGTTATAATGCAAATGAAAGTACTTACAGAAAATACAAAGTAAGAAGGGTGTACAATGGATACTTTAAATGAAAGTAAGATAATAAGAGACGACAGACCTATTAAAGTAATCCAATATGGTGAGGGCAATTTCCTGCGAGGATTTGTTGACTACATGTTGGATATAGCGAACCAAAAAGGCATGTTTAACGGAGGAATAGTCCTTATCAAACCGATTGAATTTGGTAATCTGGATTTTTTTAAGCAACAAGATTGCCTGTATACCGTATCCTTAAGAGGCTTAGATAATGGAGCCGAGCAAATCACGAATCATGTTGTTACCAGTGTAAGAGATGTGGTGGATGCTTATCAGGAGTATACACGATATGCAGATTTGGCAAAGGAAGAGGAGCTACGCTTTGTAGTATCGAACACTACGGAAGCCGGCATTGTCTATGATGATAAAGATACCTATGATATGTGTCCTCCAAGAAGCTACCCGGGTAAACTGACAAAGTTACTTCATGAAAGATATCTACATTTTTCCGCTGACAGGAACAAGGGCTTGATCATTCTGCCGGTGGAATTGATTGATGATAATGGAATCCATCTGAAGGAGATTGTTCTAAAATTAGCAAAAAAGTGGAACTTGGAAGCAGATTTTATTGGCTGGTTAAATGAGGCTTGTGTATTTTGTAGTACCTTAGTTGATAGAATAGTTACAGGCTTTCCAAAGGATGAAGCAGAGAAGCTTTGGCAGGATTTTGGATATGTAGACAATTTAATTGTAACAGGTGAACCCTTTGCCCTTTGGGTAATCGAGAGTGATAAAGAGATTGAGCATGAGCTAGCTCTAACAAAAGCCGGACTCCCTGTTATATTTACAGATAATCAAAAGCCTTATAAGCAAAGAAAAGTTAGAATACTGAATGGAGCACATACTTCTTTTGCATTAGCATCCTATCTCGCAGGCAATGATTTTGTAAAAGAATCTATGGAGGATGAGGATATACATAGCTTCATGACGAAGACGATCTATGATGAGATTATACCAACCTTGCATCTGCCTAAAGAAGATTTATTATCCTTTGCAGACAAAGTTACTGAACGTTTTCAAAATCCTTTCATCAAACATGCACTCCTTTCGATTTCATTGAATTCTGTATCGAAATGGAAAGCAAGATGTTTACCTAGCTTGCTGGATTATTATAATAAATTTAACAAA
This sequence comes from Bacillota bacterium, assembly GCA_023411215.1. GTDB lineage: Bacteria > Bacillota > Clostridia > Lachnospirales > Lachnospiraceae > Mobilitalea. The sequence goes on along the minus strand of JAEYOY010000083.1, from coordinate 70,767 downwards.
TTACCAAATCGACTTACATTCTCTTTGGCAGCTCTAATCGCTTTCTATCATGGAAAAGAGCTTAGAAATGGAGCATTAGTAGGACAAAGAGATGGTCAGGAATATCTGATTATGGATGATAAGGATGTGCTTGAGTTCTTCTTAGAGCATTCTGGGGAAGAAGAATTGCCATTGGTAATTAAATTCTTGTCAAATTCTTGGTGGAATCAAGATTTAAACAACATTCCGGGATTAACGGATGCAGTTGCATCTTATCTAACAGAGATCAGAAAATCAGGTATTAGGGAAGCAATAAGAAAGCTTTAACAGGTATTTCTAGAAAGGAGGTCGAAATGCAGTCATTTATAAAGATACATGAGAGAGATAATGTGGCTGTAGCCCTTGAAAATCTATCAGTAAATCAGGAGATAGGTATTAATGACGAAGTGATTATCATAAGAGAGGAAGTACCGGCAGGACATAAATTTGCTCTTGTAGATCTCATGCCGGGTGACGAAGTCATAAAATACGGTTATTCCATAGGACATATCATACAAAAGGTCAAGCAGGGAGAATGGATACATACTCACAATGTCAAGACTGGATTGGGTGAACTGCTAGAATATAGTTATCAACCGATACAGGAGACCGATGAAGAGACAAGACCTCAGGTGAATTTAACAGAAGAAGAATTATTCTTTTATGGATATCGGAGAAACAATGGAAAGGTTGGCATAAGGAATGAAATATTCATTATACCAACGGTAGGCTGTGTCAATGATATAGCAAGGTTATTAGAGAAGAAAAGTAAAGAGTTGTATTCAGATCTTGTAGATGAGGTAATTGCATTTGCCCATCCCTATGGATGTTCCCAGTTGGGTGATGATCATAACAATACCCAAAAGATTTTGTCAGGTTTAATACAACATCCCAATGCTGCAGGAGTATTAGTTCTTGGTCTTGGTTGTGAAAACAATCATATCGATGGAATGAAGCAACAGCTGGGAGAATATGAGGCAGACAGGGTTAAATTCCTTAATTGTCAGGACTGTGAAGACGAGATTGAAGAAGGACTTAAGCTATTAGAAGAATTAGCTCGCTATGCACAAGGATTCCAAAGAGAGAAGATTTCTGCAGGAGAATTGATTATTGGATTAAAATGTGGTGGTTCAGATGGTCTGTCCGGAATCACTGCAAATCCCTTGGTTGGTGCCTTTTCAGACCTATTGATTAATGTGGGAGGAACTTCTATATTAACAGAGGTTCCAGAGATGTTTGGAGCAGAAACAATTTTAATGAAACGTTGTGTGAACGAAGAAGTTTTTGAGCAGACAGTCAATCTTATCAATGATTTTAAAAAGTACTATATGGAACACAATCAACCGGTATATGAGAACCCTTCACCAGGAAATAAGAAGGGTGGTATCACAACCTTAGAGGACAAATCTTTGGGCTGTACCCAAAAATCAGGTAGCTCCTTGGTAAGAGGTGTATTCCAATACGGTGAACAGGTAGACAAAAAGGGGTTACTACTACTAAGTTCACCGGGAAATGATCTTGTGGCATCTACAGCGCTAGCTGCATCCGGAGCACATATCATACTATTTACAACAGGTAGAGGTACTCCTTTTGGAGCGCCGGTACCAACGATAAAGATCTCCAGCAATAGTTCATTGGCCGTGAAGAAAAAGGACTGGATTGACTTTGATGCAGGTAAGCTATTATCCGGCATCACCCTTCCGGAATTATCACACGAATTATACCGTTTCGTGTTAGATGTTGCCTCTGGGAAGAAAGTTAAAAGCGAAGAAAACGGTTATCATGATCTAGCTATCTTTAAACAAGGTGTCACTTTATAAGTATCCCTGGCAGCATGGATTGGTGAACTTAATTATCAAAGGATATCACTGTTTATTAAGGAGAAGAAACCCTTTATTCACTGTACCTTAGAAGACAGTAAGCCCAATTATGCAATGGCCGCGAGAGAGTATATTCAGCAGAATTTTTATAATCTTTAAGTAAATAAATTAAGGACCCAGAACTGTTATATTAAGAACGATTGGAGCAAATCGTTCGAAAAGTAACAGCACATGGGTCCTTTTTCATGTTTAAAATTGTCAGGTTCGCCGCAGGGAGGAGTTATTTCTCCATTGTTATCCAATACATATCTGAATTATTTTGATGTATAATGGAATAGAGCTTTTTTACTGGGTAGTTGGATGGAGTGTAACCAGTCTATATTACCAGGTTCATAAATAATATTTGCTATTTCTGGAAAGGCTAAAGGAGCATTACGATATCTTTTGAATAATATGCTATGGTGTATTCGCTCCTTTTCTTAGTATTATGCCGGTAGTTTGGTATGTCGAGGATGAAATAAAAGAGGAATGTTTTGTATATGATAAAGAGAGGATTGCTGGAGAGCTGGTATGAGCTTTCCATAAAGAAGAAATTATATGTGCTAATGATAGGCATAACGCTGTTTATGGCGGTTGCAATTCTGTTGAACATTAATGTGAGCCATGCTTTTATTGGTGATATCAGGCTGTTGGCGGATGATAATTTGTCCAGTTATAAGTTCGTGGAGTCACTTGATACGGAAACAGAAGCTTTTAAAAATATGGTTCATGACTGGACGACGGAAAATGAGGAGATATTTCTGGCTGCCAGCAGGGAAACAATGAAAAATAAGGATGCGCTGTCTTATGACTATAGAAAGATTGGTGAAGAGCGATATGCAATCACATGGAATATCCGCAACAGCTATGAAGAATATCAGAAACAGAGAGATAAAACAATAGCTTTGAAAGGAAGTGGAAAGGGATATATATCGGACCTATATAAGACGTATCGAATGCAAGATTATCTGAAGACCTATGCCAACAGGCTCACAAAGGTGGTTCTGGATGAAGGGAATAACTACTATGAGGTGAAGGTTCAATTACTTAGTCAGAAGTCATACACTCTGACTATAATCAGCTTTCTGTCTCTTGGTATTCTTTTTGTGCTCCTTCATACGATGATTAACAGTATCATACGAATTGTTCTTGAATTGGTTTTAGTTGCATCCGGAATTGAAAATAATAATTTTTCTATACCGGATGTGTCCTGGAAGGGTAAGGATGAAATTGGCCTACTTGTTTCTTCTTTTAATAAAATGAAGCATGCGATGCGCAATTACGTGCTTACCATGGAAGAAAAGCGGGTGATTGAAGAACAACTGCATCAAAAGGAGCTGGAAAAGGCGAATCTGGAACAGCAGTTTTCTTTTGCACAGTTGCAGTTGGTCAAAAGCCAGCTAAATCCGCATTTTCTTTTCAATACATTGAATATGACTACCAGAATGGCCCAGCTGGAGGAAGCGCCTATCACGGAGGAAATTCTGGTGGCCCTAGGTAATCTTCTACGCTACAGCCTACGTACCACAGAAGCCTTTGCCCCATTGAACCAGGAGCTGAAAATTGTGGAGGATTACATGTATATTCAAAAAAAACGGTTTGGTGACAGAATCCGGTGTAAGATTGATTGTCAGATTCGGGCAGAGGAGGTTGAGGTTCCGGTATTTCTGCTTCAGCCTTTGGTAGAAAATGCAGTGATTCACGGAATAAACGATAAGGAAGATGGTGGGCATATTGAAATCAGTATTCGGAAGGAAGGTGAAAACCTGCAAATTATAGTGGCAGATGATGGGGTAGGAATCAATGAGGAAAAACTGCAACAGATACGCGATGCCGGAAGTAATAACGGGAGAGGACTGGGAATTGGACTGGGGAATATAGACAAAAGGATTAAGGCATACTATGAACAAGGAGAAGTTAGAATTGACAGTAGAGAAGGAAAAGGTACCACAGTGACCATGGTATTTGGACGTCGAAAGGCTTACTTGAGGAATGTATGAAAAGAATATTAATTGCAGAAGATGAACTAATTGAGCGGATGGTATTGAAAAAGACATTAGAGAAGCGTTATGGAGGACAGTATGAGGTGTTGGAGGCGGAAAACGGGAACAAAGCATTGGAAATCTTTCGCAGCACAGACATTCATATTGTAATACTGGACATTGAAATGCCGGGAATTAAGGGCGTTCAGGTGGCGGAAATCATGCGCAAGGAAAAGCAAGGCTTTTGTATTATTTTTCTATCGGCATATGATAAATTTGAATATGCGAAAAAAGCAATTGCGGTGCGGGCTATGGATTATCTTTTGAAGCCATACTCGGAGAGAGAATTGCTCAGCGTTGTTGATGAAGCGATTCATCTCGAGGAAAAATATGGGAACATGTATAAGGAGGTTGGTTCTCGAGAGGAGGCAGAGGAAACAGAGCTGCCATTGGTGGAGGAGTACAGTCAGGTCTTGACAGCTGACGAAGGAATGGAGGAAATCTCTCTCAGCAGGCTGAATGTATTGGTAAACATGATTGAAGAATATATTAAAAAGAACTATATGAAAGAGATCTCGATGCAGGATGCGGCACGTGCGGTAAATTATTCCGACGCCTATTTCTCTAAAATGTTTAAACAACAATTTGGATTGAATTTTACAGCATATCTGGCAGAATACCGAATGGAGGAGGCAAAGAAACTACTACGCCAACCAACAGTAAGTGTGAAAGATGTGGGTGAGCAGGTTGGATATCCGGATTCTAATTATTTTGCCCGGGTGTTCCGGCGCATGAATGGAGTGAGTCCTTCTGAGTATCGGATGGAATGGTTTAAGAAATTGTAAAAGAGAAATGAAAAGTCTGTACTCATAGTTAAATGGGGGCAGGCTTTTTTTATACAAAAATCATCCTATGAATGACAAAAATGTCTGATTAATTTTGTGCATATTCTACTATATAATAAAGACATAGTAATCAATAAGACAAATAAAGACAAAAAGAGACAAAAAAGCTAATTACGAAAAGGACAAGAGAGATTAACAAGACAAAATGATATAGGAGGAAAGGGGGAAACAATATGGCAGAAGAGTTATTCCGCATGGAAGGAATCAGTAAATGCTTTCCCGGCGTAAAGGCATTGGATCACGTATCCATGTATGTTAATAAAGGAGAAGTGCTGGGTTTGGTAGGCGAGAATGGTGCCGGCAAATCCACGCTGATGAAAATACTGTCCGGTGTGTATAGAGCTGATGAAGGAGAAATCTATATCGAAGGGCAAAAAGTAACCATCGATTCTGTCAGCAAAGCCCATGAACTGGGAATTAGCATTATTATGCAGGAATTAAATATGTGTGGACACTTAAGTGTGGCTGATAATATTTTTATCGGCAGAGCACATAAAAAAGGACTGTTAATTGATGACAAGAAAATGCATGAAGAAGCCAAGAAAATATTGGATGACCTAGGGATTGATATTTCCACCTATGACCAGGTTAGCACCTTGAGTGTTGCAAAGCAGCAGATGGTGGAGATAGCTAAGGCAATCAGTTTCAATTCCAAAATTCTGGTTCTGGATGAACCAACAGCTACACTGACGGAAAGGGAGATTGAGCAGCTGTTTGGAATCATCCGACGTCTACAGAAAAAGGGAGTTGGAATGGTTTATATCTCTCACCGTATGGCAGAATTAAACCAGATTTGTGAGCGAGTTACCGTAATACGTGACGGACAGTATATCGGCACCAGGAATCTGAATGAGATTACCATGGATGAACTGGTCAATATGATTGTTGGACGTTCGTTAGAGGATAAGTATCCAAAATATCAGCGAAAAATCAAAGATGAGATTGCTCTGGAAGCCAAAAATGTACGACGTGGAACCAAGGTCAATATGGACCATTTCTATGTGAGAAAAGGTGAGATTTTAGGAATTTCAGGTCTGGTAGGTGCCGGACGTACCGAGCTTATGAGGTGTATTTTCGGAGCCGATCAGCCGGACAGCATGGAACTCTGGATAGAAGGTAAGCCGGTAAAAATTAATTCTGTAATTCAAGCCATTAAACACGGCATTGGTTATGCGACGGAAGATCGAAAACGTGACGGTTTGGCGCTTGGTCTGGATATTAAGTACAATACCAACATGGCGCATTTGCCTAAGATTACTCATATGGGCTTTGTAGATGATAAAGCCGGAGAGAAAAATGCTGAGAAATATGTAGAACTTCTCCGTACTAAGACCCCGAGTGTCCATCAGTTGTGCCGTAACTTATCCGGTGGTAATCAACAGAAGGTGGTACTCGCAAAGTGGCTCTGTAATGATGTAAAAGTACTGATAGTAGACGAACCGACCAGAGGTATCGATGTAGGCGCGAAATATGAAGTGTATGAATTGTTCAATAAATTGAGCGATCAAGGCGTAGCTATTATAATGATCTCTTCTGAGTTACCTGAAATTTTAGGCATGAGTGACCGTATCCTGGTGATTCATCAGGGTGAAATAAACGGCGAACTGGATGCTAAGGCAGCAACTCAGGAACAAATATTATATTTGGCTGCCGGTTATAATAAATTGGAGGGTAAACCAGCACCTCAATTGTCTACAGAGAATCGAAGAAAAGGATGATAAAGAAATGGCAGAGAAAAATAAAAAAGCAGCATGTGGTATCAGCAAGCTTAACGCTGCAACCAGACGTGCAATTTATTCATTAGGTATTCTTATTTTACTATTTATTACGTTTTCCCTGTTACAACCGACGAAATTCCTAGCAGCGACAAATTTGCAAAATCTCTTGCAACAGATTGTTACATATACCATCATCGGATGTGGACTTAGCTTCTGTCTGGTCTGCGGCGGAAACGATTTATCGGCTGGTGCTTCCATGGCATTGTCCGGAATTATTGTGGTACGCTTACTGATTCAGGGACTTCCGTTATGGTTATGTATTGTATTTTGCTTGATAATGGGAATTGCTACAGGTATTATGAATGGATTTTTTATTGAGATTTTAGGAGTTGTTCCCTTTGTAGCGACACTGGCCACTCAATGGGTATATCGAGGAATGGCGAATGTTTTGGTTAATGGAGCTCCGCTTTATACTACGAATATTCCTTCCGAAGCAGTACAGAAACAGTTTTACATTCTTGGTGGTGGACGAATCGGAGGCAGTGGACTTCCTTACAGCGTTATCATTACCTTTGTTTATGCAGCGATTTTAGCAGTAGTTCTGGCAAAAAGCCGGATCGGACGTCAGATTTATGCCTGTGGTTCTAACCTTGAGGCGGCTAAATTGTCCGGTATTAATGCTGTAAAAACCCGTATGTTTGCTTATTGTATTTCCGGTTTGTCAGCAGCTATCTGTGGAATTTTAGTAGCTTCCAGACTCTCCAGTGCTCAGCCTACAGCAGGTAACGGTTATGAGATGGAAGCAATCGCAGCCTCTGTGCTTGGCGGTATTTCAATTCTAGGTGGAGAAGGTACTATTTTAAATACGATTATTGGTGCGCTTATGATGGGTGTTATCCGTAATGGTCTAAATCTGAATGGTATCAACTCTTTCTGGCAGCAGGTGATTGTTGGATTTATCCTATTGATTGCAGTTGCATCACAGACTGTTAACAAGGGAGGAAATCTTGACAATATAAAGCGTTTTTTCAAAATGAAAAAATAGCAAATAAGGAGGAACATAATATGAGAAAAAGATTTTTAGCTTTACTAATGGTTGTAACTATGGTTATGACTGCATTCACTGCATGTGGTAGCTCTGATACTAAAAAAAGTACGGACGACAACACATCAACCCAGACTACACCGAGTGCAACTACCGACAGTAGCAAGGATACTACTGCAACTACAGATAACAGTGAAAAAACAATATACGTTATCGTTAAGGTATTGGGAAATCAATATTGGAGTGTACTTCAGGCAGGTGCTGAACAGGCCGGAAAAGACCTGGGATGTAAGGTAGTAGTTGTCGGAACCGCTCTGGAGTCTGATATTGAGGGTCAGCTGACACTGTTACAGAACGCAGTTTCTGCACAGGCAGACGGTATTGTGATTGCTCCATTAGACAGCGTTTCTCTTGATGCGCCGATTACAGATGCTTATAATTCAGGTATACCGGTTGTACTGGTTGATACTGTAATTAATAGTGATAATTATAGTGCTGCTTTATTAACAAACAATGTAGAAGCAGGTAAGAAAGCAGCAGAGGAGTTACTTAACAGATTAAAGGAATCCGGGCTTTCTGAGACAGAAGAGGCAAACATTGCTATTCAGGTTGGTTCTACCGGTTCTCAGACAATTAACGACCGTGTTAAAGGCTTCAATGAATATTGGACAGCCAATGCACCGGCTAGCTGGACAGTAATGAATGATGATATTAAGGTAAATGATGGAGATATCAGTAAGGCCGTTGGTTTCTGTCAGGACTTCCTGACCACCTATCCTAACCTGAAGGGTGTTTTCGGACCTAACAATGGTTCAACTGTAGGTTTTGTTACCGGATTGACTGAATCAAAGAGAACTGATATAGCTATGGTAGGATTTGACTTCTCTTCAGAGATTGAGACTATGATTCGTAGTGGAGAATATAATGTATCATCCGTAGTACAGCGCCAGTATTTCATGGGTTATGACGGCGTAAGGAATGCTCTTGAATTAGCAAACGGTAATACAGTTGCTGAGAAGACGATTGATACCGGCGTTATATTAGTAGATAAAGATAATGTAGATTCTGCTGATGTACAGGGTGTTATCAATCCAGGTAAGTAAATAAGTAAATAAATATATAGTCAATGCGCTTCCCATTACGGGAGGCGTATTGGCGTATATCTGCATAATAGTAAATTAGGATAATGCGAACACGTACATGCGAATTATACCCCTAAACAGGCGCCTTAAGAAAGTTGCATAGCGTGTTCCTTTCAGCTACACGGATGGGAGGATAACTATATGATCAGAAAGAATATTCTGGTATTTGGACTTTGCATAATAAGCGCGAGCTTGTTTCTGGGATGCGGTTGTGGGAAAGATAGTACAAAAGAAGAAGTTGTACCACAATATGTGTTTACGTATGCAGAGAATCAACCGGAAGGATATCCTTCGACTTTGGGGGCTTATCGGTTTGCAGATCTGGTTTACGAGCGTACACAGGGAAGGATCAAGATCAGAGTTCAAGCTGGCGGTGTGCTGGGAGATGAAGTCTCGGTGATTCAGCAGATCCAGTATGGCGGAATAGATTTTGCCAGGGCCTCGATTATGACAATAGGGCAACTTAATGACAAGATAAATGTTCTCCAGCTACCATATCTATACCGGGATTCGGACCATATGTGGAAAATACTGGACGGGGAGATAGGACAGGAGTTTATGAGCTCTCTGGATGATGGGATGATAGCATTGTCCTGGTATGATGCGGGAGCCCGGCATTTTTACTCGACAGAACCGATCTCTTGTCTGGAGGATATAAAGGGCAAACGAATTCGTGTAGCGGAATCGGATCTGATGGAAGCACTGATTAAGGCATTAGGTGCGGTTCCTGTGACAATGGCTTATGCGGATGTATTTTCTGCGCTGGAAACAGGTGAAATTGATGGCGCGGAGAACAACTGGCCCTCCTATACTTTTACGGAACACTATAAAATAGCGCAATATATGACTTTGGATGGTCATAACCGAATTCCGGAGCTTCAGATGGTTTCTCAGGCAACCTGGCAGAAGCTATCCGAGGAGGATCAGAAAGTGATTAAGGAATGTGCAATGGAATCAGCTCTTTATGAGAGAGAGCTCTGGACAGAACAGGAGAAAGAGTCACGGAAAATTGCGGAGAAGTCGGGTGTAATGGTAATTGAATTGAGTGAGGCAGAGATACAGAAGTTTTGTGATGCAGTGATACCTCTTTATAAAGAATATGGTGGAGAGAACCAAGAACTGATTGAAAAGATATTGGAGGAATAGAAGTTATTCATTATGAATTCAGGACCGGAACTTCCATTAGTTCTATTGCTGAGAGCTACTATTTCACAGAAAATACAATAAAGACTGACCACTCGACCCATGTGGAGACTGTTTGCCTTCTGTCTAGAGTAAATACAAAATAGTGAACACTCTTTAACGAAAGCCTAAATTGGAGTAAATGAGCAACTTCAGTTGAGTTTGCGAAGCAAATCTCAATGGGAAGCCTAGCATAGCAGATGGATAAGTAATTATATTTAACAATAATGTTATAAAAGCCTGTATATCCAATGTTTTCAATGGATTACAGGCTTTCATAAAATACATTAGTACTATTGATGAATGAATCCTGAAATAAGGGTTCCTTTTTAATTTATTAATATTTACATAGGATTATAGATATAAAAAGTTAAGTTAAAAATACTTTTTTAATCAATGAAATACTCACGCTTTATCACTAAGATATACTGGAATCATAATAAGAATTATTGTATGATGATTGCATCAAGCTTTGTGGGGGTATTATGATTATGATTAGCAAAATAACGAAGGAGTACGAAGAGGATTTACTTGAGTTTTTATCTATTCACAACCGGAAGAAGGAATGTTACATTGCATGGCTTCCGGATAATGATGAAGAGTTAGTGAAGTTTAATAAAGAAAGCTTTTACCTATGCTTGGAAGAAGGGCAGATTGTTGGGTGTATGGGAACTTATCTCTCCATCGAGCAAAGGGTTGTTAGACTCCTCGGACCGATTGTTCTTCCTAGATATTTCGATAAATATTCCGATCTGTTGTATGAGTGTTGCTTAAAGGATATGCCTGAAGATATGAAAGAGGTAAAAATTGCTTTCTATGAAAGTAATGAATTGTGCAGGCGGTGGTGTGAGAAGCATGAATTTGAACTTTATAATGCAGAGCGTACAATGCTGTATTCAAATAAAAAGGGTGCAATTTTAAAACAACATAACGCCAATCTGGGCGCGATGGATATCCGGCCCTTTACGTCAATGGATAAAGAGGGTCTGGCCTTGGTTCATCCAAAGGGAGTATTTTATACCCTGGACGAGCTGATTGAAGAGCGGTCAGATAATAACGAACTGTTAATTTTGCATCATGAAGGCCAAGTGAAAGGATATGTCTTCTATGAAGTGACCTCCGACAAGACAGTTGGTGAGATAATACTTCTTCATGTGAGTGACGGGGAGAGAGGGAAAGGTTACGGTAGTCTGCTGCTTCAGAAAGCGATCAATAATCTGGAGCAGATGGAGGTTGGTGAAATATGTATTAACGTTCGTGTAGATAACGATGGTGCATTTCGCCTGTATTCTAGAATGGGCTTCATGGAGAAGGATACGATTTATGCATATCGCAAGCTATTAAATGATCAGAGTTAAGCTCACTTATGAAAGGTTATTGCCTACTTCATGCTGATTACCTTTTTGTCTAATTTTTTGAAAATCAGTTTTTTTTCTATACAAGATGTGATAGAATTGTTTAGAGGAATATGAGACAGTAGGGGTGAGGTTTTGCCAGGAGATGATATGAGTAGTAATTCAAATATTGAGACAGACAACGTGGGTTGTAAAGATAGAAGAAAACGAGTAAATCAAATAAAAACAGCAATTGTTATCCTAGTCATGATCCTTCTTATTTTACCGACAATTTGCTGTATTATTTTAGGCTTACGGGTGAACAGGCTACAGAATCAGGTCAATGATCTGCTTAGCTTACATAGCCAATATGACTTAAGCTATAGTAGGCAAGGCGGTGAAGGCTACGCCTTAGCAGCAGAGATAGAAGCAACCGAAGCGGTTGATTCCTACGGACATACGATATCGGATGTGGGAGAAGAAACGTCACCCAATTCGACAGAAGAGCCTGCCGTTTGGGAACAGGCGGAAGAGAAGGTAAGTAATGTAGAAGGGATAGTGACTCAGGAAGAGGAGCAATCACAAGACGAAGAAAATAAAGCCGTTGAGACAATGGAGCCAGCTCCTAAGAAAATCGATCAAAAGGTGGGGAAATATCAGGATAAGAAGGTATATCTAACCTTTGATGACGGTCCAAGTATATACACCGGTGAGATACTGGATATTCTTGCAGAGTATCAGGTTAAAGCAACCTTTTTTGTAGTAGGTAAGACCGACAATCAATCGAAGGAGCTATATCAAAGAATTGTAGATGAAGGTCACACCCTGGGATTGCATTCCTATTCACACCGATATTCTGAAATATACAATTCCGTAGAAGATTTTGTGAAGGACTTTACAAAACTATGGGAATTGTTATATGATACTACTGGGAACAAGCCTTCCATTTACCGATTTCCCGGTGGAAGTGACAATATGGTCAATAAGAATGGGATGGAGGATTTCATTCGTTACCTGAATGAAGCTGAAATTGTATATTTTGATTGGAATGTATTAAACGGAGATGCGACAGGGGTTACATATACGAAGAAGCAATTAATTCAAAATGTTCTTGATGGCGTAGCTTTCAAGGATACTTCTATCGTTCTCCTACATGATGCGCAAACGAAGAAAACCACGGTAGATTCATTACCCGGCTTGTTGGATAAATTAATATCAGGTGGAGCGCAAATTCTGCCCTTAGATAAGGATGTCAAGCCAGTTCAAATGATTAAAGCCGCTACAATCAAATAAAACCAAGAAACAGGGAGGTATTTAACGAATGGGTTTTTTTAAAGATTTTAAAGAGGATTTATCACAGGCAGTAAATGAATTATTGCCAGAGGAGGAAGCTGGTAAAGAGGAAACACATGATCAACTCGTGAATACGTTAGATACGGACGAAAATAGTTCGGTGGAGATGTCGGATAGCGAGAGAATGAAGGTATGGCTGGAGGAATTTGCCGGCGAGGAGACAGAGAGTCTGGACGATGAGGTTCTATTGGAGGACGATCTTACCGAAGAACCGAAGGAGACTGATTTTGAAGAAAATACATTAGAATTAGAGGAAGAAGAGGGCGAAAACATGGATGATAATGTGGATCTTGAGTTATTGGAGGCTTTAAATGCAGATGAGGAAGCAGAAAAGGCTGATACGAAAGAAAACTTAATGCCAAAATTACGTTCCACTGCTATTGCGAATGACGATGAGGTAACAGTAATAACGAAGGGCACTACAATTAATGGAAGTATTTCTTCCGATGGCTCTCTGGAGGTTAACGGTACAATCACTGGTGATGTAGAATGCTTAGGTAAATTATCTATTACTGGTAAAATTGTAGGTAATTCCTCCGCTGCTGAGGTTTATGTAAATACGGAACGTTTGGAGGGCAGTATTACCAGTGAGGGTAGTGTTAAGGTTGGTCTTGGCACAGTAATTATTGGCGATATTGTAGCTACTTCAGGCGTCATAGCTGGTGCGATTAAGGGTGAAGTTGATGTGAATGGCCCTATCGTGATTGATTCCACTGCGATTATCAAGGGTAATATTAAAGCAAAATCTGTCCAGATTAATAATGGTGCGGTAATTGAGGGCTTCTGCTCCTTAAGCTACTCCTCCGTTGATGTAGATAATATCTTTGAATAATCAACTAGGGAAGAATGTTATACTTATAAGTGAATGCTACAATTGTGTTTCTGAACGTCCAGATATCCGTGGATGATAGACTGTATATATTTCTCTAATTTGGTCTGGTAATACGAAATGTTTTGTGGTAAATTATTATAGAATGTTTTGTATGTGATTTTGACACAATTTAGTTGGTCATAATCGGTAGTATCAGATTTACTGTTCGAGGTACTATTTATGCTACAAACCTAATTCACGGTGCTTTGGCAGCGTTCACAGAGGAGTTTTGTGCCTGTGTCTTCCAAGGCATAAGCTAACACAATGGGAAGGAATATAAAGTTAGTATGAAAAGTTATGAAAGAGTTCTGCTTAAATTAAGCGGAGAAGCCTTAGCAGGAGATAAGAAGACCGGTTTTTGCGAGGAGACCTGCATCGGTGTAGCGAAGCAGGTAAAGCAATTAGTTGACGATGGAATTCAGGTTAGTATAGTCATCGGTGGAGGTAACTTCTGGAGAGGAAGAACCAGTGAGACGATTGATCGTACAAAAGCAGATCAGATCGGAATACTGGCAACGGTTATGAATTGTATCTATGTATCGGAGATTTTTCGTTATGTCGGAATGAAGACAAAGGTTTATACTCCGTTTGCATGTGGCAGCATGACAGAATTATTCTCTAAGGATAAAGTTACCGAGTTCATGAATCAAGATGGTGTAGCTTTCTTAGCTGGAGGAACAGGGCATCCTTATTTCTCGACGGATACGGCTACGGTTCTTCGTGCTGTAGAATTAGATTGCGATATCATTCTAATGGCAAAAGAGGTAGATGGAGTATATGACAGTGATCCAAAGAAGAATCCAGATGCAAAGAAATTCTCTGAGATCGCTTTACAAGATGTTCTTGATAAGAAGCTTGGAGTTGTGGATATGACAGCGACAGTGCTGTGTATTGAGAATAGTATGCCGATTCTCTTATTCGGTTTGTCCGAAGAGGAGAGTATTGTTAAGGCTGCTATGGGCCTATCTAATGGTACCAGAATGACGATATAGGATAAATTATTAATATAATGGAGGGATGAAAATGGATGCAAAGCTAGAACAATTCAGTACAAAAATGGTAAAAACGGTGGAAGCATTAAAAGAAGAGTATTCCACAATCCGTGCGGGCAGAGCAAATCCTCATCTTTTAGATAAACTCAGAGTGGATTATTATGGACAGCCTTCCGCATTACAGTCTGTAGCTAATGTTTCTGTTCCTGAGGCACGAGTAATTCAGATACAGCCATGGGAAAGTAAGCTAATCAGAGAGATTGAGAAAGCGATCATTAATTCAGACTTAGGCTTAACACCTAGCAATGACGGAAAGATTATTCGTCTTGTATTTCCTGAGCTTACCGAGGAAAGAAGAAAAGAGCTTGTGAAGGACGTTAAGAAAAAAGCAGAGAATGCTAAGGTTGCTGTAAGAAACATCAGAAGAGATGCGAACGAGCTATTTAAGAAGCAGAATAAAGCAAGTGAAATCTCTGAGGATGAGTTCAAACACCTTGAGGACAATGTTCAAAAGGTTACCGATCATTATATTGCTGAAATCGATCGTATCATGGAAGACAAATCAAAGGAAATTCTTACTGTCTAAAGGATAAAATAGTAAAACCTTTGAAAGAATTACAGTAGGAACTTAAGATGTATATATATTAGTGTATTTTTAGGGTGTTTCAAAAGTTTTATTCATGACAAGCGGAGTGAGGATGAATAAAGTCTTCTTTTGAAACACCCTTATTATTCATGGTTTGGTTGGTTAGAATAGGAGAAGACGGATGCAGGAAAATGAGTTGAACGTACCGAAGCATGTGGCAATTATTATGGATGGTAACGGCCGTTGGGCTAAGAAGAAAAGAATGCCAAGAAATTATGGGCATACCCAGGGTAGTAAGAACGTGGAAAAAATCTGCGAAGAAGCTTATAAAATGGGAATTGAATATCTTACGGTGTATGCTTTCTCTACTGAAAACTGGGTACGGCCGCAGGAAGAGGTAGAGGCTTTAATGAAGCTTCTGGCAACCTATCTCGAGACAAGTGTTAAGACTAGTACTAAGAATAATATGCGGGTTCGTATCATTGGTGATACTTCAAAATTACCGGAGAATTTGAGGAGAAGTATAGCAGTCCTGGAGGAAGCCTCAAAGAATAATACAGGACTAAAATTTCAGGTTGCCATTAACTACGGCGGTAGAGATGAGCTTATAAGAGCGGCAAAGGCACTGGCCCAGGATATAAAATCGAATAAAACAGAAATTGATCATATAGATGAAGCAATGTTTGAACAATATCTGGATACAAATGGTATACCAGATCCGGATTTGCTCATTCGTACCAGCGGAGAACAGAGACTTTCGAATTTCCTGCTTTGGCAGCTTGCGTATACCGAGTTCTATTTTCCGGATGTGCTTTGGCCGGATTTTAATAAGGCAGAACTGATTAAGGCAGTGGAATATTATAGTAACCGAACCAGAAAATTCGGAGGTTTATCATAAACCAGTAAAGTATTAAGTCATACAATTTAGGTTCGTGCCTTCACATACACAGAACTGGCTTTACATCAGGTGGAATTGGAATATATAAGCTGCAGGAAAGAAGCGGCATGGGAGGATATACGATGTTTAGGACAAGATTAATCAGCGGAATTGTTTTATTAGCGATTACGATTGCAGTAGTTATTCTGGGAGGTGACTTACTTTTTGGAGTGCTGTTGGTAATATCAATGATAGGATTGTATGAGCTTTATAAAATAGTCAATGTACATCGTTCTTTACCTGGTATTTTAGGATACATCTGTGGTTTGAGCTTTTATATTCTGTTGTATATTGATTTGCCCCAATATCAGATGATGCTTTTTATCTTTTTCTTAATGTTATTAATGTTTGTATATGTTTTTGGCTTCCCCAAATACTCAACGGAACAGATTGCAGTCTCTTTCTTTGGTCTCTTCTATGTTAGTATCATGCTTAGCTACATATATCAGGTTCGTATTCTTGAGGATGGTGCATGGATTGTATGGTTGATATTTATCGGAGCATGGGGCTCTGATACCTGTGCATATGCGGTCGGGGTACTCTTTGGAAAGCATAAATTTGCTCCGAAGCTGAGCCCCAAGAAATCACTGGAGGGTTGTATCGGTGGAATAGCAGGTGCCGCATTAATCGGATTTCTTTATGCAACCGCCATTGGAAACAATATTACCGAATTACAGAATCCCCAGTTGATTTTTGCAGTAATCGGAGCAGTTTCCAGCGTTATTTCCCAGATTGGAGATTTGGCTGCCTCTGCGATCAAGCGTAATCATAA
This sequence comes from Bacillota bacterium, assembly GCA_023411215.1. Lineage (GTDB taxonomy): Bacteria > Bacillota > Clostridia > Lachnospirales > Lachnospiraceae > Mobilitalea. The sequence continues at coordinate 54,071 of JAEYOY010000083.1, read as the reverse complement.
TATTAAGGATTATGGAACCTTAATTCCAGGTCACGGCGGCATCCTTGACCGCTTCGACAGTATTATTTTTACCGCGCCGATTGTATTCTATCTGGCTGTGATGCTTTAATTAATTTAAAACCTGGTTATGAAATCATTTTTGAAATATTATGGCTTCTGACTTGATAAGGGAACGGTACACGAAATTTTCTTGCCTTTCCCTCCTGTCGGGATGCATTTTACAAGCCTCAGGCATAAATCCAGCTGTCCATTGGAACAGCAGGATTTAGAGTCTTGACAATGCATAAGCCCCTCGGTCGGACGGTCTGCGCAAATTTCGTATAGCCGTCCTCTTATCAAGAGAGAAGTTTATTGTCTTCAAAAATGATAATATAGGTATTGATAAGTGATTTTGAAGTTTTTGGTCTATGACTTGATAAGGGAACAGTACACGTAATTTGCTTGTCTTTCCCTCCTGTCGGGATGCATTTTACAAGCCTCAGGCATAAATCCAGCTGTCCATTGGAAAATATCTTTCCGATGTCGTTTCATAATACTGAGGCGATTTTTATGGTAATTATGAAATTTTTATGGATTATTTGAATTTATGGATGGATTGGGGTATAGTATAGATAAATTGTCGTGAGGCAGCATTATGGAGGTTTTAGAATGAAGAAGATTGGTATTCTCGGTTCTACGGGTTCCATTGGAACCCAGACCTTAGATATTGTCAGAGAGAATCAAGAGTTGAAAGTTACAGCCCTGGCGGTTGATTCTAATATAGATTTATTGGAGAGACAGGTTCGCGAATTTTTGCCGAACCTTGTTTGCGTATATCGGGAGAATAAAGCAAAGCTGTTGAAGGAAAGACTCTCGGATCTTTCAGTAAAGGTAGTGACCGGCATGGAAGGTCTGATCGAATGTGCTACGGAGGCAGAGGCAGATACGTTAGTCACTGCGATGGTAGGTATGATTGGGATTCAGCCTACGATTGAAGGGATTAAGGCGGGAAAGCATATTGCTTTAGCAAATAAAGAAACTTTGGTAACGGCAGGTCATATTATTATGCCATTGGTAAAGGAAAAGGGTGTATCATTACTTCCGGTGGATAGTGAGCATTGTGCTATATTTCAGTCATTGAATGGGGAAGATAAGAAAAAGGCTTATAAGATACTCTTAACAGCCTCCGGTGGACCGTTCCGTGGCATGAAGTTAACAGATCTTAAAAATAAGTCTCCTAAGGATGCGCTGAAGCATCCAAATTGGGCTATGGGACAGAAGATTACTATTGATTCAGCGACAATGGTTAACAAAGGTCTTGAGGTTCTGGAAGCAGCTTGGCTGTTTGATATGTGCCTTGAGGATATTCAGGTTGTAGTTCACCCGCAGAGTATTATTCATTCGATGGTTGAATATATTGATGGCAGTATTATTGCTCAGCTAGGAGTGCCTGATATGAAGCTTCCTATTCAATATGCGCTATTTTATCCAGAAAGAAAGCCTCTACTACATGGGGAACGTGTTGATTTTTATCGATTAAAACAATTAACCTTTGAGGAACCGGATATGGATACTTTCTTCGGTTTACGGCTGGCCTATGAAGCCGGACGTAGAGGTGGAAGTATGCCTACGGTATATAATGCTGCAAATGAATGGGCTGTTGCTGAGTTTCTAAAGGGAAAGATTGAATTCCTTGCAATCCCTACGCTGATCGAGAAGGCAATGCAGCATCATAAATTGATTGCTAACCCTTCATTAAAAGAAATTCTGAACACAGAACAAGAAACATATGATTTTGTAAGAGGTTTTACGGAATCCGGATTATGATGTATAATGATAGACATTAATATAAGAATTATGTGGTTACATCATGTAACAGTTTAGCCATAAGCTCGATTTCGCTTCGCTACATCTCATTAAGACAGAGCACCTCACAATTTTTCAACACGATATACAAAGATAAGCAAGCTTTCTTCCCTATCGTGTTAAATGCATGGTCAAACTGTAACAACATCATTGCTTCGGAGATAAGAAAGGATTGAACATTTATGAATATAATTGTAGCTGTACTAATTTTAGGTCTTATCGTAGTAATCCACGAGCTTGGACATTTTCTTCTGGCAAAAGCGAACGGAATTACGGTAACAGAATTTTCGGTCGGTATGGGACCAAGAATTGCAAGCTTTGTTCGTAAGGGAACCAGATATTCACTAAAGCTGCTGCCCTTTGGTGGCTCCTGTATGATGCTCGGTGAGGACGAGAGTGTGGATGATGACGGTGCCTTTGGTAAGAAGGGTGTATGGGCAAGATTTTCCGTTATTATTGCAGGTGCGACTTTTAATTTCATTCTTGCATTTGTGCTTGCTTTAATCGTTTTGGGAGATGTCGGTATTGATAAGCCCTATATTGAAAAGGTGAATGAAGGTAGTCCTGCCGAGGTAGCTGGCCTGATAAAGGGTGACATAATCAAGGAAATAGATGGATCGCCTATCCATTTTTCGAGAGATATACAGTACTATTTCTATTTTAACAATTTATCCGAAAAACCAGTTGATGTGACGGTTCTTCGTAACGGAGAAGAGCTTACTTTGCAGGTGACTCCTACCTGGCGTGATGATTACAAATTGGGCTGTTCCTATACCTCCACAAATCCAACAGCAAAATTAGAGGCAATTGTAGAAGGATATCCTTTGGAACAGGCTGGTGTGAAAGTTGGGGATGTCATTGTTGGTATTAATGGAGTTAACATTCGATCCGCGAGGGATCTGGCGGATTACCTGGATACACATCCTCTGTCAAAGGAAGCGATAACACTGACCTATCTGAGAGATGGGCAGGAGACAGAGGTCACCGTAGTGCCAAAGCTGGTACAAAGCGGATATGATATGGGTTGGAATTATAATCAATATCGTGAAAAGGTTAGTGCTTTGGAGGCGGTTAAATATAGCTTTTACGAGCTGAAACTCAATGTGGTGAATACGATAAAGAGTCTCGGTCATCTGATTATGGGAAAGGCAAGTATGAAAGAGGTATCCGGTCCGGTAGGTATCGTAAATGTGGTGGGAGATATCGTCTCGGAATCAGAGGATTACGGTATTCACGCAACCTTACTTTCCTTAGCACAGTTTAGTATACTCTTAAGTGCTAACTTAGGTGTTATGAACCTTCTTCCTCTTCCGGCTCTTGATGGAGGAAGGATTGTATTTATACTAATCGAAGCAATCCGTAAAAAGCCGGTTCCTAAGGAGAAAGAGGCTGTGGTTCATCTAGTAGGAATGGCCTTATTAATGCTGCTTATGGTATTTGTAATGTTCAATGATATCCGTAATATCTTTCAGTGATGTAAGATAAGAATTATTAACCTTCATAGAAATGAAAGATTTCTTAGTAAAAGCGATTAATTATTGTCTATGAAAGTAGATTTTTGGGATATTTACGAAAGGTGGTAGAACAATGTACCGTGATAATACAAAGGTAATAAGGATTGGCGATCGGGTAATCGGAGGCGGCCATCCGATCTTGATCCAATCTATGACAAATACAAGAACCGAAGATGTATTGGCTACCGTTGATCAGATTAAGAGGTTAACAGAAGCAGGTTGTGAGATTGTTCGGTGTACCGTCCCAAGTATGGAGGCAGCGGCTGCCTTTAAGGAGATTAAGAAGCAAATATCAATTCCCTTGGTGGCCGATATTCATTTTGACTATCGTCTAGCAATTGCAGCGATGGAGAGTGGTGCGGATAAGATCCGAATTAATCCCGGTAATATCGGAAATGAAGAGAAGCTGAAGGCAGTAGTAACGGTTGCGAAGGAGAGAAGTATTCCCATCCGTGTCGGTGTCAACAGCGGTTCTCTGGAGAAGGAAATTATAGCAAAATACGGTAAGGTAACCGCCAGGGGCCTTGTAGATAGCGCGTTAGATAAGGTAAAGCGTATTGAGGATATGGATTATGACCAGATTGTTATCAGCATCAAATCCTCCGATGTAATGATGTGCGTTCATGCCCATGAATTAATTGCACCACTGACCAAGTATCCCCTCCATGTAGGAATAACCGAAGCAGGGACGGTCAATGCTGGAAATATTAAGTCAGCTCTAGGCCTTGGCATGATTCTATATCAGGGAATCGGTGATACCATCCGTGTATCCTTGACCGGTGATCCGGTAGAGGAGATCCGCTCAGCTAAGCTTATATTAAAAACCCTGGGTTACCGTAAGGGTGGGGTTGAGGTTGTATCCTGTCCGACCTGCGGTAGAACTCAGATTAATTTGATTAAGCTGGCTACCGAAGTAGAAGAGATGGTAGCAGACATGGATCTTGATATCAAGGTGGCAGTTATGGGCTGTGCGGTGAATGGCCCCGGTGAAGCGAGAGAAGCGGATATCGGAATTGCCGGTGGTAAGGGAGAAGGCATTATCATTAAGAAGGGTGAGATTCTTCGGAAGGTTTCTGAAGATAAGCTTTTAGAGGAGCTACGTAATGAATTGCTAAATTGGGTTAGAGATGGAGAATAGCCATGTTATTTTTTGAAGCATTTGATCAGGTATCTGCCGATCAGGAATTGCAGAAGCTTTATAGTGAAGTGGATGTTGTTAAGGTAATCGCTTCGAAACAGACGAAGAATATCTTTGTCTGCTTTCGAAGTCCCCGGCTGATTGGCAGAGTTCAAATAAGAAAGATGGAAGAACTGCTGAATCGGCAGCTCTTTTTACATACCGGCAACAAAGCAGTACTTAAGCCTAGGTTTGAGTTGTCTGCCCAGTATACACTGACTAAGTTGTATCCGATTTATCGGGATAGTATTCTGGAGGAACTGAAGGAGGTTAGTGTTGTAACCTACCATCTTTTTTCTACAGCAGAAGTAACTGTAGAGGATATGAGGATTACGGTTCGCGTTACAGACAGTTGTGTTGCAAAAGAAAAGATGACAAAATTAAAGGACTTCCTGGAGACCATGTTCCAGGAACGGTTTGATTATACGGTTCATGTGGTAATGGATTATATCGAACCGAAGGAAAAGAACAAGGATTATGAACAGGAATATAGAGAACAGATGCTTCGTATGTCAGAGAAGGAGGCTCTGGAAGAAGGTTTTGAGGTAAATCTCTCCGGCGAGCAAGGACAGGCTACCGGTTTAGAAGCTGGCGAGACTGGATTCAAAAAGGAAGAAGATAGCTTGGTAATCAGTCAATCGAAGACCTCGCAAGTAGACACAAACGGGTCAGATAAAGGTACTTTAGCAAAGGCAGATACAGCTAAATCAGAGTTACCGAAGAAAATCCCAGCGAAAGCGGAGCCACCTAAACAGGCAGCGACAAAGAGTTTTGGTAAGAGTGCCTATGATAAAGGAAAGGGAAGTTATCGTAAACTACCTCAGGATCCATCCGTCGTATATGGTAAGAATTTTGAAGGTGCTATCGTTCCGATTTGTGATATCATTGCGGAGATCGGAGAAGTGGTCATACGAGGCAAGCTGATTAAGCCGGATACCAGAACCATTGGTAATGAAAAAAGCATTATTACCTTTGTTATGACAGATTATACAGATTCCATCAAGGTCAAGCTGTATGCTAAGACGATTGAAGTGGATGAGATTACCGCGTTATTAAAACCGGGCGGGTTCTTTTCGTTAAAGGGTATCGCACAGAATGATACCTACGAGAGAGACATCACAATTGGCTCGGTCATAGGCATTAAGACAATCGGAGATTTCTTAAGTAATTCAAGAAATGATAATGCTCCTGCTAAACGTGTGGAGCTTCATGCCCATACAATGATGAGTGATATGGACTCTGTGGTTGATGTAAAGAAAATGGTAAAGCGTGCCTTCAAATGGGGACATTCTGCCATAGCGATTACTGACCATGGTGTAGTACAAGCCTTTCCGGATGCCAGTCATGCCATAAATCCGAAGGATTATGCGGATGAAGAGGAACAGAAACGGGCGAAGAATTTCAAAGTGATCTATGGGATGGAGGCTTATCTGGTGGATGACCTCAAGGAGGTTGTAACCAATGCGAAAGGGCAGAGTCTTGACGACGCCTTTGTAGTCTTTGACATTGAGACCACCGGCTTTAGCCAGACCAATGACCGTATCATCGAAATCGGTGCAGTGAAGTTAATTAATGGAGTGATTACGGACCGTTACAGTACCTTTGTCAATCCGGAGATTCCAATACCCTACGAGATTGAACAGCTGACCTCGATTAATGATAATATGGTCATTCATTCACCGACTATAGATCTGATACTGCCTGAGTTCTTGGCCTTTTGCGAGGGCTGCAGTCTGGTTGCCCATAATGCTTCCTTTGATGTGGGCTTCATTAGTAAAAATGCGTCAAGAATGGGGATTGATATCGATTATACTGTGATCGATACGGTTGGCTTATCCCGTATTCTCTTACCGGAGTTAAGTAGATATCGATTAAATGTGGTAGCGAAGGCTCTTAATATCTCTCTGGAAAATCATCATCGGGCAGTGGATGATGCAGGGGCAACGGCAGAGATTTTCATAAAGTTAGTTACAATGCTGAAAGCTCGTGAGATTAATAAGGTAGATGAGATTGATAAGCTTGGCAAGATGAGTGCAGAAGCGATCCGCAAGCTCCCTGCATACCATGCGATTCTACTGGCTGCAAGTGATGTGGGTAGAGTTAATCTGTATAAGATGGTATCCTTATCCCATATTGAGTATTATAACAAGCGTCCGAAGATACCAAAGAGTCTGCTTATGGAATGCAGGGAAGGAATAATTCTGGGCTCTGCCTGTGAAGCAGGTGAGGTTTTCCAAGCTGTTTTGACCAACAAATCCCATGAACAGATTGCCAAACTGGTGGATTTCTATGATTATCTTGAGATCCAGCCCCTGTGTAACAATGAATTCTTGATTCGAAGTGAGAGAAGCGATGATAAGGATATCAATACGAAGGAAGATTTGATGGAGTTGAATCGCAGGATTGTCGCTCTGGGAGAAGAATATAATAAACCGGTGGTAGCTACCTGTGACGTTCATTTTCTGGATCCGGAGGACGAGGTATACCGTAGAATTATTCTTGCCGGTAAGGGCTTTAAGGACGCAGATGAACAAGCTGCTCTATATCTTCGTACCACAGAAGAGATGTTGGAGGAATTCTCTTATCTAGGTAGAGCTAAGGCAGAAGAGGTTGTTATCACTAATAGTAATCTAATTGCAGATCGGATAGAGAAGATATCACCGGTACGACCGGATAAATGTCCTCCGGTGCTGCCTAATTCCGAAGAAAACCTACGTAATATCTGTTATGATAAAGCTCATTCCATGTATGGAGATCCCCTGCCCGCACCGGTAGAGGCTCGTCTGGAACATGAGTTGAAATCAATTATTAATAATGGCTTCGCGGTTATGTATATCATTGCTCAGAAGCTGGTATGGAAATCAAACGAGGATGGCTATCTGGTAGGCTCCCGTGGTTCTGTAGGATCTTCCTTCGTCGCGACGATGGCCGGTATCACGGAGGTAAATCCTCTAGCACCTCATTATTACTGCCTAAACTGTCATTACTCTGATTTTGATTCGGAGGAAGTGAAAAGGTACGGTGGCAGCTCCGGTTGCGATATGCCTGACCGTAATTGTCCGGTCTGTGGTCAGCCACTGGAGAAAGACGGACACGATATTCCCTTCGAGACCTTCCTGGGCTTCTACGGTGATAAGGAGCCGGATATCGACTTAAACTTCTCCGGTGAATATCAGAGTAAGGCCCATGATTACACAGAGGTTCTCTTTGGGAAAGGACACACCTTCCGTGCCGGTACGATTGGTACCTTGGCAGATAAGACAGCTTTTGGCTATGTTAAGAACTATTATGAAGAACGCGGTATACATAAGAGAAACGTGGAAATTGATCGTATTGTAGATGGCTGTGTTGGAGTTAGAAGAACCACCGGACAGCATCCGGGTGGTATTGTAGTATTGCCTCACGGTGAGAATATCTATTCGTTTACTCCTGTACAACGTCCGGCGAACGATATGACGACGAAGACCATTACCACTCATTTTGATTATCATTCCATTGATCATAATTTATTAAAGCTAGATATTCTCGGCCACGACGATCCGACGATGATCCGAATGCTGGAGGATCTGACCGGACTCAATGCCCAGAAGATTCGCCTGGATGATGAGAAGGTGCTATCCTTATTCCATGATACTAAGGCCCTTGGCATTGCACCAAAGGATATCGACGGTTGTGAGTTAGGCTGTCTTGGTATTCCGGAGTTTGGTACTGATTTCGTTATGCAGATGGTGAAGGATACACAGCCAAAGTCCTTCTCTGATCTGGTTCGTATCTCCGGTCTGTCTCATGGTACAGACGTATGGTTGAACAATGCTCAGACCTTGATTCAAAATGACAAATGTACTTTATCTACGGCGATCTGTACTCGTGATGATATCATGATCTTCTTGATTGCGACCGGCGTGGAGCCAGGCCAATCCTTTAAGATTATGGAAAGTGTACGTAAAGGTAAGGGCTTAACTCCGGAGATGGAACAGGCAATGATTGCAGCAGGAGTACCGGATTGGTATATCTGGTCCTGTAAGCAGATTAAATACATGTTCCCGAAAGCCCATGCAGCGGCTTATGTTATGATGGCCTTTCGTATCGCATTTTTTAAGGTATATTATCCAACGGCTTATTATGCAGCCTATTTCTCGATCCGTGCTTCCGCTTTCAATTATGAGCTTATGTGCCTTGGTAGAAATGTATTGGAGCAGCATATTGCCGATTACAAGAAGCGCAGTAATACTTTAACGAAGAAGGAGCAGGACACCTTCAAGGATATGAGAATAGTTCAGGAGATGTATGCACGTGGCTTTCAGTTCTTACCGATTGATATTTATACCGCAAAAGCTCACGCTTTCCAGATTATAGATGGTAAACTGATGCCATCCTTAAGTACCATTGACGGACTTGGTGATAAGGCCGCTGATGCGGTAGTAGAGGCTGCTAAGCAGGGACCCTTCCTGTCAAGAGACGATTTTAAGATTCGTTGTAAGGTCAGCTCCACGGTGGTAGATAACATGGCTAAGATGGGATTGTTCGGCGAGCTACCGGCTTCCAATCAAATGTCCCTGATGGATTTCCTGCAATAGAGTCATTTAATCTAATTATAATTAGAGTGTCAAAAGCCTGTTAAGATATAGTTTCTTCCATGTGCAAAATGGTATATTTTGATAGCAGGATACAGAACATAATTCATTTGCAACAAGCTCTTGCTTGGATGAGTCGCATGGTGTTGGCACTCATACCGTTGCTCATCGAATTATATTCTGTATCATTTTTTTTGTATTTACAGTCCGAAAGGTATATGGTAGTATGACTAGTAATTTACATATATATTCCTTTCGAGGAATAGAAAAGGTGGTTACTATGATATGGAAAGGATTTCGTTTTGGAATTCTGCTACAGCTAGCGGTAGGTCCGATGTGTATACTGGTATTTAAAACTTCAGCTTCAGAGGGATTAATAGCCGGACTTATTCTTGTCTCTGCCATTACCATGGTTGATGGCCTCTATATTCTGTTGTCCGGTCTTGGCATTGCTGCGATTATGAAAAACAATAAGATTCAAAGGATGATAAAGCTATTCGGATGTACTATTCTAATGTTGTTTGGCATAAGTACGATTACCGGAGCACTTGGAATGAATGTTCTACCTACTTTTTTATCGTTTTCAGCTGAAAATCAGGAGAATATCTTTTTGAAGGGATTGCTGCTAACAGCATCGAATCCCCTTACCATTCTTTTCTGGAGCGGGGTATTCTCAACTCAGGTCATTCAACATAAGCTGAATAAGCTTCAGTTGTTCTACTTTGGTTTCGGTTGTATCCTATCAACATTAAGCTTTCTTAGTATCATTGCATTGCTAGGTACCATTGTCAGCAGATTTCTGCCGCGGAGTATCATGACCGGTATGAATCTTGTAGTAGGAGTTTTATTGATATTATTAGGGTTAAGGCTTTTATTGCCAAAGAGAGAATGATAAATGGAGCAGGTGACTTCCCAATCATGTGGTAAGGAGCATGACTGCTATGATGTAGATTGACATAAAACGGATAAAGCCAAATTCTACCACGTTATTTTATATAAGAGCGATAGCCTCAAATATATTTTATATCGTCATAATTAACGAAATGTATCAATTGGTAAAACAATTCAAAAAAAACATTAAAAAAGGGCTTGATTTTTTCCTTCGCATAGTGTAGAATAAGTCTTGTTCTTAAGGCTCGTTGGTCAAGGGGTCAAGACGCCGCCCTCTCACGGCGGAAACAGGGGTTCGATTCCCCTACGAGCTGCTAATAAAAAATCCGAAATTACCGGTTGGTGATTTCGGATTTTTTGATTCTATACTCGGTGAATAGTTTGTTATTACGTTTTTAATAAATTGACACATATAATGGTAAAGTTTATAATAACTATGTACTTTTTAAAGTAATAAATAATATTTATTGCGATTAATTACCAAAATATTATACAAAAGAATAAGTAGCAAGGCGATGAAAGGTAATTATAAATATACCTACGAGTTTTTTTCTTCCATTGGATCCAATTTTCAAAGAGAGAAGTATTTACCGGGTGAGCTGTGGATTGATGTATCGTTAGCGACAAAGCGGTTAAAAGCTTGATTTGGTCTAAGGTGCCTAGTTGCATCTTTCTTAAGATGTGGGCGAGAAGGAGCGGATATCAATTAACGGTGATACCTTTGGAGAATTTCAATTGGCATAAGAAAGGAAGCCGTTTTAAATATAAGAATAATGGTACGAGAGGAAGTAAAATGATGCAAAAGGAATTAATGATAACAGTAATTGATGGTCAAGGAGGCGGTATAGGTAAAAGTATCGTAGGTAAGTTGCGGAAACAGATTGAAAAGGATAAGGGAATTACCATATGTGCACTTGGGACCAATTCCAACGCGACCAATTCGATGTTGAAAGCAGGTGCTGACATTGGAGCAACAGGAGAGAATGCAATTAAACGAACCGTATACCAGTCTGATCTGATACTTGGACCGATCGCTATCATTGCAGCGAACTCCATGCTGGGTGAGCTTACTCCTGAGATGGCCTTAGCAATAAGCTCCTGTCCGGCTCGAAAGATATTAGTTCCTCTCAACCGATGTAACATTACGATTGCTTTTGACTTGAATGCAACGACAGAAACCTATATAGATTACTGTATTAAGCTTGTGGCGGATTATCTGGAAGGTCAGGAGTAGCTGTAGTGCTTTGATTTTATGGCTTTCATAATAATGATATATTCAAGGTATGTATGAACGGATAAAAGCTTGACGATATTTGAAAATGTGATATTCTATTATTAATGAATCGGCCACCATGAAGGTGGCCAACAGTAGGAAATACTGTATATAAAGAAAAACACTGAGATAAAGTGGTGATTATAGTTAGAACTAATTTATCTATCATGCTATAGCCTGTTATGGACTGTTGGCAGGTTCTGATTTATGACAATAGAAAGTTCGCGAAGCTTCTTTCTATTATTTTAATATGTAAATAGAATCATGAAGATTCAGTCGGTTAAGAACAGCCGCTGCTTTTTCATGATTTTTTATCATATAGGTATTTTATTCCAATATGATATAAAAAATACTCCAGACAAGTGAACCTAGTGCATTGTGGGAGGACACACCTTGCTAAGAAGGTGTTTTATAATTGGCAGAGACCAGGAGGATGAATATGGATATACATAATTTGTTGGAGCAGGTGAAGAATAATGAGATGTCAATCACACAGGCAGAGGAGCTCCTTAAGAAATTACCCTATGAGGATTTAGGCTTTGCTAAGCTGGATCATCACAGAGAATTGCGCTCCGGCTTCGGGGAGGTCGTATTCTGCCAGGGTAAATCGATAGAACACCTGGTTCGAATTTACCAGAGCTTTCATGAGAAGGGCACCAATGTTCTTGGGACGAGAGCAACGATGGAGCAGTATGAGAAGGTGAAGGAAGCATTGCCAATGGTGGAATATGATAGTATGTCACGCATCTTATCCATTCAGAGGAAGGATAAGAAACGCATCGGAAACGTGGTGGTATGCACCGGTGGTACCTCGGATATACCAGTAGCGGAGGAGGCGGCCCAGACAGCAGAATTCTTCGGAAGTCAAGTGACACGAATCTACGATGTAGGTGTAGCAGGTATTCATCGCCTATTATCCAGGGTGGAAGAGATCCGCAAGGCGAATTGCGTGATTGCGGTTGCTGGGATGGAAGGAGCCTTGGGCGGTGTTGTGGCTGGTCTGGTAGATAAGCCGGTGATTGCTGTTCCGACCTCCGTCGGCTACGGAGCAAACTTTGGTGGTGTATCCGCTCTGTTAACTATGCTAAATTCCTGTGCAGAAGGCCTGGCTGTGGTTAATATCGACAATGGCTTTGGTGCTGGTTATATTGCGACTCAAATCAATCGAATGGGGGAATAACTAAGTAAATATGTCAGCTTTTGACACTCCAATCCTAATAATATTTATAGAAAGAGAGATAACTAGTCATGAAAGATAAGACATTATATCTAGAGTGTTATTCCGGTATCAGTGGTGATATGACGGTAGCCGCTCTACTTGACCTTGGAGCTGACCATCAGGTTTTGCTCGAAGGGTTGAAGAGCCTTAAAGTAGAAGGGTATCAAATTGTAATCGGTCGTAAGGAAAAGAACAGTATCTCGGCCTGTGATTTTGATGTGATTCTAGATGAGGCGGAAGAAAAGTGTGATTCTCATGACCATAAACATGAAAATACACATGATCACAGCCATGGGCATGATCACAGCCATGGGCATGATCATAGTCATGAACATGATCACAGCCATGGACATGATCACAGCCATGGGCATGATCATAGTCATGAACATGATCACAGCCATGAACATGATCACAGCCATGAACATGATCATAGCCATGGTCAAGATCACAGCAATGAACATGATCATAGCCAGGATCAAGATCATGACCATATCTCTAGCGGTCATCCGCATTCGATTAGTCATGCCATGGTCAGCAAAGGTATAGCAATCACGAATTCTCAAGCTCCGATTCGGTATGGTCATCATGACCATCGCAATCTGAGCATAATAAATGATATTATTGATGGTTCATCGATAACTGATAATGCAAAGACAATTGCAAAGCGAATCTTCTATATCGTCGCAGCAGCAGAAGCTAAGGCTCACGGAAAGACTATCGAAGAGGTACATTTTCATGAGGTCGGAGCCATCGATTCCATTGTGGATATTGTGGCTGCTGCAATCTGCCTTGATAATCTAAATATCAAGGATGTTATAGTATCGGAGCTGTATGAAGGAACCGGCTTCATCAACTGTCAGCATGGACTACTTCCGGTTCCGGTTCCTGCGGTTATCAATATTGCCACGGAGCATCAGCTGCCACTGCATATTACGGAGGTAAAGGGTGAACTGATTACACCAACCGGTGCTGCCATCGTAGCGGCTATTCGGACGAAGACCACTCTTCCTAAGGAAATGAAGGTCCTAAAGCTTGGTCTTGGAGCCGGAAAGAGAAGTTATCAGGGAGCCAGCGGGCTACTTCGCGCCATGCTTATTGAAGATGCCTCCTCTCGAAAGACTAGTCTGCTTTCTGACAGGGTCTGGGTACTGGAAGCGAATATTGATGATTGTACCGGTGAGGCACTTGCCTATACTCTGGAGCTGCTGTTGAAGCAGGGTGCCAAGGATGCCTATTATACACCGATCTATATGAAGAAGGGCCGTCCTGCTTATATGCTTGGAGTTATCTGTGATGAGGATAAGCTTGAGCAGCTGGAAGAAATCATTTTCCTTCATACGACCACCATCGGTATTCGACGTACCGAGGCACAGCGTTCCATGCTTTACAGGGAGCAGAAATCGGTTGCCACCCCTTACGGTGATGCGATCGTCAAAGTGTGCTCTTATAAAGACCAATGCTTTTATTACCCCGAATATGAAAGTATTAAGAAGCTCAGCGAAGCTTCCGGAATCGATTATTTGACTATGCATCACAAGGTTCAGACGCTCGCTTCCCAATTCAGTGAATAATTTTTTGGTACTAATAAGTTTCCCATTGCCATAATTAAAGGAGCACAATAATGAAGCATATTAACAGTGAGCAAATTAACAGTGGACAAAGCAATAATTATCCTAATAACGATAATCCAATCAGCAATAATCAAATCAATGATGGTCAAATTAATGTTTTTACAAAAATAAATAATCAAACTAAAAAAGATCAATTCAACAATGATAAAATAAACAATGATAAAATTAACAATGGACAAACAGTATCTATATATGACATGGATGAAATCTCTGAAGGCAATCGTCCTGTGCTTAACAAGTTATGTGTCTATCTGGAGCAACACATCCGGGAGGGAATCGGCATCGCCTTCTCCGGCGGTGTGGATAGCAGTCTTTTACTGAAGATCGCCTGTGATATCGGCAGGATGAACAGTCTTTCGGTACTGGCCATCACTTTTGAGACTAAGCTCCATCCCCACGGAGATCTGGAAGAAGCAAGGTCCATCGCCTTAGGCTTTGGAGCCATACATAAGACGATTGAAGTAGATGAATTCGCCGATCCTCAGATTATGTATAATCCGGAGGATCGTTGTTATCGATGTAAGAATCTCTTATTCCGTACCTTGATCAGTGAGGCGAAGCAGGCCGGCTATCAGTTTCAAATAGACGGCACCAATTATGATGACCGAAATGCTTATCGTCCTGGCATGCGGGCATTGAAGGAGCTTAATATCCATAGTCCTCTGCTGGAGCTGGAGATCACAAAAGCTCAGATCCGTTCCCTTGCTGCCGAGCTTGGTATCCCTTCTTCCGATAAACCATCTGCACCTTGCCTTGCAACTCGTTTACCTTATGGGGCAAAATTAGATTTCGATATTCTTGAAAGAATTGACCTAGGGGAACAATATATTAAGACCTTCGGCTTCTATAATGTTCGTCTTCGCTTGCATCAGGATATCCTGAGAATCGAGATTGATAAGAGAGATTTCGAGAAGTTAATTAAGCATCAGGAGGCCATATTATCGAAAATAAAAGATCTGGGTTTTCTTTATGTCACCTTAGATCTGGAGGGCTTCCGCTCCGGGAGCATGGATATTAAGATAAATAAAGAAGCATAAACGATAGAAAGCGTGCGAAAGTATACTTCGTAAACTTCTATTTTCATGGCTTAAAAGCGAAAGGCTGTAGACTATGTTCATAGATAATATGTGCATGTCTGCAGCTTTTGGTTGAAACTTATAAATATACAAAAAAATACAAATTCCTCTTAAAAGGTTTACATTCAAACCCAAACATAGTATAATGATGACTAGCGATTATTAGGAGGGGTGATAACATGCTACGCATATACATATGTCCGAACTGTTATAACTTAAGAATGGTATCCAGAAGACCGGATGCTATCTGCTTCCACTGTGGATCCATCCTAGAGCGTTGTGACGTGAATTATGAAACCTACATGAACATGACAGAAGAGGAGCGACAGAATATGAAGAATAATTATAAAGCCAGAATGACAGCTTATCATAATCAGATGAATAAGAGCTATCAGGATTAACAGCTGTAGAAAAAGGGGCCTCATTCATAAGCGAAAAGCTTGTGATTTTGGTTCTTTTTGTACGTATAAATATGTTATACATGGGAGGAAATATGTTTCAAAAAATAATTGATAAGAAATTAGCAGTCAGAAGATTGTTTTTATTTCTATGTGATATTGTAGTAATCGTAGTATCGAACGGAATGGGACTGCTATTACGATTTGATCTCGATCCATGGAAGATTGACTCTAGATTTATCGAGAGCGTATGGAAGTATTTACCAATTAATGTGGTTGTAACTCTTATTATTTTCTATCTGTTAAGGTTATATCATAGTCTTTGGAGATATGCTGGTGTGGTAGAGATGCAGAATGTGTTCTCGGCTTGTACAATCTCTGCCATCCTTCAGTTTGCTGGAATGCGTATCTTGGACTACCCGGTTCCCAGAAGCTATTATTTTCTATATTTTGGTGTATTGCTTATGTTCACCTTGGGAGTACGTTTCTCCTATCGTTTTGTGCGATCTATATTACAGAACGTTCGAGCAAATAATGATACAAAAAACGTGATGATTATCGGCGGAGGCAATGCAGCGAATGCCATCATTAAGGAGATAAATACCAGTGAGCATATCAGCAATACGGTTGTAAAGTGTATTATTGATGATGCACCGGAAAAGCAGGGAAGCTATATACATGGTATTAAGGTTACCGGTACCAGAGACAATATTCTTGATTGCGTCAATATCTATAATATTAAAGAAATTATCATTGCGATGCCCTCGGTATCGAAGAAGGCTATCAAAGAAATTGTAGAGATTTGTAATCAGACTAGCTGTGAGTTGAAGATCTTACCCGGAATATATCAGTTTATGAACAATGAAGTATCAATCAGTAATCTTCGTAATGTTGAAGTAGAAGACTTGTTAGGAAGAGATTCTGTTAAGGTTGATCTTGATTCAATTATGGATTATGTAGAAGGAAAGGTAATTATGGTTACCGGCGGAGGCGGATCAATCGGCAGCGAGCTTTGTCGGCAGTTGGCCTCAAAGAATCTGAAGCGGTTGATAATCGTTGACATCTATGAAAATAATGCTTATGATATTCAACAGGAATTAAAGAAAAAGCATCCGGAATTGGATCTGGTGGTATTAATTGCTTCTGTTCGAAATTCAGCAAGAATGAATTATATATTCAAAACCTATCGACCACAAATTGTATACCATGCGGCGGCACATAAGCATGTCCCTCTGATGGAGGATAGTCCCAATGAAGCTATTAAGAATAATGTGTTGGGAACCTGGAAGACCGTTCAGGCAGCTGACTTGTATGGTGTTGAACGATTTGTTATGATATCAACAGATAAGGCGGTTAACCCAACGAATATTATGGGTGCTTCTAAGCGTATCTGTGAGATGATTATTCAGACCTATAACAATCGATCCAATACAGAATTTGTAGCGGTACGGTTCGGTAATGTGCTCGGCTCCAATGGCAGTGTTATTCCATTATTCAAGAAGCAGCTTGCAGCAGGTGGCCCTATTACCGTAACACATCCAGATATTATTCGCTACTTCATGACAATACCTGAGGCGGTATCGTTGGTACTTCAGGCAGGAGCCTATGCTAAGGGTGGCGAGATATTCGTTCTGGATATGGGCGAACCGGTAAAGATACTTGATCTGGCTGAGAACCTGATCCGTCTATCCGGCTATAAGCCCAATGAAGATATTATGATCGAATTCACAGGCCTCCGACCGGGTGAGAAGCTTTACGAGGAGCTGCTTATGGATGAAGAAGGTCTGGAGGATACCGAGAACAAGATGATACATATTGGAAAGCCGATTAATTTCGATGAGGACAAGTTCTTGCAGCAGTTAGAGGAATTAAAGGAAGTGTGTGTATTGGAACCGGTGGGAATCAGAAAGATGATTAAGGAGATTGTTCCAACCTATACGATAAAGAAAATCTAGACAAGTTGTAATTTATTAAAGTATTTTATAAAGTGTGAGGTATCAAATGTACAAATACGTAAAGAGGTTTTTTGACTTTGTTTTTGCTTTGATTGGAATAATTGTATTATCACCGCTCTTTCTAATTCTGATTTTATTAATCAAATTAGATTCAAGGGGACCTATATTATTTGTACAGAAGCGTATTGGGATGAATAAGAAATATTTTAACATTTTAAAATTTCGTACTATGAGTATAGATACACCCAAGGATACACCAACTCATCTACTAGAAAATCCCGAACAATACATAACTAAAGTGGGCAGATTCTTAAGAAAGACCAGTTTGGATGAGTTACCTCAGGTATGGAATATACTGGTTGGTGATATGAGTATTATTGGACCAAGACCTGCTTTATGGAATCAATATGATTTAATAGAAGAGAGAGATAAATACGGTGCCAATAATGTTCGACCAGGATTAAGTGGTTGGGCACAAATTAATGGGAGAGATGAACTTCTAATTCAGGATAAGGCAAAGTTAGATGGAGAGTACGTGGTTAAAATGAGTTTTTTGTTTGATGCTAAATGTTTTATTTATACAATACTCAGTGTATTAAAGCATCAAGGTGTTATAGAAGGTGGAACTGGTGCCCTGGATAGAAATGATTCTATAAGTGTTGCTTCAGATGAAGATATCCATGAGGAGAATATAATTTTATGACAAAAATATTAATTACAGGGGCCAATAGTTACATTGGCACCTCGTTTGAAAAATGGATTAAACAATGGCCCGAAAGTTATTCTATTGATGTTATAGATATGATTGATGATGCTTGGAAAGAAAAAGATTTCTCTGAGTATGATGTAGTGTTTCATGTCGCAGGCATAGCACATGTTGATACAATGAATGCATCAAAAGAAACCCAAGATTTTTACTACAAAGTTAATCGTGACTTGACAATAGAGACGGCCACTAAAGCAAAACACGATGGTGTTAAACAATTCATCTTTATGAGTAGCATAATTGTTTATGGTGACAGTAGCCATATCAATAAAATTAAAGTAATAGATAAAAATACAATACCAAAACCTTCTAATTTTTATGGTAATAGTAAATTGCAGGCTGAAAAAGGGATTAAACCACTAGAAGATGATATATTTAAAATTGTAGTTCTGAGGCCGCCTATGATATATGGAAAAGGTTCAAAAGGTAATTATATGAAATTGTCAAAATATGCTCGGAAACTACCTTTTTTCCCGAATATTGAAAATCAGAGAAGCATGCTATATATTGATAATCTTTGTGAGTTTATACGCTTAGTCATAGATAATGAAGAACATGGTGTTTTTTATCCACAAAATTTGGAATATGTAAAGACGACTGAATTAGTAAAGTTAATAGCAGAAACCCATGGAAAGAATATCAGATTTATAAAAACGTTTAATTTGATAATAAAACTAATGAGTCATAAAGTGGAGTTAATTAACAAAGTATTTGGTAATTTGGTATATGAGCAAAGTATGAGTGAATATAAAGCAAATTATAGAGTTAGGGATTTCTTAGATTCGATTAGAATGACCGAAGGAGATTAAATGAAGTGTTAGAATGTAAATATAGTGTGTTAATGTCTGTATATTATAAAGAAAATCCAGATTTTTTTAAAGAAAGTATCGAAAGTATGCTCGCACAAACTTTAAAGCCGGATGAAATAGTAATAGTTAAAGATGGTTTATTAACTAACGAGCTTGATATGGTAATAAATTATTATGCTTTAAAGGATCCAGGTTTGTTCACTATTGTATCACTAGAAAAAAATATAGGATTAGGATTAGCTCTGAATGAAGGATTGAAAAAATGTAGAAATGAGTTAATTGCGAGAATGGATACTGACGATATTTCTGTATATAATCGTTGTGAATTACAAGTGGAAGAATTTGTGAAGAATAATAAACTTTGCGTATTAGGCTCATATATAAATGAGTTCTATGATGATCCTAGTAATGTTATTTCTTTAAGAATAGTGCCGACTCGGCATAACGACATACTAAAATTTTCAAGGAGGAGAAGTCCTTTTAATCATCCGACAGTTATGTACAAGAAATCTGCTGTATTAGGTTGTGGTGGTTATAGGGATGTTAAAAGAAAAGAAGATATTGAGTTATTTGGTAGAATGTTAAACCAAGGCTGTATAGCTATGAATATTGATAAACCTCTTCTATTTTTCAGGTCAAATATAGATAATTTTAAACGTAGAAAAAGTTGGGAAAATTGTAAAAGCTATATTGCAGTTATATATGAATTCTGGAAAAAGGGATATTCGAGAACGAGTGATTTATTATTTGTAACAATCAGCCAGATCATTATGTTTTTATCACCAATTTGGCTACTAAAAATAATTTCAAATACATTTTTGCGAAAAAAACCAAAGCATTAATATGGAGAATCATATGATTGATAATAAGACGAATATAGAATATCTTGTTAGTGTTATAGTACCATGTTATAATGCTGAAAATACTATTTTACAAGCCTTGAAATCATTGGAAGATCAAAGCTTTAAAAATTTTGAAGTAATATTAATAAATGATGGTTCGACAGATAATAGTGATACTATTATTCAAAAGTTTATGATAAATAGTCAACTACATATTAATTATATTGAGAAGGAAAATGAGGGCGTTAGTAAAGCGCGTAATACCGGTTTAGATAATTCAACTGGTAAATATATAGTTTTTTTAGATGCGGATGATATTTATCGAAATGATTTTATTGAGAGATTGTATACTGCAATAACGGAATATGATGTTGATACGGCTTTTTGCTGCTATTCAAGAAATATTGAAAATATTCAAAATCATCATGTTAATATAAATGAGATAAAAAAAAATTATTACTTAGATCATAAATACTTAATGAATCGTTTTATGCATAGGAAAGGTCCTTGTGCATTTGTCACTTTTATATATAAAAAATCTATTATTGATAATAATAATATACAATTTGTTATCTTTACTAAATATGGTGAAGATTTGGAATTTACATGGAAATATTTATCACATTGTACAAATGCAGTTTTCTTGGACGTGGAATTATATGGATATTATGATAATCCTAATTCTGCTGTAAATAATGTAAGCTGGCAAATGGTTGACGCGCTTTATTCAGTAAAAAGAGTAGAGGAATATCTGAGAATAAATCATGATACTTTCTATATTAAATATAAAAAATTTATGTTTGATAGAACGATTTGGGCATTAATAAAAGATTTTGTACAAGCAGAGAATAAAGAATGTTTTACTAAATTAACTAATGAATTTAATGTCAAAGCTTCGATGAAAAATATGATATTTAATTCAGGAAATTTTTTTATTATGTTAACAGCGATAATGTTTTATATTAGACCAATATTATTTTATAACATTGTTAGAAAATTAAGCTTTATTAAGAGAAGATAATTTTTGCTTAAAGGTGGTGGATATGATAGGAACAATAATTATATATGGAACATCATTTGGTCTCTCAATATTACTATGTAACTTATACCAAAACAAAAAGTCAATTAAAGATAATAAAAAATTATATAAAATATTTCCATTTATATGCATTTTTCCTGTAGTAGTTATTGCCACTGTACGTTATGGAGTAGGAACTGATTATTTTACATATGTAGATATTTATAGCGATGTAGCTTCAAGATTTTCTATATCTTTAATATTTAATTATTATCAAGAACCAATGAATATTATTATGTATTATTTATCTTCAGTACTATTTGGCGGTTCAACGGGAATGTTTTTTTTGTTCTCATTTATAACTAGCTATTTTATTTTTAAAGGTATTGAGAATTTTAAATCTACTTTATCCATGCCTTTTGCATTTTTTATATTTTTTATGACATATTATTTAATATCTTATAATGCTATGCGTCAAATGGTAGCTGTATCGATAATATTTTACGCATATAAATATATTATGCAAAGAAATCTCAAGTCATATTTATTATTTATTATTATTGCAATGCTATTTCATAGTACATCATTTATAGCCGTATCGTTTTATTTTATATTTCCTACAGAAAAAAATAAGGAAGCTTCAAAAATAAAGAGTATAATATTTTACATTTTTATATTAATATCACCATTCATAATGGAAATTCTTACTTTGATTATTTTTTATATAATAGAAAAATACGGTATTTATAATAAATATGCTAACTTAATTAATAGACAAGCAAATGTATATTATTTGCTTTATATTATTCCTATTCTTTTGTTTATTTTATTTTTTAGGAATAAATTACTGAAAATAAACTATAAATATGAAATTCTAATAAAAATGATGTTTCTTCAAATACCATTGCAATTCATAGGAAACTACATAGCGTTTGCAGATAGATTGTCATTATATGTTTCCATATCACAGGTTGTATTAATACCTATTATATTATTCAATATTAGAAATAAAGAAGATAAGATAATTGCAACTACTTTAATGATTATATGGTATATATTCTATCATGCTTTTATGTTTATTGTTTTAGGATCTAATGGGGTATATCCTTATCAAAGTATAATTAAGTAAATTAAGATTTATATATTAATTAGATATCTTTAATCGAAAGGAAGTATAAGATGAAAATCATTGCATTTTACTTGCCTCAATTTCATACATTCCCTGAGAATGATGAGTGGTGGGGAAAAGGTTTTACAGAATGGGTTAGTGTGAAAAATGCTAAGCCATTATTTAAAGAACACAACCAGCCTAGGGTTCCGCTAGACGAAAATTATTATGATTTGACAGAAATAGAAAATCTAGTGTGGCAGGCTGAAATTGCAAAAAAGTATGGTGTTTACGGATTTTGTCATTATCACTATTGGTTCGAGAATAAACAATTGATGCAACAGCCTACAGAATTAATGTTAAATAATGCTACAGTTGACATTCCTTTTTGCCTCTGTTGGGCGAATCATGATTGGAGTAGAGCTTGGGCGAATAAGAGTAGAGAAGTCTTATTAAAACAAACTTATGGTGATTGTCATGAATGGGAGAGGCATTTCTATTACCTCTTACCATTTTTTAAAGATAATAGATATATTAAGATAAATGAAAAACCATTGTTTGTAATTTATATGCCTCAGAATATTCCGTGTTTAAAAGACATGATTGATTTGTGGCAAAAGCTAGCAAGCGAAAATGGATTGAACGGAATAAGTTTTGCATACCAAGATTTGGAGTATAATCATATAAAAAATAAGACAAGCGATATATTTGATTTCGGTATTGAATACCAACCCAATATAGCTAAAAAGGAAGAGATGGTTACGTTAAAATATAAAGTGATAAGAGGATTAAATAAATTAGCTGACAAATTTACATTTCTACAATGTAAACAAACCTCAATGTGTTTAAATTATGATAAAATATGGAATAGAATCATAAATAAGATTCCTATTGATGACAAAATGATTCCAGGAGCTTTTGTAGACTGGGACAATACTCCTCGCCATAAAAATCGAGGTAGTTTATTCCTTGGCGTAACCCCAGAAAAATTCAAATATTATTTATCTAAACAAATAAAACACGCGAAAGAAGTGTATAAAAATGATATGCTATTTATGTTTGCTTGGAATGAATGGGGAGAGAGTGGTTATCTAGAACCTGACAAAAAAAATGGATATAAAATGTTAGAGGCAGTTAAAGAAGCTTTGGAGGAGAATGAACCTATTTTATAAATTATGTGAAATCACAAAAAGTAAATGGAGAAACTAAGCATATGATTAGTTCTATTATAAGAATAATAAAAAATAAGTATATGCTCTATATTTTTAAACATGAATGGCGGAAAAATAATAAGCATAATGAAACTTATGTAAGTGGTTTTTTTGATGTTTCACGAGTCAAAGTCGGAAAACATACATATGGTTTACTTAACATTATTCACTCATATGGACACCCTAACGAAATGCTTATTATAGGTGATTTTTGCTCGATTTCTACTGATGTTTATTTTCTTTTAGGCGGAGAGCATCCCTATAAAGGGATTTCAACCTTTCCTTTTAAGGTTAATATATGTAAAGATAAATATGAAGCATACTCGAAAGGGGAAATTAAAGTCTGTGATGATGTCTGGATTGGACATGGTGCTGTCATTTTATCAGGAGTTACTATTAATCAGGGAGCTATAGTTGCAGCTGGAAGCGTTGTATCAAAAAGTGTACCACCGTATGCCATTGTGGGAGGCAACCCAGCTAGAATAATAAAATATAGATTTGAAGATGAAATAATTGAAAAGTTATTAAAAATAGATTATTCAAAACTTGATGAAGAAAAAATTAAAAGGAATATTGATAAGTTATATAGTGAAGTTAATTGTTCTAATATTGATGAATTGATAAAAGCATTAGCAATTAATTGATTACATGTAAGTATATAATAGATAAGGAAAACTCATACAATACTATGTTAACCCTTGAATTAAAAATAGTATTTATATGATTATGTACTATTATGAATGCTGAAATACATTATGTACTAACCGTAAGATAATCATGAAACAAGGACAAAAGAGTTTAATTAACGAATTATCGTCACTAGCCATAGCAATTCCTAGTGATAATCGAAGGAAGTTACTAAAATAATTCTATATATGGTTAAAATTATGAGAATCATCAATATTACTATGTATAAGAGAAATCATAGAAAGAAGACCAGATAATGAAGGTCGTACTTTTAGTGGAAGTTTTATTTACACGATTTTCTGAGGAATTACAATAAAAACTAAAGTCAATGATAGAAATATGAGGTAAATTAATCTTATTATGTATATGGCATAATATGAATGCGGTATAATATGGATAAGGGGTTAAGTGAATGATGGGTTCACTCCCAAGTTCATATTTTCTTACCCTTATATATCAAGTAAATGATAAATATGACAATATTCTAGTATTTCTTATTATAATTATAACTATAAGAATCTACTGGTTATGCTGGTTATCACGTAGTTATATTGATATATCACTTATTTTCGAATGTAATTATGATTGGCGGGGAGGATTATGCAATTATACAATAAATATGCCACAGTATTAAAAAGAATCATGAAAGATGGCATAAAATCCGGAAATGCAGAGAAGGCTATGGCAGCAATGGCATCGTATGCCTATATAACCTATGAATGGAATCAATTTTATACGGATGATGAGGTTGAGAAGCTTATATGCCGGATTTGTGAAAGACTATTTCCACAAAAGCTGGAATTAAGTCAATGTAAAAGGAATAGCATTCTTTTCTACGATGGTTTTGGACTGGATACTAGAGGGCTGGCACTGATCTATTTGAAGGCACTGATACATTTGGGATATCATGTCATATATGTTACCAAAGTAGAAGCCGAAGGAAAGCAGCCAGAGATAATGAAGGTATTAAGGGGTGCAGCTTCCAACGTGGAATACATTCGCTTAAGCAGATCGCATACTGATCATGTGACAGAATTAAATACTATATTTGAAAAATATAATCCATCGAAGGCTATGTTTTATACGATGCCTGATGACATTGCGGCCGCAGTAGTATTTAGCAGATATAAGGGTAGGGTGATGAGATATCAGATCAATCTGACGGATCATGCATTTTGGATTGGAAAATGTGCCTTTGATGTGTGTATAGAATTCAGAGAATATGGTGCTGGAATATCCCACTATCATAGAGGCATTGATCTGAAACAGATCAGGATATTGCCTTTTTATCCTTGGGTAGATAAGGATGCACCTTTTGGAGGATTCGATTTTTCTACAGCAGGGTACAAGATTGTCTTTAGTGGTGGAGCTCTCTATAAAACCCTTGGGGGGGACAATAAGTATTATATTCTGGTTGATCAGATTCTGGAGCAAAATAAAGACACCTTATTCTTATATGCAGGATATGGCGATGATTCAGAACTAAAGAAGCTGGAAGGTAAGTGGGGAGGCAGAGTCGTACATATCAGCGAAAGAAAAGATTTATTCGCATTGATGCAACACATTGATGTGTATCTTAATACTTACCCGATAATTGGAGGTCTGATGACTCAATATGCGGTGATTGCGGGAAAAATACCGCTCATGCTTATAAACGATGATATGTCTGATGCAAGTGGAATACTCATGAATCAGGAGAAACTTGGTATAGAGTTTAGAAGCATAGATGCAATGCTTGAGGAAATACACCGCTTGCTCACAGATGAAGTGTATAGGCATGCAAAATATGATATCGTGAAGAGAAGTGTTATGTGTGAAGCGGAGTTTATCGAGAGATTAGAGAAGATACTTGACGATAGAGATTCAACGTTGACCGAAATAATGAAACCTGAGACTGATACATTTCGAGCTGGTTATCGCTCACGATTTTCAGAGAATTCAGTGATGGGAGCTTTAGTACGTAAGAAGAATAAGGCTTTATTCACAAAATTCCCAGTACTGTTTGCAAGGAGAATCTTTAATAAATTAAGGAAATAGGTAATAAGTTATGAAAAAGAAAAGGCTATTAAGTGAAGAATAAGCATCTAGAAAGGAGGCAGACTATGCAGGTGATTAAATATGTATTTCAACCCCATGGTGATGATCGAGGTCAACTAGTATCCCTTGAAGAATTTAAAGATATTCCATTTAAAATCAAGCGAGTTTACTATATGTATGAAACTATTGATGGAGTGACAAGAGGGTATCATGCTCATAAATCTTTAGAACAGATTTTAATTTGCATACACGGTAGCTGTAAGATTAGGCTTGACAACGGAACGGAAAAGAAAATTGTCCCGTTAGAAAAGCCTTATGAGGGTCTGTATGTTTCAAATGTAATGTGGAGAGAGATGTTTGACTTTTCTCCGGATGCAGTATTGATGGTGCTAGCATCTGAATTGTACAATGAATCTGATTACATAAGGGATTATGATGAGTTTTTAAGATTTGTTAAGGAACAAAAAAATGACTAAAGACTTGAGAAAAATCAGGAATATATTTTATGGCGTTAAAAGGAATGGAAACATAGGCTATTTATAATGGCTGTAAGCTTAGTCAAAACCCATGGTTGTTGCGTAAGCGTTAAGCTGCTGATAATACGGTATGCAAACAATGATTATTTTCAGTTATAAAGGATACAACACCTGAAGTATCGAATATAGTCATGTATGAAGGTGTTTTATCAACATCCTGGCAGGATCAGTTCAATTACATCAACCAGTGAATCGTGTGATTTATGAGAAGTCAGACTTTCTGAAACCAGTATTTTCTTAATTCCTTGGAGTAATAAAGAAAAATAACAAGGAAGGAAATGATGTGGGCGGATAATTGCAAGGTCTTCTGGTGAATGCGTAATGATGGTTTCGAAAAGAAACCGAAATGAACCATCAAGATCTATGTTGATATCATGAAGAGAGAGAAACGCAGGTTTGTCACTTACATATATATTATCGTAATCTGATAAAACTTTAAACATGAGAGCTATTTATATGATACTATATAGTACGTAACTCCTTTCGGATTTTGTAGATTTGTTTCTAGAGCATTTAATTTTACTATTAATTGGTGAGGAGTTTCATTTTTTGTAATATTAAATATCCCGTATTTATACGGATTATACACTTGTAATAAAGAATATATTAAGAGGAGAATGAATTTTGAACATACCTTTTGTTAGCTTTTTACCAATGGAACGTGAGTTGGATATGGAACTTCGAGCTACTTTTGAACGAGTGTTTGCACGAAGTTGGTATATTGAGGGGCAGGAAGACGAGTCATTTGAAAAAGCATTTGCCGCATTTTGTAATACAAAATATTGTGTTGGTACTGGAAATGGATTGGATGCTTTAATACTTGTATTGAAGGCACTAAACATTAATGATGGAGACGAAGTAATTGTTCCATCAAATACCTATATCGCAACAGCATTGGCTGTTACATACGTGGGTGCTATACCCATACTTGTGGAACCGGATATCAGAACCTTTAATATTAATCCGTATAAGATAGAAGATAAAATTACTTGCAGAACCAAAGCCATCATACCGGTACACTTGTACGGGCAACCATGTGATATGACTCCGATTATGGATATTGCTAAAAAACATAATTTATACGTGGTGGAAGACTGTGCGCAGGCTCATGGTGCAACTTATAAGAGACAAGTCATTGGTTCCTTTGGAGATGCAGCAGGATTTAGCTTTTATCCTGGAAAGAACCTTGGAGCTTTGGGGGATGCTGGTGCCACTGTTACCAACAGTAAGGAGTTGGCTGATAAGGTCAGGGCATTGGGAAACTATGGTTCTGACTATAAGTATCATCACATTTATAAGGGGAATAACTCCAGATTGGATGAGTTACAAGCAGCGTTCCTTACAGCTAAGTTGCCACATTTGAACAGAATGAATGAAGAGCGCCGTAATATTGCAAAGCGCTATCTGGAGGAGATTACGAATCCGGAGATTATATTGCCTTATGTTATTCCAGACGCTGAGCCGGTGTGGCATATCTTTGGTATCCGCTGTACTCGTCGGGATGAACTGGAAGCATATTTGAAGGATAATGGTATCGGAACAAATAAACACTATCCAATCCCTATACATTTGCAGGAGTGCTATAAGGATTTAAACATAGCAAAGGGAAGTCTGCCAATAGCTGAGAAAATCAGCGCAACGCAGTTGAGTTTACCGTTGTACTATGGTATGACAGAGGAGCAGATTGCATATGTGATTAATAAAATTAATAGCTTTAAATAAAAATGTAATAAATACAAGGGTTATATTGATAGCCGTTATGTAGAGACTGAGGAAGAATGAACAAATTAAAACTTTTTTTATTAAATTTTCTGGTATATGGATTTGGTGGTATTATTAGCAAAGTAATACCTCTTATAATGGTACCTATTATAACTAGAATAATGCCGAATTCTTCTTTTTTTGGTATTAATGATATGTCAAATACAGTAGTACAGTTTGGAAGTGCATTAGCTATAATGGGAATGTACGATGCCATGTATAGGATGTTCTTTGAAAAAGAAGATGAAGATTATCGAAAGAATATCTGTTCCACTGCATTTGCATTTACGTTAGCAACTTCAATACTTGTATTTTTTGTAATGATACTTTGCAAGGGTTTCATTTCGGAGAAGTTTTTTGGCAATTCTCAATATACAAATCTTGTTTATATAACAGCGATTGCTACAATGGTGGGTACTACAAACAGTATTGTATCTGCACCTACTAGAATGCAAAACAAGAGTAAAGTATTTCTTGTGATGAACATGTTATCCCCTATATTGTGTTATTCTATTGCAATACCTTTACTTTTACGAGGTCACTATATTGTTGCACTTCCGATTGCTATGATGGTGGCAAATATCACCTACGAGATAATTTTTATTTGTATAAATAGAAAATGGTTTAACCTTCAGAAAGTGAATTTTTCTTATCTAAGGCCATTGCTGATGATTGGAATTCCGTTGCTACCGAATTTCCTGATTTATTGGATTTTCAATTCGAGCGATAAATTGATGATCACAAATATGATTGGAACGTCAGCTACAGGTATATATTCAGTCGGCGCCAAATTAGGTAATGCAAGCCAATTGATTTATACAGCATTTGCAGGAGGATGGCAATTCTTTGCGTTCTCAACAATGAAAGAAGAGAACCAAGTAAAAACTAATTCATTGATTTTTGAATATCTTGGAATTATTTCATTTATATGCACAACCTTTGTATTCGCATTAAGTTATCCGATCTATGAACTTTTATTTGAGGGTGAGTATGTATCAGGATATATTATTGCACCGTATTTATTTTTAGCGCCATTATTACAAATGCTATTTCAGGTCTCAGCTAATCAGTTCCTAATTGTTAAGAAGACTTGGCCAAATATGTTTATTTTATCATTTGGTGCGATTGTAAATATTATACTTAATTTATACTTAATTCCTGTGATTGGAATAGAAGGTGCTGCTATTGCCACATTATTTGGATACGTAGCTTCAGATGTGATTTGTGTGGTTGTACTTTGTAAGATGCAATTACAAGTCGTTAGAAAACAATTTGTTGTATCAACATTAATTATGCTTATATTCATATTAGTATGGAGATTTATTACAATGGATAGTATTATAATCAGCGTAATTATGGCTGTCGGATGTAGTGTAATTTTTGCATTACTTTATAAAAATGATATTAAGAAGATGAAGAATGCTATGCGAAAGTTTAAATAATGATGAAAAAGACAATTATTTTGTGACTGCTATAGGTACTGTGAATGGAAGTGCTGTTGTTCAGGAACGACGTATAGTAGTGAGCCGGACAAGTGGGTCAATGAAATATTCCGTTTGATAATGAAAATCAGTTTTTCGACGAATAAGAATATGCGAAAAGAAACAAGTTGAAATGTATAATCATTATTGGTATACTTAAGCAGAAATTAGGTGTTCAATTAACAAATATTAAGGAGTAAATACAGATTATGGATATGAAGAAAATTGAAGACGAAAGTGATTTTAAATATCTATTTATGGCATTATGGAGAGAAAGAATATTGATATTAAGCATCACACTGATTGCTTCTTTACTTGCAGGTTTATTTAGTATTTTAATACTAACACCGGTATATGATTCAAAACTAGATATTATTATTAATATGCCTGAGAACTATAAAACAAAGTATGGAGATTATGCTTTACCCATAACTACAAACCAACAATACATAAATCTAATCACAAGTAATTACGTATTATTAAATACAATAAGTGATATGGGTTCTGATGCTGATGGAGTTACTATAGAGAAGTTAAGAGATAGTATTACAGTAAGTGAGGTAGGCCTAGTAACCTCAGCAGTAGGAATAGAGCAAAATAGCTTTGTAGTAAAGGTATCTTCAAATAATCCCGAGAAGGCTAAAATCTTTGCTGAAACGCTATATAGTAATTACAATGAATTTCTGAATGTGATGTTAACTGAGGTAGCTGTTGAATATTATTATAATGATTATTTAGTCCAGATAGAAGCATTAGAAGACACATTAACTACCAATAAGGAATTATTGAAGAAGAATGAAGAGCTTATATCTAAGACAAAACAGACTATTAATCAAAAAGAAGCGATGAATGAAATTGGTACAAAGGATTTAGTGGTGTTGGAAAATATTATAAATCCCAATTATACAGAACTAGAGAATGATATTATATCAATTAAGCAGAATATTAGTATGACGGAAACATCTATTAAACAATACATTACTTATGTTGAAGATTTAGCCAATAAAAAAGTAGATATTGAAAATTATTACAAAACAGGTGATTATAAAGAAACTATATCCAATATGTTTATTAATAGCAACTCATATATTTACTTATCTTCAAAACCAATTGCTCCAACGAGAAAGACGAGCCCAAGCAATGCTAAAAATGTAATTATTGGAGCAATAGCCGGTGGTATTATTTCGGTTATGATTGCTTTGATCAAAGAATATTGGTT
The DNA here is from genome assembly GCA_023411215.1 of Bacillota bacterium. GTDB lineage: Bacteria > Bacillota > Clostridia > Lachnospirales > Lachnospiraceae > Mobilitalea. Next base: position 23,043 of record JAEYOY010000083.1, on the reverse strand, counting down.
TAAAAAAGAGGAGATATCAAAGCAATAAATAAATTAAAGATGATTTCTGTAGATACAGAGGTCATCTTTTTTGTCAAAGCATTGTATATTGATTAGCTGTAAAACAATTAATGATTTATTATATAACTTTGAAAGGAATTTAAGCTATTATGAAAGGTATCATTCTTGCCGGAGGCTCCGGTACAAGGCTATATCCACTAACGATGGTAACATCAAAGCAGTTACTACCTATTTATGACAAACCAATGATATATTATCCTCTTTCAACACTAATGTTAGCTGGTATTAAGGATATATTAATTATTTCAACACCGCATGATTTATCAAACTTCAGGAAACTGCTTGGTGATGGTTCAAATTTTGGTATAAAACTATCTTATGCGGAACAACCATCCCCAGATGGACTAGCACAGGCATTTCTGATAGGAGAAGAATTTATCAACGGAGATTCCTGTGCTATGGTTCTTGGCGATAATATTTTCTATGGCAGCGGATTGACAAAACATTTAAAGGAAGCATCTGGTAAAAAATTTGGAGCTACAGTATTCGGTTATTACGTGGAAGATCCAGAGAGGTTCGGTATCGTAGAGTTTGATGAAAATGGAAAGGCTATTTCTATCGAAGAGAAGCCAGTAAAGCCGAAATCCAACTATTGTGTTACAGGTTTGTATTTTTATGATAATAGAGTTTGTGAACTTGCTAAGAAGGTAAAGCCGTCTATGAGAGGTGAACTTGAGATTACAGATTTAAATAGGATGTATCTGGAGGAAGGAAGTCTTAATGTTGTCACACTTGGGAGAGGCTATGCATGGCTTGATACTGGGACTATGGATGCATTAAGTGATGCATCTGAATTTGTAAGAGTTATCGAGAAACGTCAAGGTATCCAGATTGCTGCAATAGAGGAAATTGCATATATTAACGGTTGGATAGATAAGGAAATGTTAACAAAAGCAGCTGAAAATTATGGTAAATCTACATATGGACAGCACCTAAGAAAGGTATCTGAAGGTAAAATTCTGTATTAGTATATAAAAAATGTTTAGAAAAAATATTTTCATAAGGTAAATAAGAAAAGTTTTCTTGTTAATTGTAGATTTTGTAAAATTAATAAGAACATATGAATGTTAGGAGTATAATAAGCAAGTAATAGCGACAAATTTGAAAGATGTATTTATTCTAGAACCTGTGCTACACGGTGACCACAGAGGCTGGTTTATTGAAAGCTGGGCAGAACGAACCATGAAAGAGAACGGGCTGGAATATATTTCAGGACAATCATTCGTTTTCTGCTGCAAAGGGCACTCTAAGAGGTCTTCATTGTCAGAATGGAGAGGCTGCTCAGGCTAAGCTGGTTCGGTGTACCAGAGGAGCAATAATGGATATCGTTGTTGATGTTCGTAATGGGGCTCCGACTTACAAACAATGGATTTCTGTAGAATTATCAGCAGAAAATCATAGACAACTGCTGGTTCCAAGAGGACTTCTACATGGCTTTATAACATTGACAGATAACGTAGAATTCCTATACAAGGTGGATAATTATTATGATAAAGAAGCAGATCGTTCCATATATTGGAATGATCCGGAGCTGGGTGTTCAGTGGGGGATGACAACCAATCGTATTGGAGAAGGATGCTACTGCTCCTCTAAATCGTGAAAGTGATATCGATTTTGTGTACCAGAATGCCGTTACATAATAAACATAGTCTATGGCATTCGATTTCTATGCAGTTAATGAAGTGGAAGTGTTTACTGATGACGAAAATCCGGACGAACTGGAAATAGAAATGATGGTTGTCCCACAATCTACATCTATAACTTCAGCAAATTCGAAAAGCTGAATATCCCAGAACCTTTTTCGATGAATATGAAGGAAGTCTATTGACAGACGGCAATCAGGTATATCAGACTCTGGCAGGGGAATAAAGTGATTAGGCGCCACCTTCATGGATATGATTTTTTACAAAGGATAAATGATTTACGAAAGGATTAGATTACGTAATGAAGATAAAACTAGCTGTTGCTATTTTAAGTATTATATCAACCATTGCGATTTTCTGGGGTCATACGATATATAGAAATAATTATATATTTAGTATACCAATATTAAATGGTGATAAAATTGATGAAATAGTAAGATCTAAGAATTATATTGGAAATAAGCTTGATGAGTTGAATACAAGTATATTGTTTAATGGAGAAGCTATTCCATATGATAGTAATTCAGATACTTATTATATAAGTCAGCGGATAGATGATAGTTATTGGGTGGGAGAAATAACTACAGATGAAAATGTAATAATGTATTTCTATGACGATGATTTACCCAAGGATAAATTACTAGCAATTAATGAAAATCATAAATATAGATTTATAGTAATAAAGGAAGATAGTTATATTTTTGGACAGATGATTGTAACTGGCATGCCTATAATTAGCTTAACGGTTGAAACCCAGATTGAAGATGAAATGTATGGGAAAGTTATTATTTATGATCCTGATAGTTCTAATACAGGTCGATATTCAATAATTCAGTCAAATTGCTGTTTTCATATTAGAGGATATTCATCTAGTATTTTTGATAAGAAACCATACAAGATTAACTTGTTGGATGATGCAGGACATAAGAATGACATATCTCTATTAGGGATGAGAAAAGATGATGATTGGATATTAAATGCATTGTATACAGATACGAGTAAAATTAGAGATAAATTATCTGTGGATCTATGGAATGAAATCAATGATATGAATGAATACATAGATGCTTCTGGAAGTAAAATGGAATATGTAGAAGTTTTTATCGATGATGAATATATGGGGTTATATGGCTTGATGGAACCAATAGATAAAAAGCAATTATCCTTGACGATTAATGACATATTATACAAAGGTAGAACGTGGTCAATACCAACGGAACAGGAATTTCTCGATGCTAAGAATTCCTTTTTCTGCTCGTCCCTAGAAGTGAAACATCCGAATACAATCGGTGAAACGAGTTTATGGGATCCAATAAAAAATTATATAGATACTATTTATTATGCCAAGCGTGCTGATCGTGAACATGTTAGTCAACTGATTGAGGATATGAACTGTATTGATTATTTTCATTATATCCAGCTAGTAGCGGGTGTAGATAATACGTATAAAAACACTTACTTTGTTGCAAGAAAACAAGAGAATAACTATATTGTCACCAAAGTACCATGGGATCTAAATTATACATGGGGAGATGTCTGGATTAATAGTGGAGAGTATCATTATGTGGCATATTCTGATGAAATTATAACAGAAATATTAATATTATCTGATTATAATAAATTGTTAGAAATCGACAATAATAATATTCTACGATTATCAAAAAAAAGATGGAAAGAATTAAGAAAAACAGTTTTTAATAGGAATAAGATAGAAATGAAGATGGATCAATATATGAATTACCTAGTACAAAGTGGTGCGATGCAAAGGGAGTCAGAAAGATGGACAGAAATTAATAATACCAGTGATTTAAGTCAAATAAAGTCCTTTTTAGAGAAAAGATTAATATTTTTAGATGAATATAACGCAAGTTGAATGGACTGGTAAGAAGCACAAAGGTTCTGATTGGAGATTATGATGGAATATCGTAATGAATATAAATATATTTGTTCGCAGAATGAATTGATTATATTGAAATCAAGATTACTACCCTTAATTTCTCTAGATAGACATTTACAAAATAAAGAGAGTTACAATATAAGAAGCTTATATTTTGATGACTATAATGATAGTTGTATGAAAGAGAATGAAGCAGGGTTAGATAACCGCAAAAAGTTTAGAATCCGTATCTATAACAAATCAGATCAAAGAATCTGTTTGGAAGTAAAATATAAAATACATGACAAAACTAAAAAAGAATCATGCTTATTATCAAGAGACCAATGCGAACAGTTAATGAACGGAAATAAGCTTAAATATAGTGATGCTTTTGAGAGACCATTGAAGATGCTTTACTTTGAAATGGAAACACATATGATGAAACCTGTTGTTATAGTTGAATATGAAAGAACAGCATTTGTGTGTGGAAGTGGAAATGTAAGGATAACATTCGACAGAAATATTGCTTCTTCGGAGTCGATTACACAATTTTTGGAAGATAATATATCATTACATCCGGTTATGCCGATTAATCAACATATATTGGAAGTGAAATATGATGAGTTGCTCCCTGATTTTATAGCGCAGAGTTTAGAACTGGGAAGGCTTCAACGCACTTCGTTTTCAAAATATTATACATGCCGTTTTGTAACTACAAAAGATTAATTTCAGGAGGACACAATGGGAATACAAGATATCATAAAAAAATCAGTATTAGAAGGATTTACAACAGATATATATACTACTAAAATTATAATTACACTAGGAATATCTATAATTCTAGCCGTATACATATTTTTTATTTATAGGTTGAGTAGTAATAGCGGGTTTTATTCTAAGGATTTTAATAAAACAGTTGCATGTATGGCAGTAATAACTGCTGCTATAGTTTTGGCTATGCAATCGAGTATAGTTATTTCATTAGGTATGGTTGGCGCATTATCGATAGTAAGATTTAGAAATGCTATAAAAAATCCGATTGATTTATTGTTTCTGTTTTGGTCAATAAGTGTTGGTATTATATGTGGAGCAGGATTGTATGAAGTAGCAGTAATAACCTGTATCGTTGTAACTTTGGCGAATTTTCTGCTCGATTTCATATCTGTACCCAAATCCCCATATTTACTAATTCTAAATAGTAATAATAAAATGATTGAAAATGAACTAAAACCACTACTAATACAATTTACTAAATCACATAAAGTTAAATCTAGAAATATTACAGAACATGGTATTGATTTAATAATAGAATTGAAGTCTGAGAGCGAAGTTCAGCTTTTAGAAGCATGTTCAACCTTAGATGATATGATTAGTATATCATTATTATCACATGATGGAGAGACTAGGTTTTAGTACATATCTCATGATGCGATATGAAGATTTTTATGCAGGGGTTATGCCTGGTTAGTTAAGGGTACCATGAAGGACTTATGTGATATTCGATTTATAAGAGTATAAATCAACTATTCAAAAGATTATTATAAGCTTACAGAAAAACAGTTACAGGAGAAAGAGAATATAATGTTCGTCAGGTACATAATTTATACGGTATCATGCTTCCAGATCTGGCTAATAGTCTTCTGTTTGATAAATCTGAAAAAATGGGGAATGCTGAATTCAGGTGTTCCCCTTCTTTGAAAACAGGGTGGTAAACTTTTTCATTGACATTTACAAACCTTAACTTAAATAGATTACGCTGTATTGTATTGAAAAAGTTTTTTAAATAACCTATAGGGTTAAGTAATGAATAATCATTATCAAGTCCTATGTTTGTGATATAATATTTGTATGATGGGAGAATAACATGAGAGTAATTGCTACAGATTTAAAGGATGTATTTATATTAGAATCTGAGGTACATGGTGACCACAGAGGCTGGTTTATTGAGAGCTGGGCAGAACGTACTATGAAGGAGCATGGACTGAACTATAACTTTGTACAGGACAATCATTCATTTTCTGCCGCAAAGGGTACCCTTAGAGGTCTTCATTGCCAGAAGGGAGAGGCTGCTCAGGCTAAGCTGGTTCGATGTACCAGAGGGGCAATAATGGATTTTGTAGTGGATGTTCGCAAGGGGTCTCCAACCTATAAGCAATGGATTTCCGTTGAGTTATCTGCACAGAACCATAAGCAGTTGCTGGTTCCCAGAGGATTTCTGCATGGTTTTCTTACCCTGACTGAGGATGTGGAATTCCTCTATAAGGTTGATAATTATTACAACAAAGAAGCAGATCGTTCCATATGCTGGAATGATCCGGAGCTGGGTGTTCAATGGGGTATTGACAATCCAATCGTTTCGGAGAAGGATGCGACTGCTCCTCTATATCGCGATAGCGATATCGATTTTGTGTATCACAATGCCGATATAAAACAATAAGAACAGATTTCTGATCGGAGTGGGAGGTAACCTCATGAAGAAGCTTCTATTCGTTTTTAATCCGACAGCCGGAAGAGGAAGACTTAAGAGCAAGCTATTCGATATCGTAGATTGCTTTATTAAGTATGGTTATCGTGTGCAGGTATACCCGACTCAGCAGAAGGGGGATGCAACCAATATTGTCATGAAGGAACCTGATCAATATGATCTTCTGGTAGTTGCCGGTGGGGATGGTACTCTCAATGAAGTGATTTCAGGAATGTTGAAGGCGAACAGAGTTGTTCCGATTGGGCTTATTCCGGCGGGGTCAATGAATGATGTCAGTCATAGCTTTAAGATTAGCAGAAACATTATGAATGCAGTTCGTGTAGTTATGTCCGGCAGACCTTATTCCATGGATATCGGTAGATTCAATGACAAATATTTCATCTACGTTGCAGCCTTTGGAGCCTTTACGGATATATCGTATACTACCTCACAGAAGAATAAGAATATGATTGGTAACCTTGCTTATTATCTGGAAGGAATCAAAAAGCTGTCAGATTTGAAGCCTAGGCTAATCCGGGTACAATACGGTGATAAGGTGGTTGAGGAGGAGTTTCTAATCGGTCTGGTTACTAACTCGCTCTACATAGGTGGCTTTAAGAACCTGAATTACGAGAAGACAAGTCTGAATGACGGCCTATTTGAACTACTGCTGGTGAAGATGCCTAAGAATATTATCGAACTGGAGATGATCGTCAGCTCTTTAATTAATTATAAGATTAATGAAAGTCTGATGTACTATATACAGGCACCTAACCTGATTATCTCCTCCGAGAAGATGGAATGGACGCTGGACGGCGAATATGGCGGGGCATATGATCAGGTAGAGATTACCAACTGCAATAAAGCAATCAAGATTATATGTAATTCACTTCACGACACCTGTGGACAAGGAATGAAGAGAGGGTAATGGGTAAATGGTTTGCTTCAATGCTTGATGGAACTTTATCACTTATGGGAGGGTGTAGTATGGAATACAAGAACCTGGAGCAGCTCAGTGTTGTTATTCAAAAAGAAATTGATGCAGGAGAGATTGCAGGGGCAGCAATCAGAGTAATTCATAACAATGAGATCTTTTATCAGGATGAATTGGGTTTTGCAGATATCGAGAGGAATATTCCGATTGAGCGGGATACCATTTATCGTATGTTTTCCATGTCAAAGCCGGTTACTGCCGTTGCTGCTATGATTTTATATGAACGAGGTCAGCTTAATCTGTTGGCTCCGGTCAGCGATTATCTAGAGGGGTTTCATGATCAACAGGTACTGACGGCAAATGGTTTAATTCCGACGAAAAGAGAGGTTACCATACAGGATTTACTTAACATGACCTCAGGTATCGCATATCCGGATGAGAGCTTTGAGGTTGGACGCAGAATGCAGAAGGTGTTTTCTGAGGTTGAAAGCTCTTATCATAAAGGGGTTAAAGTAAGTACCGTTGAGCTTGCTAACCGGATTGGACGTGTACCTTTGGAATTTCAACCGGGTGACCATTGGAGATATGGTGCGTCTGCCGATGTAATCGGAGCTGTAATAGAGGTGGTATCAGGTAAGAGCTTTGGACAATTTCTTAAGGATGAGATCTTTAGTCCTCTGAATATGGTTGATACGGGCTTCTATGTTCCGGAGGAGAAGCTGTATCGTTTTTCGAAAGCTTATGAATATAATACTGAGATGAAGTCTCTGCTTCCGTTTACAGGGGATATGCTTGCCATTTTTGATTATTTGTCTCCTCCTTCCTTTGAATCAGGTGGTGCGGGGCTGGTCTCCACTATTAAGGATTATTCACGGTTTGCGTTGATGCTTGCCAATAATGGTGTTCATAACGGCGTACATATCCTAGGAAGAAAATCAGTTGAGTATCTGTCTACACCACAGCTGACACCTACACAGGCATTAACCTATGATTGGGATTCCCAAGCTGGGTATAATTACGGCAATCTGATGCGAAGCATGGTGGATCCTGCGAAGGCGGCCAGCAATGGATCGATTGGAGAGTTTGGCTGGGACGGATGGACCGGGAATTATTTTATGGTGGACCCGAAGGAGAAACTGGTCATGCTCTATATGATCCAACGCTGTGATGGAACAAATCCGACTATGCTTCGTAAGTTTCGTTCGATTATATACGGTGCTTTATAGAAGCCTGTACTTCTATAAAAAGTAATATTAATACAATGATCACATTGTTCAGGAGCAAATCTAAGAGACGGTTCGTGAACATGAGAAAGTGGGTACTCTAGACCGCAGTATAGATTTTTGAAAAAATAGACTTATTATTTAACCCGGTCAGAAAGGTTCAGTGACTCATATTTTTAACTCAAAAGGAGGTAAGTATATGAGCTCAACAATAAGTATAGTTGCCACACAGTATCGATTACAGGAATAGGCTGAGTAAATCAAAATTTACCAGAACCGTCCTACTGAAATGAAAATCATCGACTGGTATGCCCAAAATAACATGACCAAAGCCAATTCCTACTATCGCCTTCGCAAGAGGGGTGTAAATTATTTTCTCAATCTTCTTTGGAAATAAAAATAAGCGTGTTGATATTGATCGAACTTAAGATTATAATATAAGTTGGTTATTTTAGAATTTATACTGTTAATGTGGATTTATTAGTTAGTTATATTAGTTTTAGATCATATTGAATGAAAGAGTACATGACTTTAAAGAAACTTCAGAAAGATGGGAAAAGGTTCCAGGCGTACAAAAATCATTTGTGTAAAGGTGAGTATTTTATGAAGTTTGAAGAATATAGAGAGAAAGTTGAAGAAATCAAACTGGATGATTATGCTGTTTTATTAAATTTGGGAAGAAAGTGGAAAAAAATAGACCCGGACAGGCAATATAATGCTAGAATAGCTATTTTAGGAAGCGCAAGTATTCAGTTAATTACATCTGTTACTAAAGCGTTGCTTACCAAATATGACATTTATGCAAATGTTTATGAAGGTGAATACAATGGTATTGTAATGGATGTTTTCAGTCCAAAATCTGAACTCTATACTTTTGAGCCCGAGTATATCATTATACTTCCAGATTACCATGATATATTAGATTTCCGTCCTAATATGTTAGCCTCCAATCAGGATACACAAAATGCAATCAATAAAGTAATAAATAATTATATAAATATTTACAATGTAATTCATGATAAATTACCTAGTTGTCAAATCTTGATTTCAAATTTTGTAGAACCTTATTTTGGGGCATTAGGAAATCTAGAATCAAACTATATATTTTCGCAAAGTATGTTTTTTAAGCAGGTTAACATTGAGATTGTAAAAAATAGACCATCATATGTAACCATTATAGACATGGAACGACTTGCAGAATATATTGGTAAAGAAAAATGGTTTGATGATAGTGCATATTTCTTAAACAAGTCAGCTTTCAATATTACATATATTGGATATTATTGTGATATGATTGCTCGTCAGTTTGAGGCGTTTATTGGAAAAGCAAAAAAATGTTTGGTTCTAGATCTTGATAATACTTTATGGGGAGGAGTTGTTGGGGATCAAGGATATGATGGAATTAATGTTGACCCTAATGATGCAGAAGGAGAGGCATTTCAGCATTTTCAGAAATATATACTTAGTTTAAAGGATCGCGGAATAATCTTAGCTGTTTGCAGCAAAAATGACATTAAGAATGCAATAGAACCATTTGAAAAGAATAACAATATGATTTTAAGGTTGGCTGATATATCTTGTTTTGTGGCAAATTGGTCTGATAAGGCATCAAATATTAAACTAATTTCTAAAGAATTGAATATAGGAATAGATAGCTTGGTGTTTTTTGATGATAATCCAACAGAAAGAGCATTAGTTAAAGAATTTTTACCAGAGGTAAAAGTTGTTGAGGTACCAGAAGATCCAGCCCTATATGTAAGAGCATTGGATCAAGCTTTTTGCTTCGAATGGGTACAATTAACAGCAGAGGATATTAGCAGAGTCCACTCGTATGCGGATAACAGAGATAGGGAAAACTTATTGGAGAGCTGCGTTAACTATGATGACTATTTAAGAAAACTTGAAATGATGATTTCTTTCAAACCTGTTGACGAGAAATCATCATCTAGATTTGCACAGTTGACGAACAAATCAAATCAGTTTAATCTAAGAACAGTACGTTATACAGAAGCTGAAATTAGTAAAATGATAAATGATGATTCATATGAACTATTCACGGTTTCAATGAGCGACAAGTTTAGTAATTATGGAATTATTGCTTGTGTAGTATTGCGTTTTGAAGATGATAATTGTTTCATTGAGAACTGGGTTATGAGTTGTAGGGTTCTAAAAAAAACAGTGGAAAATTACACTATTAAGAAAATGGTTGATGTGGCATTAGATAGAGGATGCAAATGTATAAATGGAGAGTATTTACAATCAAAGAAAAATTCTATGGTAAAACATTTATATAAAGAACTTGGATTCCGTACGCATAAGGGTGCAACTGATGAAATTATTAGGTACTATTTAGATGAAAATCAAATGGATAATTATCAGCAAACATATTACTTTAAGGAGGATAATTAAGATGCAGATTATTGAAGAGTTACAGGAGATTTTTAGAGGAATATTTGATGATGATGAATTAGAGATAACTAATAGTACAACAGCAGATGATATTGAAGATTGGGATTCTCTTACTCATATGCAACTTATTGTTGAGATAGAGAAGAAATACAATATACGCTTTACTACAGCTGAAGTTAAGAAAGCAGCTAATGTTGGGGAATTTATTGATATTATAGAGGGAAAACTTTAATGAATGAATATATTTTTGATACATTTGAAGTTGGACTGTCATATTCATTTGATGTAATTGTTTCAGAAGAAATGATGTCTTATTTCCTAGCTATTAGTGGTGATGAAAATCCAATGCATATAGATCAAGTATATGCCCAAAATCATGGATATGAGTCAAGACTTGTATATGGAATGTTAACTTCATCTTTCTACTCAAGATTAGCAGGTATGTACATGCCTGGAAAGTACTGTATCTTGAAATCTGTTGAATGTTTTTTTGAGAGACCGGTATATGTTGGAGATAAGTTGACAGTTAGCGGAAGGGTAAAAGAGAAAGATGAAAGGTTCCAGCAAGCATTAGTAAAGGCAAAAATAGTTAATCAAATTGGGAAAACTGTTTCCAAGGCTAATGTGTTGGTAGGATTTTATGAGTAAAGTATATTTGATTATTGGAGCATCTTCTGATGTTGGTATGGAATTTATTAAGCAACTTAACGTAATAGAAAAAGAAGCTGTTTTTTATGCTCATTATAATTCTAATATTAATTGGATAGAGTCAATAATAGAGACCAATAGTAATAGAATAATTCCAGTTAAGGCAAATCTTCTACATGAGGAGGATATACAGAGATTAATTGATTTTATCCTACAGGAAGGTAATATACCTTCGGTACTTGTGCATTTGCCAGCGCCTAAACTGGATTTTATTAAGCTTAAAGATCTTAAGTGGGAGGATTGCATTGAAGATGTAAATATTCAAGTCGGATCAGCTTTAAAGATTGTACAAGCAATTTTACCGAAGATGGTAAAACTTCAGGAAAGAACAAAAGTTGTATTTATGCTCTCTGAAAATACAGTTGTTAATCATCCAGCTAAGTTCTCAACCAAGTACACAATGTCAAAGTATATGCTTCTTGGCTTTATGAAATCATTAGTTGTGGAGTATGAGGGGAAGAATGTTAATATTAATGCATTGTCTCCATCGATCATTGATACAAAGCTGTTGAACAATATTGATAGAAGAATGCTTGAAATGACGGGTATAACTGAAAAAATGCTTAGACCAGAGGATGTTGTGGAGCATTTGATAAAATTGGTATCACGTGAAAGCGACGACATGTATGGTGAGAACATATATATACCTGGTAAGGAGAATTGCTAATGAGCAAGCGAAATGGAGAAATTATTAAGAAATATAGAGATAAAAGAATTGAAGGTGTGTGTATAGATTTGGTTCCGTTTACTGAGGTAGATGCGGAGAATGTTGTGGAGATACGCAATCGTGAGAAGAATATTTATTTTTTAAATCAAGCCTGTATACTGAATGTTGAGGGTCAATTAAAATGGTATCGGAGTTATCTTGAAAGAGATAATGACATATATTGGTGTATTTATAATAAGAAAAATGAATTTATTGGAACTGTTCGAGTATACGATATTGATGAAGAAAGTGATTTGTGTGATCAGGGGAGTTTTGTGATTGATGAAGAGTTGGCCAAAGAAGCTCCTTACGCAATTGAGGCTGAGCTACTTTCATTAGATTTCATTTTTGATGTATTAAAAATTAATCATGTTATTAATGAGGATCGTAGTGATAACAAGATTATGAACAATTTAAGCAAGAAACTGGGGTTTGTCTTAAAAAAGAATACAGTAATTAATGAAGTCAAATATAATTATTATATTCTTTCTTCTGACGATTATAAAAAGAACCGAGATAAATTAGCGAAGATTATAGAATATTGGGGATGTAGATAAATATGGCTCCTTTGTCAAAATAGTTGGGATATGATACTTTTGAATCCAACCTTTCACTGTGTTTTGAGTCTTTTTAGTGTTTGCTTCTATAATTGATGTTTTTGGGCACAACAAATAAGCATCTTCTTCGCTGGGTACCGTTTTTATTAGATGGAGCATTGGATAATACTTATACGGAAACGCTCAAAGTTACTTATTCCGTATGATAGTCTTCTTAGTAGCTTGATTTTGTTGTTATAACCTTCTGCAGGCTTCTTGTATTTCTAAGAAGTGAGATAATCGTTTGCCGATGGTATGTAGGAAGAAAATGATACCTTTGAAAAAGTGCTTTCCGCAGGAACAGGCATATCGTCTTTTCTCAAGATCAGATAAGTATATTTCATCTACATAGTTAAGTTCTTTATCATCTGGGAGCGTCAGTCATAGATACGGCTTGTTTATCGTCTGCATGATAGACAAATTTGGGAGTAGGTGCAGTTTTGAACTTTCCCCGTTTACGTAGACATGACAAACGAATGGGTGCTCCTCTAACTCTGTCCATATGTTGCTTATAGCAAGCTTCTGGTGTGAGATAACCATTGGTAGCATGGATAAGCTTGCGGTTATAAAATATCCAGATATATTCGAATACTGCCGCCTTTGCTTCCTCACGTGTTTTAAATGTTGCTCGTTAAGCCATTCTTGCTCGAGTTTACCCCAGAAACTTTCTATCGGGGCATTATCCCAGCAGTAACCTTCCCGGCTCATGCTGCTTAAAAAACCGTGCTTCTTAGCCAGTTCCTGATATGCGAAAGAACAGTACTGGCTTCCTCGGTCGGAATGAAGAATACAGCCCTGAGTATTAGCCGAATGGTTGATGGCATCCTGTAGCGCATTGCAGACAAGTTCTTTGGTCATCCTACCATTCATGATATACCGACAATCTTTTGCCCACATAAGTCCATAACTCCAGCAAGATAGAGTATATATAGAATTTACATTAACCCCAAGGTCTCTGGCAACTTTGGCTGGGTTCACCATTAACGATACGTTTAACGGTTTCTTCTTTAAACTCTTTACTGTACTATGGCATAATCAGATCCTCCTATTGGACTTATTATACCACTCGTTCTATGTGTCTATCAAATGGGGTATGGGTTAGTTCTTCGCGAAGTGGACAAAACTCTCGTAATTATCTTATCACAAATGCAGGATTTAGCAAGTACTCTTAAGAATATGAGGTTGTATTAAATATGAACGGAGTTGGAGAAGTTCTTGCGCCTAGACTAATAGCTGAAATAGGTGATGTTAGAAGATATCATAGTGGGAAGGCATTAATAGCATATGCAGGTATAGACGCTCCACCGTATCAATCAGGGCAGTTTGTAGGTAGTAAAACAAAATGGGGATCTGCTATATTAAGAAAAAAAGGTTATGAAATTATGAAGAGTTTAAAAAGCAATAAGCCAGAAAATGATGCAGTATACCTGTTTATAAAAAAGAAGGAATCTGAAGGAAAAGCTAATAAGGTCGCAAAAATTGCTGGACTAAATAAGTTTCTTAGAATTTATTATGCAAGAGTAAAAGAAGTATATCAATAGTATAACAGGTATGCATTCGAGGCCAGTTAATGTACTGGTCTATTTGCTATACTGTAAATTTATATTTAAAAATATAAATAACCTGCTAATAGATATTGACTTTCATTAGCAGGTTTATTACAGAACCTTACATTTTTAGCGGATAGAATATAACTTTTTACAATATCTTCTCCAAATTTACCACAATTTTTAATACATTTAACGATTGAATAAATCACATCATTGTGGTAATATGGTAAAGTGCTACTAGCGGAAAGCGTTCCAATAGAGCATCTAAATTCATGTGGATGATTAGAGGAGAGGAATTATGAAGAAAAGATTAATTAGTATATTACTGGTTTCCCTAATGATTTTCAGCTTTACAGCCTGCCAGAAGAGCTCTGACGGGGACAACTCACTTAAGTACATAAAGGATAACGGTAAGCTAATCGTTGGTCTGGATGATACCTTTGCTCCGATGGGCTTTACGGATGATAACGGCGACATCATCGGCTTTGACGTGGATCTTGCAAGAGCAGTTTGCGAGAAGCTTGGGGTGGAGTTAGTTCTACAGCCGGTGGAATGGGAATCGAAGGAGCAGGAATTAGCTACAAAGAATATTGACTGTATCTGGAATGGCTTATCGGTGACTCCGGAGCGTGAGAAGAATATGACAATGTCTAAACCATATATGACCAATGACATCTCATTGGTAGTAAAAGGTGACAGTACGATCACTAAAATGGCTGATATGGCTGGGTTAAGATTGGCTGTTCAAGGCGGATCATCTGCAGAAGAAGCACTGAATGATCAGGGCAATAAGGCGTTTCGTGAATCCTTAGGGCAGGTGAATCCTTTTGATAAATATGATACCGCTTTAATGGACATGGAAACCGGTAATTCGGATGCGGTACTTATGGATACAGTAATGGCTAATTACATGATTAACACCCTGGGTAAGAATTTTAAGGTGTTAGATGAGTCCTTACTACCGGATGAATATGCGGTGGGCTTCCGTAAAGGTGAGGCAGAGCTTTGCACAGCAGTAGAGAAGGCTTTGAGCGATTTGAAGGCTGATGGTACAGTAGCTGATATCTCTACAAAATGGTTTGGCACAGATATTACTACAATAGAATAAGAATATGTTGATGTATGTGACCCGGGAGACTGTTATAGGTATCCTGGGTCTTTTTTGATAATTCGTTGATTGTAGTACACGAAATGTATTTTTGGCAATCAATACATTACAAAGACGTTACAATTGTACAAAAAACCGGCATTTGACAGATAAATCCTACTAAGTTATAATCTAGAAAAGAGTAAATCACAAGACAGAACCACCTCGGAGGTTGATCTCATGGTTTGCAGGCAATGTGGTCGAGATTATAATGACGAAGGACTTTGTACCTTCTGTGGAGCTAAGCCGAATCATTCTGACAATGAATTAGTGGCTTCTAAAAGTTTGAATTATGAGTCGAATCTGGGATTTGCTAGAGCGGATGCCCAGTATGAGGCTCCTCTGGTCGCGGATATCATAACCGAAGAAGGAGTTCGGTACCCGAATAAGATAAAGAATGTAATCAGCTACAGTCAGACGAATAGCGTGAAACCGGACAACAAGAAAGATAGACGCTCCCAGTTAATAAAACCAATTGCTAAACCAAGAAATATGTCATCCAAGTATAAGGAGAAAAAGTTAGCTGAGCAGAGACAGCTAAGACTGCTGGAGGAGCTTAGAGCAAGACTGCAGGAGGAAAAACAAGGGCCACTGAACAGATATATGTATCAGGGCTTAAATCAGGATATAGAAGAAAAAGAAGAAGTTCGTAATAAAAGATACAAGGATAAGAGCTTTGTATTATCCATTATTGGTATCATAACAGGTGTCCTTTTTGCGACTATTCTATTATTTTTTATAGGAAGAGTAAGCGAACACAGAGATTATACCTTTATGGCAAGGGATTCGATTGTAGTCAGTACAAGTCAGAGTGAAGCAGAGACCTATGTGTTCAATTCAAAGGGTGATATGCTGTTTAAGATCAATGGATTTTTGGAAATCTATTATACACCTGACCATACCGCAGCGATCGTTTATAATAGGAATACCAGATATTTCGCTTATGTGAATGCTTATAAAATGAAAGAATTCACTACCCCTGTATATAGCTTTGCATTGTCGGAGGATGGAAATTATATTCTCTATTCGATTTCAGGGTGGGGAAGTAAATACTACCTCATGTTATATGATGTAAGACAGGACAAGGAGACAATGGTTGATCGAAGGGATAAGTATTTTGATATGCTGAATGTCTTACCGGGTGGGAATGTGTTTTCTTATTGCACCTATAGTATATCGAATGAGGAAACCATTAATGACCTACAATCTTACATAATTCGTAATAATACTGTATCAGAGTTGACCGGTAAAGGGTTGATCGTCTTTGCCATATCCATGGATTATAATAGTATTTACTACGGCGAATTCTCGGAAGGCAGAATTAAGTCACTCTATGTTAGACACAACGGTATTGATAAGCAGATTTCGTCGGGAATTAACGGAACCATCTTTTTTAATAAGGACATTACAGAAGTACTGGTAGAGGATAATGGAAGCTATTATTTATGGAGTAAGGACGGAGTGCGAAGTATAGTTATAGATAAACAGGTGAAGGGTCTTGTTCTGCCTAAGATGGCTGTCAATATGACTGCAAAAGGTATTGTCAGATATGGTATTCAAAGCTTTACGGGAAAGCTATTTCTCTGCAATGACAATTCAATTCAGTATCTGGAGGATAACCTGCAGATGAGATTAGTCGCTATGACCTCAGATACCGATAGGATTACACTGTCAGAAGAGGGTAAGAAGCTGTTCTACCTCGATTCCCAGAAAAGGTTAATCAAGATTAAGAATCTTCAGGATAATTTTATTCCTGAGGTTTTGGCATATGGGGTAACAGAATATAGGGTATCCGGGAATATGTCTCGGGTTTATTATATCCGTGATGATGAATTATATTTTCGAGAGAATAACAAGGAGGAGAAGCTGATCTGTGCGAATGTGCGGTTTCTCTGTTCGAATTCGGATGATAGGGTTTTCTTTCTGAAAGACTATGAGAGTGGAAAGGGAACACTATATTATAGTAAGGATGGCTTGCCGGCTGTGGCGATTGAGGGCGGAACGAATATGACGGGAGTGACAGAATGGAATTTTGGAGTTATCTATCAGAAGATTATTAATAATGCACCTGCTGTATTTTATAATACAAAAGAAAACGAATTCCTGTTTATTATGGATGGCTATGATCTTTTGGAAGCAAGTAGCCATATCTTTCGATAAAGTCAGATAACTAATAAATACCTGAAATGTAATAATTTTTTGATAAAATTCGATTGAAAAGAACAGAACACTATGGTAATATGGTAAAGTGTTAGCGAAGTAAAATATGATTATTTGTAACTATTCAGAACAGCAGTGATATTTGGAAGTAGGACTTGAATGCTTGCATTCAAAGGACTATTTGTAAATATTACGGCTGGGTTGACCCAAACAGCGAAGAAAGCCATAGGATTTTCGAGCCTGTTCTGAATAGTTACGATTATTTACTACTAATTGTCTGCGCTTACCTCATAATGATTTTAAAGACTTAAGGTTAATTAGCGTACAACCAATTAATATTATTGCAGAATAGGACAATGGAGGTTTTTATGATTATAGATAATGTTCCCTTGGATTACCTGATACCGAATATGCTGTCGGCGACAGGAACAACACTCAGCATTTTCTTTCTGACGATTCTCTTCTCGATACCGTTAGGTTTTCTGGTAGCACTAGGCAGAAGATGCCGAATTTGGATAATAAGCTTCCCGATAAGAATCTATCAATTGATTTTCCGGGGAACTCCCTTGATGTTGCAATTGATTTTCTTCATGTATGCTCCTTTTTACATATTCGGATACAATTACAAGGATCGTATGGTAGCCTGCATATTAGCCTTCTCCATCAATTATGCGGCATATTTTGGAGAGATTTTCCGTGGAGGGATTGCCGCAATTCCAAAGGGGCAGTATGAAGCTGCGCGTGTACTTGGTTATACGAAGTTTCAGACCTTTATGAGAATAATTCTTCCCCAGGTTGTGAAGCATGTTATGCCTGCAACCGGGAATGAGTTAATGACTTTGGTTAAGGATACTTCATTGGCTCAGGTTATCGCAGTGGTTGAACTGTTTCGTGTCGCAACCACTACTCAGTCAAAATATTTCTCCACAGTTCCGATTATCATCGCTGCTTTATTTTATCTCCTTATGAATACGGTAGTAGAGGTAGGCTTCAAAATGATGGAAAAGAAGCTTGATTATTATAAGAGTTAGGATTGTCACAATGTTACGGGAACCCGGAAGGTGCCAAAGCACCGCGAATTTGGGAAGCAGCACAAATTCAAAAATATAAGCTTCGCAGATATTTTGTGAACCAAGTATTCATGACAATAAAAGTGTTAAAAGTGTATTTTCTATCGCTTGTTGATTGGAAAATTTATATTTTCCCGATATGTTAATAGCAGCTTGGAGGGTATTATGCTACTAATTGCAGATAATATTATAAAGAATTTTGAAAAAACGGAAGTACTTAAGGGGATAAACCTGGAAGTGGAAGAGGGCGAGGTGGTTGCCATCATTGGTCCCTCCGGCTCTGGTAAATCTACGTTGCTTCGTTGTCTCACTCAGCTTGAGAAAATCGATACGGGTAGGATAGAGATTGGTGAAAAGCTGATGGTTGATACAGAAGCCGATCTTGGTTATGCGGATGCTAAGACACTGCATGAGATAATTCTTGAGGTGGGGTTGGTGTTTCAGAACTTCAATCTGTTTCCACATTTTAATGTCCTAAGGAATATCGTTGATGCACAAGTGAAGGTTCTTGGTACCGATAAAAAGGCTGCAACTGAGAAAGCCTTGCTTCTTCTGGACAAGATGAATCTAAGAGATAAAGCCAATGCTTATCCCTGCGAGCTGTCCGGCGGCCAGCAGCAGAGAATCGCAATCGCTAGAGCCTTGGCGTTAAACCCGCGCATTCTATTCTTTGATGAACCGACTTCGGCGCTGGATCCGGAGCTGACTGGAGAGATACTGAAGGTTATTCGTTCACTTGCAGAAGAGAAGATGACCATGGTAATTGTAACCCATGAGATGGCTTTCGCCAGAGATGTGGCTGATCGTGTCATTTTTATGGATGAAGGTGTTATAGTTGAGCAGGGAACTCCGGAGGAGGTATTCTCAAACACCTCCAATCAAAGAACGAAAGACTTTTTACAGCGGTTCAACCAGGTAGGTTAGACAGATATAGTTCTATTCACATGCTATAACATAAACACTCATAAAATAAATATTTCCGAAGTCATAGATGCTTTCACTTTTTAGTGATTTTTCTGGTGGGATTCTCATCGAAGCTAAAATTGAAAAAGGGAATAGAATGCATCTGGCATGCCTTGTGTCATAACGAAATATAACTAAGATAGGCTGTGGGCAGGAAGAATGGTGCCCCATTACCGGGATTTCTGTATGCGGTCTTTCCTAGAATGTTACATCGATAACATTCCAATTATTTATTGCTTGCAATTATTGGATGTGTCTGTTATAATGATTATGGTGCAAAATGATAAGACTATTTAGGAGTGGACGAAAGTCCACTCTTATTCTTTGCTTACAGGCAATGGCACTTATAAATTTATCAATTATGTTAGGAAAGTAGGGATTTGAATGGCAAAACATGAAGAATATGAGCGAAAGACAGAACAGTTACTGGAACCTATTTTGGCAGAGAACCATTTCGAATTGTATGACGTTGAATATGTAAAGGAAGGTGGTAACTGGTATTTAAGAGCTTATATTGACAAAGAAGCCGGTATCACGGTTGATGACTGTGTACTAGTTAGCAGGGCATTGAGTGAATTATTGGATCAGCATGATTTTATCTCGGATTCCTACGTATTAGAAGTAAGCTCTCCCGGACTGGGGAGACAGTTAAAGAAGGATAAGCATTTTGAGAGGAGCCTTGGAGAAGAGGTTGAAGTAAAGCTCTATAAGGCTGTGAATAAGAAAAAGGAATTTGTTGGTCTGCTGAAGGCTTACGATGCAGCCACAATAACACTTGAGTTTGAGGATAATACGACAATGGAGATTGCAAGAGCGGATATTGCCATGGTACGATTAACCTTTGATTTTTAGAGATATTATAAATTAATTTACATTGAAGGAGGCTAAATCCTCCGGATAGGTTTTACCAATTTTATCTATATTGAAGGAGGATTTGATAAAAAAATGGATGCGAACAAGGAACTCATTGAAGCTTTAAACCAGATTGAGAAGGAAAAGGATATCAGTAAAGATATTTTACTTGAGGCATTGGAGAACTCATTGGTAGCAGCATGTAAGAATAACTATGGCAGAGCGGATAATATTAAGGTGAATATTGATCGAATCACAGGTGAGGTAAATGTATTTGCTATGAAGGAAGTAGTGGAAGAGGTTACTGACCCAATTATGCAGATCAGCCTGGCTCAAGCCAAGATGAAGGATGTCAGAAAAGAACTTGGTGATGTAATGGCCATTGAGGTTACACCGAAGAATTTTGGACGTATCGCTGCTCAGAAGGCTAAGCAGGTAGTTGTTCAGAAGATCCGTGAGGAAGAAAGAAAGGTACTATTTACCCAGTATAGCGGGAAAGAGAAGGATATAGTAACCGGTATCGTGCAGCGTTATGTGGGCAATAATGTAAGTATTAATCTGGGTAAGGTAGACGCAATTTTGACAGAGAATGAACAGATAAGAGGCGAAGTATTCAAGCCCACCGATCGTATTAAATTATATGTATTGGAAGTAAAGGATACCACCAAGGGGCCGAGAATCACGGTGTCTAGAACCCATCCGGAATTAGTGAAGCGTTTGTTCGAAGCTGAAGTAACTGAGATTCAAGACGGAACCGTTGAGATTAAGAGTATTTCCAGAGAAGCGGGCTCCAGAACAAAGATGGCTGTATGGAGCAACAATCCGGATGTTGATGCTGTGGGTGCTTGTGTCGGTATGAATGGTGCCAGAGTAAATGCAATTGTACATGAGCTTCGGAATGAGAAGATCGATATCATTAACTGGAGTAGCGATCCAGCCAGACTGATTGAAAATGCATTAAGTCCAGCTAAGGTTGTATCAGTAACCGTTGATGATTATGAGAAGAGTGCCAGAGTAATTGTTCCCGATTATCAATTATCCCTTGCCATTGGTAAAGAGGGACAAAATGCCAGACTTGCTGCAAAGCTGACCGGGTATAAGATTGATATCAAGAGCGAATCTCAGAGTATGGGATACTAAAGGATTTTAAATAAAAATCCTTGGTAAGAACTATGTTCTTACGGTTTTTGATATATGATTAGGAGGTTATGAATGGCAAAAAAATTACCGTTAAGAATGTGTACTGGATGCGGTGAGATGAAGCCAAAAAAAGAATTGATCCGTGTCCTTAAGACTCCGGAAGAGGAGATTATTATTGATGCAACAGGTAAGAAGAACGGTAGAGGAGCATATGTATGTTGTTCCTTGGCTTGCCTGCAGAAAGCAATCAAGACAAAAGGGCTGGACCGTTCTCTCAAGGTTACCATTCCAGGTGAATTGATAGAAACATTGGAGAAGGAGATGATTTTGCTTGAGTCCGGAAGAAAAGAAGGTATTTAACCTGTTTGGAATTGCAACAAAATCAAGAAAGCTAGTTAGTGGCGAATTCTCTACAGAGAAGGCAGTGAAGGAACATAAAGCTGCGCTTGTAATAGTAGCGGAGGACGCATCTGAGAATACGAAGAAAATGTTTACCAACATGTGTACTTACTATAAAGTGCCAATATACTTCTTTGGCATAAAGAATGACTTAGGTCATGCAATGGGTAAGGAGTTTCGTGCTTCTTTAGCTGTGCTTGACAAGGGCTTAGCAGACGCAATTGATAAGCAATTGAAAATGATGCAGGAAAGATATGGAGGTAGTATGAATGGCGAAAATGAAGATATATGAGTTGAAAAACGAAATCAATGGTCTGACTAAGGGTGCTATTGAAAGTAAGGATATTCTTGATTATCTGGAGAATAGCTTTGGTGTAAAAAAATCACATAGCAGTAATCTGGAGGATAATGAGGTTCAGGTCGTTAAGAATCACTTTATTCGCGGTGCCCAAATACCGGTATCTAAGCCGGCAGGCGCTTCGTCGCCTGCTCGTACTGCCGCACCGGCTGCACATAATCAAGTGGCCAATAGTCCGGCTGGGCAGAAACCTGGCGCATCAGGGAGCTCACGTCCGGTAACATCAGGAGAAAGACCGATAGGACAGCAGGGAATGGCTAGACCGGTAGGTCAGGGACAGAAGCCTGATATAAGTCAACAACAAAAAGGAATAAGACAGGGTCAACCCAGTCAAACAGGAAGTGGGCAAAGACCCGCAGAGGATCAAGGTCGTCCCGATGTGCATACGCAGACAGTATCGACACAGACGGCTCATACAGGGCAACAGGGAGTTAGACCGGCAGGAGGACAAAGTGGAATGAATCAAGGACAGCAGGGGTATCAGGGACAGGGAAGTGCTAGTCAGCACGGCGGCACAAGCCAGGGATATCAAAGCTCTAGTAATACAGGAAGAACCGGTGATTATTCACAGGGTCAGAGAGTAGGAGCAAATGGACAACAGGGACAGAGACCCCAGGGGGATGGTAACAGACCTCAGGGTAGCGGGTACCAGGGACAGAGACCCCAGGGGGATGGTAACAGACCTCAGGGTAGCGGATACCAGGGACAGAGACCCCAGGGCGATGGTAACAGACCTCAGGGAAGTGGCTATCAAGGGAACAGACCCCAGGGCGATGGTAATAGAC
>JAEYOY010000078.1 GCA_023411215.1 Bacillota bacterium | reverse complement strand
CTGGTCGGTCGATAAATCATACCCGCCTGACAGAAACGGCAGCCACGGATACACCCTCTCTGAATCTCAAGTACTACTCTGTCCTGTGTGGCCTTTATAAATGGTACCAGGGGCTTCAGGGGGTAATAGGTATCACTGAGGTTCATCTCTACCTGCTTCTTCACCGTTCTAGGCGCATGGGTGTTATTTGGGGTGAAGCTTTCGATGGTACCGTCTTCCTTATATTTTACGTCATAAAAAGCGGGCACATACATTCCCTCAATCTGTGCCACGCGTTCTAAATATTCTTTTCTGGATTTTCCTGCTTTCTTATATTCCTTATAGGAATCGATAATCTCATTATAGGCTGTCTCTCCCTCTCCGATATAGAAGAAGTCAAAAAAGTCCGCAATCGGCTCCGGATTATAGCTGCAGGGGCCACCACCGATTACCAGGGGATGCTCTTCAGTACGATCTTTTGCATAGATCGGTATTCCGGATAGCTCTAAAATCTGAAGAATATTGGTATAACACATCTCATACTGAAGTGTAATGCCAAGGAAATCGAACTCCTTCACCGGATCCTGGCTCTCCAGAGCAAAGAGGGGAATGTTACGCTCTCTCATCAGCTTGTCCATATCCACCCACGGAGAATATACCCTCTCGCAGTAGGTATCCTCACGACGATTAAACATATCATAAAGGATTTGAATGCCTAAGTGTGACATTCCTATCTCATATACATCGGGAAAACACATACAGAAGCGGACATCCACCTTTTTTGGGTCCTTCACTGTCATATTGACTTCGCCGCCGATATATCTGGCCGGCTTCTCTATGGTTAATAATATTTCATCGGATAATGCTAGTTTTCTCATTCTATATTCCTTTCATTTCAAATACGGATAAGAACCGTCCTTTTACTACCCGTTATTATAACTGAAATGAAATGAAATTACAATGAACAAAACCAAATCCTGCACGGTGAGTGCTGATAGAGAGAATTATCCTTTAAAGCGATTGCTAATCTCTTTATTCCTTTAAGAGTGCAATCACATATTCCTCCAGCTGCTTCATATTATCCTTACCAGATACGTATTCCTCAATGGTAGCGGTGGAAAACTCCCCGATACTAAAATCAAATTTATCAATGAGAAAAATACTTAGGAAAATAACCAAGGCACATACCATTCGAACGATTAAAAAGCGAAAAGCTGCAATCTCCTGCATCGTTTCTTCATCCTTGCCTATCTCATTCCCCTCATGGAATAACCGATTCACACTAGACATCTTGTTCTGCTCCACGTCCACATTCTGTAGTGCATTATCAAGATAATAGCTATCATAGGCTCTAGCTGTACTCTGCATCGTACTCAGCTGTCTGAGACATGATTCCCTTGCCTGTCTTATGTATTCTGCTCTTGATACCGGAATTGCAGGATTGTGATACTCTAAAGACACCAGCGGATTCTCACCGGCGGTATCCTTCTCATCCGATAGGGCTTTCTGTGTCCCAAGATTCTGGCTCTTCTTCTGTGGCTTATCTTTATCATAGATGCGTCCCGTTAAGAACAGACTCTCATCGATACTGTTATGTAAGTTTTTCTCAATCTGCTGTACCATCTTATCTTCAACCCTTTTATCCACCTTGTACCCCCCTCTTGGATTAGACTAGAATAATAGAATGCTTGTTTATCTGATTCATTATATTGTAACCAAAGAGTAGATATGACAGAATAAAGTGTCAGTATACTAACACTTTTACGCCGCCGCGTTGCCGCTTGCGGCTAACTTCCAATAAAGCGGCGTGCGCATCCTGCCCGGAGGGCTTTTTATTCATGACAATAGAAAGCACGCTTCGTGGGCTTTCTATCGTCATGAATAAAAAGACTTAACGAAGCTGCTTTCTTTGCAACCTGTTAAGTCTTTTATAATCCTATCATTATATCTCGTCTACCATACGATAACCCACACCGACTTCAGTGACGATATACTTTGGCTCTGCTGGGTTTGCTTCGATCTTTCTGCGAATATTAGCCATGTTTACACGTAAGGTCTGATTTTCATTAATATAGGGTCCCCATATTTCTTTCATAATATAATCATGGGTCAATACCTTCCCGACATTTCTTGATAAGAGTACTATTATTTTATATTCAATCGGAGTCAGATGTATTTCTTTATCATCTATCTTAACAATACGCTTATCAAAATCAATATACAGGCCTCCGATGATAATACGATCTGCCTCCGAATGGCTATCATCCTTTACCTTATGGCTATGTCTTACTGCGGTCCGTATTCTTGCCAACAGCTCTGAGGTTCCGAAGGGCTTTGTAATATAATCATCTGCGCCAAGATCCAGAGCCTCTACCTTCTCTCGTTCATGACCCCTTGCTGAGACTACGATGATGGGAATATCACTCCATTCGCGGATATTCTTCAGTACTTGAATACCATCCATGTCCGGCAGACCAAGATCGAGTAGTATAAGATCAGGGCAATATGAGGTTGTAAGTCCAATTGCATCCCAACCTTTTTCCGCTTTTATCACATTGTAGTTGTTATGCGTAAGAATTGCCTGAATAAAATTACTGATTGCCAATTCGTCCTCCACCAGTAGAATTGTCATTTTATTATTCATAATATACCTCCATGATGGCGCTCTGCGCCATCTCAATCTTCCATTCTGCATCTGCGATGCAGCACAAAGCCCGCAAGAACAAGGAGTTTGCTCCAATAGGTAAGCTTCGCAGTTCTTGCCGTGTGAAGATGCTTTACTTCAAACTGATTTTACATGCCTGCCCTTTGAGATAGTTTGTGCCAAGGATTTCGCAGGCACAAACTTGGAAGTGTGAAAATTGCTTTTTATTTTCACACTATTCTTCTTGAATCGGAAGCATAATACGAAATACTGCTCCGCCTTCCACATGATTATAGGCTTCCATCTTACCTTGATGAGCCTTGATGATAGACATACAGATAGACAAACCGATTCCCATTCCTCTGGAGGAGTCTGAGGTTCTTTTCCCATCCGGAATATAGGAATTAAACAGATACGGAAAATCCTCTTCAGCGATTCCCTCTCCATTATCCATGACTTCAATCACAGCCATATCATCCTCTTGTTTTAAGGTGACATTAATCATGTTGTCTGATCCGGAATGCTTAATGGCATTTTCAATCAGGTTAATAATGACCTGTTCAATCAAGGTTCCATCCATTGGTACCATCAACAGCTCCTCCGGAACAGATACTGTAATCTTCTGTCTTGGGAATCGACTACGTATTCGACTGATTGCAGCAGCAAGAATCTCTTCCGCAGCTTCCGGTGTTTTTGATACATTTGCCGTATCTTCATTAATTCTTGTAACAGATAACAGATTCTCAACCATACGAATCAGCCACTGGCTGTCATCCTTAATATTGGTAATGAGCTTGTCCTGTGTCTGCTGATCAAGCATGTCCCTGTTTTCCAATATGGCGGAGCTGGCACCCAGTATTCCGGTTAGCGGAGTTCGAAGATCATGGGAAATGGCACGCAATAGGTTGCTTCTCATCTTTTCCTTCTCGGTTTCAATCAGAATCTTCCTCTGTTCATCCGATAGATGCTGACGTTCCAGTGCCATCGCAACCAGAGATCCGATTCTTCGAAGAAACGCCCGATTGCTATGCCCCAGTAATTTATTATTATGACAGGATACTCCGATAACCCCAAGAACATTCCCCTGTGAGATCACCGGTATATAGTAAGCACCAGCTTCCATAAAAGTATCGGTACCTGCTCCAGCACGCTTTTGATTTGTGAACACCCAATGTGCAACCGAGCGTTCTTTCTCCGATTGCAATAGCTCTGAAGCACTATCATCTTCTACGGAAACAACGGTACCAGCTCCACCCTGTATCGGATCGGCTGTATAAAATATAACGGAACGACCTAAAAGCTTCGTAATATATTCACCGGTCAAGCTGATAATATGCTCCAGCCCTCTTGTAACCAAAAGCTTCTTGTTAATCTCATATAGTACCTCAATTCTTTGTTCCCTTTCCTCCGCAAGCTCTGCTTCTATCTTAATACGATGGGTCATTGTGCTGGTGATTAACGCAGTTATTAGCATGGCAAAAAAGGTGATCGCATTTTCTTTTCTCAGAAACTGAAAGGCGTTATACGGCTCCATAAAGAGGTAATTATGAAGGAATACCGATATGATTGATCCCGTAATTCCATAGATATAACCGGAGGTTACCCTGGATATGAATAAAACGGCAAGGATATAAAATAGAATAATATTCTGGTTACCGATATCAAAGGTTGACAACACCACGGAAAATAAAGTGGTTATGCTTAAAATAATTAGCATTTTCAGAGTGTCGTTCACCGACAGGGATACTTTTTTATTGTACAGGTGCATTTGTAATCTGTGATATTTTTTCTTACTCTCGTTATCAGGGATAATATGAATTTCAACATCCTCTAACATTGATATTAATTTATCCTCAAAATCAAGCTCCAACAGACTTCCCAGTATTCTCTTCGTTCTGCTCTTCCCGACAACAATATTGGTGATGCCCGACAGCTTTGCATAGCTGGCCACCGTCTCTGCAACATCCTTACCAAATAGAGTGGCTATCTCTGCTCCAAGCTGATCTGCAAGCTCCAGGTTAGCCTGCAGGGTTTTCTTGGCATCCTCGCTGATCTTATTATTCTGTTCGGTTTCAACATAGATCACTACCCAGGGAGCATGAAGGGACTCTGCCATATGGGCACTCCATCGGATACATTTTGCTGAAGAAGGAGAACTGCTGATGCAAACCAGTAATTTAGTATATGTTATCTTATTGGAATCAGCTCTGTTATTAAGACCGATCCGGTCAGCAGCTTTTCTCATAGCTATTTCACGAAGTAGCTTCATATTATCTTTGGTTAATATCGAATCCTCGGTACGACGAATTAATTCATCCGGCTCCATATCAATCAGTTTAACCTTATCCGCATGGTCAAAGATATAATCCGGCACTGTATCCTTAACAGGAACCTGGGTTATTTTCTCCACAATGTCGTTCAGACTCTCTATATTCCATACATCAACTGTGGTATAGACATCAATTCCGGCATTCAGTAGCTCTTCGATATCCTGATATCGTTTCCTGTTCCTAACACCGGGATGATTCGAATGTGCCAGATCATCGACTATAATAAGCTTTGGTCTTCTGTCTAACGCTGCATCCAGGTTAAATTCATAATATTCTTCATCATTATTTATCTTTATATAAGGAAGAACAGGGATTCCTTTCAGTAATCCCATCGTAACTATGCTTGTATTCGGCCGGATGAAACCAATGACAACATCTGTACCGCTTTGGTATTGCACCTTGGCATCGTCCAGCATGGCATAGGTTTTCCCTACCCCTGCCGCGTAGCCAAAGAAGATTTTAAGATGTCCTCTCTGCATGAATATGGTTCCCCTTCCACTAATCCATAAGATATAAGTGACTTTTGTTCTGTGCTCTAAACCGGTTCTCTCCGAATGGTACTGATATGATTGAGACCGTACCAATGGTCATATAGATGGTTTCTGAGTATTTTCTTAACTATCCTTATTGTACATTACTGCTATTAAAAATCAATCATTAAATATGTTGATTAATCATAAGACTCGTTCTCCTTTGCGATTTTAGCACTAACCCCAGAATAGGCACTGTTGCATTGGATTGCTTCCGTTGATTCTCACGATAAATGTGGACATGAATTGTCAATTATGTTAGCATTTATATATAATTTGCAGAAAGGAAAAGATAAGATGTTTACAGAAGTAAGATATACCAACTCTGCTCGTTACAAGTGTCTTGAATATCTGAAAAAAGGATCAATGGATCTATATTTATGTTATTGTGGTTCAGAAAACTGTTATTCGGGACATTTTTACGGTCCACAAGTAAGAACAGAATACTTAATTCATATTGTGATTAGTGGTAAAGGCTTCTATAAAGTTGGAAATAAAACTTATGAAATAGGTCCAAATATGGCTTTCCTAATATACCCCGGTGTGACTACATATTATGAAGCCAGCCAAGATGATCCTTGGACCTATATCTGGATTGGTTTCAATGGAATTAAAGCAGAGGCATCTCTAAAACATGCTCAATTTTCCAATGACAATCTAGTTGTAAACATTGAAAATACCGAACCTTTCGTGAATTATGTCAATGGTATGTTGAATTCAAGTCAGTTAACCTTTGGAAATGATCTTGCCAGAGAGGGTTTTCTATATTTATTTATTTCGACTCTAATACAGGACAGGCAAAGCCAGGTAAATATCGAAGAAGTACATGATTATTCTTATCAGGTATATGTCGAACACACCTTGGAATATATTGAACATAACTATTACAAAAACATCAAAGTTCAGGGAATTGCTGATTATATCGGTATTAATCGTTCCTACTTAACCAACTGCTTTAAGAATGTCTTAAATATCTCACCCCAAGAATACATCCTGAATTATCGTATGAATCAGGCAAGTACTC
This sequence comes from Bacillota bacterium, assembly GCA_023411215.1. Taxonomy (GTDB): domain Bacteria; phylum Bacillota; class Clostridia; order Lachnospirales; family Lachnospiraceae; genus Mobilitalea. The sequence continues at coordinate 29,637 of JAEYOY010000078.1, read as the reverse complement.
TTCTCAAAAACACCAATCTACCGATTAATGAAGTTGCATTGAAAGTTGGTTATGATGATGCTTTAAATTTTTCCAAGTGTTTTAAGAAAATATATGGAGTCAACCCCAGCAATTACCGCAATTCAACTGAGAATCTTGTTCTTAGCTCAAAAACATCATCAATACAATAGAAGCACACTTTTGAACCTTCTATTGTATCGAATCAAAATGAGGCAATCCTTATATTATGGGATTGCCTCTGATTTTTTAACGTTCGTACTGTTATTCAAAGATTAATTGATGACAATTCGATCAATATCCGGTGCACCGATATTACCTGCGCTACCATTATCTAATTTAATGGTGTTATTGCCAGCATTCAAGGTAACGGTGGTTGTCACCGAACTTAAAGTGCTCCAACTTCCTGTACCCGGGCACTGCACACCGAACCAAGATCCGCTGTTCGGAGTAACATATACAGTACGGTTATCGGATGAAACATAGTATATGGTCATCGAATGAGTACCTGCATTTGACACATTAACATTATTGATTACAACTGTTCCATTGGATGATCCTCCAAGATATCCAACCTTATAGCCACCAGAACAGTAGCTTGCACTTTGTAATACTGCTCCATTGGAAAGGGTTCCACTCTCCGCTTCATAGCTTGTACCACTGGCAATACCGGAACCGGGGGTAACATATATACGATATCCGGAAGAAGAGTTGCAGCCTGTCATCGGAACTGTAATCTGACCATTGGTCACGGGATAATCGGAGATCGATACGGTTGTCGTTCCGTTGCAGACAGTATCCTTACTTACCCAGTCTACCTTTTGAATCATCACCTTTGCAGTGGAACCGATAAAGGAAGGTATATTTTTGATCACCGTGTTTACTGTACCACTATTACCTCCCCCTAAGATAACGCTGATATACTTACTATTTGAATCCACGCATGCAGCACCATCCATATTTGCAGATGCATCATTTGCCACAGAGACATTGACCATGTTGCCTGTCATTTCTCCGTACCAGTTCATCATATACCAGCCAGCACCCTTTTGCGTATTGGTGGCAAGAAGGCTTCCCAATCTACAAGAGCTTGTGAACCACCAAGAAATACATGCACTGGCTACCTTATAACGCTCGAATTTACCGATGAATTCCCCAAGCGATCCGGGCTGCCCTTCAAGATTATGATTTGCATCGCAATATTCGCTAATACTGATGGGTCTTTCGCTAATTCCCAGGGAAGCTTCCAACGCCCGATAAGCTTTCAGATTATTTGATACATTTTGAATTCCACTAAGCTCATGCCAGCTTATGATATCGGGAAGGCAGTTGTTGTTTTTACAATAGGTCAGGAACGTCCTCATCGTATTATTATTATAGTAGCTATAGTCAGGGCCAATGATTTTAAAACTGGGATCAAGAGAACGAATCCTATCATAGGTTTGCTTCCATAGGGTGCTGTTAAAGTCTCCGTTTGCAGAGTTCCAAGTACCGTCAGGCTCATTCCAGGGTTCAATCCCATACCAATTGGTTAAACCGGAAGCCTTTTTGTCGTTCACAAAGGATGTTACCTGACTTAGCCAGCTTGTCATACCTGGCCAAGTGTAGGGCCAGTTGGGTAACATATCCGCCAAATCTACGGAGATCCTGGCTCCGGTGGATGCTACCCTTGCAGCTGTTGGAATGGCAGCACCAAAAGGATGCTGGTTACCCGAGCCACCGCGTGCCGGATTTCGAAATACATTTGGATGAAGTGGAGCAATCAGACCGGCAACATCCGCCGGTACGTTTTCCGTGACTCCATAAAGGGAACCACTTGCACAATGGGTGACACCCCTTAACACATTACCACAGTCTACCGTGATGGTATCTGCTGCATAAACCGACATCCCAGGCCAAGTACCTACCAGTGCAATCACTAAAACCATAAAAACAATACGATACCTTTTCAAACTTTTCTTCATAATAATTACCCTCCTATTATTTATTTTATATCCTTAGTGAATACTAATTGATCGATACTGCTTTGCAAACAGCCTCCTTTCTTATTAATCAAATTAATAATGCACAAGATATTAAGTAACCTAAACCATTTTTATTTAAAAAACCACAGTACTGCTTAGGATTTTTCCTATATCGAACAGCTACTGTGGAAATTTATCTTCATGGTATGATGAGAATTACTCTAAAAATATAAAAGGAAGAAGCTAAAAGAAGTTTATCATTACAAGGTATTTGTTTTATATGAAAGACCTACGGCCTATCTCAAATCTCATTTTATCATTTTTATTTCATATTGGTATGCCTGATAATCCCCCCATGGTATCGGAAGAACCAAACCGGCATTCATTAATGCTTCACCTGTATATGTCTTATCTCCATTCACAAGATAGGATGCCTTTTCCTCTAAACCCATTAATAAGACAATATGAAAATCCGAGTTAGCATGACTCTGATGAAACACCACACTCACAAGACTTCGCTCCTTATCTTCAGAAACCATCTGCCATGCAGTAAATATATCGTTTTCATATGGATTCGTTAAACGATAATAGTCACCATGATTAATTATTTCATAATTCCGCTTATAGAGTTCAACCTGATGTTTAATCTGATCCTTTTCCAGAGTGGATAATTTACTGACATCCAGCTCATATCCAAAGGTTCCTGCCATAGCTACCACACCACGGGTATGAAACGGTGTTATTCTGCCTGTCTGATGATTAGGAACTGCAGATACATGGCTTCCGACAGTACTAATTGGATATCCAAAGGAGGTTCCGTATTGAATCTTGAGTCGTTCGATTGCATCTGTGTTATCCGAGCACCATATCTGCGGTACATAATATAGCATCCCTGCATCATAACGTCCTCCACCACTGGAGCAGCCTTCAAATAATACATAAGGATAATCATTTGTTACTCGTTCCAACAGCTCATATAAGCCAAGGATATAATCGTGAAATACCTGTCCTTGATGCTTCTCATCCTTCAAGGAAGACCATACTTCTGCAATACTTCGATTGAAATCCCATTTTATGTATTCAATATTGGCACTTTTTAAGATAGATGAGATAGAAGCATAAATATATGTTCTAACATCCTCCCTTGTCAAATCAAGAACCAGCTGGTATCTGCATCTGGTAACCGGTCTGTTTGGAATATGAAGGCACCAATCGGGATGCTTTCTAAATAAATCACTATCTTCATTTACCATCTCCGGTTCAATCCATATTCCAAACTTCATACCCTCGGCATTTACCCTGTCACAAAGTTCTCCCAGCGTACTTTCCAGCTTTTTTGTATTCGGCACCCAATCGCCAAGACCGGAGAAATCATTATCTCTCTTACCAAACCAGCCATCATCCATAACCAGCATTTCAATTCCTAACTCCGAAGCTGATTTGGCTATCTGTACCAGTTTATCCGTATTAAAATCGAAATAGGTTGCTTCCCAATTATTAATCAATATAGGTCTGCGTGCGTCTTTAAATCTTCCTCTGCACAAATTATTCCGGTATAGCTTATGATAATTATGAGAGAGCTTCTTCAAACCATCTGTACAATAGCATAAGGCAACTTCCGGAGTAGTAAATTCTTCTCCCGGCTTTACTTCATAACGAAAGAAGCCCGGATGAATTCCCATAACAATTCTCGTCTGACCAATTTGATCGACTTCTACCTGAGCTTGAAAATTACCACTATATAATAATGAGAAGCCATAACATTCTCCCATCGTCTCTGTTGTATTATGATCTGCTATTATTATAAATGGATTATGTTGATGACCACTGGTACCACGCATACTTTCTACTGAAAGCTTAGCTCGTCCGACAGCAACTCTCTCCATCTCTCTTTCCATTGCATGCTTTCCATAAAAATCAATTAAATCAAAGTGGTTATTCGGGAATTCCAAACAGGATGACATCGCTTTTGTTAACTCAAAAGCTTGTTTTCCGCAATTCCGTATTTTAGCTGCTCTTGTTATAACATCATATTCCTCCACTACACCATAGTATAGATCGACCTCAACAGCTGTCACTTTATCCCAGCATGTAATGATCAGTGTTTGCATTGTAACATCCTTGGTTTGATATACCGCAGGCAGATGATCCAGTTTATATTTTCCTTCTATGATCTTATGAGATTTATATCGTAAGTCTACTGCGCAACTACCATCCGAATTAATTACATCCAAGCAGGATACACGATAATCTCCCATGCCAAAGGTAGAATATTCCTGGAGCTGAGTGTCCATAGAAAAGGTTCTGTCTCTCCCTGCCTCGTTCGGATTCCCGCAAAAGCTTCGATCCTTTGTCTGCACTAAATAATCCAGATTACTTTCCACTTTCTTTCCATAGTAAAGATGCAATAAGGTCTGATATGGCCCGATTTTGATATGATAAGATGAATTGTTCGTATGTAATATAAATACACTGTCCGGTTCGCTATATTTGATTGCCAATTGATTTCCTCCTAGTTTGAAAGTATATTTTTTACCAATTAGGATTGTATTGTTAAAGCCCTTCCATACAATGGCTTTGTAATAGGTTATTGACATACTAATCCTATTAGAGCTTTCCTCCGCTTGTCGCAATACCTTCAATAAATTGCTTTTGGAAAATAATATAAATCAGCATCATTGGCCAGATCGCTAATACGGATGCAGCCATTAATTCCGGGTAATTTACGGAATACGCGCTTTGTATTTTTGAAAGTGCGGATGATAATGTTGCCGCATTTGATTGAGAATTTACAATCAATGGCCACATTAAGTCTTTGAATGCAAATAATGATGTAAAGATAGCAAGTGCGACAAGTCCTGACTTTGTGAGTGGAAGCATAATTTTCCAGAAGGTCCTCCATATATTACATCCATCTATTCTGGCGGATTCCTCTAATTCCTTTGGAAGTCCCATAAAAAATTGTCTAAGCAGAAATGTGCCGAATGCACTTACCAATCCCGGAAATAGTAAAGCAAAAATAGTATTTCTCAGATTCATAAAATCCACCATTAAATACTGTGGAATGATAAATATCTGTACCGGAACCATCATTTGAAATAGGACAGCACCAAACAGAAAATTCTTTCCCGGAAACTTCAGCCTAGCAAAAGCATATGCTGCCATAGCAGAGAAGAAAACCGCACAAAAAACACGTGATATTATCATTAGAAAGGTATTTATGTATAGTTGTATAAAATCATTATTCTTCCATACAGTAATAAAGTTGTTCCATTGGGGAACCGATGGAAATATAACATATGGATTCATCGAAGTTGATTCTGTTACGGTTTTTAGGGATGTGAGTATCATCCATACAAATGGAAATACCATTATAATTGCACCAAAAATAAGCAGACCATGAATTATTATATGTGAAAACAAGAGCTTTTTTTTCATTTTTATGCCCATACCTTTCTCCTACATATACTTTACCCATTTCTTTTGGGCCTTCATTTGAATTACTGTAATCAGCATAATAATTGCTAAAAGTAATACTACGACTGCTGAGCCATAACCTTTATTCGTATACTTAAAGGAATTATTATAAAACAGATAAACCAACGATACCGTGCTGTTATATGCTGGATTGGCTACATCAATCATCATATAGATAACATCAAACACCTGCATTGTAGTAATAATACTGGTAACTGCCACAAAAAATAATGTCGGAGATACCAGTGGTAATGTAATGTTGAAAAATTGATTTAATGCAGAAGCACCGTCAATATTACTTGCTTCATAAAAATCTCTTGGTATTTCTTGCAAACCGGCTAATAAAATTACCATACAATATCCAATTAAACTCCATATACCTATCACAGCAATTGAGCTTAATGAGATTCTAGGGTTTTCTGTCCATTTTACTTTATCCAAACCAAAACGAATTAATATATGATTAATAAAACCGAAATTATAATTATATAACCAATTCCATACCATTGTAACTGCAGCAGGTGCCGCTACCATCGGTATAAAATATATGGTTCTATAGATATTTTTACCCCTGATCCTCATATTCAAAATAACTGCAATAATCAAAGCAATTATCATCGTTAACGGAACCACCAAACAGGTATAAATTAGTGTATTTCGCACAGCATACCAAGTTTGTACATCAGAAAACATTTTGGTATAATTAGCAATGCCTACATAGATATTTCCCTTTCCAAAGGCACCGCTCTTAAAAAAGCTTAAATATATAGTTTGTATAATCGGAATGATATTTAATATGAAAAGTCCGATCATTGTTGGTGCAATCATGATATATGCCCACTTCCACTCATTTAAGACACTGCGCCCAATTCTTCTTTTCCTGGTCTCATGCTTATTATCTACAGTCATTTCAACCTCCTAAAACCTTATCATATAATGTTATCCAATTGCAGTAGACTGCACCCATGCTAGGAAAGTTACAGAGCTGTCACACAATAAGTTATGAACTTGATTATGCGACAGCCCCGCCCTTTTATTTTTATTCTTGAGCAATTGCCTCATTCATCATAGTAGCTACACTCTTACATGCTGCTGCAACATCACCGCCATTGTTATAAACATCGGTTAATAATTCATATGCTTTATCCTCCCATATACTTGTTTGATTCGTATAAGGTCTGATTTGTGCATAGTTAACCATATCCAAATAAGCCTTTACATTAAACTGCGGATATGCTGCTGTCCAAGCATCCGCTGTTCCATTGAATGCTGAAATCGCTATACCAAGCTCTGCTTGTTTCTTCTGACCTGCTTCATTGCTTAAGTACTCAATCCATTTCCAGGCTTCGTCCGGGTGCTTTGTATTTGCTGCAATCGCATTTCCCAGTCCATTGAATATCGATGCCCGACCACCGTCATTTGATTTCGGTAACACTGCTACATCACAATTCTTTACGATATAATCATTTGCTGCAAAACCCGATAAGTTCCAGGAACCAAATAATGCCATAGCGACTAACCCATTCTGAAAAGCCTCACCTCTAGCAGCATCGTCCGTAATTGCAGGCGATAGACCCTCTCTTACAAGGTTAAAACAATATTCTATTGCCTCAATTGTCTTCGGGTCATCATAACCGGATTTTTTATCCGCGGTCACAATGGTTCCACCATTCTGATATACAAAGTTATAATATCCTTCCTGACTGTGAAGAGGTGACAGCACTCCATACTGAGAACCATCCTCTTTTGTTAACTTCTTAGCTGCGGCTTTCATATCATCCCAAGTCCAGGTCTCATCCGGGTAAGCTACTCCGGCAGCGTCAAACATAGTCTTGTTGTACCATAACCCAATCGTATCAAAATCCTTTGGAATTCCATATTGTTTACCATTCAAGTTATAAATCTGACCTAATCCGATCGGATAATTCATTAAATCAATCGTTTCGCTGTTATCGATATAACTGGTCAAATCCAAGAGCTGATCATTAGCTGCATAATAATAGATATTATTGGAATGCATCCAGAAGGTATCCGGTAAGGATCCGCCGGTTGCTGCAGCCTCTAATGCTGTCCAATAATCTGACCATCCATTAATCTGAATGTCTACATGAATATTGGTTTCGGCTTCAAAACTATCTGCAAGCTGCTGAATTAGAGCCGCCTGATTTGAATCCCATAATCCATAAGAAATTGTTACTCCTTCGCTCGGTGCAAAAGTAGCTTCCTTTGCAGGTGCTTTTGTAGCTGCCGGTGTATCTGTGTCCGTGGTACTCGGTGTATCACTTGATGTTTTTGTTGTGTTTGTTCCACAACCAACCAAAAGGGAAACTGTCATTGATAAAACCAAAACAATACTTAATAATTTTTTCTTCATATAATTCAATCCTCCTCTAAACGTTTGTTCTATAAGAACTGAATTTATTGTAGCATGTAAAATTTGGTATATAAATGGAGTTTTGTAATGTCTATATGTAAAAATGTGCAATAAACTGGTTATTTTAGTTAAATTCACTAGATGATTTTACCGCATCCATTATAGATAGACTACAAATAATTGAATTAGGACATTCTCAGAGAATTTATTTGTATAAAAAAGAGAAGGAGGAGAGAATTTTATTTCTCTCCTCCTTCTCTCTCCACCCTCGCCGTATAACCCAAGAAGATCTTAAGATATCCTCTCTGCATGAATCAGGTTTCTCTTCTCCTAATTCTTAAGGTATTTCACAGCGATTTGCGTTCTATGCTCTAAACCGGTTTTCTCCAGAATGGTACTGATATGATTACGAATCGTACCATTGGTCAGAAACAGCGTCTCTCCGATTTCTTTATTGGATAGACCTTCCGCAATCAGCTTAACGATTTCCATCTCTCTGGGTGAAAGAAGCATATCGAATAAATTACTCCCGGATTGACCACTTGATACTCTACCTCGGATAAATTCCAGTATATCTGGCTGCAATACTGTACCACCCGTATGTATTACTCGAATTGCAGACAGTATTCGTTCTGCCGGACTATTCTTAAGTATATAACCGTTGATTCCTGCCTGAAGTGCCCTCAAAATCAAATCCGGTTCATCAAAGGTTGTCAACAATAAGGGCATCGACAATTTCTCGAGAAGAATTCGCTTAGCTGCTTCAATCCCATCCATAATCGGCATACGAATATCCAGCATAACTACGTCAGGCTTTTGCTCCTTACATAGCTGATATGCCTCTTCTCCGTTCACTGCAGCTCCCAAGAATTCCAGATCCTGTTGCGTCTCAATTATCATCTTTAGCCCTTCGCGAATAATTGCATCATCATCGGCTATTAATACTCTGATCATATATTCCACCCCATATCACTTTCTATGCTATCACTTTCTTTACGATCAATTTCTTAGCTATCCTTTTTCTACATTGCTGTTGCTAGAAATCAATATGTAAATATATTAGTCACCGAGAACCCTCGTTCTCCTTTGTGGAAGAAGCATTTCCCTTTCGCCCCAATCGTCCGTTCTTCGATTGCCTCCAGTCCCAGGCCCTTCTCGAAGCTCTCCATAGAGCTTCCGTTATCCTTATACTCCACTTTGATGATCTTCTTATAGACATCAATGGAAAGGTTAAATTCTGTTGCATTCGAATGCTTCAATAAATTAGTCAGACATTCCTTGGTATTGTCGTGTACACAGGACCATATCTCCAGGTTAATGGCATCAAGATTCCCAGAGGTAGCTAGTTTTACATTCTTATTATAACTGACCTTAAATTCTTCCAGCATGGCACTGATATCGTTCATTCCAATCAGATAACGTTCCACCCTCTCTTCACGGAGTGCCATGCGAATCTCATCAACGCCTCCCCTTAGATTAACCACTGCTTTTTGAACGCTCTCCGATGCTTTTAGCGGATTATCCTTCATCAGCAGCAAGGCAGCTTCCAGCATAATGATGCTTCCCGAGATACCATGTCCAACCTGATCATGGATACGAGCCGCAATTCGATTCCGTTCCTCGACGGAAGCATTATATTTTAATGTCTTGTGAAGACTTTTCATATCCATTATTTTTTTGTTCTGCTCTATGATCTGCTCCTGCTGTCTGTCACTCTTCTCGATTAGCATAGTAAGCTTATTAATAATAGACCGGCAGAACAAAAGCATGCAAACGAGAATTAAGGTAATAAGTGATGAAGTCATGTTAGGGGGAAATATGAAAAAGGATAGTAGTAGAATTACTACTGTAATATAATAGAACATCCTGGTATCCAGGGTGATATCCAGTAAATGGATCAGTAGTACGATAAATAGTGGAAATAGTCGATCTACTCCTAATGCAACGCAAGCAATAATACATAAAGTACTTGTAATTCTCAGCAGCTTTGTATGATAGCGAAAACGAGCCAGCAGCAGCTCTAAAACAAAAACGCACGCAAAGCTAAGAGTCGATATCACATTAGCCGTGATATCGACCTTAGCAGAATAAAACAATAATACCGATGTGATTGCTGCCACTATTTTTAATAGAAAATAGAGGAAAGGCTTATCCATAACCGTACCGCCTAGCTGTTTTTATATTGTTGCGAGAATAGTACTGCCCCGATCAAAAAGGACAATACAATAAATAAGGTAATAATAATGACATTCGGGTAGATATTTGCCAACGGGTCTGCCTGAATTCGGCGAAAGACATCCATAAACCAATATTGAGGTAATATCCTCGCCATCTTCTGCAAGGAATCAGGTGCCATATCCAGAGAAAAATATGCACCGCCTAAAATACATCCGATGGTCGAAAAGCCGATGATAATCGCGGTAACCGCATTTTTCGATTTGGTTGCCAGCGCAATCAGCAGGGAAAAGCCAACTGTGTATAAGGAAAACAACAGTAGCATGAAAAATATGGTTCCCAAAGGTACTCCGGTCTTAATATCCGTTAAGTAGATAAACCATACAAATAACCCCACCGTAATGATGGACAAAACCATCCCAAAGACACCGGAGCCGATGATATATTGAACCGGTTTGACCGGAGTCACCTGAATACGATTGAAGACTCCCGTTATTTTATCCTCTACGACCATAAATCCCAATATGACACTGATCGTGAAGATAAACATCAGGAAGAAGCCAACCGAATTAATAAATCCGCTTTCACCAATCAGTTTTTCCTGATCTACCTGGGCAGCAGCCGTCTGAGTCAGAGCCATTTCTTGTGTCAGGTACTCAGTCAGAAGCTGGTCAAAGCTTTCCTGATTGCCTCCTGAGCCGGCAGCCAGTATCTGAATACTGCTTAGGTAGCTGTTAATGTATGCCTCTACAAAGGCTGTATTTTCATAATCCTCCAGAGAAGTGATGATAACCTTTGGTCTATCACCTTCTGACATAAGCTTCTTAAAGTTCTCCGGTATCTCTATTATAACGGAAATATCCTTATCCAGCAACTCTGTTGTCAACTCATCATAGGTAGTATTTTCAATCAATTGATAGCTCAGGTCTTCTGTCATATATCTCTTGAAATCCTCAGATAAAGTACTCTTATCATTATCGATTACTCCCACATTAACCTTGGCTAAGGTCGCGTCAGAAACCACATTTCCCATGGAATATAGGAGCAGCGAAAGCACTGCAGCTGCAAATACAGACAGAATAACCGCATAATAATACCTTTTTATATTCAATGTTGTTAAAATCAGTATATTTTTCATCGCTCCTCCTCCTTGCGGTAGAATAAATAAGCTCCTACCGCCAATGCGGCGAATGTTGTCAGCACACATCCTAGTATTACCCTATTCGCCAGCTCATAGCGGTTAAAAATCGCCACGTCAAAGGCAGCCTTCTGAAAGATGTAATTTGGCATGATATCAGAAATCCCCTTTATATCAACCTCCTTGTGATAGGTTCCGCCTAAGAACAGCATAATCCAAACTACCGGCATAACAATAACAAAAGGAGATAACTTAAAGAGTAATCCAACGATTGCCCCGAGTGATAACATACAAAAGGTTATTACAAAAAACAAGAAAAACAGGTAGAGGTTACTGATCAGCGTAGCTCCATAGCTGGCTTTAAATACAACCACACTTAGTATCATAATAAGTGATATTTGCAATAATGCCTGTGGTGCCATTCCGCATACCTTCTGCAAAAACATTGATATTCTGTTCTGCGGTGCAATAATCATACGATTGATAGTCTTGTTCTCTCTTTCTGACAAAAAGACATTGGCACCTACCAGTATACTCATAAATGAAATCATAACTACCATCGTTACCGCATAATAATCGATCATGGAGCGCTCCACACCAAGATCCTTCTCAACGGTATAATCAATATTCTCCGCCTTGAACCCTGCAAGGATTTCCGGGGCTGTGTTATATACCGCAGTAAAAGTCTTATTATTCTGAATAAATCCGTTCAATATAGCCTGTAATGTCCTGTTTTTCACACGATCTGTTCCTTCATATACCTGTATCTTTAAAGGATTGCCGCTAAACATCACGACTGCGGTAATATCATCCACTCCTGCTGCCTCTTTAGCTTTTTCAAAATCTTCTGTTCGGCGAAAGTTAACGGTAGCTTCCTGGTTCATTGCAGCAATAAAGTCTTCTATTGCCGCTGCCTGATATGGATCTTCGGTATCGATTTGATACTCAATTTGAAGCTTACCGATAGCACTCTCTGCAATATCCGTCTCATTTAGTAGATTACCCAACAAGAATACCAGCAAAACCGGAAATAGGATAAAGAAGAATAGAGAGGTCTTTTCTCTAATAAACTCCTTCGTCTCTTTTATTATAATATTAAACATGATATCCCTCCACTTGATATTAACATACTGCATCTTCGATGCAGTACATAACCCTGAAAAACAAGAAGTTTGCGCAGGTGGGCAAACTTCGCAGCTTCTTCCTAAGTGAATGAAAATTCACTTTGGGGATTGCTTTTTAATCCACACTAATCCTACATACTGCCAAAGACCGCGAATTTGGGCGGCAGCACAAATTTGCCGATTGAAAAATCTATGATTTTTCAATCTATTAACGCAATTCATGACCGGTTAAGGTCAGGAACATAGTATCAAGGTTCGGAACCTCTGCCTTGATATTAAAAATAGGCATACCTAAAGTTAGAAATTGTTCTAATATTCTGGTTATACTGTTCTGTTCGATGGATACATCGATACGGACTGTATTATCCACCATGGCTACTGCCCTTACATTTGGCATGGTTTTCAGCTTCTTTCTAATATCTGCCTCGTCTACACTTGCTGTCAGCCTTGTTTCAATATATATGGATTGGATATCCGTAACTAAGGAGACTAACTCTGCTTTCGTACCGCAGGCAATCATTTGTCCTTTATCAATGATAGCAATTCGATCACAGATCTCTTCCACCTCATTCATATAATGAGAGGTATAGATTACTGTCGCACCACGGTCTCTTAAAGTCCGTATGGAATTAAGTATATGTTCGCGGGACTGAGCATCCACACCAACCGTAGGTTCATCCATTACAATCAACTGGGGTTCATGAGCGATACCACAGGCTATATTCAATCTACGTTTCATACCTCCGGACATTTGCTTCGGTTTCATACTCTTCCGATCAGACAGTCCGACAAACTCCAATGCCTCCTCGGCAGCACCGGTCAGTTTCTTACCCCGAAGCCCATAAAGTGAAGCGAAGAATTTGACATTTTCCAGAGCTGACAACTGCTCATATACTGCAATATCCTGAGGTACCATTCCGATGATCTGCTTAATCTTCATTTTGTCCTTACGAATATTATAGCCATTTACCTCCACATCTCCCTTATTCATATCAGATAAGGTCGTAAGTACACTTAAGGTTGTTGATTTCCCTGCTCCGTTCGGTCCCAACAGGCCAAAGATTTCATTCTTCTCTACCTCAAAGCTCAGATTATCAACCGCGGTAAGCTCTCCGTATTTCTTAGTAAGATTTTGTACCGAAACACATTGTGTCATTTGATGCCCTCCCAATTATTCACAACAATTATATTATCTCAGGTTCTTAGAACAAATCCCGTTTCTCTTATGTATAGGATACTCCGTTTCACCTTTCTTTGGAAGTGACTCCGGTTATAATCCGACTATGACAAATGTCATTGCTTACTAATTACAAATCAAACAATATATTTAATAACATTTCCTCCCTCGTTTTCTTCTTAACAGGATAGGCTGAACTGTAACAAGTAGAATGTCATGTTTATTTTCTATTGTTGAAAAATAAAAGGCAATCATTTATAATGTCTTTAGTTAAAGACTGACAAGCTGATGCATTTTACCATGAACAGCTTGTATGAATTAAGGAGGAAGACAGATGTCTAATGTTTATGACATATTACAGGAGCGTGGGTTTATAGAACAATGCACCCATGAAACTGAGGTTCGAGAATTACTTGGAAAGGAATCCGTGACCTTTTATATAGGCTTTGATGCAACAGCAGACAGCTTAACCGCTGGGCATTTTCTAACCGTTATGGCTATGATGCATATGCAGCGTGCCGGACACAAACCGATTGCCCTCTTAGGCGGCGGCACCACAATGATCGGCGATCCTACCGGCAAATCCGATATGAGAACCCTGATGACAGTTGAAACCATTCAACACAATGCTGACTGCTTCCAGAAGCAGCTCTCTAAGTTTATTGATTTTGAGAATGGGAATGCAATTGTTGCAAACAATGCAGACTGGCTGCTAGATTTAAATTATGTGGAATTTTTGAGAGAGATTGGAATTCATTTCTCTGTAAATAAGATGCTGACCGCGGATTGCTACAAGCAGCGTATGGAAAAAGGACTCACCTTCTTCGAGTTCAACTATATGTTGATGCAATCTTATGATTTCTGGAAGCTGAATAAGTTATATGGCTGTTCTCTTCAGCTTGGCGGTAATGATCAATGGTCCAATATCCTTGGTGGTGTTGACCTTATCCGCCGTAAGGAGCAAAAGCCTGCTTTCGGCTTAACCTTCAAACTGTTAACCACCAGCGAGGGCGTCAAGATGGGTAAGACCATGAAGGGTGCCGTGTGGTTGGATCCGAACAAGACAACACCTTATGAATTCTACCAATACTGGAGAAATATTGAGGATGTTAAGGTTGAGGAATGCTTAGGCCTATTGACCTTCCTTCCGATGGATGAGGTTAGAAGACTCGGAGCTTTAAAGGATGCTGAGATCAATCTTGCCAAAGAAGTACTAGCCTTTGAGATCACCAAGATCGTTCATGGCGAGGAAGAAGCGGCTAAGGCTCAGGAAGCTGCAAGAGCATTATTTGGCGGTGGTATGAAATCAGAGGATATTCCGACTACCACTTATCCTGCTGCAAGATTTATAGAAGGTATTGATCTGATCACTATGATGTGTGATACAAAGCTTGCTACCTCCCGCTCCGATGCAAGACGTAATATCGAACAGGGTGGCGTAACCGTGAATGACGTCAAGGTTACCGACTTTGCTGCCGTTTATACGTCTAAAGATTTCGATGAAGATGGTGCATTACTTGTTCGTAAGGGCAAAAAGGCCTTCCATCGTTTCATGTCCGAATAATGTGAATTATTGAAAAAGGATCGGTCTGTTGTTTTAGTGTATCGTAGATAATCTTGGAATAAAGCATTTCAATACAAATAAGAATGGAGTTGAAATTATGCCTTGGTGTCCAAATTGTAATGCAGAGTATCAGGAAGGCTATACGGAATGTTCCGATTGTGGTGTAGCACTGGTAGACAGCTTAGAGGAAGATATTGAACTGGTTCCGTTCTTTCAAGCGGAAGATAAAAAAATAGCCGAAAAACTTGTAAGTTATTTTAAATACTCGAATATGCCTTCTGAGATGTCCTATAGCGAGGAGAATCAAGTCTATCTCGTCAATATTCCACCCAGAATGGAAAAAGAGGCAAGAAAATTATATCAAGCCTTCTATTTTGTGGAGCGCGAAAATATTGCGAATGGGATCTATAAGGATAATAAATCGACTGCTTCTGAGGATGAAACAGAAACCGGTGAAGACAGTTACGAGGAAATAAGCAATTCCGCCCACACACCAGATCCTATGGTAGAAGTGGTCGACGATCTTGTTCCACAACACTCCGAAGAAGATGGAACGGAGGAATACTCTGATTCCGTGGAGGAGGTTGAAGACGAAGGTGTTGAAAAAGGACCTTATGTCTTTAAGACAGATCGTTATAAGGATCTCGCCGGTACGGTAGGTATTTTCCTGTTCTTTGGCGTAGTAGGCTTGGTATTCGTAATACTCAATATGGCAGGTTTCCTAACCATCCTCAACGGTTGGCTGCCAAATGTAGTCATGGGAGCCTTGTTTCTTTCCTTTCTTTATGTGGCTTTCAGTACAAGGCAAAAGGCGCAGAAAATCCGTGATGAGATTGCCATCGAGAACAAACTGACCGAAGACATCACTGCATGGCTAAAGGAAAATGTCACCAAGGATTACCTCACTTCCATCTACAATGATAGCTTATCTGAGGAATTGAATTATATCAAGATGACCGATACAATCAAGGAGCTGTTAATCAAGAATTTCGGTAAGCAGAACCTCTCCTATCTTGACCGTCTGGTAGAGGAATATTACAACAATAATTTCTAATACACAATTAATATCAGGAACTGCTCAATCGGTTCTATCATAGCTAAGGAGAAGTAAGCGGGTGACGATAATCATTGCTTACTTCTCCTTATTCATGACAATAGAAAGATCGATAAGAACACTTTCTATCTTTTTTATGTATGATTCATAAATTGTCTTCTGTTCTGATATTTTGAATACATTTTTTTTCATAAAAGTATATGAGGTTATCTTTTTTGAATGAGTATATATTACTTACGCTTCATCATCATGTAATATCGTTTCTATCTCATACTGTGAATTGATAAAAAGCCACATCTGCTGAAAGTATGTCATAATGTTCCAAACTGCGATCCCAGGAGAATTGTACTCTGTTACAAGACCTGTGAGAGCAACTATACTTCTTACATCAACAAACCATACTATATATTGAATCGGAACACCAGCCCTATTAACTATAAATTCATAATAAGGATTTTGAGAAGTTTCATCAAACTTTATCTCAGAACCTGTGTCCAATGCTAAATTAATTGCAGATTCATAAGTAAGTGCATTCGCCTCTGTTACACCGATGATATATGGCAACTCCCAGGCATATCCAAATACAGGCAAACCAATAATCATTTTATCCCTTGGAAGCAGAGTAATTAGATAATCTACGAATAATCGTAGCATAAATATTGATGCAGCAGGTATAGGTGGACCCGGATTACGTCCCCAGCTATAATTCATCACCACTATTTGATTAGCATAATCTCCTATTAGGGAATAATTTATTTTGTCAAAGGTAACTATATTCGCCTCTATTGTCGTCATTGGAGGAATAGATGTAATAACAATATATCCTTCACTATTTAGACGTCTCATCATTTTTTCTGTTAAGTTGCTATATACCTCCTCATTTATTTCAGATAAATAGGAATATATAACACTTACTCCATATAATCCTTTTCGACGTAGAATATTTAATATGTTTTCAATATATTTGTCAGCAGTATCTTCATTATATAGAATATTATATGCTGCCTCCGCACTACCTACCCCCTCGAAGGATAAGGTGGATACCAGCATGATCGGTGCCACATGATATTCCTTTGCCATTTGAATCAACTCTTCGTCATCAGGCTCTATTATATCAGCATTTTCATTAATCATATATCCAAAGATGGATATATAAGTGAGGTATGGTAAGGTCTTCCTTAAGATTTCTCTGTTAATAAATGAATTTGCATATCCGTTGGTTATTATCTTACCCTTTTTGTCACCATAACTGATGACGAGAGTTTCACCGGGATATATATATTCTCGATTTGATAAGAAAGGGTTATTTCTTAATAATTGCATAACAGAAATTTGAAAGGAATCAGCAATTCCTTTTAGGGTGT
The DNA here is from genome assembly GCA_023411215.1 of Bacillota bacterium. GTDB lineage: Bacteria > Bacillota > Clostridia > Lachnospirales > Lachnospiraceae > Mobilitalea. The sequence continues at coordinate 12,229 of JAEYOY010000078.1, read as the reverse complement.
CACCTTCTTGCACCGTATAGGTAATCGCAGGATAGATTATAATGATGCTCTGTCCTACAACTAAGTTATATGGATTTGGTAAATCATTATCCAGAATTAATCTTTCTTTATTAATCCCATATCGATTTGCGATCGATTCAATCGTTTCTCCAGGCTGAACAACGTGGATATCCATTATTTTTCTCCTTAATTAGGATCATAATATTCTATGCTTCATATCCAAATAAATACAATATAAATTAATTTCTTGTACCATGTCATGCCCTCCACTCAATACTCTGACCATATATTTGACAAATAGATTTTCTCAATTGTCAACTCTTGTCCTTTCAACGGTTGACAATGTGCCTTTCTGTGGTATACTAGTCACATCATATATGATAAGGACGATACATATGGAATTAAAACATCAGGTACTTCAAATATTAGAGAAAAGCCGGGGATATACAGTGAACGGAGCGAAGCTGGCAAGTGAGCTGTACGTCACCCGTAGTGCAGTCTGGAAGGCAATCAAAGTCTTGCAAAAGGAAGGTTATTATATCACTGCGGTCACAAATAAGGGATATTGTCTCCATGCCGGTAATGACATTGTATCAGCAGAAAGCATCCATCCTTTTCTTAAGGGAGATGCAACACATTTCAAGCTTGAAGTTAGGCAAAGGGTAACCTCAACCAATACACTTGCTAAAGAAATGGCTGCTCTGGGCGCTGCAGAGGGTACTGTTTTGGTAGCTCTGGAACAGACCGAAGGGCGTGGACGAATGGGTCGCTCCTTCTATTCGCCGTTATCCTCCGGTATCTATTTCTCTCTTATACTTAGACCAAAGCTTAAGCTGGAGGATTCTCTTCTAATCACTACCGCTACCGCTGTGGCTGTTTCTCAAGCCATTGACACAGTTGCCGGAGTAGCGTCTGGAATTAAATGGGTGAACGATATCTTTATTGGTGATAAGAAGGTATGTGGCATCCTTACGGAAGCCTCCCTCAATTTTGAGAGCGGGAGCCTTGAATATGCTATCGTGGGCATTGGTATTAATATCGAGACGCAGGACTTCCCGAAGGAAATCAGCCAAGTGGCCGGTTCTATGTTTTGTGAGAAGCCGACCGACTCTCCCATCACCTCTATTCTGGTTGCTGAGGTCCTTAATAATATGGCAAAATGTATGAACACCTTAACGGACCAGGCTTATCTTGACGAATATAGAAGACGCTCCTTCTTGATCGGCAAGGACATTCTTGTACTTAGGGGCAAGGAGACGCTTTATGCGAAAGCAATCGATATCGATGCTCGAGCGAGGCTTGTCGTGGAATACGAGGACGGAACGATTGAAGCTCTGAATTCCGGTGAAGTAAGTGTGCGTGCAAAAGGTTGAGATTAGTAATTATACCTTTACTCAGCTCTTGTTAACCTAACTGAATCCCCTATAGAAAACAACTAAATTAATTCAATAAAACCTTGAAAGGAAAAGTATCAAATAAGTTAATCACTTACCTATCCATTGATACAGGAATACTACATGAACCAATCCAATGCCGCTGTTAATAAATCGCAAAGAATCAGCACAAGAGATCTGGTGTTAACCGGTATGTTTGCTGCTATCCTTTGCGTGATGGCTCAGATAACAATTCCGATTCAACCGATTCCTTTTTCCCTGTCAATATTTGCTGTCTTTTTGATCGGTGCGATATTACAACCACGCTACGCTTTCCTGGCTGCCTTAGTATATCTTCTCCTGGGAGCTTTCGGAGTCCCGGTATTTGCAGGATTGAAAGGCGGTTTGACGCATCTGACCGGTCCTACCGGCGGATATCTGATGGCATATCCTCTGATGACACTCGTGACATCTCTATTCTACCAATTTGGAAAAAGGCATAGAATCATATCCCTAAGTATTGGTATGACAATATCTTTATTTCTTTGTTATCTCATCGGTACCTTATGGTTTACACAAATCACCGGTAAGACTCTTTATGTAGCCTTGACCTTATGCGTATTTCCCTTTGTGCCCTTTGATATCGTTAAGATAATACTAGCTGTCTCGGTCAGCCTCCTAATCCGCAAGGCCTTGATAAAACAACAATAATCGAAGTAACCAGTAATAAGTAATTTTCATCAACTTGTAGCTTCGAATCATAAAAGCCCTGATACCTGGATCGCATCGTCAAATACGTCCCGGTGATCAGGGCTTTAAATCTAAGTGGCTGTTACGCCCTTGTATAGATAAAAGGAACAGATAACATGTGTACTTAAATACACTGTTTGACGAACGGATTGCTGATTTTGTAAGACAGCAGCAAACATACTTGTTTGATGATGGCTTACAAAACAGTAGCATTACATCGGAGCGAACAATTCCTCCAGCTCCTCCTTCGATAAGGAGTTGATAAATACCTCCTTAGAGCTGATGATGGAGTCCGATAATTCCTTCTTCCTGCGTTGCAGCTTGAAGATCTTCTCCTCAATGGTACCCTTTGTAATCAGCTTCATCACATGAACCTTATTCAGCTGTCCGATACGGTAAGCACGATCTGTCGCTTGATCTTCAACCGCCGGATTCCACCAGGGATCATAATGAATTACAGTATCTGCGCCGGTAAGATTGAGTCCGGTTCCACCCGCTTTTAGGGAGATCAGGAATACCTTACCCTCTCCCTGATTAAATCGCTTCACATACTCGCTGCGGTCATGTGTGGCTGTGGAGCCTTCCAGATAGAAATAAGGAATTTCCAAATCTTTCAGCTCTCCTTCAATAATACGAAGCATAGATGTAAACTGGGAGAATACCAGGATGCGATGATCGTTGGCAATCGCTTCCGGAATAATCTCCATTAACAGCTCCAGCTTACCGCTTCCCCCCTGATAATTATCCAGGAAGGTAGCGGGATGGCAACAGATCTGACGCAGACGGGTAAGGGCCGCAAGAATCTTGATTCTGTTCTTCTCCATACCACTTTCTTCAATATCGGAATGTAGCTCAGTACGAATACTCTCTAAGTAGGACAGATAAACCAGTTTCTGCCCTTCCGAAAGGTCGGTGAGCATCTTCGTCTCGTATTTATCCGGAAGCTCTGTTAATACATCCTTCTTCATACGACGAAGGATAAAGGGTTCAATATGCTGATGCAGATCACTCAGCGCCTTCATATCCTCCTTTAGAATTGGCTTCTCGTATAGCTCTACAAAACGAGAATGGGAATAGAGGTATTCCGGCATAATAAAATCAAAGATGGACCATAACTCAGATAGGCTGTTCTCAATCGGTGTACCGGTAAGAGCAAAGCGATGCTTTGCACGTAACCGTTTCACTGATTTTGCATTCAGAGAGGAATCGTTCTTGATATATTGTGCTTCATCGATGAATACTGTATGGAATTCCAGCTTCTCATATAAAGCGATGTCTCTTCTGATTAAGGGATAGGAGGTAATCAAGACATCATAATCATTATATTTCTCAATTGCCTCTTGCCGCTCTGTCGGATTACCGGTTACCACCAAAGCCTTTAAGCTTGGTGAAAAATTCTCAATCTCATCCTGCCAATTATAGATTAGGGAAGTCGGGCATACAATCAGATGATGTGACTTAGGATCCTCATGAATACTAGAGGTGATATAAACGATCGATTGCAGCGTCTTACCAAGACCCATATCGTCTGCCAGAATACCGCCAAGATCATTCTCTGCCAAGGTTTTCAACCATTTGAAGCCGGTCAGCTGATATTGGCGCAGTTCAGCCAGAATACCCTCAGGGAGCCTATGCTCTGTTTTTGCAGGATTAAGGATCTTTTCTGTTAAAGCCATAAAATCTCTGTCTCGTTCAAAGACAAACTCCTGATTAGAAAAAGCTTTTTCAAGATATAAGGCGTGCTGTTTTTCCAATAGCATAACATCCTCACGGATATTTTTATCCTTGACGTTAAGAGAGTTTAATATATGAGATACTTCATTAATGGTCTTATCCTCAAGATTAATGAAGCTACCGTTCTTCAGACGATAATACTTCTTCTTCACCTGATAGGAATGTAATAATTCCTTCAATTCCTCCTTCGGTACCTCATCAAAGGACAAATCGAGCTCCAGCATATTGAATTCGGAATTCATACGAACACCGGCCTTGAAGCCTCCCGGAGCTCGGATACCAAGCCTTCTGAAATCCTCAGAATAGAATAGATTTGCCTTTTCTTCTAATTCCATTACTCTGCCAGAAAGAAATTCATAAATCTTATCCTCATCCTTCAGCAAGTAAAAATTCTTATAAGGTACAAAGCCCTGCTTTAGTAGCTCGGATATAATGTCATCCTCCTTCTCCCGCTGACGAACCACGATGTAAGAGCCGGCGGCCGCATTACTAAAGGAATTGAATTCATAATCTCCATATTTATATTTTAATTCTGCTTTAATTCCGGATTTATATTTATCAAAATAAAGCTTTGCTTCCATATCACAGGTTATATACCTGCTCTTTAGCTCTTCCGGAATGTCCAACAGCATCGTTTCACTAATTCGTGGAAGCACATACTCCAAGAAGTTGGTTTTTAAGTCTCCTCGGAAGGTTAACGGCTCCTTGTCCTTACCAAGACTATTATAAAAGGGTTTATAATTGCGTATAAACTTCTTATCCGGCAAATAGATTGCACCGTCATAATAGAGAAGCTCACCGGTCTCCGTTAAGGGCAGTACCGCTTCCTTGCCTTGATAATCGATTGTAACAGAATCCTCATCAATGGAGAGCTGATAGGATATCTTAGGATTTCCTCTCACAAATAATACATCATAATACACCTTACCGTACAGCTCCAGTACAAAGGTTGAACCGTCCAAAATATCCAGCAGCTTCACCAACATGTTCTTGGTAATAAACATCTGAGACTTCGAGAATATTTTAGAGAAATGTGTGCCGTCTAATACCTCTTGTATCTCGTAGATTCCAAGAAGATAATCCAGTAGCTCCAATGAAATTGCATCAAAGGTGCTCTCTCCGCTCACATATTTGAACTCTTTCCCGATTGCAAAATTTTCCTTATGGTAGATATCGGAAAGAAATTTCTTAATCGTCTGTATTTTATATTTACGGCTGCTTCCACCTCGAAGCGACACCATTGCTCTCGCATTCTCTCCCTTAAGAATAGAAGGTATACTAATTATAACCTCTAGCCCAAAGGTCTCACCGACTAATACGCTATCCTCCTGAGACATAAAATAATCCAGCAGCTGCATCACCTTGCGCTCTCCGGGACTCTTGGATTCATTTAATAAAGAACGTTCCTGATATTTCAATACGAATAATAGTGCTGCTACAACATGCTTACAAGCCCCCTGATCCTTTAACCTGGAGGGACAATTACAGCTATAATCAAAGGAGCCATCCTCCTGTTCATCAATCAAAACAGAATAATTATAATTACCTCGAACGGTCAAACGATACTGCTTATTATTATTCGAATAAGACGCATTTACAATCCGGTTATCCTTATAGTACTGCAGCCCTCGAGCATATATCGTATCATCTGAAGCTAAGTTGCGTATTCCTGTACGCGAAATCTGAATCATATACGCACACCTTTCCTAAATTGTATCTAATAATTATACCACAGGAAGAGATAAAAGTGTTAAATAATTTAATGCTTTTCATCCTTTTTATTACCTTATCGTTTATTACTATGTCGAATTCCATAATGAGTTAAATCAATTCAAAGACCAGGCAACATTCCCACAATGAACAAGGTCTACTTAGCGGTACGCTTAAAATAAAAGAACGCGAACAAAAAGAGAGTATCTACGATTTTCAATAGATACTCTCTATGTTATTAAATTATCATTCATATATTTGTGGTACATGCCAGCTCATCTTCAGAATTGCTTTGAACTATTTCACAAAGCCCTTGGTGGTCTTGTACCAACCTAAAATCTGTTTGAGGTGTTCCAACTATCGTGTTTGGTGGTCTGTACCGTCCTTTCTTTCATATTTTGTTTGAGGTGTTACACTAACTTTTTCGGTGGTCTGTACCATCCTTTCCTTAATATTTAATAACATCTATTGTAATCCCCCGCCACTATTAAGGGTTATTACCAAGATAATCTTTTGAATTAATTCTTCAATGGACTCATTCCTTTCATTCAAATTAGCTGTCTAAGCTGTAATTTTTTATCTTCTCTGTTTATGTATTCATTTTAACCCACAACATGTTATTTGTCAATACTATTATCTGATTTTTTTGCAATTAATTTATAATATATCGAATAAGTTGTAATTATCTGTCAATTCACCCATTGCTTCGATACATTTTCAATTATTCGGTCAATCTATGGGTAAAATTACCACATTATAATTCAAAAAAATATTTGCTATTTCAGAGGTTTTATACTATTATATCTAGTTAAGGGATAAAAAACGAACCAAATATATCTATCCTTTCCCAATAACCAATTAACATATGGAGGTGTCTATGAAACATATTATCAGTCCGACTGACCTTACTGTTTCTGAGCTTAGCGAGCTTCTTGAATTATCAGAGAGAATAATCGATCATCCAAAGAATTTCGCCGATGTATGCCGTGGTAAGAAGCTGGCCACACTATTCTATGAACCTAGTACACGAACCCGACTAAGTTTTGAAGCTGCTATGCTTAATCTTGGAGGAAATGTCTTAGGATTCTCATCTGCCGATTCCAGTTCGGCTTCGAAAGGCGAGAGTGTTGCCGATACCATTCGAGTTATTTCCTCTTACGCAGATATCTGTGCTATCCGCCATCCTAAGGAAGGCGCCCCATTCGTTGCATCTACTTATTCTTCTATTCCAGTTATCAATGCCGGTGACGGCGGTCATAATCATCCCACTCAAACCTTTACTGATTTATTAACGATTAAGAATCTCAAAGGACGATTAAATAATTTAGTTGTTGGCTTTTGTGGTGATTTAAAGTTCGGCCGTACCGTACATTCTTTAATCAATGCATTGGCCAGGTATGAAGGAATAAAGTTTGTTTTAATCTCACCTGAAGAGCTTCGCATCCCAGCTTATATCCGGGAAGAAGTATTAATGGCGAATAACATCGAATTCGAGGAGGTACGTAGTCTAGAGGATTCCATGCCGACACTTGATATTCTGTATATGACACGAGTACAGAGAGAACGCTTTTTCAATGAAGAGGATTATATTCGCTTGAAGGATATCTATATCCTGGATTCTAAGAAGATGGCTCTCGGTAAATCCGACATGCTTGTGCTTCACCCCCTACCCCGTGTGAACGAAATTGCAACCGAGGTAGATGACGACCCTCGCGCAGTATACTTTAAGCAGGCTCAGTTTGGCGTATATGTACGTATGGCTCTGATTATGAAATTATTGGAGGTAGAAGAATGCTAAATATCGGAGTACTTAATCAAGGAATAGTGATCGATCACATTCAAGCAGGCGGTGCCATGAAGATTTACTCCTATCTAGGTCTGGAGAATAAAGATGTATCTGTAGCCATTATCAAGAATGCAAAGAGTAATAAGATGGGAAAGAAGGATATCATAAAAATTGAAGGCACCCTTAATGATCTTGATTTAGACATTCTTGGAGCATTGGATCATCGTATTACGATCAACATAATCGACGACGGAAAGATCACCGCAAAGAAGAATCCCACTTTACCGGAGCATGTATCCAATATCCTAAAATGTAAGAACCCGAGATGCATAACCTCCATCGAACCGGGATTGATCCACTCCTTCAAGCTGACAGACCGCACGAACGGAGTTTATCGCTGTATCTATTGTGAACAGGCCTTTGATCGCCGGTAAGTATAAATCGTGATAATAGATTTTCGAATAAATGTATTGAGACTAAGAAGATGTTAGAAATATACTTTCCTTAATACGTTACTTGACGGACAGCACATTGATTATGTAAGACTCCTCCGATTTTCATATTTGCGAGTGGCATACATAATCGTGAGATGTCCGTCAATTTATGTAACCCAAACGGCAGGCTTTGTGGATACCACCTGTTGATAGGCACTTTCCCAGAACTCATCGGGGAGACTACCGTAAGGTATATAGCCTAAGGCTTCCTTCGTTTGTTCCTCTGCCAGAAGAATAACATCGATTATGATATTCTCTCCGGTTATTAATTCATATTGAATCAACTTTGCAAAGGTCTTGGACTTCTTTGGCAAGTCACTTTCATTGAATTCTTTCAAAAAGAGCTCAATATTATATTCTAATGATAGAAATTCCGGTCTCCAACACTGATCCTCACCGTGTAATATTGCAAATTGGGCTTGTCCTGCTACTCCTACCGGAATACCAACAGAACCGGGATTAATCAGGGTCTTTCCACTGTAGTCATACCTACCCTGAATATGAGTATGCGCACAAATTAATAGCTGGGTTTCCGTCTCAATCAGCCGCTCTTTTGCAAGCTCACTTCCGATATGTAAAAGCTCACGATCTGAGCATGGAGATCCATGACAGATCGTAAAATCGGGATAACCCTCGATTGATATCACCTGACAGATTTCCCATTTCCGAAATTGCTTGAGATCCTCCGGAGTCAGATTTTCATAGGTGTATAGTAGAGAGCCTGTGTTGGAGTTGTACTCCCAATGATCATCTGGTTTCTCTTGATGATTTATCTGATACCCCTCCCGATTCCCGCGGATAATCCAAGAAGGATGCTTTTCAAGTATCTTCCTAATCATCTCTAGAGTCCTTCCTGGATAAGGACAATCACTGATGAAGTCGCCCAGGAACACATAGCCATCAACACTCTCCTGTTCACAATAAGCCAAACATTGCTCCAATGCTCTATAATTGCTATGGATGTCACCCAATAATGCCAGTTTCATAGCTAGCCACCTCAAAGTATGATTTTTCTTGCAAGCTGATATATTCCTCTATCTCAGCATTACCATCTTTATCTCATTCTATATAACAGGATAGCTTATGTAATGATATTATTGCAACAAAAAAATCGTTCTTAGGACATCAGACTCGCAATTTAACAATCAATTGCAAAGCAGCTTGTCACCAAGAACGAATATAACTAACTCTTCTTTATGTATAATCCTTGCTTACACATTCATTCTCTCACCTACTACAGCCCAATTTATATTTTTCATAAAGGCATTGATATAATCTACCTTCTTATCCGCATACTGAAGGAAATATGCATGCTCGTACATATCCAGCACCAGAACCGGAGCAGAGTAAGTGATATTACCCACATCATGTGCATCCAGACTGTTATTACGAAATCGCATGCTTCGCTGATCCAGACATAGAATGGCCCACCCACGGCTCGCTTTCGCTGTTGCAATAAAGTCCTCCTGCCACTTCTCAATACTTCCGAAGCTCTGTTTCAAAATACCAGCTGTTGCTCTATCAGGCACCCCCGAATTACCGCCAATATTCTCAAAATATAACTCATGCAGTATTACACCGTCAAGTGCATAGGTCTCTCCACGCTTTAACTCTCGATACCAGCTAAAGGTTGTATTGGCTTGATCTCGCATAGCATCCCCACTGGTCAATATCTCATCGATCTTGTTGATGTTAGTTACATATCCCTCATAAAGCCTCATATGTGCATCAAATTGGTCCCGATTAACAACCGTGATATCCTCTGTATAACGAAATTGCACCTTCTCGATCATAGCTTCCTCCATTCTCTGCGTATATGCTATACCACAGCTTTGATTTTCAAGGTTAATATAATTTTTCTAGTTTGTACGACCCAACATATCTAATGAATAATAGAGATATCATGAACGTAAGGCGTGTTCATGATCTTTTGCTCCGATCGTATACTTTCAAGCGAGCTTGAAGTATACTCACTACGCTTTCTATATCATACTAATGGATGTCCCTGTTTATGCATAATAATTTACTTTCATTTCCTGCTCATGCTTCGAATTCAGGTTTCTATTTACATTTCCTAATGTTATGATAGAATCACTTTAAGAAACTAGGATCAAATTATAGTCCAGGAGGGTAGAATATGTTAATTACCACTGCTGAGCTCAAGGATCTTCAAGAAATCCTTGACCTTCAATATCTGGCATATCAAAGTGAAGCTAAGTTACATAACAATTTTACTATACAGCCTCTCACAAAGCACCAAGGTAATGGAATAGGCTCACAGCTTCTGCTCGCCATAGAACAATGCTATCCTGAATGTCGCTATGAACTATTCACTAGTGAGAAAAGTACTCAAAATCTTAAGTTTTATGAGTCTAAGGGTTATCATAGATTTATGGAGAAATTGGTTACTCCTGAGTTAAAACTAATTTATCTTTCTAAAAACAATTAGGTATTTGATTCGCACTCGTTGTAAATTGCGGCATAAAAGTTATTTGTTTAATACCTAATAAATAGTAATTTGTTGAGACCTTATAAAAATTTAATGGGGAAAATAAGTATGATGAAAAAAAACATTTTAGAAAATGCGATAAATTTATTGAAAGAAAGCAATACTCTTTCATTATCAGTCATTGATGAAGATGGGTATCCAAAAATTTATGCAATGGAAAAAGTATTATCAGAAGATTTAAATAGAATTATTTTTATAACTAAGAAGAGTTCAAATAAAGTTAGGTTACTAAATATAAGTAATAAATGCTGTGTAGAAGTTCACACAGAAGATGATATGGTCTCTTTAAGAGGAAATATTGAAATACTAGAAGCTGAGGATAAAAAGAGAGAACTCTTACCTCATAATTATATTAAAAGATTAGAAGCCAGTGGTAGTCATAAGTATTGTGTATTGATTTTTTATGCAATTAATGCTGATTTGTTAATAGAAGGTAAATCAGAAACTATATCTATTAAATAATCATAACGATCTTTAATCAACAGCGTCACATGGTTACAAGCTACGAATTATAGAATAGATTGAGGTGAGTAATGAACATAAGTAATTATCATTATATTAATATAACCGAGATAATTGGAACTATAGAGGTGGATGTGAATAATTTTCTTTTACAAAATAATAAACAAAAAACTTTAGAGCATGTTATAAATGTTGCAAATACTAATAAAGAAATAGCACAAAAATATGATTTAGATATAGAATTATGTATTAAAAGTGGCTACCTACATGATATAAGTGCAGTAATACATCCTAATGATATGTTAAATTATATGCTTGAAAATAATTTGTTTGTTGATGAATCTGAAAGGAAATATCCATTTATATTACATCAAAGAATTTCAAAGATAATAGCAAAAAATATTTTTAACATAGATGATGAAACCATATTGTCAGCTATTGAATGTCATTCAACATTAAAATCCAATCCTTCTAAGTATGATATGGCTCTTTTTATTGCAGATAAACTTTCATGGGACAAAGAAGGGATACCTCCATTTTATGACGTAGTAAGTGAAAATCTAACTTATTCCTTAGAAAAAGCCTGTCTTTCCTATATAAATTATATCATAGATAATGATATGATATTACATCCACACTCATGGATAATAGCAAGCAAAAAATATTTAGAAGCATATATTATGGGATGATTTAATTCGCTATATTTAGATATTGTGAGGTACCTATGATTATCAATGTGAACGAGGATAATATTTTAATAGCAGCAGAAATACATTCTATATCATGGAAAAAATCTCATGAGAATATCTGCCGGAAAGATTTCATTGAGCAACATACAACTCAACATCAGAAAATGTACTTGTTGAATGAAATCAGACTGGGTAAGAGTGTCTATATGCTGATTGAAGATATACCTGTCGGTATAGTGTCTGTACATGACAATCTGATAGAAAATCTTTATATTCTTCCAGGCGAACAACGCAAAGGCTATGGCACGCAACTATTAAAATATGCCATTCAACAGTGTAAAGGGACACCAACTCTTTGGATATTAGATAATAATTATATCGCTTATTCATTATATTCTAAATATGGATTTCAGAAAACAGGAGTACGCCATAAGCTTTCAGATACACTTTTTGAGATTGAGATGAAACAAGTAAAATAAATATATCACGACTTTATATAATTGTTGCGATTCCGATGTATAATATTTTTCGTGGAGGCTGATGATTAAACGCCCATATATTGGATATTGTTTTCCAATAAAAAAGCTTTTATTAAGAGGGCGTAAAAATTTCTGTGTCCAAAGATGAAGTATCTTAGGTGATACCACTGCTTATGGCAAGAATGAGATATGTATTTTACTTGTCGAATTATGTGTTTATTAATAGTTTAACCATTATAAGGA
>JAEYOY010000053.1 GCA_023411215.1 Bacillota bacterium | reverse complement strand
TTAATATTTAATTTAATACGTATAGCCTATGTTCTATGGCAAGTCCTCTGTCTGATTCTCCTTGTATGGCAGTACAGTAAAATACGTATTCAATGGCTTAAGAGAAGCTTCTATTATATTATTTTGCTTAATGGATACTTATATTTACTATTTACATTGTTTTCGGCACTAGGTCCCATACAGGTTAGTGTTTTTACAGGTATTAATTATATACATTCTAATTACTTATATTTGCAAGGACACGCTTTCTGGGCTGTAATGACCATTTCATGTGTGTTCTTTGCATTCTATGGATCCCACGCATTATGGATGTATTCACAAATCAATCTTAATATCGGCTTGCCGGATGTCACCATTAGCCAAAAAATCAAGGACAACAATGCAAGTGTCAGGATGTTTATTCATGGGATGAAAAATCAATTATTAGTTCAGCATACCATGATTGTAAACTTTGAAGAAGAGGTCGTTCTTCCTGATGAAGCCAGTTTCCGTCTCAAAGAGATACGTGATAAAAATGATTATATGCTGTCTCGTATAAACGAATTATATAATGTTTTCAAAAATCAGCATATGACATTAGTGGCTGTCGAGAGGCCCCTTAGCATAGTAGAACGTGCTTTAAAGGAAATTAAAAATGAGTCGGTACCGATAATGGTTAATTGCCAGAATCAAAAACCCATTCTGGCGGATGAAAAGCACCTGTCAGAAGCAATATATAATATAGTTATCAATAGTTTGGATGCTATTCTGGCAAAAGAATTCGTAACAGAAGAGGACAAGGTGGAAGTGAATCTATTTTGTGACCGTAACGACATGGTTTTTGAAATAACCGATACAGGTGATGGCTTTGCCCGAAAGGATTTGAGAAAAATATTTGAGCCGTTTTATTCCAAGAAAAACTCTAAAAGTAATTGGGGTATTGGATTATCTTACGTACAGGAGATTGTGAAAGCACATTATGGCCGAATTAGTCTGGATTCAACTCCAGGTAGAGGTACAAGTATTTATGTTTCGATACCGATTTATGGAAAATAAGTTGAGGTGATTTCGATTTGAGTAATAAGATTCGTGTTGCTGTCGCAGAAGACGAGGATTATTTGAGGAACTACATGTGCCGTGCTATCCGTGAAAATGAGGTAATGGAACTTATAGGTGACGCTTCTACCGGAAAATGTATTGTTGAGTTGGTTGCAGAAAAGCCGGTTGATATTGTACTTATGGATGTAGAGATGGAGCGCTATGATTCGGGCATTCAAGCTGCTGCTAAAATAGCAGAGATAAATCCCAATATAATTATCGTGTTTTTAACAGTACATGAAGAGGACGAAGTTATCTATCAGGCATTTTCTGTAGCCCCCAAAGTGGATTATATTGTCAAATCAGCTACCAGAGAGAGTATCTTAAAAAAGATAGAGGATGTATATTATAGTCGTAATAGTATTGATCCAAAAATAATGCGTACGTTAACACGGGAATTTTATCGGATGAGCCACAGCAAAAAAAATCTGATGGGTTTTTATAATGTTATATTTACGATTACACCAAGCGAAAAAGAATTGATTAAAATGCTCCTTGAGGGGAAAAGTATTTCACAAATTGCTAAAATGAGGTTTGTGCAGGATACAACTGTAAAAACTCAAATAAATATTTTACATAAAAAGTTTCATGTGAAAAAAACAAAAGAAATACTGGCACAAATAAGGGATTTAGGTGTTTCGGATATCTTTAATTAAGCAATTAAACAACTAAACGAGGGAATAATCAAAGACGAATTAAAGAGTTACAGCAACAGAAATCATTATTATTCGGTTCCCCAGCAAGTATTATAGTTACGACAAAATTAAAGAATACCGGCGTAACGCTTCAGGTTATCTGAAGCTTACGTCGGTATTCTTTATCTGTGTGCGCGTGTGTCCAGTGAAGCTGGACCATACCTATCGGTGTAAATCCGATCGCGGTAATCACCAGTGATCCGTATCGTAGTGGGAAGGATATAGCCGAAAGCAATGGTCATCGTTGTGAGACGAAATCTATATTACTAAGTAATAATTTCCTAAGATATAATAAGACACCGAGAATCCAAAAAACAATTGGAACCTACAGGATAAATTGTTCGTCTAATTTATAACAAAAAAGAGTAACTGCATTTATGGAATGGGTAAATAAAGGAGGAGAGTTAATGAAAAAAAGAAAAATTGCATTGGGGATTAGTATTATTCTTGTTCTTATCTTAATGGTTACAGCCTGTGGAAAAAAGAGTGACACTAAGATGTCATATGACACAGCTACCACCGAATACAAAGTTACAGCGAACAGTGTAAAAACACAGTCAACATCTATGAATGATAGTGAAGCAGCTCCAACGGAGAACAGGGATGTTAATAAAGAAGTGGAGTATGTGACAGTAAAATCAAAGGCTGAGGAGGCTTCCGGTTTAAATACTGAGGCATCACTGGATTCCCAGAATAATTTTACCAATATACAGGACAAAATTATTCGTCGTTTTAATCTCGAGGTGGAGACCCAGGAATTTGATACCCTAGTAACCAAGCTTGATTCGGAAATCAAACGTCTTGGGGGTTACGTAGAGACTTCCCGGGTTAGTGGAAAAAGCTATTATTATACCCATGAATCCCGTTATGGTAACATTATAGCCAGGATCCCGAGAGATAAAGTGGATGTG
>JAEYOY010000071.1 GCA_023411215.1 Bacillota bacterium | reverse complement strand
ACCTGTAATTATGTCTGATTTCGGATTTATGTTTTGTAACGAAATCCTCTAAAACTTCACGAAAAAATGTTATTACACATATCTCTGGTAACAATGCTTTACCATTTCTATTTGGTATTATAACTCCTTCTTTTTCATCATCATATTCCAGAATTGGAAATGCATTTTTGTATATAGTCAAGCAATCACCTTTTCTTAAAGCATATTTTATGCTTATCAATAGAAAACAATTGGAAATTAACATATAAAGGATTATACCGTATATTTACAGTTGTGTAAAGGTTTCATGTATATTTCTGGAAGACTCATTTACTACTCTATTTCGTATACTTCAAAAAATTCATCTCTACTAACTCTATTACGTTATAATAATTAAACGAATATTCTATATCAGTTTCGATTTTTCTTAGAAAGAATTCATATAACTTATTAAATAAGCGACCAAATATTGGGAAAGGAATATGCCTGTTAAATCGCCTAATATTTACTTCAAAAAGCACTATAATACCTAAGATTTATTTCATGTTTCGATATTGCATAAGGTTTACTTCATAAATTTGTGAAACAAAATTTAGGCTATAGAAATCTATGAATCGAAAAAAGCCTTAAAAATCAAGGCTTTAAGGATTTATAAATATAAGTTATTCCCTAACATTTATTACAATTGACACTTAATTCGTGATCTTTTTCTTATAGATCTCAAATTTGCGTTTACCAATCATTTGTTTCTCAAGTCTCTCAAATAGATCCGTTTGAATCTTTTGTTTTTTATCCATACAGACACATAGAATTGTTTCCGGACCACAAACTTTAGAAATTGATTTCAGCATTTCATTTATGCCTCCAAGTCCTTCATTCCATTCAGCAAGATTTCCATAGGGAACGTCTGTCATGATAATATCAGGTATGAATGACAGATCGTTAAACTCGAAAGCATTTTGAAGGAATACGCCAGTTGTAATTTCCTTGGTTAATAAGGTTTTTATACGATCTAGGCTACACAATGCTTCTTTGTGGGATGATTTACTATACGACTGATATAGTGCCTCTAATTCGTCTTTTCGTTTGTTTAATCCGGACTCTGTTAATAGCCCTAGATTATCTTCAGCCAATCGGATGCTTTTTTTATCAATATCGCTTCCAAAAAGCCTGGATATCGTACCATTCTTCAATAAGCCTAATATCGTCAGCATATAGGCTCCGCCACAACAACAATCATAGAGCGTAATATCTGTTTTCTTATTAGAATATTCTAGGCAACGTTCATATATTTCTAAAGTCAACCTAACCGGAAAGGTAGGTTCGCCACCAATATGATATAGAACTCTTCCACTGGAGAAATCTTCAAAATTATCATTTTTAGTAAATTTATATTCCATGATTATATTCTCAACCTTTATAGTAATCGTTTCATTGTGTCTATGAACAAAAAAACAGAGATTTTATTAAAACCTCTGTTCTCCTATTATTCTCTGAAGCTCTAGGACCTCTGCTTTCGATAAATCCTGATTTTTTAAATACTCTGCTAAAAATGTACTTAATGATCCGTTGTACAATTTGTTAAGTAAAACTTTTGTCTCGATTGTCTGTACAGTACGCTTCGATATCGCGGCCTTACATAAGAAACCGGGATCTTCCCGTTTGATAGCACCTTTCTCAATCAAGCGATTGATTACTGTATAGGTGGTATTCTTTTCCCAACCGATATATTCCTTAATGATTTTGGATATATCTTTTGCTGCTAAGGACTTATTAGACCATAGCAACTCCATAATATTGAGTTCTCCTTCGTGAAGACGTATTTCTGGCAACGATGACATGATATCCTACACCCCTCTTAGCTATAATTCTATATTTCTACAACTGTAGAAAATGAAATACAGCATATGCTTCTCCGTTCATCTGCTGCATTTATAGTCTAATAAAAAGAATTTAAAATATATCTTATAATTCACACACAAAAGATTTTGATTTTATAAACAACTCTACAATCCAGTAAATCCAGTAACTTACTGATGTAGAATATATTTTCTGACGCTATGTACATAAAACTACACACGTAGACCGAAGGCTGTATATCTATACTATAATAATAGAATATATTTGTCAACTATTTTCTTAATAAATACTTAAAATATTAGTTAAAATATGGTATTATATACAAAAAACTGCGTAGTAGGGAACATATTTCACTTGATTGGAATACTCAAAATTCTTCGCCGAAATTTTGATGGAATATGGAGGCATATATTTTTGCTTTAATACACTGATACTCTTCGATCGGGTATTTTCACCAAGAAAGACTTCAATGGGTATCATCTCAAGATTTTTAGAGATAATGAAGTCGATTTTAGCCATAGATTCACTTTCCCAAAAAGCGAAAGGATAATTTTTGGCATGGAGGGATTGTGCTATGTAATTCTCCAACAAGGACTTCTGATACTGGATTACACCTTCCTGTCCCTGCTCTTCTATTAATTTTGAATACAACAATCCGGTATCAGGAAGATAGAGTTTAAAGTTTGAATTATCCTCCACACAGGAATTATTAAGAATATCAATTTGCGATGGGAATTGCAATAGTTCATTATTTATTCGATTACATCGAATTACATAGTTCTGTTCTACCAGTTTTTTAATAGCATCACGGTACATTGCATGGGTAGTGCCTTTTCTTATGATTTTATACTGAAATTTCTTATTTTCTTTCATTAGCTGGTAAGTCAGGCTATCTATTACCTGATTCATTTTTAACGCATCGCTGTCGGAATTATCGCGGAGTATATAATCATGATAAGAGCCGATAATAAAGCTATGTCGTTCGGATACATTAACCGTATCCTGAAGATTAAGGTATTCATTGATGACTCCCGGCATACCACCTATCTGGAGATACAGCTGATGTAGGACAAGAAGCTCTTTATGTACAATCTCAGGTATCTTCGTAGAAGAATAATAATGATTTATAATAGTTTCGATATACCATTCGTTACCGGTGGCTCTTAAAAACTCATCAAATTCCAACGGATGGACACAAATTCGAAGGAAATCGGCCTCGAATTCCTTCGGCAGGGGATGACTGGTAATAGCCAGAATATAGTCAAATACTCCATCCAATCGCTTGTTCTTGATTATATCCATTGCCTCTTTACAAAAGCAGATTTCATCCAATATTAAGATACGAGTTTCAAGAGCCTGCTCCTCTGTTATATTAAATTGCATAAGCAAATTATCTACAATATTTCCATCCGTTCCAGCCTGGAATAGACTGGCCTTCAGCGGCTCGCGTTCAAAATTAATATAATAGATGTGCTCAAAAAAGGACTTGGCAAAATCATAAGCAAGATAGGTTTTACCAACCCCTTTCGCACCCGCAAGTAATACGGGAATATCCGATGTATCATTTTTCCAACCAATTAATTCATCAATGACTTTTCTTTTCAATGAAGGCTACCCCTTATGTCTTAATTTCAATAATAAATCAGTAAAATATTCCGGAAGTGGTGCGCTAAATTCTACATATTCCTTCGTTGTTGGATGTATAAAACCAAGTACTCCGGCATGCAAAGCCTGTCCCTCTAGATGAAAGGGATCTTTACTTGGACCATAGACTATATCACCAAGCAGTGGATGACGTATACTAGCCATATGAACTCTGATTTGGTGGGTACGACCGGTCTCCAGGGAACATTCCACATGTGCATAATGCTTTGCCAGATTCTCAAGCACGATATAGTTCGTAGCAGCAGATTTACCATTTTTATGATTGATGGCCATCTTCTTACGATCCTTAGGGTCTCTTCCAATCGGGCCTTCCACTCTTCCACAGTCAGTCTGAAAGGTATTATATACAATAGCCTGATACTTTCGTGTAATCGAATGTACTTTCAATTGATCCGCAATACATTGGTGTGCTTTATCATTCTTACAGGCAACCAGAACGCCGGTGGTATCCCGGTCAATCCGATGGACTATTCCGGGGCGCATGACACCGTTGATGCCGGATAGTTCTCCGCTGCAGTGATATAGTAATGCATTCACCAAGGTACCGGAAGCATGTCCGGCGGCTGGATGAACCACGAGTCCCTTCTGCTTATTGATTACAATAAGATCCTTATCTTCATATATAATATCAATTGGAAGGTCCTCAGGGACGATTTCAGCCTGGATAGGCTCAGGAAGGATAATTTGTACTATTTGCCCTGTTTTGACCTTAAAATTAGATTTTACAGGCTTCTCATCTAGAATAATCCTACCATCCTCAATTAGTTTTTGAATATAGCTGCGGGTAAGGTCGTCTTGGATTGTCGATAAGTATTTGTCGATACGGATACCATGATGCTCTTCATTAACGACATATTCCAGAATTTGTTCCGACTCCGACAACTCTAATACTTCATCCTCCATTCGAATGATCCTTTCTAGTTTACATAATAATGTTATATCTACCAATTTCGAATTGGAACCTATTCTTCTTCCTTGCTCTCATTTTCTGAAGAAGCCTCAGAAGTTTTATCGGTATCGATGGATGACTTTTTCTTTGAACCAAATAGCCGATCCAGGAATTCAAAATCAGTATCCTTATAATAGAATATAGCCAAAAGGAATAATAAGACACAGGATACGGTCAGATAACTGTCTGCTATATTAAATAACGGGAAGTTTATCAGCTCAAAATAAATGAAGTCGACTACATAACCTAAGAGGATACGGTCAATCAGGTTTCCCACCGCTCCCGCTATAATGAACACGGTAATCAGCTTCAACGGATTATATTTCTTATCCTGCGGGATCTTAAAATACAGGAAAACAATAAATAACAGTATTAGGAAGGTGAAAATACTAAGAAATTGAACCTTACCACTCATGATACCCCACACTGCCCCGGTATTCTCATGGTATTGAAAGCTGAAAACATCCGGTATGATTACGAGGGGATCGTTGTTCATCAGTGACTGTCTAGCCCATAGTTTAACCCCCTGGTCAATTACCGTAAGAATGATAAATAAAATTAGATGTCTAAGTCTTTGCTTCATAATATCCTCCAATAAGTACGCTTTTATTTTATTATGGATTGAATTGCGGAAAGCATCTCATCCTTTGTTACGGTTGTATCAATGACCGCATTTCCGACTTCCTCTAACAATATGAATTTGATTTTATCCGAATCCATCTTTTTATCTGATTTTGTTACCTCATATACTTTGTCAGCGGATAAACCCTGTACAGTGATTGGCTGTTTGAAGCGTAACATTGTCTGAAGGATATCCTGATATTCGATTTCTGAGATTGCACCTCTTTTCATGGATAGATATGAGGCGGCCGCCATTCCGAGGCAGACACATTGTCCATGCAGCAGAGTTAGCTCCTTTAGCTTCTCTACCGAATGACCTATCGTGTGACCGAAGTTTAATAATGCGCGCTCACCTTGTTCCTTTGGATCCTGTTCTACCACAGCTCTTTTGATTAGACAGCTACGATATACCATCGAAAGTAATGCCTCATAGTCTCTGGCATGAATTGCCACCTCCTGCTTCTTCAACCACTGGTAATAATCAACATCCCTAATCAGCCCATGTTTAATAATCTCCCCCATACCGGATAAGTATTCTGCCTCAGGTAGGGTTATTAAGGTAGAAAGATTCATATACACCAGCTTAGGCTGGTGGAAGGCTCCTACCATGTTCTTATAGGCTTTAAAATCTACTCCTGTCTTTCCACCGATACTGGAGTCAACCATTGAGAGTAAGGAGGTAGGTATCTGGATAAATCGAATTCCACGTAGATAGGTTGCTGCTACAAAGCCGGTGAGATCGCCAACCACACCGCCGCCAAGAGCTACCAGCACATCGTTTCGATCAAAGCCGAATTGAATCAATTGCTCATAACATCGACTTACGGTATCCAGATTTTTACTGTCCTCACCTGCCGGAAAGGATATGCTTTCCACGAGTTTAGCACAGTTCGATAAAATGGTTCTTACTGTGTTCAGATAGTGCTTTCCGACATTGCTATCAGTGATAACCATGACTTTGCGGTTATTAAGCTTCATGGGGCATAATGCCTCTGAGAGCCTGTTAAAGTCCGGCTCCAAGTAAATATCATAAGCGGGTTGGCCCTCATAATTTACGGTAAGTAACTGATTCATGCGCTAGTTCCCTTCGTATTAAAGTGTATGTTATTATCATTCATTGATTAGATAAATGATTGAAGAAAAGCTGGTCTTAATATTCTTGTATATAAAAAAGTTTGCATAGCAAACTTTTTTGAATCATATAAAATATAGCATAACCGCATCAACGATAAGACGAGGCTATGCTATCCTCCTAGGTCATGATTATAGAAAGTTTGAAATGCGTGCTTTCTGTTTATTCATCCTTCATGGTAAGGAACTCAAAACCATCTTCTGTGTGGTAACTCTTCGCATCCGGTTCTTCCAGAAAATCGAATTTGATTTGATTCAGATCACTAAGCTCCTCATCGTACTGTCTGGAAAGTTCCTTCTCTGACTCGGTTTCCTGATTCGGGAATGCTTCCGTAGCAGCTACCTGCTCGGATACTTCCTTTGGCGCTTCAGACTCCCTATAACGAAAATCATCGGTATTAACAGAAAAGCTTTTACTATTGATCAATTCGATCTGTGCATGTAACAGATTCTCAAAATGAATCTTAAATAGATCATATTGTTGCATCAAATTCAAGGTTTTATGTTCAATGAATTCAATCTGTTTTCTGGCATCCTCTAAGATCTGGCTGGCTTTTGTTCTCGCTTCCATCTCTATGGCATCTGCTTCTCTAAGTGCGGTATTCTTGGTATCCTGGGCGGTCTTCTCGGCAAGGATCAGGGCTCTCTGTAACGTCTTTTCGATGGATTTATAGTAGCTAAGGCTATCTGTTGCGTCCTTCAATTTACATTTCAGACTCTCGTTCTCATTACGAAGGCCTTCATAATCGGTGGAAAGCTCCTTGAGGAACTGCTCAACCTCCTTCTTATCATAACCAATACCTGTCTTGAATTCTTTCTCCTGTATCTCTGATGATGTAAACATAAATACCTCCATATAGTAGGGATATTGTTTTTTGTTTATCGGTATGATGCCATTGGCATCCGGATTTAAGAATACAATAATATTTTGACGCTGTATCGACCCTTCTTGGTCTGATAGGAAGTGCCAACATAAAGAAATTTACCCAGACCTCGAACAGAGACTACATCATTCTCCTTTAGCATGCAGCTGTTTGAGAGAACCTCCTTACCGTTAACAAAGACCTTGCCACCCTCAATCAAGCCGGATAAGCTGCTTCGGGAGCTATGAAATGCTACTGCAAGGATGCTGTCCAAGCGTGCCGAGGATACCGTACCTACCACCTCAATATATTTTGGTTCATAATGAAAGTCATGCTGATCAATCTGCCCGGTACTGACCATGGTGTGTTTCACCTTAATTAATTGCTCCAGTATAAAAGGACTAATGGTAGTATGAGCAAACAGATAACCTTCATTTGCATCGATCAGAATGTCACCAACCTTGCTGCGATCTAATCCAAGATTTAATACCGCCCCCAAAAAATCTCTATGGTTTAAGCTATCCGAAAAGCGCTGGTTTAACGGGACTACCTTGATACATGCTATGGGAAAATTAATCTCTTCTATACTACTAATCTGATCGTTTCCACAAAAACAAAGTATTTTTCTCTCGGCATCCTGAAAACCTCCGTAAGTAAAATACTTTATCCTTGGCAATTCATTTTTGAGGCTAAGAAATATGTTCTGTTCGTTCAGATTCAGGAAATCAGAAAACATACAGATTCCCCGATTATATGCTGTATTCGCCAAATCTAGAAGTCTTCGGCGTAACAGTTGTTCGTTCTTATCCAAATTCATCATGGCCTAGAACTTGTTATGGAAGGTCGGAGGTTCAAAACCGCTTTCCTGAATTATATCAAGATAATCACCGGAGATATCAACCGTATCAGGAGATACAATAAAGATTGCATTGGAGATACGATGCAGCTTGCCGTTAATTGCATATACAGAGCCAGAGATAAAATCCATGGTCCGTTGCGCTAATTTGTCATCGAAGCCTTCCAAATTGATCACAGTCGCTCTTCCTGTTAAAAGCATGTCGCAAATTTCTTGAGAATCTTCAAAGGAGGTAGGCTTCATAATGCAAACCTCAAGTCCCTTGGGGGTTGTGCGGATCGGTACAACCTTACTTGCTGTACTTCTTTCCATCTTAGCAATCCTCTCCTTTTTGAAATCATTATTTACAACCGTATTTGATGCAGATGCTACTGTCTGGCTCTTTGGTGGTTCAGTATATCTCTCGCTTTTTGCTTCTTTACGTTCTGCACGCATAGCCCTTTTCAGCTCTTTCTCGGACTCATCGTTCAGATATTCCTCATAATCGTCCTCATCTTCGGTCAATTTCATTGAGTTAAGAAAATTTTTAAAAATATTAGACATTTGTCTATACCTCCATCTCGCCGCTTGCGGCATAAACCTTTATTCGCTTCGCAAAGTTGTAAGTGCTCACGTAGCATACGTTCTATGTTATAAATTAACAGACAATTGCTAGCTGCGGATAGAATAATCGCGCTCGCCGAAAATGCCTGTCCCAACTCGTATCATGGTGGCACCCTCTTCTATTGCTACTTCAAAATCTCCTGTCATGCCCATAGATAGGATATTAAACTGTTTCAGACTTGGGGTCATCCTAGATTCATCATATTTGGAAATGTTTCCATTATCATTATTATCTGCGTTTTTTGATTTTATGTCAACATATAATTGTCTCAATTTCTTAAAATACATCCTGTTTTTCTCTGGATTTTCTACATAAGGTGCAATTGTCATTAAACCACGGACAAGAATATGGGGAAGCTGCGAAATGTCTTCAATCAGGGCAGCTGTCTCTTCTGCTTTCACTCCGTATTTCGTATCCTCATCTGCGATATTTACTTCAATCAATACCTCGCAAATAACACCCTTCTTAGTTGCTTCTTCTTCAATCTGCTCTGCAAGACGTAAGGAATCTATGGAATGAATTAAGGCAACCTTGTCAACAATATATTTTACCTTATTACGCTGCAGATGGCCGATCAGGTGCCAGTATACACCCTCTGGAAATTCAGAATTAAGGTCTTCCTGTTTTTGCATTAATTCCTGTACCTTGTTTTCGCCAAAATGTCTCATGCCTAAGTGATAGGCCTCACGGAGCATCTCGTTTGGTTTTGTCTTGCTAACCGCAATCAGGGTAACCTCAGAGCGGTTTCTTCCGCTTCGATCGCAAGCAGCTTGAATTCTCTGCTCGATTTGCTCTATGTTGTCTTTCATCATGTCATAACCTCCTAATTAACATATCCAAATACTTGGTAATGAAAGATCGCTTTTTGGACTTTCATCATACTTGATAAATGAAAATTCTCTATTAGACTTTCATTTATTTTATGAAATAGCCTCAGTCTTTGGATTTTCATTCAAACACGATTAATATATAATAGCTTGATTCTTTGCAATAGTACCGTCCAGTGCGATCTGGTCATAGGCGGACAGACCATTTTTCGTAGTTTTACTAACAATTGCATATTCCTCATTCTGATATAATATTTCTATATACTTAAAAACAGCATAACCCAGGTTGACGTTATATACCCCTGTGAGCTTGTTCGTCGGTCCTAGCGTATATCGTTCTGTATTGGTAGAGGAATGAATATAAGTACCAGCCGGAAAAAGATCCGTATCTACATAAGCATAGGCATCATCCTGGAAATAGATATCAGTAGATACAAATTTATACTTTGCCTCACCTGATTTCTCATCATAGGTTTCCACAATCAAGCCATTATCGGTGCTATTCGCACCCATGGAAAAATATTCGATAGGAACAAGATAAAAGTCTTTATCTATGATGGAGGTCAAGGGTATTTTAAGCCCTTCTACCGTATCAAAATCCAATTCCACTTCGAGAAACCGCTCCTCGAGATAATTTGAAAGATATTTATTCATAGTAATCACGGCAAAGTAATCAGAGCCTCTCTTGCTTAGGGTAAGTGCACCGGTCATATCAAAATCATCCTCCAGAACGGTGAAACGGATCTGTTCTTTCCCTTGTAGCTTATCATATTGATCTTCACTCAAAGAAAGCACCAGCTTCCACTGCTCGGAAGTGATCAGCTTATAGATTGGGATATTCACATCTATGATATCGGAGGTTCGAAGGCTTGTCCTAACATAGTTCTCTGTATTGAACATCTCAGTATTGACGCTCTCTTCCGTTATTGCTTCAAAACCATCCGTATAATAAGATACGATTCCGCTGAGTGGACTTGACACTATATCATATGCATAGGTTTGACCTGTTTCCTCCAATAAGACTTGTTCGTTAGTGAGCATAGTTGTATTAAGAATATCCAGAACCGTACTTTGTGCATCCTCTTTAAAATCATATATCTTTTTATAATTCTCGTCTCGGAAGGAATTACGGAAAGCCCTAATCGAGTGAAGGAGTTCAGCGTTGTTTTTCTCAGACAAAGTAATTGGGACATCACCGGTTGCAATCACATCAAGCATGTGACCACTATCATCCAGAGAATAAATATACGCATTTTTAGCAACACGGGCACCTTCCTTCTGATAGTAAGAGACATAGCCTGCTTTCGATGAAGTAATGATCTGCTCTTCACGAAGGATAAGGGCGTTGATACGATTGTCTATTGCAGTGGTGCCTTCGTGAACCTCATAGATTGATAGTTGTTCCTTAGTAAAATAGATATAAACATTAATAGCAATATATAAAAACAAAATCAAAAATACAATAATACCGATATTAATATTTTTTCGTCTTTTGAATTTTACAACTTTATTATTGTTATTCAAGCAATGGCCTCCTATTTCGGCTTTGTTTACTTAAACATTATACTTAGTTTTCAATGATTTTTAAACCCCTTTCTGACGTTTTTATTAAAATTAGTAACAAAGTATTAATAAATCATTAATAATACACATTATTATAGCAGATACATTTATTGCTTTTATGTATAAAAGTCAATAAATAGGTTATTCTATGTAAAGAGAGTAATCTCTTTATATGAATTTCATAATTACTGATCAGTGGTTTTGAAAGAGGGATATAAAGAACTTCGAATTACTATTTGTCATGAAGGAGGTTTTTTATGAAAACATTGGATTATATCGCATTAATTTTGGTGGTAATTGGCGCAATAAATTGGGGCTTGATTGGATTCTTCAGCTTTGATTTAGTAAGAGCGATTTTCGGAGATATGACTTTGGTATCCAGAATTGTTTATGCGTTAGTCGGCGTTTCAGGTTTATATGCACTAAGTTTCTTTGGAAGACTTAGAAATGAATAGATTGAAAAATCTAAGATTTTTCAATCGGTAAACAATAGAAAGCACGCTTTGCGAGCTTTCTATTGTTATGAATTTGTGCTGATGCCCAAATTCGCGGTGTTTTGGCAGCATGCAAGATTGGTGTGAATAATTTGCAAGCAGGCTTTTAATATTTCTCATGCAAAAAGGAGCGACAGTAATCCGGCGCTCCTTTTATTCTATAAATTTAGCATCTTATAAAGATACAATTACATTCTTCTTTACACTTTCAGGAAGTTGATCAGCATTCTTGGAGACACTCAATACTAAATCAACATGAAACGCCTCAGATATCTTTTCTAATTTGGAGAAGACAGTTTCAAAATCATTCTCATTAATATAAGCAATTTTTAGGAAGCTATCCAGATAAATAGTCTGTAGATCATGATTACCGGATAAGATACCGCAGATAAAACCGATGAACTCGCTTTGATTCTCAATGAAATAATCTCGTACATTTTCTAATCTGATCTTATTACTCAATTCGTACATATGCTTGTTGCTTTTGTCAAGATAAACAATGCTTCCCTTTGCAGCTCTCACTTCGGTGTTTGCTTTTTCGATAAGGATTTTTGTCTTACCCTTACCCTTCTCACCTGAAATTATCTGTATCATTGTAATCTCCTCCTTAATGTGGACGCAACGAAAGATGTGCGGTGCCAAATATTGAATTGTACAATTTATCTTAAAAAACAAACTTTATATATTAATTATAGTACAATAAGCATGGAAAAACAACTATAAAATATTAAATTGAAGATGTTTTCTAATAATATAAAAACCATTTACAGCCTGCTAGAATTGTCGAATTATGCCAAATACGTCCTTTGATTCATTTATATTCTACCATAATTATTATCATAAATCACATATACACAAAGAGCTTAGGCCAATAAAAATCATTGATCCACATTAGTAAAAGATAATAAATGAGTCATCTGTGAATACAGGTTTTTACTATCAGGAGCCTTCATGATAACTGAGATATACTCTTTCTCCAAGGAGTCCTTACTAAGAAGAACAAGACAGTTACCAGCTTTTCTTGTTGTACCAGTTTTACCACCCAGTATCTGAATTCCTTCCGGAGCGGTTGCATCGCTGCTTAAGTATGAATTGGTTGCTTTAAACGTCTTTTCCTTTGGATTCGTGTCCTTATCCATGTATTCAGCTGTGTATGAGGCTGTACCTATGATGGTACGAAAAGTTTCGTAATTAGTTAGCTCATGAAAAATAAGATACATATCATAAGCAGTTGTATATTGATTGTCATCATGCAGGCCGCTGGAATTCATGAAATGAGTATGCACAGCTCCGATTTTCTCGGCTTCCTCATTCATTAATTTAACAAATGCTTCTTCGCTTCCGGATATATGATCTGCAATTGCGATGGCGGCATCGTTACCGGAATAAACCAATAGGCTCTTCAGTAATGCATCCATGCTGATTATATCGCCCTCCTGAAAACCGCAGAGCTTAGCACCACCCTCCGTGATATGAGAAGCATTGTAGCTTATCGTAACTAAATCGGTGAGTTCTCCATATTGAAGTACCACCAAAGCAGTCATTAATTTTGTCAAACTGGCTGGATAGAGACGATCATATACATTATCTGCATATATCATTTTTTGATCAGTCACATTCACCAGAAGACAGGAGCCTGAGGTCAACAAAGCATCCTCGCCGTGGTTATCTTCCGCGGTAATAAGAACCAGATCTTCAGAAAAAAAATCAGATTGCGATAATCGATTATCCATCGCATAACCGGTATTGGCGGCCAATTCCTCATAGGACAGAAAATCTCCAGAAGACCGATGACAACCTCCAAGTGTTATAACGAAAAAGCATAACCATATACCGATAATCAACCCTTTTCTCATACGTATCATCTCCTGAGTAGCGTCGAACTATCAACGCCTAAATTTATAACCATACTCACTTACATATTACGCCTGTCCTTAGTGTTGGTTTGTGCCAAATACTTTGCCAAATTCATGTAATCAAGCATAAAGTATGCAATTATTAGAAAAAAAATTCATGATTATATAAATTTTATTAATATTACATGCCTGCTTTTTTGTTTGTACTTATTCTTTGCATTAGTTTGCGCAGAGTGTGTTATTTATACTCTGGTGACGCAGGCACTAACTTGGAGGAGTGAATTATTGAACTATAATAATTCACATTAAAATTATGCCGATTTGCTGCATTACAAATAATAATAAGGTAAGAAGCTTGGAATGAGCATCCTCTATGCTCATTTCAGGGTTCTTCTTAAGTGTGAAGATGCTATCTTTCACACTTTTATCATAGGTAAAAAAATAAAATAGATAATTCTAAAATAATATAAAAGATATTATAGAAATATAATAAATATCTTATACTAAGCAGATATATCTATTTTATTCATTTGTATATATATTTATATTTCTATCAGGATTTAAAGAGCTCTCTCCAGTCAAGATCACCGCGATCCATTGCCTTTACTATCAGTTCTGCAGTCGCAAGGTTGGTAGCCAAAGGTATATTGTGCTTATCGCAGAGCTGGAAGATATTATTTACATCCGGCTCATGTGATTTTGGAGTTAACGGATCTCGTAAAAATATGATCAGGTCCATCTGGTTGTGCTCAATCTGCGAGCCTAATTGTTGTACCCCACCAAGATGACCTGCCAGATATTTATGAACGGTCAGATTGGTAACTTCTTCAATCAATCGTCCAGTGGTACCGGTAGCATAAAGATTATGCTTGCTAAGAATACCGCGGTAAGCGATACAAAAATTTTGCATTAACTTTTTCTTTGAGTCATGAGCAATCATACCAATATTCATTATTACCTCCCTTCTGCCGGAACGAATTACCGGCTCCTACAATCGAAAGTACTCTTCGCAATCTTTCGATTTTCATGAATACATAATCACAAAACGTTGCAAAGCTAGTTTTTGTGATTAGCGTTTAACCTCTTACCCTTTTTGGCTGTAATCGAATGTTAAGAATCATACCTACTCCCATCATACCGCTCAACAAAGAGCTTAACCCATAACTTAAAAAAGGTAACGGGATGCCCGTATTAGGCAGTAATTTGGTTGCTACTCCTATGTTCACAAACACCTGGAAGGTAAACATGGAAGCAATACCTACTGCTATCAGCATCCCCATATAATCAGGGGCCTCTTTAGCTGTCTTAATACATATATATATGATGACAGCATACAAGGTTAATAATATACAGCTACCAAGGAAACCAAACTCTTCTCCGGCAACCGAAAAGATAAAATCACTTTCAGAGATCGGTATAATATCATAATTGCGATCGGATTTTGGATCGAAAAGCTTACCATTCAACTGTCCGGAACCGATAGCACTGACGGAATTATCCTGCTGAAACATGGTAGACTCATATTCTTCCGGATTCAGGATGGATAATACACGTTCCTGCTGATACGGTTTCAAAAGCACCTGATAATCCTGTTGGATATACCAGAACAATCCCATGAAACAAGGGATACCGATCACTATTATCGGAAGGATGATTTTCCAGCTTAAGCCGGCAGCAAATATCATCATTACAAAGATAAATAATATTACCAAGCTTGTGGAAAGATTCGTTTGGATTAGAATTAAAAACGTAGGTAATCCAATCGATACTACAGCTAATAATAACACCCAGAAACTATTGATTTTTGCTCGGAAAATCGTGTAAAGCTTAGCTGCAAATATTATTAGTATTATTTTTGTCAACTCTGAGGGCTGGAATTCAAAAACAACAAGATTCAACCAACGTCTTGCATTATTATGTTCCACTCCGTTTAATCTTACCATTACCAAAAATACCAGATTTATTATATATAAAACAATATAAAAGCTAGAGATGAAATGATAATCTATAACGGATAAAATAAGTGCCCCAACGAGTCCTACGCCTAGCCCAACTACTTGCTTTATAAATAAGTTTTCATCTTCTGTTTGTACCTGCTTAATCAAATAAGTACCAACAGCACCTAATAATAATACAACAATGATTAAGGGTATATTAAATCGCTTGAAATCATATTGCTTAAAATTCAACATCTGGTCAACATCCTTATTTCTTAGAGGACTTTAAATCCTTAATCGGTATATTCGCGAATAGAGCAGGTACAGAACCGTTATTAGTTTCGGATTCCATCTGAGTGATTTTAATATCCAATCCTTCTAAGTCAATTTCAATATACTTCGATATTACAGCAATAATATCGTTTTTTATTTGTTCCATAATCTCTGGCGAGCATCCGGCGCGATCAGAGACTAATACCAGCTTCAAGCGGTCTTTCGCTATACTGCCTGTTCCCTTTTTTCTAAAAAAATCCGAAAAACCCATTACGCTACCTCCCTATCTTTTACGCTTACCAAACAGTCTCCCAAAAATACTCTGCTTCTCATCTAAATTCAGGAAAGGAAGCTCTTCACCAAGTATTCTTTTGCATATATTCATATAAGCTTGTCCTGCCAGAGAATCATTTCCGACACAAGGCTCACCTTGATTTGCAGAAATAACAATATTCTCATCATCCGGCACGATACCGATCAAATCGACTGCAAGAATCTCACATACATCATCGCTGGACATCATATCACCACGTTTTACCATATCCATACGAATTCGATTGACAATTAAGTGAGTCTGCTTCATCTCATTCGCTTCCAATAATCCGATGATGCGGTCAGCATCACGTACAGCGGATACTTCGGGGGTGGTAACGACTAATGCTCTATCTGCACCAGCAATCGCATTCTTAAAGCCTTGTTCAATACCGGCAGGACAGTCCATGATTATGTAATCAAATTCTTCCCGGAGCTCATCTGCAAGCTTTTTCATCTGCTCAGGAGTTACAGCATTTTTATCTCTGGTCTGTGCCGAAGGTAATAAATATAGATTTGGATAACGCTTATCCTTAATCAATGCATTACGAATTCGGCAGGTTCCCTCAATTACATCAACCAGATTATAGACAATACGATTTTCTAAGCCCATGATTACATCCAGATTTCTAAGACCGATATCGGTATCAATTAATACAACTTTCTTTTCCAGCATAGCTAAGCCGGTACCTACATTTGCGGTAGTGGTGGTCTTACCAACGCCACCTTTACCAGATGTTACTACGATAACTTCTCCCATGTTTAACTCTTTCCTCCTATAGTGGAGGAAATATCCTCCTTGCTTATTGACTAGGACTTTCCTCTTTTTTTGTTTTGTAAGGAAGCATCCAGATTGGACATGTCAAAAGCATAGCTTCAGACATGTGTTTGAAAGGAAAATAGGCTTCGCCTTTCAGTATACTTATTAATAAATTGACCGACTACAAGGATATATCCGGTAGGATATTCTTGTTAAGCGGTTCAATATAAATATTACCTTCTTCCAGAAAAGCAATTTTTGCCTCCTTAACCTCTTGCTTCTGAGGTTTATCGGGAGATCTTGCAATTGTGTCCGCTATTCTGATTTGAGTCGGGCTCATATCCAAAGCAACTACAAAGGAATTGGTGTTACCGGTAGCACCTGCAAAAGCATTCCCTTTTAGAGCACCAAGAACGATGATATTACCCTTCGAAACAACCCTAGCGCCATGATTTACATCACCGATGATAATGACACTGGTCTCAAACTCCAGAGATGCGCCAGAACGAAGAATTCCCTTGTAGAACTGCCCTGTATTATTACTTAATTCAAGTAACTTCTGTTCAACCGTTTTTTTGAAGGTGTCTTCCGTCACCGGATCATTTTCCATGACACAAACGATATGCATTTCGGTATTCTCACCGATGATATCGAGTACCTCTCTTTGCTCCTCATTCGATAGCTTCCTACCTTCAAAGCTAATCGCCATCTTTGCATTTTCGAAGAATTTGCTGGATTCTTTAAACTTTTCGGCGATCACAAGCTTTAGTTCTTCGAAGGGCAAATCAGGATTAAGAACAACAATAATACCGTATTTATTACCCTTAATAATAACAGAAT
The DNA here is from genome assembly GCA_023411215.1 of Bacillota bacterium. Lineage (GTDB taxonomy): Bacteria > Bacillota > Clostridia > Lachnospirales > Lachnospiraceae > Mobilitalea. Next base: position 20,246 of record JAEYOY010000071.1, on the reverse strand, counting down.
TATTCATTGCATAACTCCTTTCCGGTCATTTTCCGGATTTTATTCATGACAATAGAAAGTTCGCGAAGCGTGCTTTCTATCGTATTGACTAGTATATTATTCTATTCGAGTATGGCATCTATATTTGAGCCTTCAGGAAGGGTTGCACTCTTCTCCAGAACATCTTCCACATCCTCTAATTCAAAATATATCTTATATATATCCTTCTCTAAGCTGGCAGCATTCGATGAGGTATAGCCTCTTGGTATTACTGCGGTAATGGAGATTTCCGGCTTCTCATAAGGGGCAAAGGATACAAATAATGCATTATTGGGATTCACCTTACTGATCTGTGAGGTTCCTGTCTTTCCGGCTACGGTAACACCCAAATTTTTATATAAATTATATACAGAGCCTCCGGGTTCATTTACCACGGAATACATACCCTCCCAAACGCTCTTCCAGGTACTGTCCTTAATATCCTTAAGGACATGATCAACCTTCGCGTCATTTATTGTTACATTCCCCTTCTTATCAACTGTTCGGTCGATCAGAGTGAGATCATAACAGGTGCCGCGATTAGCCAGAGTAGTGATATATCTGGCAAGCTGTACAGGAGTATAATCATTGGAGCCTTGTCCGATGGAGGAACGTACGGAATCCTCAGTAGAAATCTCAGGTTCCGATTCATTCAATTCTATACCGGAAGGTTTATTTAATCCAAAAAGAGTAGCATATTTCTCCAGCTTTGACAGCCCTAGCTGTTGATCGAATTTACCATTGTTGATACTTAATCTCCAACCCATCTCGTAGAAGAAATAGTTACAGGATACCTTTATTGCTTCTTCAATATTAACTAAGCCATGAGAACCCGGATAAATATGACATTTTGCAGCGGGATCGATTTTATCGAACTCTCCTAAATCACGGATTTCTTCAGAAGGTGTTGTTGCGCCCTCCTCTAATGCCGCAAAGGCAGTGACCATCTTAAAGGTTGAACCAGGGGCAGTCTTCTCAGAGACAGGGCGATTTAACATAGGTGATGTCTTATCATTTGATACCTGACTATAATAAGCTGAATTTATCTTATTTGCAAATTTATTATTATCATAGCTTGGATAAGTAACCATTGCCAGTACATCACCGGAATTAACATCTGTTACAACGACAGAACCGCTGCAGGGCTCCAGAGCTAACATAGCAGGAGTAATCTCCAGAGATGTCAGCTTATTCCTAATAAAATCATAAGGAGATATACTACCGTTTTTCAACTTATTAACATCATCTTCCTTATATTCTAACACACCTTGGTCGAATAATAAAAGACAAATTTCAGTTCCCGATAATTTATACGAAAATACCAATTTACGGTATATTTTTTTATTGAATTTGTCATCCTTTTTCAACAGATCTTTTGTATAGTCAATCAGCTTCTGATAAAGCTCTTCGGCACTGTAATACTCATTACCTACACCGAGTTTTGCTAAATCCACCCAATTGCTTGCCAAGGCATGTTGAAGAAGACTGCTAAGACTGACCTTGTCATTTTTATAATTATTAAGAATTACGTCATCCTTTGCAATATTATCTGCAATGATAAGGTTTTTGGATACAACGGTATAGAAATAATCCAGAAAATCCTCCATATCACCTGCTTTATCATTCGTTACCGTATTATTGATTTTGAGTAAACCGTCGAGCTGGTTGAATACATTAGTAAGTTCTGCCTGATAATCAGAATAGGTCTGTTTCTCGCGAGGCTCTGAATCCTTATCATTCAGAGTTTTAATATCGATAATGTTGTTATTAATCAAAGCGAAATATACCTCATAGATCGGTATTGTTATATCGCTTGCGCTTTCACCTTTACTTCCGTAATCTAAATTCGGAACAATATGATCCAGAAGAATTCCTGCAATCTTCTTCTCGAGTATATGATAGATGTTTTTCTGTAAATCACTGTCGATGGTAAGATATATATCACTTCCGGCTATTGGATCGGTATGGTTTAATACTTCCACTACTTTTCCACTGTTATTTACGCTTACCGTTTCACTACCTTTGGTACCGCCGAGTATCTCTTCGTACTTTTTCTCCAGACCCGCTTTACCTACTACATCTGTAGAAGTATAGTATTTCTTTTCTGCATTCATTGTTTCCAGCTGATCTGCGCTGATCAGGCCCGTGTATCCGATGATATGCGCAAAATATAAGCTATCCTCATACACTCGGTGGGTTTGCTGCTGAATTTCAACTCCGAGTAACTCTGAACCACTTTCATTTACAGCGGCTACGGTCTTATCGCTTACATGGGAAGCAACGGTAATCTGAGCATATTTCGGGAAATTCAAGAACAGTGCATAACGGACAGCCATAATCTTCAAGGCATCTTCCACGCTGTATTCTTCGGTGATTCCGAACATTCTGGTATAAGCATTACCGGTACCATTACATAAGAACTTATATACATCCTCCGGAGTGTCACTGGGATATTCCGGCGGTATATTATTATCATCATCGAGGACAAAGGAATAAACATTCCTCTTAAAGCGGGTTAGAGCATCCCCCTCAATAGTGAACTCCAATTTACCCTCTTCGTTCTGTTTGATATAAAATTCCGTATCTAGCGTATCACCATTATTCTCGATGATCTGAATTAAGCGATGAATGATCGCGTTTCTCTGTGCATTGGATTCAATTTTGGTACTATCCTCCATTACTACAGAATAGGTCAAAACATTAGATGCTAAAAGCTTACCGTTGCGGTCATAGAAATTACCGCGAGTGCTTTTGATTTCTCTGCTTTTTTCATATTTTAATACGGTTTTCGCAACATTTTCCGGTCCCTGTACAATCTGTAATATAAATAATCGGTTGATGATGACAGAAAACAGTATGATGTAGATAATTGTAATTGGGAATAATCTGGACTTTATTAATCTTTTCAGATAATCCAAAATAACATCAAACAATTTTATACCTCCTCTTCCGGCTTACGTTCCAAACGGTTGTTAATCATATGTAACAACTTATATAATAAAACCGAGGCAGCAATGGTATAGATTATCTCGGGTAATATAAATCTTCTGAGATAATATAGAAAATTTAAACGACCTCGTAATAAAAATTCAAATACATAATAGAAAAAGCCATAGAAAAAATCACTGATTCCGATCAATACAATCGGCAACGTGTAGTCGTCATTGGAATAAAAACGATTCGTATACCCCATCACATAACCAATTGTGAGATACAATAGAGCGTATAACCCGATAATATAGGAGCCAAACATCAAATCAACGATAATTCCGCTAAAAAATCCAAGCATCATGCCGGAAAGTCGTCCGCGCATATAGGCGGTCGAGACTACCAGGATTAATAACAGATTAGGCATGATATTTGCCAACTGGAAATAATGAAAGGCAGCGCTCTGGATGACAAACAGTATAATAATTTCAAGAATGTATACAATCAACCTCTTCACGTTAACCTCCATAATGCCGTTTTACGGCATCCTAGTGTGAAAAATGCCCTTATTTTCACACCAGGATGCTCAATTACTTGTAGTTTTGATATCTTCCTCTTTATCAATCAATGGTTCTTTCAGCTCCGTAATGATTAATACCTCTTCCAAACGATCAAAATCGACCACCGGTGTTAAGTATGCGGTCTTAGTCATATTACCAGCGTCTAATTTAATTTCACTGACATAACCAATCAGGATACCCTGAAGGAATTTTGAACTGATATGTGATGTTACAATCTCATCCCCGTCAGATACCTCAGCATCCTTATTAATCTGCTCAACCCAGATCTTTCCGGAATCCATTAACCTAAGATCACCTACTACATTACAGGTATCTGAGGTCTTCAAAAACATTCCGCTGACGCTGCTGTTATCATCAATGATTGATCTGACAACCGAGTAATTATAATGAACCTCGGTGATAATACCGGCCAGTCCGTTACCGGCTAGTACATTCATATCCTTCTTGATACCGTCACGTGTTCCTTTATCTATGGTGAATATATTATACCAATTGTTGGAATCCTTACCAATGACACGAGCGGCAACCTTCGGATAATCCAGATACTTCTGATCCAGATCATATAACTCACGAAGACCGTCAAGCTCATATTTATCCTGGAGTAACAACTTATTCTCATAGGAGAGTACACTTACCTGCTCATTCAATTTTTCATTTTCTTCCAAGAGATCATTGATACTCTTAAAGTTATCCAGCTTGTCCGATATATAGGTTCCAATCGAATTAATCCCAACCTGCATCGGAGTTATTACAATTCCCACTGCATCTTTCACCGGTGATAGTTTATCACCATAGCGATAGGAAATAAATATTAATCCGATACAAAAAATAACTAATGCGATGAGAACATGTTTCGGATTAACATTAATTTTAGTCCTTCGTCTCATTCCAAATCTCCATCTGTTCTATAAGATTCTTATTCAAGCTTGAATTTAGGCGCAGATAAATTCTTTATTTGTAACTATTCAGGACTACAGAAATACCTAGAAAATATAATAGGAACGCTAGCATTCTTAGGAGTATTTTTATATTTCTACTGGAATGACCCAAAAAGCGAGAAAATTCTTAGGATTTTCGAGCTGGGTCTGAATAGTTACATTTATTTGTTGATCTTGCTGGTTTATTAAGTAGGCAGCACTATTAGTTCACAAATGTCTTCGGTCTTAAAACATCCGCCAGAGAGGCAAGCTTATGATCCTCCATAATTCTACCGAGACCATTTACTACTGTATTAGCGGAATCCGGGCATATATTAATCTTAAGATCCGTTTCCCGATGCATCAGCTGATCTAAGGCGAATATCTTAGCGGAACCTCCGGTGATATAGATACCGCTGTCAATGATATCGGAGGAAATCTCCGGAGGAGTACGCTCAAGAATAATCTTAATGGCATCGATGATAGCGAACATATACTCGGAAATTGCATCATATACATCGGAGGAGCTGACATCCATCTCGGTCGGAAGTCCGGTTACGACATCACGTCCATAGACTTTAACCGACGCTTCCACCGTGGTCAAAGCACAGGCGAGTTTCTTTTTAATATTCTCGGCTGTCTTATCACCAATATATAGATTGTATTTTCTCTTCACCATACTCTTAATCGCATCATCAAGGCGATTCCCGCCGACGGGAATTATCTTGCTAAGTACAATACCACCCAAGGATAATATGGATACCTCTGTGGTATCTGCTCCTATGTCGACGATCATAACTCCGCGTGCGGTCATTATATCCAGACCTGCTCCTACGGCATCCGCGATCGGTTTCTCAACAATCTTAATCTTACCGACCTTGAGACTGGAGCTGGCAATCAAATCATAGAAGGAACGGCGCTCTACTTCAGTTATATCGGTTGGGGTTGCAACAATATAGTCTGCAGCTCCGATACGCTTTGGTCCTCCAATTCGATGCATGAAATGATTGAGTAATGCAAGCATATTTGCAACATCTGCGATAACCCCGTTTCGGACGGGATAGCTGACCTCAATACTAGCCGGTGCTTTCTCATACATCTCAAAGGCATCGTTGCCAGAAGCTATTACATTCTTCCGGTTTGATATCGCTATTATATTTCGCTCATCTAGGACAATTCCCTGCCCCTTTTTATATATTTTTATTGTACTGGTACCAAAATCAATACCAAAGGTTTTCGATGCCATAATTTTTGTAACCTCCTATATTCACTAAAGTTGTCAAAATTCATCATCTGTCATTAACTAATATACCAGAGAATTATGAATGATACACTACATATCTCATAATAAATAAACATGCCTGCCCTTTGTGTAAGTTTGTGCCAAGTGTGTCCTTTACACTTTGGAGACTGCAGGCACAAACAGTTTGAAGGCTGGAAGAACAAGGAGTTCGCACCATTGTGCGGACTTCGCAGCTTCTTCCTAAGGATTTTTCTTTTCAAAAACCCTTTATTCACACTATCTTTACATGCCTGCCCTTTGTGTTAGTTTGTGCCGAGGAAGACGCAGGCACAAACTTGGAAGTGTGAATTATGCTTTTTAATAATTCACACTAGCCCCTGTTCCTTTAAACTGATATATCTATTATCGCCAATAATTATGTGATCCATAAGCGAAATTCCAATTAAATTACCAGCTTCTGCTAATCTCTTTGTTACTCGGATATCCTCTGAACTAGGAGTGGGATCTCCGCTAGGATGGTTATGAAGAAGAATAATATTAACCGCTTCCTCTTTGACGGCATGAACAAATATCTCTCTTGTAGGCATAATTGAAGTGTTAACCGTTCCTTCCGATATAACCATATCCTTCATCAGCTTATTCTTTGAATCAAACATCAATAAAACAACCTGCTCTCTGGTCAGATGACGCATATCCTGCATATAATAATCCGCAACACTCTGTGGTGTAGTTAATCGTACACTGTCATGCAGGGTATCCTTTGCCATCCTTCTTGTCAATTCTGTCAGGCAATGCAGCTCAATTGCCTTAACTCGTCCGATTCCTTTAATCTTCCTTAGCTCCTTCATCGAGAAATAATTCAGGCCCTTTAAACCAGGGTAGGCAGTAGAATAATTAAGAATATTCACTGCCAAATCAATCGCTCTTTGTTGTTTTGTTCCGGTCCGGATGATCACTGCCAATAACTCGGCATCGGACAAGGCAGCTGCACCGTGACGCTCACATTTTTCATAAGGACGTTCGGATACAGGTAATTCTTTGACTGTTAGATAGTTCTCTTTCATTGGATCCTCCTAAATTCCTCTCTCCAAGAAATCAGGGTTGCGGATCAAAACTTACAGACTGTAATCAGACCTTTTTATAGATAAGAACAGCAGCTGCTGCACCGATTACACTACCAATGGTAACTCTAAGGCGAAATCCAAAATGTAATACCAGTACACTAAGATCCAGAGTGACAATATTACTATTATTCGGATCACCTATGGCAAAATTCATTCCATAATCCAACCATTCTAAGAAGCTTATCCCCTTTGCTAAATGTCCCAGAAAGCTACCAACAACAATACCTGCCAGTAATAAAAGAAACAAAGCCCAGTTGTTTTTGCTAAATGTTCTTGCCATAAAAAGAAGCCCCCTTGTATCATAATCAAATAACATTTTACCACAAACGCCTTATTTTGTATATGCCAAACTCAATTTTATCGATAGCGAATCGATATAATCGATGCATGGAATTCCAACAGTTCAAAGCGTATGATCATTCGCTTTGGGTGAAAGCAACTTTATATTTTTACAATACCTTCTTCATATAGCTTCTGTATGGACATAAGGATTCCGAATTTAGCATGATACCAGGTAAGTCCACCTTGAAAGAATACAGTATAGGGGGGCTTAATCGGTGCATCGGCGGAAAGCTCTATGGAAGAGCCCTGTACAAAGGCACCGGCTGCCATAATGACTTCGCATTGATAACCGGGCATAGCCCAAGGCTCCGGAACAACATAGCTGTCTACCGGAGCAGCAGCCTGTATCCCTTTACAGAAGGCAATCACCGCTTCCGGGCTGCCTAGTGTAACTGCCTGAATGATATCATATCGGTCTTCTTTGCCATTGGGTAAGACCGTATAACCCAGCTGCTCATAAAGACTAGCGGCATAGATTGCACCCTTCAGAGCTCCCGATACCACCTGGGGAGCTAAAAATAATCCTTGGAATAAGGATGTATTAAGACCTAAAGTGGCACCAACCTCCTTACCTAGACCGGGTGCAGTTAAACGATAGGCTGCATTCTCTACATATTCTTTCTTACCGACAATATAGCCTCCAATCGGAGCAAGACCGCCCCCGGGATTCTTAATCAGGGAACCAACACATAGATCGGCTCCAACCTGAGTAGGTTCGGTAAGCTCCACAAATTCGCCGTAACAGTTATCAACCATACAGATCAAGTCCGGCTTTTCCGTTTTGAGAAAATGGATTAGTTCCCCGATTCGAGCTACCGACAAGGTTGGACGGCTGGCATAGCCCTTAGAGCGTTGGATGGTAGCTAGTTTTGTATTTGGCTTAATCGCCGCTCTGATGCCCTCCCAGTCAAAGCTGCCGTCGGATTGAAGCTCCACCTGAGAATAGGTGATTCCGTACTCTGCTAAGGAGCCTTTGGTCTCCGTGATTCCAATGACACCCTCCAGGGTATCGTAAGGCTTTCCAACAGGAGACAGGATCTCATCACCTGGTCGAAGGTTACCGGATAAAGCAACGGTAAGAGCATGGGTCCCACTAATTAGTTGAGGTCTGACTAATGCATCCTCCGCTTGAAATACATCGGCGTATACACTCTCCAAGGTATCTCTGCCAATATCGTTATAGCCATAACCGGTGGTAGCGGCAAAATGGATATCACTGAGACGGTTCTTCTGCATCGCTGCTAAAACCTTCATCTGATTGAACTCGGCAACCCGGTCGATTTCCGTGAAGCGTTGGGAGAGCTTGTCTTCTATTCCTAAGCAGTAATTCAAAACCTTAGGGTTAATCCCAAGCTTCTGATAAGCTTCAAATAATTCATTGTTATGCAAAATAAAATCCTCCTAAGTAATCTCCTACTGTTCCCATATAAATGAAATGGGAGTACATAATTGACAATATAATTTATCTGGTGAAACAATAATAGAAACATATCGTTATTAGTTGACATAATAATATTATGTTTCAATTTATCGGTAACAGTTGCCTTTCCTTGAGCCTTGCTAATAGATAAGCAAGAATTGTCTCATCGTCTGAAAAGGTATCCTTATCTACCCAGATGACGTCTTTCTCTCTCTTAAACCAGGTGAGTTGTCTTTTGGCAAAGTGTCTTGTATTTCGCTTCAGAAGCTCGATTGCTTCCTCAAGGGTACTCTCTCCCTCCAAATAAGCCAGAATTTCTTTATAACCTAAGCCTTGCATACTGACCAGCTCTCTATTATAGCCTTTTGCGTATAATGCTTTTACCTCGTCAATAAGCCCCTGCTCAAGCATCCGGTCAACACGATGGTTTATGGTCTCATAGAGCTTTGCACGGTCCTTATTCAAAACAAAATAACAGAAATTATAAGGAGATTCCTTCTTCCGCTGTTCATTGTTATGCTCGGAGATCTTATCTCCGGTTAGCTTAGCGAATTCCAGAGCTCGAATTACTTTTTTGCTGTTATTAGGATGAATGGCCTTTGCACTATCCGGATCAATCTCTAAAAGCAGTTTATGAAGATAATCTGCTCCTTTCAAGTCTAATAAGTGCTCTAATTCCTTACGGTAAGAGGTGTCAGTCTCATTTTCTGTAAAATCAATATCATTTAGCACCGCCTGAATATAGAAACCCGTGCCACCGATTAGAATCGGTATCCTATTATTATCATAGATTTGTTCCATGTATTGCTTTGTCAAATGCTGAAAACGGACAACATTAAATTCTTCGTCCGGCTCCAATTCGTCAATGAGATAATGAGGAACCCCTTGCATGTCTGGCGGAGTGATTTTAGCCGTACCGATATCCATATACTTATAGACCTGCATAGAGTCAGCAGAAATAATCTCACCCTCTACTGCCTTTGCTAAAGCAATAGAAAGAGCTGTCTTTCCGACAGATGTGGGTCCGGTAAGAATTATTAAAGGTTTCTTGTTCATCATATCCTCCAAAAAAATTAATTAGGTAGACATCAATAACAGGTAAAGAAGAATTTCCAAACATTGAAAAAGTATTTCCTACCCTTTGTGTCAGTTTGTGCCTGCATACATGAAGTAGCCCGAAACACCGGAAGAACAAGGAGTTTGCTCCAATGGGCAAACTTCGTAGTTCTTCCCAAGGATTTTTTGATTTATAAAAATCCTTTTTTCACACTATTCGCTTGAATTTGCGTTCTAATTCATACTGGCTCATGGAGATAATAACCGGTCTACCATGAGGACAATGATAGGGATTCTCCAGAGTCAAAAGCTCATTAACAAGTGCACTGGCCTCTTCATAGGAAAAGGCATGATTGGCTTTTACTGCCGCTTTACAGGATAAGGAGGCTACGCGCTCCAGAATAGAATTCGCACTTGGAGCACCAGTACCAGCCACATCCTCCACCATCTCATCAATAAACTCAAGCAACAACTCTTTTTCAGAGATACCATATAAATCAGCAGGAACTGCACGAACCGAATATTCATTACCTCCAAAATGCTCGATTTCATAACCAAGGCTCTGTAAGGCCTCTTCTCTTTTCTTCAACACCTCTTGCTCCCGTAAGGTTAATGACAATACAATCGGTGGCAAAAGTTGTTGGGAAGCTCCTGTTTTTGTCTTAGCAGCAGCCATGATACGCTCATACAATACCTTTTCGTGGGCTGCATGCTGATCAATAATATAGAGATTCTTTTTGTATTCCACCAGCCAGTAGGTCGAGAATACCTGTCCGATTATCCGATGCTCCTCCAAAGCTTGCTTTGATAAGAAAGGCTTATCCTCCTCCTGTGTAGCGGAGTCAGAAAAAAGATTCAGCTGTTTATCGACTACAATATTTCCTATGGGATTATCCGAGATCATCTTTCCTCCAGATTCCTCCGATACAACAGGAAAGCCGGCATCCTGTTTGACCTCAGAAGGTTCAGAATTACCTTTCACAAGAAGTGTACTTAGCTCCTTCTCTGATCCGGATAAAACTCGAAGTGCTTCCAGACTTGCTTCCGGATCCAATGCTTTCGAATGCTCAAGCTTAGGGTGTTCCGTACCATAATACTCAACTTTCTGGACCTCTGCTTTCGCATGCTCTACATTCACGTGCACATTGTTCGGATTTTCAGCACTATTTGATGATTCGGGGGAATAGCTGTCTTTATTCTCGGCTACTTTATTAACTATGTTATGATTGGTCTGTTTCATTGTTCCACTATCATAGTTAAACTGGAATGGCTTAGACTGGGCAATGCCTGAAGCTACATTATTTGTAGGTGAACCGGATTGATTCAAAAATTGATTCCTACGATTTTGTTCGAAGGGCTCAGGAATACGGGGGAGTTCTTCTTTCTTAACCTCTTCTTGTACCAGAGAAACCTTGGGAATTAGTTCTTTTCCGGTGAGAGCATCCCGAAGCAGACGATAGGTCTGCTGGTAGATCTCTTCCCCATTTTTTAGGCGGATTTCTAATTTCTGAGGATGTACATTGACGTCAATCTGTTCCGGATCAATCTCAAAGTAAATCGAAGTAAAGGGATATTTATGCTGCATCAGATAAGGCTTATAAGCCTCTTCGATCGCTTTTGTAATTACATTACTCTTAATATAACGTCCATTAATAAAATAATTTTCAAAATTTCGGTTTCCTCTTGTAATCGATGGCTTGCCGATGTACCCGGTTACTGAAAAGCCTTCGGATTGATGGAATAAGGGAAGCAGTTCTCTGGTGATATCTCTGCCATAGACCTGATAAAGGATATCCTTACTGCTATTATTGCCGGAGGATTGCAGCTTTACCTGATTATTCATGATAAATTTAAATGAAACATTCGGATGGGACACCATCAAACGCTCCATTAGGTCGCTTATATAGCCTCCTTCTGTTGTGGCAGACTTGAGGAACTTCCTTCTTGCCGGTGTATTAAAGAATAAATTACGAACAATAATTGTCGTTCCACCAGGACAGCCTATTTCCTCCAGAGCTTTTTCGCTACCACCTTCGATTATATAACGGAAGCCATTCAAGGCGGTTGGCGTCTTCGTAATCAGCTCTACCTGGGCAACGGAAGCAATACTGGATAAAGCTTCGCCTCGAAAGCCTAAGCTGGTAACACTGAGGAGATCCTCAGCACTGCGAATTTTACTGGTGGCATGACGAAGAAATGCCAAAGGAATATCCTCCTTGGCAATTCCGCCACCGTTATCCGTGATACGGATAAAGGAAAGTCCGCCCTCTTTAATCTCTGCAGTGATAGCTGTGGCTCCGGCATCCATTGCATTTTCAATGAGCTCCTTTACCACAGCACTGGGACGTTCTACTACCTCTCCGGCTGCTATTTGATTAATAGTTGCCTCATCAAGTACATGTATGAGTGACATGGGCACCTCCTAAATTCTGTCCTTGATCTTCTTCTGAAGCTGATACAGTTTATTGATGGCATCAATTGGTGTAAGTACTGCAATATTAAGATCTCTGAGCTCAGTAATAATATCCTCATTCTCAGAGGTCGTGAATAGAGAAAGCTGATCGGAGAAGAGCTTTGCCTTCTTGCTCTTTCTTTCATCCACTGTCTGTAATGACGATTCCACATACTCCTCGATGGAGAATTGCTCCGGAATGGAAGCTTCCCTCGCATTGGGCTCCTCAGGAGTTGATAAATTCTTGGCTTTCAAAGCAAGATCATTGCCGGTAAGTTCTATGACAATCTCAGAAGCACGCTTTAAGACACTGTTTGGTACTCCGGCAAGCTTCGCTACCTGAATACCATAGCTCTTATCAGCGCCACCCTTGACAATTTTACGTAGGAATACGATGTCTTCCCCCTGCTCCTTTACCGCAATACAATAATTATTTACGCCTTCTAATCGACCTTCCAGTTCTGTCAGTTCATGATAATGGGTAGCAAATAAGGTCTTTGCTCCAAGAATTTGATGATTGCTGATATGCTCTACTACGGCCCAGGCAATACTCAGACCGTCGAAGGTACTTGTGCCGCGGCCGATTTCATCCAGAATTAAAAGACTATTCTTTGTAGCATTTCGTAGGATGTTCGCAACCTCGGTCATCTCCACCATAAAGGTACTCTGACCACTGGCCAGATCATCGGAGGCTCCGACACGGGTAAAGATTCGGTCTACGATACCGATGGAAGCGGAATCTGCTGGAACAAAGCTACCAATCTGAGCCATAAGAACAATCAGGGCTGATTGTCTCATATAGGTGGATTTACCGGCCATGTTCGGTCCGGTGATGATGGATACACGATTCTGCTTATTATCTAATAAGGTATCATTGGCTACGAACATATCGTGGGAAATCATACGTTCGACTACCGGATGACGACCATTCTTAATATGCAGGGAGCCGCTGGTATTCATAATCGGCTTAACATAATTATTCTGCTCTGCTACGAGAGCCAGGGAAGCAAATACGTCTATCTTGGCAATTGCTTTGGCGGTCTGCTGAATTCGTCTTACCTCAAAGGAGATCTGATCACGTATATCGCTGAATAGGTCATATTCCAAGGAAAACAGTTTGTCCTCTGCACCGAGGATAATATCCTCCAGATCCTTAAGCTCCGCTGTGGTATAGCGCTCTGCATTGGCTAAGGTCTGTTTGCGAATCCAGGTAGGGGGAACCAGATTCTGATAGGAATTGGTTACTTCAAGGTAATATCCAAAGACACGGTTAAAACGGATACGAAGGTTCTTGATCCCGGTTGCCTCACGCTCCTTTGTCTCCAGATCCATAAGCCAGTCCTTACCTTCCGTCTTGGCTCTACGAAGACGATCCACTTCTTCATTATATCCCTCACGAATGATTCCGCCTTCCTTTACATTGAGCGGCGGTTCCTCGGCAATCGATGAATTAATTAATTCAAAGATATCGGCCAACGGATCCAAATCCTCATAGATCTCCTTTAGCAGTTCGCTGTCAAAGCTCTGCATAAGGAATTTAATATGAGGCAGCATGGAGAGGGAGGAACTGAAAGCAATTAAATCTCTGGGATTGGCACTCTTATAGCTGATTTTACTCATGAGGCGTTCCAGGTCGTAGATTGGATTTAAGTATTCTCTGATCTCCTCGCGGGAAATCATATTATCTTTCATCTGGCTGACTGCTTCCAGACGCTGTGTAATCATTTCATAATCGATTAAGGGCTGCTCCATAAATCCGCGTAGTAAGCGGGCTCCCATTGCAGTCTTGGTTTTGTCCAAAACCCAAAGCAGGGAACCCTTCTTTGATTTCTCACGAATGGTCTCGGTTAATTCAAGATTACGCACTGTGGAGCTGTCAAGCAGCATGTATTTCTCGTAGGTATATGGCGAAAGTTTTATGATATGGGATAAGGAACTCTTTTGCGTCTCCCGAAGGAATTGCATAATGCAACCGGCTGCAATCACCCCAATGGTATAATCCTTTAATCCGAGTCCATCAATCGTCGCAACCTTAAAATGCTCCTTCAGCGCACGTACACAGAGCTCATCATCAAAATACCAGGGCTCTAGTGGAGACAAGGTAACATTATTATAATTTTTCAAAGCTTCAATATTCACGCCGGATACAAAGAAGGTATCATTACAGATGATTTCCGAGGGAGACCATTTAAAAATCTCATCCATCAGCTTACGCTCTGTATCAACCTCTGTTACATAGTAATCTCCTGTGGTTACATCAACAATGGATATACCATAGGCATTGGTTGTATGTACTACCGCCATCAGATAATTATTTTTGGTTTCATCCAGTACCTGAGTATTCAAATTGGTTCCGGGAGTAACAATACGGACTACTTCTCTTTTCACAATACCCTTGGCCTGCTTTGGATCCTCCACCTGTTCACAAATAGCGACACGGTAGCCGCGGCTAACCAGCTTACTTAAATAATTGTCGACAGCGTGATAAGGCACGCCGCACATGGGAGCTCTCTCCTCCTGGCCAATGTTTTTTCCGGTCAGTGCGATCTCCAGCTCTCTGGAGCAAACATGAGCATCCTCAAAAAACATCTCATAAAAATCGCCTAAGCGGTAGAATAAGATACAGTCTTTATATTGTTCCTTAATCTGCAGGTATTGCTGCATCATAGGAGTTAACTGAGTCATGGTTCAAGAATCCTTTCGTATATAATTATTCTTTTGAAATTGTTTGGATTATCGTAGCTTGTATCAGTAATCCACCTTAGGAATTCATAAAAGATATTCTTTAAGCTGATTATAAATACTAGGTATGGTAGTCAATGTCTTAACCAGCAATATACATGGTGTTTTGTTCGATTTTTTAAATCATAACAATTATACCATAATAGTCACCTTTTGCAAGGTTAGTGTATCGAAAAAAATAACTCCATAAAATGGAGTTATTTTTTTATTTAGACTCTGTAGTATATAGATTATTCAATTTGAATATCATCCAGCAGCTGATCACCGTCTGCGGCAGTCGTTGCCAGTACATCGCAACGCTCGTTCATCGGATGACCGTTATGTCCTCGAACCCATTCATAGCGTACCTGATGAGGTTCCATTGCTTTCAGAAGACGTTTCCATAAATCTATGTTTTTTACCGGCTCATTTTTACCTCTTTTCCAACCCTTCTGTATCCAGCTCTCTAACCAATGCTCGTTAAACGCCTTCACTAAATACTGGGAATCGGAATATAGTACGACCTGACAGGGCTTGGTTAATGCTTCTAGACCGGCAATTGCCGCCATAAGCTCCATTCGGTTGTTGGTGGTCTTCTTATAGCCAGCTGAATATTCTCTCTCATGAGTGGTTCCCTTCGAATCAACAAAGACAACGATTGCCCCATAGCCACCGGGACCGTCCGGATTCCCTCGTGCTGCTCCATCGGTATAAATCGAAACGTTCATATTGTTCTCCAATCTTTACTATTTATTTATAAATTACTCCACTCACCGCTGCTTAGAAAATCCTGCGCTGCTTGTTCTGCGGAGGTAATGATCTCATGAGGATAACCAAGCATATCAAGGAGCTTGATAGCATTTTTAGAAATAGCCTTTCCCTGATAAAGCTTATAATCAAATAAAACCTGCTTATCCTCTATACGTTCCTGAAAATGATAGTTCGAATAATTCTTCTCCAGAATATGAGTCAATTCAATATCGTGCGTTGCGGCAAATACCTGTGCATTTTGCAATGCCAAGCTATTCAGAATACGGGAGGAGGCGGCGATTCGTTCCAGAGTATTGGTGCCGCGCAGAACCTCGTCAATAAAGCATAGCATCGGAACTTCAGGATTAATATTGTCCAAAATACGCTTTAAAGATTTAATTTCTACAATATAATAGCTCTCACTGCTGAAGATATTATCCCTTAATGCCATCGAGGAATAGATCATAAAATAACTTCCCTGATAACGTGTGGTGGTAGAGGTATAGATCGTCTGCGACAAGATCGCATTGATTGCCAGAGTCTTAATAAAGGTTGATTTACCGGAGGCATTGGAACCGGTAAGCAGCACGCTTCGGTTCTCAGTAATCGAGTTCGTTACAGGCTGTTCCAGTAGAGGGTGATATAAATCAGCAGCTGATAGAAAAGGCTTTTCTGATTTGGTAAGCTCCGGTTCACAGTAATAATAAATCAGCTTTCGGAAGGAGGCAGCAGCAATCATACTGTCCAGATAACCAATATTCTCAAAGATACGATTCAACACCACACGATTTTTCTTAAAGAAACTAAGCATAGAGTTGTACTTAATTAGATCCAGATGAAAGAGCATGCGGAAATAATCGAGAACAGCATCCAAAATATTACCGTTAGCGCCCTTAGGTGCAAGAAGGAAGGAACCGCGCTTAATTCGATTAAAATATTTGATATCCTCGCGAAGACGTCCGGTATATTCCTTTATTTCTGGAAGGTCAAGACGAATGATGGCCTTTGAATTATCCAATAAGCGAAAAATATAGGAGAATACAGTAATATAATTCTCAATCTTCGCTTTGCAGGAATAATAATGAAAGATATTGACTATGGCAAAGGTGAATATTCCTACCCCACCTAACCCAGGAATGATAAAAATCAACGCAATTGATAGCAAGAATCCAAAATCCAGCAGATAGTGAATTAAATTGCTTTGGGACTCTTGTGCTTCCAGACGATTAATATATTCAAAAACGGATATAGTGCGTAGCTTACCCATATTATGAAGTCTAGCCTGTAACTCAATTCGTTCCTCCTCTTGATCCGTAAAGAACTTCATTAGGCGATTTCGTTCCATCAGTTCTTTTTCAGAAAAGCTGGGCTTACGAAGTATGGAATAGAGATATTCCTCTCCGATGGAGGATTGCGTGTTATTCATCTCCATGAAGATCTCATCCATATCAAGATCATTCCAGGTGATATCGTCTACGTCGAGATTGGTATCCTTTCGGGAATTATAATATGACTTAAGGAATTCCAGCTTCTCGGAAGTATATTCTTCTGTAGGTGTTTCACCCCATTCTCTCCTAAGACGAAGCTTTAATGTCTTTAAATTATTTCTGTTGCTGATGAGGCTCCATATGACAATAGCGACCATTACTGCCGCAATAATTAGTAGATATTCCATATACATTACTCCTGTCTGTCCGATTACAATTGCCATCGAAGCTTTTTCTTTTATAACGGCTATTATAAAATTCTATTTTGTTGCTGTCAATCATTGTAGCTTTAAAATAAGTTATTTTTAATATTTCGTGATAGGATATCCTAACAAATATAAAATAAAATACATAAAAATGGTTGAACAGTAACTGTTCAACCATTCCTCGCTTAACGTTCAATATAATACAATCTTAATTATTAATGTATCTAACACATTTCACAGGTGATCTGTAATACATATTAGAGATCTTTATACCATCTCTTCTATTGCTTGCATGGATAACCTTGCTGTTACCAATATACATTGCCACATGATTAATGTATGAAGAACTTCCATAGAATACTAAATCTCCGGGCTTCAGATTAGACGCTGAAATGGTGCTTCCGCTTCTAGCCTGCTCTCTGGAGGTACGAGGGATATAAATTCCCATCTTTCTATATAATGCCTGTGTATATCCGGAGCAATCTACACCTCTGCCAAGAGTGGTACCACCCCATACATATGCATCACCCAGATACTGCTTCGCTAAATCAATCAGCTTAACACGGGTAGAGGATACGCCGGATCCATATTCCAATTCTTCCATAGAGACTGCCTTAATTAACTGAAAGGATAAATCAACATATTCCTTAGCAACATAACCAACGCTACCATCTGCTGAATCATCGGAGTCAAGATTTACCTGGACCCACTTGCCATACTCTTTATCTTCTGAAATTATTCTGCTGTCAAGAACGAGCAATTCTTCTCCCTTAGCAATCTGATCAATTACTTCAGAATCAACGGTGGGATTCTTCCGTACGCGAAGTCCATTGGTGTTCGCAGTAGCAATATAGTTACCAAGCTTTTTCGCTAATTGCGTAGCTCTGGAACCTGTTATAAGAAATTCGCTTTTTACATATCCGGTTACCTTACCGGAAGTGATTTTGGACCAGCCACCTTCTTGTGATAGGATTTCACAACCACCGTTCTTAGGAAGCTTTCCAACTAATTTTTTGTCTTCACCGGGGCCGGAACGAATATTTAAGTTATTATCAACATCAGCAATACCGACATTAATAAAGCCAGGAATAGGTATCTCGTAAGTGGATAAGGTTGATATCATTACTTCATCACCGTTACCGGTGCTGGTGGCCATCTTATCTGCAGTAAATCCAGCAACTGCTTCCTCATATGCCATTGCTGTCTTTGGATTGGCTGTGAGCACTAATGTTCCCGTTACACATACCAAGGAAAACTTTAGGAGCTTCCTATTCATTGTACTTCCTCCATACATTTTCTTGTTCTATTACACGAAATATCTAGTCGTCACATATGTAATCAATATGTAAAGTATAGTGTTAATCAAATATTACGCAAATATTAAATATGTTACATTAGTATTGTACCAAACACTGTACTTTTTGTCAACTCTATGTCAATCTTATTTTATATTATTGTCAAAATTAACAAATTATATAAAAAACAGTCTACCCAAAGCGACTGTAAGATATAGGGTATAAAAAAGACTACCACGGTACGTTTTCTCGTAAACCGGGTAGTCCTTCTGCAGATAATTGTTAAATAATGATACAAATCAAACCGCCATTACTATCGTTGATAATACGCTGCATAGTATCTTGAAGCTTTAACTGGCTTTCATCTGTTAGTTTATTAATTTTGGTATTAATTCCGTCATCCACGAGCTGTCGGATGGACTTTCCGAAAATATTAGTCTCCCAAATTCCTTCGGGATTTTCCTTCGAATTTACATTAATATAGTTGATCAGATCCCTGGCTTGTTCTTCAGAACCAACAATTGGAGCAACTTCGGTCATAATGTCAGCTTTAATCATATGAATGGAAGGAGCGGTTGCTTTAATCTTTACGCCGAATTTATTACCATGCTTTATAATCTCCGGCTCCTCGATTGTCACTTCGTTTCTCATAGGAGATACGATGCCATAGCCCTTGCGGCGAACCTGATCTGCCGCATAAGAAACCTTTTCATACTCTGATTTCCGTCCAGCCAGTTCTTTCAATGTTGAGATCAATTGATATTCTCCGTTTATCGGAACTCCTATCATATCACTCAGTATCTGATAATAGTACATATCATCAAAGTCTACATTTACACTGACTACACCGTCCTGCATATTAATCTTATCAATTTTGAAGCGTTTTACATATTGACTGTCCGTATCCAGAGTGGATACCTTCGTATCCTTCATTTGTGAGATATTTTGAAGTAATTCCTTAACAGATGCAACCAGATCCTTTTTTAGCCAATGCTCTGTGGGAAGCATCTCAGCCCATTTCGGCATATAGAAATCAAGCTCTGTAATTGGAAAGGTGGAGAGAATATTCTCCATAATTCTAGTGATGTCTTCTTTTCTTAGCTGCTCTGCATTGATCGGAAGAACAGGAACATTATACTCTTCCTGCATCTCCTCAGCTACATGGAGTGTCTCATTGGAATAAGGCTTATTCGTATTGAGTAATACGATAAAGGGCTTACCGAGATGCTTTAATTCATTGATGGTACGCTCCTCAGGAAGCTTATAATTCGCTCTGCCAAGCTCACCAAAACTACCATCAGTCGTAACTACGATGCCAATGGTAGAATGATCATTGATTACCTTCTTCGTACCGATTTCTGCCGCCTGGGTAAATGGAATTTCATGGTCATACCATGGGGTTTTTACCATTCGTTCATGCTGATTCTCAATATGACCGGAGGCACCGTCCACCATATACCCTACGCAGTCAATTAGACGGATCTTAACCTTAGTCTCATCGTCAAATGTAATTGTGGCAGCTTCCTTAGGTATAAATTTCGGCTCGGTCGTCATGATCGTCCTACCGGCCGCAGCCTGTGGCAATTCATCGATTGCCCGCTCTCTGCTATGGACATCTTCGATACCCGGTATTACCAAGAGATCCATAAATCTCTTAATAAAGGTAGATTTTCCTGTTCTAACCGGCCCTACCACACCTATGTATA
>JAEYOY010000028.1 GCA_023411215.1 Bacillota bacterium | reverse complement strand
CCTTATCGCGATAATAAGGGCAGGTACCGATCGAGACCAAACCTTCCGATAGAGGCAAATCCGTCACCTTCAAAGGCTTTTTATTAAGAAAGGCTCCTGTTCCACGCTCTGCATGAAACAGCTCATCCAGATACGGATTATATACTACACCTGCCGCCATCTGGCCATGATACATTAATCCGACACTGATGGCGCTGTGATGGTAATCCATAATAAAGTTCGTGGTTCCGTCAATGGGATCGATGATAAAGCAGTATTCACCGGGGTTAGTCCTCTGGTCTTCCTCTTCACCGATAAAGGTAGCTGTCGGATACAACTTTGCCAGCTTGGCAAAGAGAAATTGTTGAACTTCTACATCATACTTAGTTACAAAATTAGCCCTGCCCTCCTTGCTTACTACCCCGCTCTGAATATTCCTCGCCGTCAACATAATCTGACCGGCTTCTCTCACTATTTTAATAATTTCATCAATCATAATAACCTCCCGTAAAATGATTATGTATCATAACAAACCCTTAAATTCAAAGTAGAATTCTTTTATTAATGATATTTTGATATGGATAAATAATACTGTTATTATAACGCTAATTATTTTGAAAAATCAATAAGCTTTGTGCCAAACCCTTAATCTCTGAATACATAATATAATAGAAGGTACGCTTTACGAACGTTCTACTATCATGAATAAATGATTAGGCTGCTGTATCTTTATAAAAGAAAGGGCTTCGGATAATCTAATCAATACTGAAATGCTAAATGCATAAAATGCTGTTGTATCAATACATAGAGATGCGAAGGAAGTGTATGACACTTCTTTCATTATCAAAATAATGATACCACAGCTTTTTATGCATTTAGACAGGATTTTTGATTATTCGAAGCCCCTTTTTTTACTGACAGACGGCAGCTATATTAATTTAATCCCACTCCAGGGATTTGTATTCTTTCCTTTTATCTCTTCCAAGGAGATCATAAAGCGCATCCTTGGAGGCTTTTCCTTCAAAGAGAACAAGGTTGATTTGTTCTACAATCGGCATCTCAACATCGTTTTTTTCAGCCAGAGCCAAGGCTGCACGTGCGGAATTGATACCCTCTACAACTTGTCCAACCTGCTGCATAGCCTCTTCCATGGACTTACCCTGACCCATAAGGTATCCGGCATTCCAGTTACGGCTGTGTTTACTATTACAGGTTACAAATAGATCACCAAAACCGGATAAACCGGCGAAGGTCTCCATCTTGCCACCCATCTTGATGCCAAGGCGACTGATTTCAGCCATTCCTCTGGTCATTAAGGCAGCCTTTGTATTATCACCGTAGCCCAGACCATCTACACAACCGGCTGCCAAAGCGATGACGTTCTTTAAGGAACCGCCAAGCTCAATACCGATGATGTCCGGACTGGTATAGACACGGAATAGATCTGTCATGAAAACATCCTGTATATATCTTGCTGATTCTATACTGTGAGCGCCGACAACAATCGTAGTCGGTATACCGCGGCTTACCTCCTCCGCATGACTGGGACCGGATAAAACAGCAACATCAGCCTGAGGTATCTCCTCGCCGATTACCTCAGATAAAGTATAGAGAGTTTTGTCCTCTATACCCTTTGATACATTTACAATAATCTGACCCTCTTTGATATAAGGGCTGGCAATATGAGAAGTAGAACGGATATAGGGAGAAGCTACAGCCATTACCAGCAGATCCTTATCCTTGCAGGCCTCTTCCAGATCGAGTGTTATTTTCACTTGGTCAGGCATCTCGGCACCGGGCAGGTTCTTCATGGTTTTACGATTCTCATTTAGCATCCGAGCCTCAGCTTCTATCTTTGTCCAAATGGTCACTTCATGTCCATTGTTTGCAAGTAAAATTGCAAGGGCACATCCCCAGGTTCCTGCTCCTAACACACTTACTTTACTCATAAGCTCCTCCTTTACTAAGTAGACTTATCAAGAAATTTTATTTATCAAGTTTAACACGTTGGCCAATCTTATTCTCTGTTCCATTTAAGAGACGCTTAATATTACTTCGATGCTTAATAAATGCCAATGCCATAAATAGTAATGCGACAACCAACATATGTATGTCTCCCGGATGTCTGAATGCAATCCAGATAGGAAACAATACAGCGACTACTAAAGAGCCGACCGATACATATTTGGTTATTAAGATGGATAGAACAAATAATGGAAGGCCAATTGGTATGATCAGCGGATCCAGACTAGCCATGACACCGCCGGTTGCAGCCATTCCTTTTCCACCTTTAAAATTAAGCCAGAAAGGATAGTTATGACCGATAACAACACCTAAACCGGTGTAAATGGATAATAGATCGATATTTTCGTTACCAGGGAAGATAATGAATTTAACTAGGAGTATTGCTATCACAGCTTTTATTACATCACCAATCAAGGTTATGGCACCTGCCTTGGCACCTAGTGTTCTAAGCGCGTTAGTGGTTCCCATATTGCCGCTTCCATATTTACGAATGTCCACCTTATTGATTTTACCTACAAAATATGCTGTTGAAAAGCATCCCATTAAATATCCAAAAATCAAACAAAGAATGATTTTAAGAATCATCTTATTCGTTCTCCTTTCGCTCCCTGATGATAAACTTTAATGATGTTCCGCCAAAACCAAAGGCATCTCGGATCTTATTTTCAATATATCTCGTGTAAGAATAATGCATTAGTTCTTTGTCGTTTACAAAAATTACAAAGGTAGGCGGCTTCACCGATACCTGTGTAATATAGTAAAGCTTCAAGCGTCTTCCTTTGTCCGAAGGCGGCTGCTGAAGCGCAACAGCTTCCATCAGGATTTCGTTGAGAACACCGGTAGCAATACGGAGATTTTGATTCTGGATAACTACCTCTATGACCTCGAACAGCTTATGAAGTCTCTGTCCTGTCTCAGCAGAGATAAACAGAATCTCAGCATATTGCATAAAGGATAGTATTTGTCTTATATCCTCAGTATATTCCTTTACGGTCTTGTTATTCTTCTCGATCAGATCCCATTTGTTAACAGCAATAATCATACCCTTGCCGCGGTCATGGGCAATACCTGCGATCTTAGCATCCTGCTCTGTTATTCCTTCGTTGGCATCGATTACAAGAACGACCACATCTGCACGTTCCACTGCAGTTACCGTACGGATGATACTAAAGCGCTCTAATTCCTCTTTAATTTTGCTTTTTCTACGAAGACCGGCTGTATCAATGAGTACATATTCCTTACCATTACGGCGAATCGGCGTATCAATTGCATCACGGGTGGTTCCTGCGATGTCCGATACAATCACACGGGTTTCACCGACTAATTTGTTCACGATGGAGGATTTACCGACATTGGGCTTACCAACGATGGCAATTCTCGGTCTTTCATCAGCTATTTCCGTGGTGTTGCCAGACGTAAAATGGCTTGTAACCACGTCTAACATGTCTCCGAAGCCAAGTTTACCGGAGGAGGAAATCGGGACCGGATCACCAATGCCAAGATTGTAGAATTCATATACATCCGGCATCAGCTTCTCAAAGCTATCCACTTTATTAACTACCAGTACTACCGGTTTAGCAGAACGGCGAAGCATATCTGCAACCTTAAAGTCAGAATCAACAAGACCCTGTCTTACATCGACCAGAAAGATGATAACATCTGCTGTATCGATTGCGATCTGAGCCTGCTGTCTCATATAGGACAGCATCTGATCCTTACTATCCGGTTCAATACCACCGGTATCTATCATTGTGAATTGTGTATTAAGCCATGTGACGTCAGCATAAATGCGGTCTCTTGTTACTCCGGGATAATCCTTGACGATGGAGATACGATCTCCAGCCAAGGCATTAAACAGTGTTGATTTACCTACATTCGGCCTACCGACAATAGCTACGATTGGTCTACTCATATTTTACCTTTGCCTTTCAATTATTACCTTCTATTCATAAATTCAATTTTCCGTTAGTATGGAATCAATGAAGGACTTTCCATCTGATTGTACAATACGTATTTTGGTTTGTAAAGTATTTTCCATCTCTTCTACCGTTACATCATCCAGCAGAACGGTCTCTCCGTTACGAAGCATAACGTCCGGAATCAGGAGTGCTTCTCCCAGCTTTTGCTCCTTTAGCTGAGCTGTGATATCCCCTCCGGTAATCAATCCGGCAACCGTAATTTCATTACCGAAGTAATTATTAATGATAGTATAAACCTCTACATTTACCTTGGGAAACTTAGTTGTTAGCTTCTGGACCAGCTGCTTAATATAAGGCACAGCCAGAACACCGGTAGCAAGGGATAATTCCCTAATCCGATCATCTCCCGTAAGTTCATCGAAGTACTCGTTAAATTCCTCCTGAAGAGACCTTATTAAGCCTACACCGTTCTCAATCTGAGGATAGCCTTCGTAGGAATCAGCATCTGGAATCGGTAATCCTGCTGTAATATACCATTCATCGCTTGCGTAGATAAAGCGTGTCCCGTAATGAGTCAGGAAGATGTTCTGCCAACGATGAATCGTATCCAGAACAACAAGAGCCTCCTCTTTATGAAAGCCCTCCAGCTTCTCCAGCCCTTCCCGGAACTTGGTCAGACCTACCGGAACGACAGATACACTCTGCATTTCCGGTAAATAGGCGGCTAGATCATGAATGGTCTTCTCCAGCTCCTCGCCGTCATTCCAACCCTTACAGAGAACGATCTGTCCGTTCATCGTAATACCACCTTCTTTTAAGCGTTTCAATTTATCTAAGGCAGTTCCTGCAAAACGGTTGTGGAGCATACGACAGCGAAGCTCTTCATTGGTAGTGTGAACCGAAATGTTAATCGGCGACAGCTTATAGTAAAGGATTCGGTCAATCTCCTCATCACTCATATTAGTTAAGGTGATATAATTACCCTGAAGGAAGGATAAACGAGCATCATCATCCTTGAAATACAAGGTTTCTCTCATACCCGGCGGCATCTGGTCAATAAAGCAAAAGATGCACTTATTGCGGCAGGAACGATATTCATCCATTAAGCCTTCCTCGAATACAATACCGAGATCTTCATCATAATCCTTCTCGATATCAAGCTCCCACTCCTCGCCGTCCGGTTTACGGATTAGAACCGTGAGCTCCTCATCCTTGATCAAATAATGATAATCAAGAACATCCTTTATCACTGTTCCATTTATGGAGATTAGTTCATCACCGGGAGCAAGCTCCAGCTCCTTTGCAATACTTCCTATCTCTATTTCTTTAATAATGTGCGCTTTTTTCTTCATAACATACACCGTTTCTTTCTAACATGATTCGTTGCTTCCTTCTGTACAGAATTAGAATGCATCAACTCTGAAACATCAATATTCTACATATGTAGAATAAGCAATTAAGCATATCAATCAGCCCAAATAAATGACTATCCATTTTATTAAAAAACACTTAATTTCTAAAAACTAAGAATTCTGTTATTCCGTAATTGTAAGAAAGGCTGCAAGGCTGCCTCGCTTTCCGACTGATTTACGATGGGAAAATAAAATATCATCATTACAGCAGGTACAGACACCGCTAATATGAATATTCTCCTCACGAAGCCCTGCTTTTATTAATATCTGACGGTTCGCAGCCCATAAATCACAAAAATATTTGTTGCTATCGCCAAGCTTTTCAAGAATTTTGAATTCATAAGCATTAGGAAATGCTTTTTCGAATTCTGTAGCCACGTCCTCACCGATCTCGAAGCATTCTTTGCAGATGGAAGGGCCAATGACAGCGATAATATTCTCTGGTTCACTGCCATAATGCCTAAGTAGCTCTTCCACTGTGCATCTTCCAATCTCAGCGACGGTTCCTCTCCAACCGGAATGAGTTAACCCGATGGCTTTTTTCTTCCAATCAACGAAATATAGAGGAACACAATCCGCATATTTGGTAACAAGAGTAATACCCGGCTCGTTGGTAATCAATCCATCGACTTCTTCAAAATCTCTGGGAATAAATAAGCCCTTTCCGCGGTCCTCTAAGGTAACGGCACGGATGTTGGTCTTATGTACCTGTTTGGATATTACAATACTATTAACATCGATTCCGATACTTCTTGATATTCTTCGATAATTTTCAAGAACCTTCTCCTTATCGTCCTTAACAGGGCCGTTACCTCTGCCGAGATTCATACTGGAGAACATTCCGTCACTAACCCCGCCGATACGGGTCGAAAATCCATGCTTTATGAAGGGGATATTCGATAATGCAGGAAATGACAGATAGGGAACCTCCAAGCTAAAATCAATCTGTGCGTTCTTTGAATTCTCAATCTTCATTGTAACCTCTCCATACTTTATTAAGCTGTGTTATAGATAAATTATATGTTACATCATCAAATCGGTTTACATTCCATCAAAGGCATTCTTAATGAGAGACATCTCATTCTCAAGAATTACTACAGCATCAAAGCGGCAGGGGGTGTCCACTGGAAGCTTATGTAGCAGCATATAATACTGAGCGGTTCGTGTGATTCTTCGAATTTTGTTCGGTGTAATTGCTTCTGCAGGAAATCCTTTGGAAGAACTGGAACGATATTTCACCTCGATAAAGCAAAGATATCCATCGTTTCTTCCAATCAAGTCAATCTCGCCTATTTTGCATCGAAAATTGCGCTCCAATATCTGATATCCCTTCATCTTGAGATATGCGGATGCCTTTCCTTCATATTCCGTTCCGACCGCTCTGTTATTCATGATCCAGACCAACCTTACTCTTCATCCGATCCATTCGATCGACAAAGACCAATATCTCAGCCACCACCTCGTATAGCTCTGGAGGTATCACATTTCCGATTTCAAGCTTGGATAAGGTGTTCGCAAGCTTCTCATCCTTATGAAGGGGAATATCTGCTTCCTTTGCCTTTTTAATAATCTTCTCAGCTAGATAACCTCTGCCGGAAGCGATCACCTTCGGAGCATCCTGATCGGGATCATAAGAAAGAGCGACAGCAGTCTTTGGTTTCGGCGACATATTCTTATCTTCCATGCATAGTCCTCCTAATACTACATGCTGCCATAGAACCGCGAATTTAGGCGGCAGCACAAATTCATGCCAATAGATCGTTCGCGAAGCGTGCTTTCTATTGTATTCCAATTAAAATCTATTCCTCTGTAATAAAATTCTTCACAAAGGATCTACGATGAATCGGTGTCAGACCATATTGCTTAATTGCTTCGATATGCTTTGCGGAGCCATAGCCTTTATTGCTTGCTAAATCATATTGTGGAAAGACCTGGTGATAGGCTCCCATCATTCGGTCTCTGGTTACTTTCGCTACGATACTGGCGGCAGCTATTGAAATACTCTTCGCATCGCCTTTGATAATTGGAATCTGTTTGATATCCACACCCGGAATCGTAACCGCATCATTTAATAGAAGATCGGGCTTTATTTTCAGGTTACCGATTGCCTTACGCATCGCTTCATAGGTTGCCTGAAGAATATTGATTTCATCAATCTGGTTTGGAGGTACACTACCGATCCCGTAAGCAACAGCCTTCGAGATAATCTCATCATAGAGCTCCTCCCGTTTCTTTTCAGAGAGCTGCTTTGAGTCATTGATATAAAGGATTTCGCAATCTTTCGGCAGTATAACGGCAGCCGCAATAACGGGCCCAGCAAAGGGTCCTCTTCCAACCTCATCGATTCCGCAAATATATTCATAATTACTATACTTCTTCTCATATTCCTTCATCTTCTCCAGGCGAATTAATTCCTTTTGAAGGGATAGGGTTTTATTACGATATTGATTACAGATGGTAATGACGCCGCTGCGTTCATCGGTACTGTATTTCTCCAATAAAGCAGGTATATCATCATTTTCGGCTTGCATGAATTCTAGCTTGATCAGAGATATTTTCTTTGGTACATCATTATTTGAATTGAGTTCCGCTGTCATAGGAGCTGCCTCCCCATTCTTAAGTGTATTAAATAATAAAAATATTAATGCTTAAAGCCTATTCACGCGAACGAAACAGGGCTATTGTTTATCTTGGTGTATGCCAAGTTTAGAAACCGAAGGGGGACTATATCTCCTTCGATGTCTCTGCTATAACCTCGACGCTGTCCTGCTCTTTATTTCTGACAGGTGGGATCTCCAGAGTGATATTACCAAGCTTGGTGCTTCTAAAATCATCCACCAAAAGTCCTGCAGCACGATCCAAATCCGGTTCGCCACCCTTGATAAGGCAGGAGCGTTTAAATGCGATTTGTTCCAATACTTTAGCTGCTTCCTTGATATCCAGTATCTCTTCTAAAGGCTCAAAACCATATCGTTCAGCCAATACTTCGGGATAGTATTTCTGTAATAATAGAATCAATTCCAGAGAAAGATCCGTGCTATTGACAATGGTATCATTAATGGAGCCAATTAGGGCCAGTTTAAGTCCTACGGATTGATCCTCGAACTTGGGCCAGAGAATACCGGGAGTATCCAGAAGTTCTATGGTCTTGCTCAGTCTAATCCATTGCTTTCCCTTCGTAACACCTGGTTTATTGCCTGTCTTTGTCGAAGCCTTTCCAACAAAACTGTTAATAAAGGTAGATTTGCCTACATTCGGTATGCCGACAATCATGGCACGTACGGGACGATTAAGGATTCCTTTCCTCCGGTCTCGCTCAATCTTAGCCTGACAGGCTTTATTCACAATGTCCTGAACCTGTTTTACACCTTGTCCACTCTTGGAATTAACCAAAGATGCAAAATAACCCTTCGACTCAAAGTATTCCTTCCAAGCGTTGTTGTAACGCTGGTCTGCCATATCCGCTTTATTAAGTAATATGACTCGTGATTTGTTCTTTGCTAACGTATCAATATCGGGATTCGTGCTGGAATATGGTATTCTGGCATCAACCAGTTCAATTACCACATCGATTAGCTTCATATCCTCTTGCATGGTACGTTTTGCCTTGGCCATATGACCTGGATACCATTGAAAATGCATAAAAATCTCCATTCTACCACAAAACCGTGAATTTAGGCTGTAACACGATATTTGCAAAAGTTATTACAAACATTACTCGCCTTCTTCTGATTTCGTTTCCTTTATCAAATTTAATTTATTTACAAAGTTAAAGGGGGATGTTCGAATAAAGGCTTCACCAATTATTTCCTCCCGTCGAATCATTCCAACGCTTGCAAAACGGCTGTCCTCGCTGTTATTACGATTGTCTCCCAATACAAAATATTCATTCTCTTCTAAAAGGATTTCTTCGGCGGCAAGACCGTAATTCCCCATAGGCTCAACATTTACAATTTCATCAACGACTTCACCATTAATATAAATAAGACCATCCTTTATCTGCAGCTTCTCGCCGGGTAGAGCGATGATACGCTTAATATCATAATAACTGTGCTCCTTGCCGCTTTTCTTGTAAACAATTACATCAAAACGCTTTGGTTCTGAAAATCGATAAGAAAATTTATTGATAATGATCTGGTCTTTGTCCATCAGTGTGGTTTCCATTGATATACCGACCATATTCGTACGCTCTAAAGCATAATATACAATAAAATAAGCCAAAAAAATCACAGCTGCAATTTGAGCAGCCCAGATTAATACCTTAATGAATATTTTCATGACCAATGGCTTCTTGCTTTCTCTGTCAAAATCATAATCCATACGGATACTCAGCCTTTCTTCGTGTTAAAAAAGGGACAATCTCGTAAGTATTGTCCCTTCGTGGTACTATCTCATTAACTCTTTAACTTTAGCTCTCTTACCAACTCTATCACGTAAATAGAATAGCTTAGCCTGTCTAACTTTACCGCGTCTGATTACTTCGATACGATCAATACTAGGGCTGTGAACTGGCCATGTCTTCTCTACACCAATACCATTGGATGTCTTTCTAACTGTGAAAGTTTCTCTGGAACCACCATTCTGTCTCTTTAATACGGTACCTTCGAAAACCTGAAGTCTCTCACGGTTACCTTCCTTTACCTTTGCGTAAACCTGAACCGTGTCGCCTACGTGGAATTCTGTAACAGATGCTTTTAACTGCTCAGCTTCAATACTCTTAATAATATCGTTCATTTTGTGACCTCCTTAATATTTAGATGTTCTTGACACGAATCTGAGTCAGAGGACCATCCATTCTCACAACAACTTACTTTAACATAAACATCCAACAATTGCAAGTACTTTTTCTTGAAATTGTATACTTAAATTACTGCCAGACCCTAGCTAAATTGATGATATGAGTTCGATCCATGTTTCCAAAATCGGAGACGCTTTCGCTTAGTTGCATTACGTAACGGTACATAGGGTTCTAAAGGACAGAGCCTAAGTACCGACGAATGCAAATACTCCTATTTGAAAATCATGGACCGAACTCATTTTGTACATTAATACAGGGTCTGAATTATGATAACCATAAAATTGCATGCGTTGAGTTATATCTAACAATTTCAAGTGATATTTTGGACGCTAATTCATGCAGCCAAATCAGCTTTAATAAACTTCAAAATTCTTCTGAAAGATCAATTTCGTCAGGAATTCGCCCTCTTCCTCAGTTAAGTTCGCCTTCTCCAACAGATCGGGTCGTCTCTCATAGGTTCGAAGAATGGATTGCTGCCTTCTCCAGGCATCGATATTCGCATGATGTCCGGTCAGCAATACCTCGGGCACTTTCTGTCCCATGAATACCTCCGGTCTTGTATACTGAGGATATTCCAATAAGCTATCCTGAAAGGATTCGAATTCGGAGGATACGTCATTATTCAGTACACCGGGAATCAATCTTGAAATCGCGTCAATCATAACCATCGCCGGTAATTCACCGCCAGTGAGGACATAATCACCGATGGATACATAATCGGTCACCACCATATCAAGAACGCGCTCATCGATGCCTTCATAATGGCCGCAGAGGAATATAAGATCCTCTTCCTCGGCAAATTCCTGAGCCATGCTCTGATTAAATATGCTGCCCTGAGGGGTAACATAGATAACCTTGGGTTTACGAAAGTTGTGAGAAGCTTCTTTCTCCAGCTTGATATGATTCACCAGATACCCATGGGCTTTATAGATTGGCTCGGCCTGCATCACCATACCTGCGCCACCGCCGTAAGGATAATCGTCCACTCTCTTATGTTTATCTTCACTGAAATCTCTGATATTGACTGTATTCACAGAGATCAGGCCCTTATCCATTGCTCTCCCGGTAATGCTGGTATTCAATCCCTGCATTATCATATCCGGAAACAGCGTCAGTACATGAAAATTCATAAAATTACCCATGCCTTTCTGTTAGCATTTAACGATTGAAAGCACGCTTCGCGAACTTTCTACTGTCATGAATTATAGTTGAACAGATCAGATTAGACCGTCCAGAAGATGTACTATAATCTTCTTATTATCAACATCGATATCAAGAATGCATTCCTTAATAGATGGGATTAATATCTCTTTACCGGAAGGAGTCTTTACTACATAAACATCATTTGCAGCGGTTGTAAGAATCTCGGATAATACACCCAGTTCCTTACCATCTTCTGTGAACACAGAGGAATCAATCAAATCAAAGATAAAATACTCGCCTTCTTCGAGAGCGACGGCATCCTCTCTTGGAATTAATAGATCCTTCCCGCGATACTTTTCAATGTCATTAATATTATCAATTCCTTTAAACTTAAGTATTACCAGTTGTTTAAAGAATTTTACACCCTCTATCTCCAAGGTAAGCATTTCTTTCCCAGTGTCAAGCAATACCTTCTGCAACTCCTTATACCGACCCGGATCATCCGTTGTAGGAAATACCTTGACTTCTCCACGAACTCCGTGGGTGGTTGTAATAACTCCGACTCTAAGATAATTATCCATTATAATACCCATGCCTTTCCTTATAGCCTGCAAAATTCATGTAAAAAATCACTGATTTTCTCACTATGCAGAGCACAAATTTGCGTGTGACAAATCTTAATTTTTCACACTAATCTTCTATTCCGCCGCAAAACCGCGAATTTGGGTTGCAGCATAAATTTTCCGATTAAAATCTCTGATTCTTCAATCTAACGTTCATAGCTGCGACTCAATCTGCGCATTGTTTCCTTTACGTTTATATTAGTATATATAAAAACTCGTACAATTACTATCAATCAAGCTGCCCATAACTGTCAAACACAAATACAAAAAGAGCATGCCGGACCAATTTCAGTAAGAATTAAACAATCTGTAGTAAACTTACTTACAAACACATCATATCTCCCAAAAGCGAACTATCCTTCAATTTGAGAAGTGTGAATTAAGACTTTTTAAAGGAGTTTGCTTTCTGAAATACTTTTAATTACATAGGAAATTGCGTCCTATGTAATTAAAAGCGCTCCATGCAGGAGGAACACTTCGCAAAGATGAAATACTTGCTTCGCAACCCTCAGTCATGCAATGCTTATGCAAGTACGGAAGGTGTCAGTAGGATGACACTTTATTTCATCAAAATAATAATCTAACTTTTGAATTAGTTTATGCCAAGTGTGCCTTTTACATAATAATCTAACCCTTGAATCAGTTTATGCCAAGTGTGTCTTTTACATTTTGATGACATGGGCGCAAATTTTCGAATGTGGATAAAGAATAAAGTTAGCTGAATTCTTTATTACACTAGTACGAAAAGAAGCTGTGCTACTATGTCCCGTATGAAAATGACATTTCATATGACATAACAGACA
Source organism: Bacillota bacterium (assembly GCA_023411215.1). Taxonomy (GTDB): domain Bacteria; phylum Bacillota; class Clostridia; order Lachnospirales; family Lachnospiraceae; genus Mobilitalea. The sequence continues at coordinate 698 of JAEYOY010000028.1, read as the reverse complement.
GCTTCTGTCTTTCAGTACAGGAAAAACTGCAATTGAATTTACTGCTATTGCAGAATCTCAACTACTACCTTTTTGTCATCCTTTGTTGCGGCTGCTTTTACTACGGTACGAATGGATTTAGCGATACGGCCTTGTTTACCGATTACCTTACCCATATCTTCAGAAGCGACTTTTAATTCCACAACAATTGCCTTATCGGTTTCTTTTTCCGTAACTACAACCTCATCGGGATGATCTACGAGTGATTTAGCAATTACTTCTACTAATTCCTTCATCATATAAATCTCCATTCTGCGGTATTACCGCGAACAAACTAACATCCCATGCTGCTTAACAGCAGCTAAAAGACAGGAAGAACAAGGAATTTGCTCGGGTGAGCAAGCTTCGAAGTTCTTCCTAAGCGAATAATAATTCGCTTTGTGAAGAGGCTTTTCCTTCACATTATTAAAGTATACCTGCATTCTTTAAGATTTTACCTACTGTATCGGTAGGCTGTGCACCGTTTGCTAACCACTTCTTAGCTGCTTCTGCATCTACCTTGAAAGCACTGGGATTCTGAGTAGGATCATAGGTACCGATTTCCTCGATGAATCTACCATCTCTAGGTGTTCTGGAATCAGAAACAACGATTCTATAGAAAGGAGCCTTTTTCTGTCCCATTCTCTTTAATCTAATCTTTACTGCCATTTATTTCACCT
>JAEYOY010000015.1 GCA_023411215.1 Bacillota bacterium | reverse complement strand
AATTCCCATTTGCAATCCTATCCTCCCGTGTCCATAAGTCCTGAAAAAAGATATCATGATCCACAATTATTAGATCTCTTGTAAGTCGATATTGTTCTCTTGCCTTAACAAGTTTGCAAAAGCCACGATTTGGGCAAATATCACAACCCATTGACTCATTCCAGCCAATCAGCTTCCAGATACGGTCAGGTATGTTCGGCATTTCTGAACGCTCCCCCGTATTTGTCTTAGTTAACCATTGGTTAATCTCATTGGACATCATGTAAAAATCTTCATTGTTTTCATTTACTCGTACGTCACAAATATACTAACGTGGGTCCTTTGCCATTCGAGCATCTATCTCTAATCCAAGAAGCCTGGAAAGCTTCATAATATCTCCCTCGGATTCAGTAAGTTGTTCTTGAAGTGCTGTGGTAGCACAAGCAATCACTACAGGTTTCCCACTAAAACGAGAATAGGCAATTGCTGATAGTAAATATGCAATTGTTTTACCTGTTCCAAGCCCAGCTTCCGCTAAATGGACTTTTTTATTACACATGGCATCTGCAATCTGAAAAGCCGTATATATTTGTTCCTCCCTAACTTCATATCCATGTTCCGGAAGGATATCATATAAAACATCACCTATCCAATCACCTAATTTTACTTGAAATTCTTCTTTACTATTATAATCAAAAGGTTTTTTCCGCCTTGCACACATATCCATTCTCCAACCCTGCTATCTATATTTTATCTAAAATTAATAGTATATTACATTTAATAAGACTTAACAATAGCAAAAAGTTAGAGGTGTAATCACAGTTCTCTCTTCTATGCTTTTGCATTTGTCAATATGTCTCCGGTGACAGAATATGTGCAGGTTGAGATTGAATATTATATGGCAAAGTTAATGAGAAATGCAGTGTATGTTTAAGCTCGTATTCTATACGCAATCATTGAATATATTTTGATGCAATTACATTATGAATATAGTCAGCAATTTCTTTTGTTGATTGCATTCCATGTATTTGCTCAATAATCCTTTTTTGTTCATCCTCTGATAAGGAATTAAAATAATCCATTGCCTTATTTTGTTCCAGTGCCAATCCAAGGCCAACCGGCATCTGTGCACCCATTTCAAATTTACCCATTTTCCTCTCTCCTTTCCTATCAAATCGATATCACCGAAGCAATCATTACACTTCCATGCTTTTCCTATATTATTCCATATATCTGCATTGTTTTGAAGTCATCTCACTATAATCATTATTGTTAATATTATTTTTCTATTTGACAGAATTATTCACATCAAATCCATTTTAATTCACACTGACTTACTTTGCGTCTCAACATACTCCATAGAATAAAAAAGCTCTATAACTGCTAAGCTATAAGGATTTTCCATTACTGGGAGGACAGAATATGATTGTTGAACACCGCCTCGTAACGAGGCGTCCCAACCTACTCCGCAGGTCGTGGGCTCGTATCAACTGCCACGGGGCATGTATGAATTCGCTGCAATATAGACTAAGCAGCTGTTTAATAGCAAAATTTCAAAGCATGTTCAATTCGACAAAATTCGTCACATTATACTCCCTTATATTGTTGTTACTATAAATACCAGTTACACATGAAAAAGGACATAAGTAGATTTGAATTAATACAAATCTGCTTATGTTCCTATACTATTTATTTAAAAAATCAAGAGCAAATTGTACATGTAATGCTGTGCCATATTTCATATAGTCTTCATCAATCTTAAATTTCTCATGGTGCGGAGGATATATGCATTCCTTAGTCTCATTTCTGTATCCTATAAATGCATAAACTCCTTTTGTCTTTTGGAAATAGTAAGGCATATCCTCTGATGCCATTTGTTTCGCCATAGGTAAATTATGTCCTTCTCCAAAGACTTTGGTTGCAGACTTATCAGCCAGTGCTGCTAAATATTCATCATTGTAAAGACTAGGTGCACTTTCTTCTATTATTACATCCACTTTAATTTCATAGGCATCCGCTATAGCCTTTGTATGTCTTATAATTGCTTCATGAACTGTTTTCCTAACCTTTGTATCAAAGTATCTCATTGAAATTTCAATGTCCGTATATTTAGAAATTATATTTGCCTTGGTACCTCCAATAAATTTCCCTACAGAAAGTACTACCGGTTCCTGTGGATCAACATTTTTAGTTATTATTCCCTGAATATCTGTAACCAAAATACATGCAGGATGAATTGTGTCCTTTGCAAGTTGTGGAGCTGAACTATGTCCTGATACTCCTTCAAGTTTAATATAAATAGTGTCACAACCTGATAACCTATATCCTGGAAGTATATTTACATTTCCTACTTCTAGTGCTGGCATTCCATGCATACCAAAACAAGCATCAACTCCATCCATTCCGCCTGCTTCAATTATTTTTTTTGCACCAGAGAATGTTTCTTCCCCTTCCTGAAAGAAAAGGCGAACTTCACCATTAATTTCATGCTTCATTTCAGACAAGATTCTTGCTGCACCAACAAGCATAGCAGCATGCGCATCGTGTCCACATCCATGCATCACCCCTGGATCTTTCGATGCGAATTCCACCCCCGATTCCTCTTTTATTGGAAGAGCATCTATGTCTCCTCTTAAAGCTACCGTTTTTCCATCTTTTCCACCTTTTAATGTAGCCACTAAAGAGGTGTTTCCGACTTTCTTATACGGTATTTGTAATAGATCTAATTCTTTCATAATCTTTTCTTGGGTTTGAAATTCATGTCCGCTAAGTTCTGGATATTCGTGTAAATTTCTTCTGAATTTTATAATATATTCTTCAATTGATTTAGCCTTATCTAATATATCTGACATTGAAAAAACCCCCTTCTATTTTTATAGATAGATTGCCATCAAAACCTAAGCCTATTCCAATGAGAGTAAAGCCGATTGCAGCAATTCATGTATTGATTAGCTAGCACAAAAGTAAATGATGTCATAAAAATACCCGTTCCTGTAATGATACAGCCTAGGATCATTGGTTTACGGGCACCCCACTTTTGTAATAGTTTCTCTCCAACTCTGATTGTCATCAAAATAGCAATCAAATACCATAAGAATGTAAATCCAGAATATATAACGCTAACCAATAGTCGATGCAACAATTCCTCCGAAAAGTGAGCAAATACCAGATTCACCCTGCACGAGCTAATAGTGCATTGTCGGGTTCGCCTCCAAGAATGGTAAAGTTTAATTGTGGTTATATAGTACAATGATATTTCAAATTAAATATATAATAATGTTTAAGCGCTTGTCTAATTTTCAATAATAAGCTTATATATTACAATAATTCTACTTCTCTATTAATTGGCATAATAATTAAGTAGACCAGCTAGTTAAAGTCAATGCTTTTTTGTAAAAATATCTAACTATATATTTTTAAGACATACCTCAAAAAAGGGTGCACATAATCTGTTTCTATGTTGTTCAGGAGAACGTAATTTAAAGGCTGAATTATTCCGGAGAACAGCAAGGATTATATATGAAACCTTATGCATGATAGCTCCAATAGCCACTATCTTAGGTTTAGATTCTTTCTTTTTGTTGTAGTACTGATAAAGATAAGGATTTAATGCTTCGCCATTACGTTTTGTATGGATACTGGCTAATGCAATGGCAAAGATTGCACGGCGAACTTAGATATAGATTTTTATAAGACTTAGCATAGCTTTTTGCTATGACTTTATTATACCAGGAGGTAGACATGATTATGCATAATGATTTAGCTGTTGAAAAAAATGATTTTAAAGTAATTAAGGTCGGTTTCATTGGTCTTAATGAAGCAGAGGTAAAGCAATCCAGAGAGAAATATGGAGAAAATCGTATAAGTAGAAAAAGACGAAAAGGTTTTTTTCTTAGTTTTATAGATAGCTTTGGCGATCCAATGATTAAAATATTATTGATAGCTCTAGCTATCAATGTTATTTTTCTATTCCAGCAGTCAAGTTGGTTTGAGACGATTGGAATTGCTGTAGCGATTTTGCTTGCTACATTTGTTTCCACATTATCCGAATATGGTAGTGAATCAGCCTTTGAAAAATTACAAGAAGAAGCCGCTCATATTGATTGCCGGGTTAAAAGAGCGGGAGGCATAAAGCAAATTCCGGTAAATGAAATTGTTGTGGGAGATATCATTTTGCTTCAGCCAGGTGACAGAGTCCCAGCAGATGGTGTAATCATTGAAGGTGCTCTCGATATAGATCAATCTTCACTGAATGGAGAAAGCAAAGAGGCTAAAAAATTTCCACTGCAACGTACGAAAAAACTAAACTTGGAAATGAAAGATTTCCTTAATCCGACAATACTATTTTCAGGTACTATTGTCTGTGCCGGTGAAGGATTGATGCAAGTTACTGAAGTTGGAGACAAAACGTTTTATGGCCGTATTGGAGTGGAAATCCAAGAAGAAACAAGAGAAAGTCCGCTTAGATGTCGTCTAAAAGAACTTGCCAATTCTATTGGTAAGTTTGGGTATGTAGCAGCTGCTTTTACTGCCATAGCTTACTTTTTCAATACAATAATTTTAGATAATAAACTTGATCCTGCATTGATTTTAAAAACTTGTACTACTTGGAGTATTATATTTCCTCATATCGTAAAGGCTTGCACCCTTGCTGTTGCAGTAATTGTAATGGCTGTACCAGAGGGGCTTCCGATGATGATAACTGTAGTACTTTCAGCGAATATGAAGCGCATGTTAAAGGATAATGTTCTGGTGCGCAAGCTTGTAGGTATTGAAACGGCAGGAAGCTTAAATATCCTGTTTACCGATAAGACGGGCACGCTAACACGTGGTAAGCTTGAAGTGACACACTTTATAGCGGGTAATGGTTCGGAGTGGAAGAAAAATAAAATTGGTTTAAATCATGCAAAATTATGGAGGATTTTACACAATTCGATTCAATATAATTGTGCGGCAACTATGAATGGCAAAATTGCGATCGGCGGAAATGCAACAGACCGAGCAATGCTTGAATTTGCTTCAAATTTGGAAAACAGTAATATGCATATAAACAAACTGAATGTAGTACCATTTTCCAGTGATTTAAAGTACATGTCCACCACTGTTTCAGGTGACTGGAATATGACATTATTTAAAGGTGCACCCGAAAAAATATTACCTTATTGTTCCAGATATTATGACGAATCTGGTAATGCATTACCATTTACTAATAAAACAAAGATATCTCATATTTTAAAGCAGCTCACTGAAAATGCTGTACGTGTAATAGCGATATCCGTTTCTGAAAATACAGGATATAAAAAATCGATCGCGAATCCTACATTTGAAAATATGATACTTGTAGGGCTATTAGGAATACGAGATGATATTCGAGCGGAAGCAATAAAAGGCATTAGCGATGTTCAAAGTGCCGGTATACAAACGGTCATGATTACAGGAGATTCGGCTCCAACTGCGTTTGCAATAGCAAGTGAAGTCGGACTTATAAGGAAAAACAGCGACATAGTAATAACTTCTGATGAGCTAAAAGCCATGCCTGATGAAGTATTATCGAACATACTTCCTGATTTGAGAGTAGTAGCACGTGCTCTTCCTACTGATAAAAGCAGGTTGGTGCGTGTTGCGCAAGCGAAAGGACTTGTTGTAGGCATGACGGGTGATGGTGTAAATGATGCGCCCGCTCTCAAACAAGCAGATATTGGTTTTGCTATGGGCAGTGGAACGGAAGTTGCAAAGGAAGCCGGAGATATTGTCATTCTTGATGACAATTTTTTATCTATTTCGAAAGCAGTTTGTTATGGGCGTACTATTTTTAAAAGTATTCGTAAATTTATAATTTATCAACTTAGTATCTGTATGTGCGCTGTTGGGGTAACCGTAATTGGACCACTTATTGGGGTTGATTTTCCGATAACAGTGATACAAATGCTCTGGATTAATATCGTTATGGATACACTAGCAGGGCTTGCATTTAGTGGTGAAAAAGCACGTATTAGCTATATGAATGAGCCTCCCAAGTCACGTAATGAAAAAATAATTAATCCATATATGAAGAATCAAATAGCCGTAATCAGTATCTATTCTATCTGCCTATGCCTATTTTCCCTAAAAAGTTATACCTTACAGAAAGTATTTAACTTTCCGGATGATACCTATAAGATGACTGCTTTTTTTGCTCTGTTCATGTTTACTGCAATATTTACAAGTTTTTGCGCAAGAACCCATCAAATGAACCTACTGGATTATATATCAGCAAACAAGCCTTTTTTATGGATAATGGGTATAGTAACTGTCGTTCAAATATTAATTATTTATATTGGAGGGGACGTCTTCCGTACAGATAAACTCAGTATAAATGACTTGATAATGGTAATTTTACTTGCCTTTACGGTTATACCTGTTGATTTGATACGTAAATATATTATAAGGAAAAGCCCAGACAAGAACGGAACATAGAGTAAGCTCATAACTATAATATCCTCTGGGGAACTAAGGGAAGATCCAGATGATTTTATAATGAGACATCTTATATCCTTCAGTAAAACGTTCTCAATTAACATGCAGCTTACCGCTTCTTTGTACTTACTTTCTCATGGATTAGTTAAAATATTGATTATTATAATAATGATTATCTTAACAATTTTAGAATATAAAAATATAAAAGCCCAATAAAGCATTATTTTATTGCGTTTTAATATTTGTCTTTAACAATGCAAAATATACGATGCTTACAAGGTAAAAATGGACATAATTTTGAAATGGGTCGTAGGATTGTTCCTATGGCCTTACTCTAGCAATGTTTAGAATCCTTGATTACACTCTTGATTACACTCGTTATTTTTACGTGCAAAAAAAGCCTTGAAACCATTGATTTTCAAGACTTTTCATTACAGGGGCAGTAGGATTTGAACCATCTGCCCTATCCTCAAACACTGATAGAAAGAGCATTACCGCATGCCGATTTTGGAGTGTAATCGGAAGTGTAATCAAAAACATGATGAAGTCTATCGTTTACTCCGAAAACCATATTCCTTCTTCAATCTTTCATAAATCTCAAATGCAACCGGACATACTGTAATTGTATCTAGAACCGAGTATAAACTATACAGCCTCTCAGGTCTGTTTGTATAAGGGTAGTCCTTGCAATTATCCGGTCTGGCTTCTCCCAATTTGCATTCCCCATTTTCCATCAGAAAATCACAGGGCTTGTGCTTTGTTTCATAGTGATTTTCTGATTCTTTAAAAATCAGATAATGATCTATTAACGATTCCTTTTCCATGCCCAACACTTGCATTGCTTGCATAAGATCCTGCTCTTCCAGTGTCCCTTTATACATTTTACAGCAGTTTCTACATTCACTGCAATCATACTCTGCGAATAATTCATTATGTAATCTGATAAAGCGTTCATCAAGTTCCTTTTCCTTCGCATGAGTTTTTAGATAGGCGCGAAAACGATAGTTCTCATCTTCCTTATTCTTTGCTTCATCACAAACTCTATCCGGTGTTATCATAATAATCTACCTCCCACAGCATTTCTTATACTTTTTACCACTACCGCAAGGACATGGATCATTCGGATATATCTTTTTCGTCTTCATTTCTATTGATCCATTAATACCGGATGACATTGAATATACAGGCATTTCTTTTGCATTAGTGTCAAAATCAATTGGGAAACCCAATTTCTCAATATGCTCCTTGCTTTCCATTAACAACTTTGCAGCTGCACTACTCCCAGGGATAATTGTGGGCATATTTCCTGGACTTAATGGACGAAGATGTTTCCTTTCTTCATTAAAAAGCTCACTTGGTTTAAAGCCTCTATTTAGTAGCATTCGAGTATTATTCCAGAGCTTGTTCAAAATGGGGATAAATTCATTTAAGTCATTCTGACTATTAAAGCAAATCCCTTTTTCGTTAATAATATCAAATATATTATTTATTTCAGATCCGGAATTTATTTCTTGCCAAATAGTTCTGTTAAGTACAATTGCCTCTTCATCATCGACTTTTAGGTGATGAACGAAATATATAAACAGCTCTTTAATATCGGAATCATTCGTAATAAAACCATTCGTTGTAATATCTAAGATCTCATCTTCTGTGGGAATGTAATAATCCTTGTTTCCTTGATTACGCATTAGATATATATAATTATCGTTTTTTAACAGATTTCTATGAACAAATAAATTGTCTACCAGAGAAAAATCCTTCTGCCCCTTCGGTATCTTTTTATAATCCTCTAGTAGTAAATGCTTGTCTGTCTTTAATCCATTTCGTTGATTAAAAACCTTAACCATAACATTCAACGGGACTGCTCCATAGAACCACGTTGCCACATCAAAGCATACTACCAGCCAACTAATTCGCCTTCGCAAGTTTTTAAAATCGTTGGTATTCAACTGCTGGTAACCTTTGATCACATCGTCCGGTACATCAACCTGATTGTCTGTCCGAACTCCAATATATCCTGTATTGATAAGATTTTGAAATAATTCTATCTCCTTCTCCTTCATATAATAGATTCCCTTATAATCTATTACTTTTTCAAATGCATTAATTTCATCATCCGTCAATACAAGAAAGGCATCTCTCATCATCTCCGGCAAAAGCATTTTATCACTAAGACGTTTCGCCAATTCTGCCTTTTTTAAAGACGATATCTTTCCTAACTCATAAATAAATGCCATTTCTTTCAAATCTTCTTTATTATAAGAATACAATATATCAAATAATAGAATTTCTCTCTGATTGCTAGCACTTGACAACAGTTCTTCAATATATTTCTTAGCCTCTGACCGAATAAACTCCCCTTCCAACAAATCCTCAGAATGGGAAGCTTTGATTTTCTTGGTATTATCCAATGATGATCTGCGCTCAGCAATTTGAATAGCCATATCGGCTATTTTCTGCAGCATATCATCGGTTTTATGCCTCTTTGACTGTAGCTTCGGCTCTTTGTTTTTTGCTGTCTTTGATCCGATCAATCCTAATTTGTTATTGAACATATCTTCATATATCTCTCGCTGCTTTCGTTTATCGCCCTTACCTAAGACAACATAGCAAGTCTCTTTTAAATCCTCGTTTACTTCATCCATGTCATAGGTAAATCCATAGCCCTGTGACTCCGCCCATGCTCTTCGCTCATTGCTTTCAGGATTATCAGAATCTCCAATCACTTCGATACATTCATAATATCCCTCAATACCGCCACAATCTTCAATTGGACAATCACCTTTAAACTTAATAACCTGAGGATAATTATTCGGATAGTCTTCAATAATATTCTCTATGGTAACCCTGTGCTGCCAGTCATCACCGAAATCATAGGTATAGGTAAACCACTCCTGTTGCTCCATGTATTCATTAATATATATTTTTGAGGAATCCAATAAATCAAAATCCCACAACGGAACAAAATCATGTATTTCATCATCTTCCCTGAGTTGGAGCTGTAAATGGTAAAACTCAAACTCTGATAAATGATAACCGGACCACCCCATAACCTTATTCAATATTATGCTAAGCTGTGAAAATGTAATACCTGCCGGAATGATACATCTTCTCCAAATAGGTGGTTTTGAATTTTTAATCACGATTTTCATTTGGTATGCTTTCATCTAATCCCCTTCCACTTCAGATATTTTCCAAATTAATTGTATATCATTTTACCAGAGCAAAGGATACACTAACTTGGTGGATTATCACAGCGATTATCTAGTCTCATAATACATAGTGAATAGCGTTAAAGAAATACTTTACTTATGATTTAGTGATTTAGTCCAGATATAGACTAGTCTCATTTCATCAATTGCCTTGCTGACATGGTGCTCTTCAATAAATAGTTCCTGAGGATAACGATTTTTAACGCCATATGGGGTTAAGTTATCACAAATATCTAAAATATTTTCCGGTATTTCGATAAATGCACTCAATTGATCCACAAGGATTCCTAAATCGTGTGTTCTATGAATTTGCTGTCCTTCCCCTACCAATACGCCTTTTAACAATTTTTCAACAGTCTGCTGGCAATGATAACATATAATCTCCAATGGTTTTGGATACATTGTTTCGTATAAATAATTGCTGTTTTGTAGTCCATTTCAGCAAATTGCATCCATTCCTCAACGATTTTCTGATTCTGCATACAACAATACTCCTTCTGATAAGACTGCTTTCTCTAACGTTTCTTCATCCTTTCTCACTGCAAAAGAGCTTTCATAGCCTACCACAATATCAACCGGTCTTTTTCTGATTCCCCGAAGTGACTTATATGCTTTCTGAGACAACTCTATTTTATCTCCGGCATCATCAGGCACAACTAGATAAAAATCATAGTCGCTTTCTTCCGTATGAGTATTCTTAGCATAAGAACCAAATAAAAATATTTTCTTTGGCTTAATCGTAATTATTAGTTTATCCTTAATCTCAGTAATCTCATCATTGTACATATTCCACACAACCTTTCTAAATATTAATAAAAGCATGTAGTATTTCCCTTAAATAGTAGGAGTAATAAGTTTTGCTTCAGTATAGATTTATTACTATTTATAATTAACCTCTTGTATAGGTATTACTTCGTATTATATATCTTATTATAGCTTTCCTGTAGCTGATTATCAATAGTTGATTGATTTACCGAAGACGTTGCGTTATTGATAGGTCGTAGGATTATTCCTATGACCTTATTCTACTGGCGCCTGCAAGCTTTGATTACACTTTTGATGTAAGCGATCTATAACTGGGTGCCTTTAAAAATGAAAAGAGATACATTGAGACCATTGGCCTTTGCGGTCTCTACGATTAAATTCCCTGTGCCTTCGAGATATCACTTAACATAAATGCCGTAGGACTTTAAGAGTCCTTTCAATAATGATATCTGATGCACCATCCTGAATTTCAAGTGTGATATTATTGTCCTAAGAATAATTGCTGTACCGGAGCTGATGGTTTCGGGTACCGGTTGAGGCGGTATCAAAGAAACAACTTTAGGAAACTATGGCGAGGGCTTTGAAGATATATCTGCTGATTCGTTCCTGGATGATGGCAGTCCATTGCTCCAGACGGTATTTATTAATTAGCTTTCTACTTTCACTCATGAAAATCTCCATAATTCTAACTTTTCACACCAAAGTGTGAAAAGTACAAAAAGTGTGATAAAGAGATTTTCTCATGAACGGTACTTTTAAAACAAGGCACTGTATTATAGAGCGCTTACCTTTTGATTACACTCGCCATTTTTATATAACAAAAAAGCCTTGAAACCATTGATTTCTAAGGCTTTTCTCATTACAGGGGCAGTAGGATGTTGACCACCGCCTCGTTCCGAGGCGTCCCGACCATGCTCCGCAGGTTGCGGGCTCGAATCAACTGTCTCTTGATAAATACAAAAAAGTCCACTCTTACGAGTGAACTTTTCTGTATTTACAGGGGCAGTAGGATTTGAACCCACGACCTGCGGTTTTGGAGTTCTGAAAAGTACTTTTTGTTACTTCTCACATATTCTTGTCACTTCTAGCTAAGCCTTATAAATCAATGCTTACAGCGTTTCATATTTAAATATTGTTTTGTGAACTGTCATGTAATTTCATATCATTTGAGATTTGTGTCCGTTGGAAGTCCGTTAATTAATTTTTTATCATTATACCTAAGATTTTCGATCATACTGTCAATGTCCTGCATATACAGATTTATGAAGCCATAGCAATTTCTTATTAACTTAGCATATACTTCCTTATCCTCACTGCTATAATTAGCTTCTGCAAGTTCCTGTTCATATTTCTTTACAGTATTTAATGCTTCATATAAGGACTTTTTACTAAAATTTTTATCCTCCATTAATTTATTATGTAGATCATATATTTTTTTACCTAAATCATTTTCATTTATTTCCTTAATCGATCGTCTATTATTGTTAAGCTTCTGGTCTAGTATATCTATTTTATCAACTAAGTACCTTAAGATATCTTTATTTCCAGCAGAACCATTCATAACAATATTACTTTCATTTATTAAATTATTTTCATAATTTATAGATCTTAAAACGTCATAAATCGGTCCTTGATACTCTTTAGAGAAATCAATTTCGCTAACAAACTTTTCTATTTCTATTTTTAGATCTAAGACCCCCTGCGAATCATTTATATAAAGTATCGTCCTTTCGGTTCCTATATCAAATGGTATACGTGTGCCTTTTTCAGCTATTTGTATAATAGGCTTTCCTATACAATGTCTAAAAGCCAATTCATACATAACATTAGGATTTGTATTAGTTAAATTAGCAATGACTAAATCACTTGTAAATATTTCATTTATTATTTGCTTAGTTATCGATCCTATATTAGGCATCTCATGAGCTACTAAAACCTCATAATTATCTTTCAAAGCTGGTCTGATTGCAGCTCTAATTATACCATCAATATGTCTTCTTATTGGGTCATCCTCACTTCCTATCGGAGTAATGACAAAACATTTTTTTTGATTATTCATATAATTGTATCCCCCTATTAATGCATTGTAAGACCAGTATTTTCTCTGTTCATTATGTATCTTATATATCTCATCTCAACAATGTCTCAACAATCGTCTGTTTGACTTAATATAAAGCATTTTAATTATGGATAGCGTCGCCACAGAACGGACATGAATTTTTTTCCCAGGCAGCTTTCATTTTTGTCACATTGATTGAGGCCCGACAATTAATACAGGGAAACAACTCTCCTGTTGTGATCTTAATATTATTCAAAACCGAACTCGGTTTATAAATATACCTTCTTACCCTGTCATGAATGATTTCATATTTTGTAACAAAAGTGATTTTACGATCCTGAGAATGCAAAGAATAAATCGCAGCATAATTTATTGCATATATAGATAATTTATTTTCTGTTTCCGCATCTTTTGCTGGGACATGAGCTTTTCTAAAGTGTAAGAGTCGATGATATATCAAGTCTGAGAATTCGGGAGCTCTGAAGCACTCCAAATCTTCACCGCTTTCTTCAACAGAAAAATGGCTTGATTTTTTTTGAAGACAGAAATTTTTCACATCATTCCACGCTTTCATAGTATTGGGGTTGTTTTGAATATTCGTCATCTTTTTATCGCCATTATCTTTTATTGCCTCAACAATCATAGGTTGAGCTATATATTTATAAGGTCGGCCTTGCGCCATTGGTGAATTACGATATGTCTGGTACTCAGACCAGCACTTTAAAAGCATTGTTCCAAAATCTCTTGTATTACCCATACCTGCTAATACTAATTTTTCGAAATTATCGTCATTATTAAATAACAAGTTATAATTAATATCTTCATCATCAAAATAAAGACTTAATCTATTATTTATTAAATTCTTAAAATATGTGAGGCATAGAATTCGATCACGATCTGAGGCCTCATATACTAAACTATCATCTAAGTTAATCTGATGCTGTAAATCTGCCCCGTTATCAAGATAATACAGGTTTCCTCTATAAGGTACTATACTTATCCAGAAATATAAAGGTGTATCCAATATTCTATCAATATAGAACGACGTGTATTCTTGAATTAATGGGTTATAACTTATTTTTTCCCATTCATCAACATAAAACGTTATCGAATCCAATTGTAAAAGATTTATAATCTCGATCAAATGATGTCTAACGCTTTGGAAGTTTAGAAACTGTGTATATGTATTGTTTGTTTTTAATCGATGTGATAATTCACTTAAGTATTCCGTATCAATTTCAATACCGGCCTTGAAGTTCTGTAAGCTTAACGACTCGTTCAGCTTAGTTGTCAGGTGAAATAGTGTATGATCATATTCTTCAGCTTCACATGTTCCAATTGATAAACTATTATATGTTTCGTTTCCATTCTTTGCAATTATTTGCATTTCATATAGATTCTTAATTACTAATTCTATATTCTTTTTTAACTTCTTTTCTGTATAATCAAACTTTGATATCAGACGATCTATTACAGTCTCTTTAGTGAATGTCAGTAAAATTTGTAGTAATTGCTTAGCTAATTCATTATATATATATACACTAAATATTCTATTGTATAAATCCTGAGAGAATGTTTCAGGTATACAAATGCGTTTCATATTTAAATAAATGCAAAGATTGTTAGATTTTTCATCTTTCCATAGAGATGAGTTTATATTATTGCGAGCAAGTAAGAGCAGATGGGTTTTACCGGTTCCCCTAAGGCCAGATATAGTTCCACTAGAATTTCTTGAAAAGGCTGTTAAATCAGATAGATGATTTTTAATATCTACATGTAGCGCTGTTAGCTCAGTGATTTTTGTATCAGACGAATCCATTGTAAGTTCATAATCCGCACGTAAGTCAGAGAATGCTAAATTCATATTTTGTATGAAGTCATCATCATTAACAAATTGCTTTAATTCTAATGTGTTTTTCATATTATTTTTCTCCTGAATTTATAATAAATAGCAGTATATAATCTTCCACAATTATACACCTTTTTCCATTTTTCCGCAATCAAAAAAAGACACCTGCCGGAGCAAGTGCCTGAATCTCTACTTTTTATCATCTTTAATTTCAGTCAAAGGACTCGTCTTTATATCATACCAATTTTCAGGGAACCCCATAAATTTATATATTTGGAAGCGTTGAACTTGTCGCGTGTCTCTTAATAAAGTATTCAAACATTCATTTACATCATCAATCATGTTTTGAAATCTCAATTCAGTTAAAAGATGTTTCAATGTAATCAATACCGCAAATAAGTCCGACTTACCATAAACATACTGGCCGTCCTTTTTTTTAATCTTCAAATCAGCATGAGCATATGTATCATTTATGGCTCCTTTATTATATCTATAGTCGAAAAGTCTTTCATTATGTGCACATACATTTCTTATACGAGATAACAAATCCAACATACGCAGTAATTCGCTTTCATTCACATGAGCAAACTCCTTTGAAACTTTACACTGTATGCTTTGCGGCAAATAACTATACATTTTTGATACAGTTCCAAGTGTCAATGCTTTCATCATTACCCACAGAGGTATATTTCCATATGTTTTCTTTTGATAAAAAATGTACTTACAATCTCCCGGATCACTTACGATACTCGATAGTCTATTAACTAGTTCATTAATCCCTAATTGATTGGATGGAGTATAGTTATATTTTGTGGTATCAAGATAACAGTTTTGATTTTCTCCATAAACTTCACAAAACGAATATGCTATCAATGATTTTATGTGTTTTTCAATTAGTAGAATATACCTTAAAATAATAGAACGTAATTGGTCATCAAAATTATATAAAATCGAGATATCTTCTATTTTTGTATTTTTTTTATATGTTCCATCCCCATCTTTAAATGGTTGTTTGTATCCTGATATAAGAGCGAAATAACTGTGTTCTTTTAATAGTTTAAGAGCACTATCTTTATCATTTATAATAAGCCCTTTTTCTTTTTCCAACTTATCTATTTGTTGATCATAAGTTAAAAATGGCTTTCCTGACATCGCAGCATTCTGCATAGGATACTCCTTTGTAGATAAATATATATGAGAAAAGGCCCCCGCAGGAGCCCCCTCAGGTTACAGGCCTCTCAGGTCTCTGTAACACGATCACTAAAGACAATATACCATTTGCTTTTAAAACTGTCAACAAAAATCAGCATAAAATAATACGAAATAGCATGAAATAGTATGAAACAGTGTTAAAATATATGATATTATTGCCAATATAAAGTATATGATTATGACATTACATTTATTACTAAATTATTATTACCATTAAACATATTAAAAACTTAATCACTTCTCCGATCCGATAGGTCAGCCGGTCAACCCAGGGCATATGCTGCTCTTTCTTCACTCCGGACCGGTCTGTTCTCCTAATTGCTTCCCCGGCGGTCCGATCAATGTAATATTCATGGTTCCTCAATAGTTATCCTCCTTACATTATTCCGCTGTCTATCCACCCCATATTGGCAGCATACTTCATTTCCCTCTTATCCAGATACTGAAGCTTCCCTGCCTCAGCCCACCGTTTTACTCTATTCGCATCCATCGGAATATCTCTGCTGTAGATCCCAAGCTCCTCACCCAAGTCCCTGGCTCTGGGATTTCTCCTGATTAGATTAAGTCCATACCTTAAGGCTTGATCAATGGCTGCTCCACTGATCTGCAGCTGTTCACAGATCTGCTCCATGGTCATGTTGTTAACATACCGCATCCGGAAGATCTGGATCTTCTTTTTATCCTTCAGTACTCGACCCACTATCCCCCATAGTTCCTCCCGGAGCTGTTCAGCTGCCAGCTTCTCCACTGCATCCTCTTCCACATTGACCTCAGCTGAAACTGTATCCACAAAGGAAGTGTCCTCATCTTCTCCACCAGGTACCGTTTCATCTAGACTCAAAATAGATCCTCGAAACATGAATCGCTCAAGCTTCTCGACTCCGGCCAGTGATATCCCAATCCATGAAGCATACTCCCGGTAATTCGGTTCACGATTATACCGGTTTAGATAATACGCTCTTGCCTGGTTATATTTATAAATCTCCTCTTGTTTATGTACCGGTACCCGGATAACCCGGCCAGAGTTATCAAGGAAGCGCTTTACAACCTGGTTAATCCAATGAGCTGCATATGTGAGGAAGTTCGCTCCCTGGTCAGGCTTGTACCTCTCAGAAGCCTCCACAAGCCCGAAATAAGCCTCATGCATTAATTCATCCATCTCAATGATTGGAACGCTGCCATAATCACTCTGGCAGGCATAGCGATATTTTCGGATGACGTTATATATGAATCCTTTATTTTGAATGTAGAGCTGTTCCATATATTCTGACACATTAATACCATGCTGGATCCGTTCCACTAATTCCTCGTTGGTCATGATATCCCTCCCTTAGTTGCGACGTCGCAACATATATCTCCGCATAAAAAAACTACCAACCGAATAGTGATAGTTGGCAGTTCATTCTATACTTCTAATACCTTGTTTACTTGTATATTACAAAGTAAAGTTTCCCCTATTGCTTCGATATATTCTGGTTTAAATATCGCCACACAATACCCATTTAGATCAACAGTGCTTTGATATAAAACTCCATCATATCCTTTTCTTTCAAGAAAGTCAGCAATATATCTAAATGGTGCATAATGATATTCTCTTTCTTCGTCTCCATTAACTATACCAAACATATCGCTTTCAACAACCGTTTTAACCATTAAGTTAAAACCATAAATTTGTCCGATAGTATCTTTTCCTTTTTTCCCTCCAGGGATATTGTAATAGAACTTAATTTTTTTTAGATCATCAAGCATGCTGTTATTTTCTATATTAAGTTGTAGCTTTGTATCCATAATAAATCTCGCAAGCTTCAATTTTTTATTGACGACAGCGAATTCACATGATGATACTTCTTCCATCTTTTCAGCTCGGATTTCTTTTATTCCTGTTTTTATACGCTGATCACGTGTTTGTCCACAATAATCTAATATATAGTATCCGTAAAATTTATCTTTTGGATTCATCCTATTTGCAGTGCAAAACTCTTTTTTTGGAATTATTCTATTAACATCACAATGATCTACACCAACAACTCTTGTCAATACAGCACCTTTCTGCAATATGTATTCCCTGCAACTATGGAAGAAAATTGAATCAAAAAACCTCTGAACCGTTTTAATGATACTAAGCTCTTCTGGAATTTCTTCTAATGTGGCATACTTATTATTAACTTGCTTCAATTTAAGTTTGTTTTCATTGTATAACCTACTTACATATTCACTCGCATTTTCATTCAACATACACCACATCTCCAAGATAGTATTTATGCTTATAATAATACTTTTATTCCCAACTATCAATATTCAATTGTCAATGTACACCATATTCTTGCTCATTCCGACATTCACCTGAGTTGCGCAGACTCAACTGCCGGCCAGAAGCAATCCGGAAGCGATCTTATGCGCTTGCGCATATTTTCGATATCGAAAACAGAGCCGTTATCCTGAAGCTATCTCCCAGCGCGACTGGATCCGAAACCAGTAGCTTATTCCTTTTCATTCCAGATAACCGCAGCAGCATCACTTACACTTTCAATTCATCATACCCAAAATATTGATTATTTTTGACATTAATTACGCATTTTAAGTGCTGTTTTTATCTGTTCAAATACCATGTTTACGTAAAAAAACCTTAAAATAAGCCCATATAACTTTAAAAATCCTCAATTGCCAACTAAAATATTATATTTAGAATTTTGTGTGAGGAAGATTAGGCTTGCGGTGTTGCACACTCATAGCAAACTTTTTAGACCGCCCCTCCCCCTTATGACTTGAATTGTTCAGTATAATCAAATTAACGGCATTATAACTGCATATCACTTTTATTTTGTTTAACACTTACAATCTTCAAATATTTTATCTGCTTTATTAGATTTATAAATCCATGAAAACACTTAAAATCATGTTACTTTATTGTTTTTTTTGAATGCTATTCTTATGATAATACCCCCATATTCCTTGCACTATATCGCTTTGAATCGCTTTTCTCCTCAAAATACTTTTATAAAATTCAATATAGTTTTTATATTTCCCTAACGTCCTTTTGCTTTTTCAGCGCCACAAGGGATCTTTTCCCCTGTGGCCTGATATACTATCTACTATGCTGTTACTTCCACGTATGCCTTGATTACCGCGTCTTCATCTACAGCTTGAACATCTATTCTATCTCTAACTTTTATACTTGTTAAGTCAACGAAGAAGGTGTTGCCTCTGTTACTTATCTCAATAGAAAGCTTTTCTCTGTCAAACAAGGTGATCGCTTCCTTAAGATCACCACATATAATAGGATACCTATATGCATCTACAGTAACCCCATCTAAATTGAGCACCTCAGTATTACTTAGCAGCGTGTCTGAGACTTTAACGACCGGATACAATCCAAATAATAATTTTCTCCGGTTCGGTAGGTCGGATTCTAACACTGGTTTCCCTGCTTCATCTAACATATTGTCAAGGTACTCATATCCACTTCCATTTGTAAGAACAATAGCGGTATTGCTGTATGCATCAAGTGTCTTATTAAAGATACTCTTAAGACCTTTTGCTGCAGTTATGGCTACTTCTTTTCCTTCTGTCATAGCATTGATCCGAGTTACAATGGCATGGTTCCTTGTTGCCCTGGTCTTCTTGGCAAGCCATGTCTTAAGCCATTTAAGAATAACCTTGTTTGCATCTGCCATCAGCTCCCTTGACACCTTAATAATTCCGGCTCTTTTCTTGATTTTATATTTTACTTCAACCATGCGATCAGCTTCGATCACGGGTATTTCACCATCTTCCTCTACCTCTTCCAGAGGTTCCACAGCTGCTCTTAATTCAATGGTCCTTCTTCCTTCGCTTCTTATTACCGGCTCAACATTTACTAATAGTTCTAAGCTGGTATCATTGTTTCTTAAAGCTTTAACGTCCGTTACTATATCATCCGGTACAGTAAAGCCTCCGTCAGATCCGTCTCCTTCCTTCATGTAATTCATGATAAGACGGTCTGTATCTGATGCTTTTACTAATCCCAAGTCTGCCTTCAGGATGTTAATAAATGAGTTTTCTTTTTTCTCCGGATTTTTATCAATTATGTCTGTTATTTCTAACATATCCTGTAGGCTTTTTTCTGTTTTCTTAATATCCTCTAAGGCAGCCTGATATTCTACCGTTTTACCGGCATTATGTAATTTCTTAGCCTCTTCCTTTTTTGCTCTCAAATCTTTGATCAATCCATCGATAACTTTATTTTTTTCCATGTGTTATACCACACCTTTCTCTTATTTTGATAAATATAAATTCCCATTATTAGTTATAACCAGTGATATACTATTTCTCCCATGATTCAGATCTATAATTAAATATTCGCCTCTTGAGTTGCTATTGTCATGAAGTAAACATTCAATACTATAACCGGACACTGCATTTATGGCCTCATGAATGGTTATATCGCCGTCTGAATTGATGTCACCTCTTTGCTCCAAAGCTCTTAATAATTGTCCTAAGTTGTTTTTATTAGGACTAATAAACCGCGCTATCTCTTGTAAACTTTTTCCCATACTTTTATCCTTCCTAATTCCTTTTATTAATACCGATAGCCGTCATTCCTTTAGGGCTTTCTATCTCAAGATACTCAACTTCATTACCTGCTTTAAGCTCTTTGAACTCAGGATTGATTACTCCACTCTCATGGAAGAATAATTTCTGTGCATCATTACCACGGATGAAACCATACCTTCTCTTATGATGGATATAAATCACAATACCAACCTTTGTTTCCATTCTTTTCACCTTCTATCTAATGTTATTTTCAATGCAAGATAACCTTGGTATTATATTGCACTACATTTTTCCTCTAAACCCCTTGTAAACAAAGGGTTTAATACACATCTTAAACACAGGATACTTTTTACTAAAATCGAAGTACTTTTTCAAACAAAAGACGTGGGAACAACCGGAGACATACTCCTGATCATTCCCACGTCTTTTTATAGACTTCCAGTGCTGCAAACACTGGGGTACTACGTATCAATTTGATTAAATTATACCATTTTAAGGCGGTATGTACATCCTTTTCCTTTTAAAATCAACGGTTTCAGCCATTCCTATACCTCTTGATTTGTTGGACGTATCACTTCTATGTAAGCGTGATCATAACCGCCCTTTTTCTCTTTGGCTTTCTTTAATCTACCGGTTATCGGTTGTAAGCAACTTAGGATCCTCTGCAACTCTTCCGGTGTTTCATATGATATTGTAATTTTTGCCGACATTAAACACTCCTTTCTTCAAATTCCCCATTGGCCTTTTAACTGATTTAGAAGCTGCATCTGCTTTGAAGTATCTACAACAGGATTGGTATCGGGATGAAACCTTTTTGATAACACACGGTAAAACTGCTTTAAGGTTTCCTTATCCTCTGTATTATAGTTACTATGTACTACATCAGAGTAACTGCTTCCACCACCGGAATAATAGTTCTTGTAGTTACTGTAATACTGTTCTTGATAACTACGGCTTTTTTCCTCGTATTTCTGTCTAGATTTGTATTCAGCCTTTACTTCATCAAGCTTGCTCGGATTCATGAGATTGCCATATACATCGTAAATTTCATCATATTTATGACTAAAGCTTTCGTAACCATATTTCTGATTAAATTCTACTTTGTTGGCTGCATATAGCGTTGTAATCCGTTCATGCTCTGCATTGGTTTTATATTCCTCAGTCTCATGGTATTCACTTTGTATGGCCCTGATTAATGGATCAAGCTTTGTTTCTACCATATCATAGATAATACCTACCTCTACTCCAAGCTCTCCTGCTATTGCCGTAATCTTTCTATCACAGTAATCATAGATATTGAACCATTTATCAACAAAATCATAATAATTAACTGTACAGAGTGGATATTGCTTCTTTTTGACCTTGCCACCTTCCCTGCGGCTTATATGAATACTTATCTTATAAGCTTTCTTGATTGGCCTTTCAAATCGTTCCTGTCTGTAATGATGCCAATAATGGCTACCATCTTGACCACAAAATGACATTTGCCTATACTCAGATATCAGTTCCTTTGGGTATCCATTCTTATTTGGTTTCTTAAGTTCAATTTCTTGAATTACACAATACATATCAACTCTCCTGTAGGTACTATGTTCCTCACCCTTGAAAAATGTCTTACTATTCTATTATTCGAAACTTCTCAGCATACGTTATTCTTTCTGCTCCCTGATAGCTATTACCTTATCCAAAACATCAAAAATTTCGTTAAGTTTGTCACCAGCAATTATTCCAGCTTTATACCTGATATCCTGCTTCTTACATAGATCAGAACATAAGTATTTTATTACAATAGGTTGGATAATATCATAATCCGGATGCTCCCTATTAATAAAAACCTGATCTGTTGAAAAATTATATAATACAGAAACGCTCTCTGTGTCTTCATGATGTATATCGTCAGCACTACAGGACAGGATCCTTAAATCATCATTTACTAACAAATAACTCATATGTATTCTCTCCTTTTCTCTTGTGCCGGAGATATTTAAGTGGTATACTATGTATATAAATCCGGCTTTATCGTGGATTGTCGGGTTAATTGCTATTGATAAGCAGCAACTTATTCAATAGCTTTTTTATTTAAGAAAATTTCTTATCTACCTCCTTCTCCTCCCCTGGCTTTATACATTTTCTTTCCAGATCCATTATCACAGCAACCAATAGGTCATTACATAGCTGATTATTATATCTCTTCCCAATCTCTCGGGAAGACTCTACAACCTCTTTCCATGTTTCTGGTTTATTAGGCATATCATAGTAGTTCTTATAAAATTTCCATACCTCAGAAAAGCAATCGTATTCACTTTGCATATCCTTGTTTTCTGCCATGCGCACACCTCTTAATCATCAAAAGGTATCTTTTCATTATCATCTACCTTTATGAAGCCTTTCTTGTCTGATTCCCATCCATACCGTTTGATTTCACTTGCCGTGTTTTTAAATCGCTTACTCTCTGGCTCGAATATGGTACCCACAAAGATATCTTGTATGCCTAAATCGCGGTTCTTGCATATCTCAATGACGTTTGAGGACTGATAAAGGATGTTGTCTTCCTTGAAGCCTAAATCCTGCTTAGTGGCGTTCTTAAAGTCTCGGTTTACTCGGTGAACGATGAAAACATTATCAGCAGCATTTGTAAGGTCTGCTGTTCCTGAAATATCCGTTTTCCGTAAGAAGCCTATGGCTTTTCGTGGATGCGCCACAAAGTGAATATGTACGTTATATTGCTTTGCCAACTCACACAGGGCTATTACTAGAGCTGTCTGTCTTTCATACTTCTCGCCTCCGATGCTGGCCACATCCAGTGACATCATGTTATCGATAACAACCATTTTTACACCACTCGTTCTAATGCACTCCATAACGGCCTTAAGGACCTTGTTCACGTTGTTACCATAATCGTTGTTATAGATAAACAATTTACCCTCAAGCCATTTATTTATCTGATCATGGACTTCATTCTGTACACGGAAATAATTTGCATACTGTGTACATTCCGTAAACCGCTTCCCAGCACATTGAAGATTAATCCACTCTAGCACCCTGTCATCCTTTAATTCACCAGAAAAAACCGCAACTTTAAAATCTTGATTGACTGCCTCAATTGCTACTTGAGAAAGCACCGTAGATTTTCCGGAACCGTTTGAGCCACTCCATACGCTCAGCTCCTGAGGATTAAAACCAATTATGTATTTGTCAATGTCGTGTATTCCACTTCGTATAACCCTTGTCATATCCCTTTTTCTTCGTTTGATTTTCGATGGACTCAAGAAGATGGGACGGTCAATATTCATTTCCAGCTGCTTCAATCCGATTTCTTCTATGAAAGCTGTTTTCTGATTCCTCTTCGGCATGCCCTGTAAGATATCTAGTTCTTTTACTGTTTCGGCTATCTCCTCATTGATTATCTCTTTCTGGTCCAGTGGGAACGCATCATCTTTTAGCATTGATTTCAGCATAATTTTCTTTCGTATCAGTGTTTCTTCTCTTGTCACGAGATCACCGCCTATTCTAGTTTGAATGAGTTATCCCCAAGCATTACAAGTTTTACATCATTCTGCGGCTCGTCTGTTTCATCTTCCCATCGCCTTTGATTAAGCCATGTAGCCGGGTGAGGAATAAATTGCTTGTCCTGCCATTGTTTAGACTTCTTTTGAAGCTCTAAAGCGGATAGAATAGTCATTAACAATGCATCATCAATCTTTAATCGCCTAAACACTTTCTCTGCTGCAGTCTTAGCTTGCTTCTTCGGATACGCATTCCAGAATATTTCGAATGAAATATTCTCTTTATCTATTCTATTCTTATCTACTCTATTCTGAGGTTCCATGTTGTCTCCAATTTGCTTCCGTAATAGTTCCATATTGTCTCCGCTTTGGTTCCACCCTGGCTCCATGTTGGTTCCGCTATGTCTCCGTAATGGTTCCATATTGTCTCCAATTATGTACCTATAATTCTCTAGTGAAAGCTTTGCAAATTCTGCTTTATACCGAGTTTCTTTGTATCTATCCGATTTTATTTTATTGTTATTAATATACCAATCAGATATGACCACCACCCCACTATCAAAGGGAATAACATAATCATTTGAAAATAAATTATTTAAATCATCCTCTGTGCAATTAACCAGTTTGACTATCTTTTTTGGAGAAGAAACGAAGCCATCATCATCTGCTCTCATTCCCAAGTGAAAATATAACCCTTGTGTAGATATAGGCATTTCTAGGAATTTATCTGTATCAACAATATCTGTACTAAACATTCTTTTATTTGCCAATATTTCGCCCCCTCTCTCCAAGTAGTTGTAGTTCACCGTTAATACATGAGTAGGCAAGTCCCTTCACCTCAAATATTATGTAGCAGCATTTTTCATTCTTAAATAGCGGATAACACACGTGCTCATCATAGCTACGTAATACTTTAACGCATGAAATGTTAAAACCGTATTTATCAGTAATAAAAGACTTTAAGGCTTCATAATTGGCTATTGGAATATTGGAATTAAAAAATATATTTTCATACTTCATTTTGTCCAAGTTATCACCTACTCACTTACTTTTTTTATCCCATAACTGAAAGGGATTTCAACTTCTTCCACGGCTTCACAATTAAGAAACGCTAGAAACTGATCCAAATTAATCAGATATTTTGCTCCAGCTTTAAACACTGGAATCTTGCCTTGTTTAATCAATGATCTGATATACCAAAGACTAATACTGCTATCTTTATCTTCGTTATGTAGATAGTCATAAACCTGTTGTGCTGTTCTCATTCTAGGTAATGCCATATTATGCTCCTTCCTGCTGCTCCAGCTTTAAATCTTCTAATAACTCTCTTTGTTCTTCCGTCATAATACTATTTCCTTTCTGTTTTCGATAACTATACGACTAACTTTCGATTAAATCAGCCAGTGGCTTATTGATTGCTTGAGCTATTCGACCTGCAATATCTGGTCTACATGTCTTTCCAGATTTAATTGCTGATATCGTGTTTCGAGATACACCGCTTTTATCAGACAACTCCTGAATTGACATCTGTTGCTCACCCAATGCAATAAGCAGTTTGCTTATATTTAATTTCATCTTGTCTTCTCCTTTCATGAACTACTCGTTTTCGTGTAATTTCATCATATTACACGTATACGTGTATGTCAATACTTTTTTAAATAATTATTTGCATTAATGTGTATCTTATGCTATTATGCTTCTAGGAGGTGCTCAAAAATGGGTATTAATGAATTTATAAAGATTGGATCTCGAATTAAACAGTTAAGAATCGATAAGGGCATATCACAGAAAGAAATGGCATCAAATATAGGTATTCCTGTATCTACTTATTCAAATTATGAGAATGACTATCGGGAGCCTAAGGCGGAAATAATCAATAGAATAGCAAATGCTTTAGATATCGAAATCTCTGATTTATTGAAAAGCGATGAAATACTAAAATTTGATAACGAAAAGGCAAATATTGAATTTAATAATGATTTTTCTGGTACATTAGGTGCAATTAATGTATTACTGCGGAGTAAAGAATACTTTATAGAAGCACAAGATGATATGTTTTTAATCGTAAGTCCTCATTATGAGGGAATTTTAGCAACTAAAGAAGATATCGATTGGTTGGAAAAAGATATAAGAGATTATTTACAGTTTCGTATCGATAAATTATACGAAAAGCACCAAGATCAAATTGGCTTAGTATAAATAAAAACAGCTCCTGGTGCTACCAACACCAAAGAGCTGCATAAGAATGATACAGTATCACTCCAACACCGATATTGTATCATAAATCACTTTAAAAGAAAAGGAGGATGATACAATGGCAAGTAAAACCCCCAGAAAGGATAAAGATGGTAATATTACCTCATATCAGATTGAGGTATACCGGGGCCGGGATTCCGAAGGTAAGAAGCTGAAGCCTTATAGCATGACCTGGCAGATCCCTGACAACTGGAAGTCACCAACCAAGATCCAGAAGGAGCTTGACCGGGTAGCAGTACAATTTGAGATTGACTGTAAAGCCGGATCCGTTCCGCTAGAGAAGAAAACCTTCAAGCAGTACAGCGATTATGTAATGGAGCTAAAAGAGCGTGACAATAAGCACCGGACCATTCATCGGTATAAACAGCTCCTAAAGCGCATCAACGAAGAGATAGGGCATATGAAGCTCACAGACGTCACAGGGGAGCATTTGAACCGGTTATACATGAATATGAGTAAGAATGGAACCAATAAGAAAACAGGTAAACCTCTTTCTCCACAGACTATACAACATCATCATAGAGTTATCCACTTGATCTTTGCACAGGCTGTGAAAGAACACATCTTTATGTATAATATAGCTGATACTGCTACACCGCCAAAAACAGCAAAGCATGAAGCCGAGTTCTTCGAGTTGGAGGAAGTATTGGAGATCCGGGATGCTCTCTTACAGCAGCCACTGAAGTGGCAAGCGATTACAGATTTATTGATTGATACCGGAGCTCGCCGAGGTGAAATTCTAGGTCTTAAATGGGAAAATATAGATTTCAAGAATAATAAGATAGATATTCACAATAACCTGCAGTATACTCCCGATCGCGGTATATACCTGGAGGAGTCAACTAAGAATTATGAGGATAGGGTTGTAACGGTATCACCGGAGATCATGCGTATACTTAATACCTTCCGGAAGGAACAGTTGCAGTATAAGCTCCAGTGCGGAGATTACTGGACTGAGACAGGCTTCTGCTTCACCCAGGAGAATGGAACACCAATGAATCCGGATTCAATTAATGGATGGCTTAGGAAGTTCTCAAAGGCTTATAAGCTCCCACATATCAATCCGCATAAATTCCGACACACACAGGCCAGCTTATTGTACTACTCCGGAGAAGATCCGGTCACCATATCGAAAAGGCTTGGCCATAAACAGGTAAGCACCACGCAGGATATATACAGCCACATCATGAAAGGGGCAGACGAAAGAGCTTCTGACAAGATAGCCTCCCTACTTTATCGAAATAATGGTCCTGGAAGTGAAGCCAAATAAAACAAAGAATGAGATTAAAATAATCCCCGGATTTTTGATTCTGGGGATTTCTTTTTGTCCGTTTTTCAATTATGTCCGTTATTTGTCCGTTGAGAGTGATTTTAAAATGAAGGGATAAAAAAGAAAAAACCCTACAACCATTGAGTTGTAAGGCTTTCATTTACAGGGGCAGTAGGATTTGAACCCACGACCTGCGGTTTTGGAGACCGTTATTCTACCAGCTGAACTATACCCCTATTGATGTTGCTCATTTATATTACTATGAATTGTCTTAATTGTCAAGATAATAATAAAATTTTTGTCCATGCTTTTTAACCAAACTTTTTTACAAAATATAACAAAATCCTAATCAAATAAACAGTATCCGCAACACTGAAAAAGTCTGCTCCATCCTTTCAAATGAATAATTCGGAAGGACAGAGCAGCACAATAGTTTCTAATTATTCCCATCTACAACCTACATGATGGTATATGCCTTATTGAAGTACCACGACCGCAGAGGTATTTTCTATGTAATAAATGTAATCATTCAGGTTAATATCGTGAACTCCAACTCAGAACTCTGCAAACAGAAATTCTTCACAGGCGACTACAGAATCAATATCATCAACCACCCTACAGACCCGAGTCTTCATTTCTTCACCGATCTCTTGCTGCTTGGCAACCTCATTCTCGAGGTTATGGGCTGTCTCATTTGCACAGACGCAATGATCTACAATATGATCGAACATCCCCTGTATCTCTTGAAGTAAGGATGCAACCAGCTTGATATCCTCTTCTCTTGCCTTATTCATTCCAATCTGAAAATATTCTTGAAGTCGTTCTACTAGTTTTGTTCCTTCCTTCGATAAATTCAATACCGTATCGCTCATATTTATGGTATCAAAGGCATTCTTCTCAAGTACTAATTGTGATTGTTCCCACTTCTCAATCAATTTTGTCACTTCAAGTATGCTTTCCTGAGCTGTCGCTAAATGAACTAATCTTTGGTTGGATAACTCCTTCATTTGTAACCCCCACTTATATTGCATCATTCAAAGACAATTTTATAGCTAACCGTTTGAGCAGAACCATTATCTAAGTAATATTCCGAGAACCTCTTGTATTGTTCTGACTCCGATCAGCTTAATACCATTGCCTTTGATGTGTTCCTTGTTGGCTTGCGGCAGAATACATAGCTCAAAGCCCATCTTAGCTGCTTCTGCAACTCTCTGTTCAGCCATGTTGACAGCTCGTATCTCACCGGTGAGACCAACCTCACCAAACAGTACTGTCTTATTATCCAGCGCCTTATTCTTATAGCTTGATAATATTGCAGTGATTACCGCAAGATCGAGTGCAGGCTCTGTAATTCTCATTCCTCCCGCCACATTGATGTAAGCATCGCAATCGGATAGCCCAATTCCGGCTCTTTTCTCCAGTACAGCCATCAGCAGATTGACACGGTTATAATCGGTTCCGGCTGCGGTTCTTCTTGGCATATTGAAATTTGTCCTGCAAACCAGGGCTTGTACCTCAACCAGTATTGGTCTCGTCCCTTCAATAGAAGCTGCAACCAGTGACCCCGGCTCTCCCTCCGGTCTTCCCTTTAGCATGAATTCCGACGGATTCTTTACCTCTGCCAGACCGGAGCCTTGCATCTCAAATACCCCGATCTCATTGGTTGAACCGAAACGATTCTTAACTGCTCGTAATACACGATAGGAGGCATAATTATCGCCTTCAAAATATAATACCGTATCTACCATATGCTCCAGCACTCTTGGACCGGCAACTACGCCTTCCTTTGTCACATGTCCTATGATAAAAATTGTAACACCTGAAATTTTGGCGATTCGCATTAGGGTTGCTGTCGCTTCCCTAACCTGACTTACACTTCCCGGTGCAGCAGCCACTTCGTCCTTGAACATCGTCTGAATGGAATCAATAATTACAATGTCAGGATGATATTTATCAATCGCTTCCTCGACCAACTCCAGATCTGTTTCACATAAAAGGAGAAGCTCGCCGCCAAAAACGCCGAGCCTCTCCGCTCTCATCTTAATTTGGCTCAGGGATTCCTCCCCAGAGATATATAACACTTTTTTTGATTTGGCTACAAGCTCCCGGCACATCTGAAGCAATAAGGTTGACTTACCGATTCCAGGGTCTCCGCCTACTAATACCAGACTTTCTTGGACGATTCCACCGCCAAGGACGCGGTCTAGCTCCTCGATACCGGAGCACAATCTCATCTCCTTCTCGGTCTTGACATCGGATATCAGCATTGGCTCCCTTACATTCTTTATGCCACCGGCAGGTTTATTACCTTTCTTTACAACCGGTTCGTCTACAAAGGTATCCCAACTTTTACAGGCCGGACATTGTCCCAGCCATTTTGCTGATTCGAAACCACACTCTTTACAGAAAAACACGGTCTTATTCTTAGCCATCTTACTGTTTAACCACCCTTATGAAATCCTTGCCATCTTCATTCAGTTCCAAACTTAATGCTAATTTACCGCCTAAGTTCGTCTTCATCTTGCCAAGGTTTTGATTATTTTTGAAAATCTCATATTCCTTTTCAGCCTCAAGCTCCAGGGTAATCTGTGCAGTTTCTTTACCACAAACCTCAAAACTAATCTGATTATCCTTTATATCCATATGAAATACGGCAGTACCGGGTACAGATTCGTAGACAAACATTCCATTCTTCTCAAGCTTTGTTATCTCATAAAAAGTCTTAACTTTAAAGATATCCCCCTGATGCTCGAAATCGGAAGCCTTTGATTTTACTTCTAATTCGTAATTACCAAAGCTTATTGTCCCATCACTTTCCTTGCGTATTAACTCTTCAACAACTGCCATTATATGACCCTCCTAATTGTATTATATACCGTTAACGACAGATAAAATATTTCATGATTATGACTTACATTATAAATGATATTTCGAGCAATTTCTACTACGCCAATTATTAAATTTTCCTTTACAGTTTGGATGCAATTAAAATACAATTAAGCGAAAGCATCTCCGATTTCGGAAACACTTATCCTACTCATATTTCTAGCGTTCAAGCTGTAACAGATACTGCCAAAGATAAGTTTGACATAAACTATTTTGCAGTTAATACCATCTCATTATCCAGGTATTGCACATGAACTGTATCCCCTTCTTTAATGGTGCCTGCAAGTATGGCTTCCGCAAGTTTATCCTCAATATTTGTCTGAATTGCGCGTCTTAAAGGTCTTGCTCCGTACTTCGGATCAAAGCCGACCTCTGCCAGATGTGCAACCACATCCTCACTAGTATCAAGGGCGATATTCATCTGCGCCTTGCTTCGTTTACCGATTGTCTTAATCATGATGTCTACAATCTGCTTGATATTATCCTTCGTTAAAGAATGGAACACAATAATCTCATCAATACGGTTAATGAACTCAGGCTTAAATATCTTCTTTACCTCGTCCATAACCCCTTCCTTCATGCGCTTGTAATCTTCTTTATCGTCAATGACGGAAGTAAAGCCTAATCGCTTCGGTTCCACGATATTCTGCGCACCTGCATTGGAGGTCATAATGATAATTGTATTCTTAAAACTTACTTTTCTGCCCTGTGAATCAGTGATATGTCCGTCATCCAATACCTGCAGCAAAATATTGAATACATCCGGATGTGCTTTCTCAACCTCGTCAAAGAGGATTACAGAGTAAGGATTCTGGCGCACCTTCTCACTAAGCTGTCCGCCTTCATCATAGCCTACATATCCCGGAGGGGAACCAATCAGCTTGCTGACGCTATGCTTCTCCATATATTCGGACATATCCACACGAATGATGGAATTCTCACTGCCAAACATAGCTTCCGCCAATGCTTTGGACAGCTCAGTCTTACCAACACCGGTAGGTCCGAGGAATAAGAAGGAACCGGTCGGGCGATTGGGATCCTTTAAGCCAACACGTCCACGACGGATTGCTTTTGCTACTGCAGCAACGGCTTCCTCCTGTCCGACTACTCTCTGATGAAGTATATTCTCCAGATTCTGAAGACGTTCTGTCTCTTCCTCTGCCAGCTTTTTCACTGGTATCTTCGTCCAGCTTGCAACTATCTCGGCAATCTCATTCTCACCTACCACAAGCTGTTTATCCTGTCGTTGTTTCTGATCAAGTACCTTCTGTTTCTCCAGCTGCTCCATCGCTGCTTCCTGTTGCTTCTTAATCTCGCCGGCTTTCTCATAGGCTTCATCCTTGATCGCCTTCTCCTTCTCACCTTCGAGACGCTTGATTTCCTGCTCCAAATCCTTAATCTCCGGAGAGGAGGTATAGGTACTGAGACGCACTTTGGACGCCGCCTCATCCATTAAATCAATTGCTTTATCGGGCAAATATCTATCATTGATATAGCGACTGGAAAGCTTTACTGCAGCTTCCAGAGCTCCATCCGTAATTCGAACCTGATGATGTGCCTCATATTTATCACGTAAGCCATATAAGATCAAGATAGCCTCTTCTTCGGAGGGTTCATCAACTACTACCGGTTGGAATCTGCGTTCCAGAGCAGCATCCTTTTCAATATATTTACGATATTCTTCTCTGGTGGTAGCACCGATAATCTGAAGTTCTCCACGTGCCAAAGAAGGTTTTAGTATATTAGAAGCATCAATTGCGCCTTCTGCACCGCCTGCCCCAATGATAGTATGAATTTCATCGATGAAAAGTAATACGTTTCCATCACCGATTACTTCACTGATTACTTTCTTAATTCTTTCCTCGAATTCACCTCTATATTTGGAGCCCGCTACCATTCCGGACAAATCTAGAGTTACGACTCTTTTCTCCTTAATTGTATCCGGAATATTTCCTTCTACAATCTTAAGAGCCAGTCCTTCCGCAATCGCTGTCTTACCTACGCCAGGTTCACCGACCAGACAAGGATTATTCTTGGTTCTTCGGCTGAGTATCTGTACCACTCTCTGAATCTCGCTCTCTCTGCCGATTACCGGATCGAGCTTGCCCTCTCTTGCATACTCAGTCAAATCTCGGCTATACTGATCAAGTGTCGGAGTAGCCGAAGCCTTACCTTTAGCTTTCGGGCCTTTTCCTGCAGAATATTCATTCTTGGCAACGCTGACATCCACACCGGATGCGGTTAGGATATCGATGTAAACCTTCTGTACATTTACCCCAAGGGTATTTAATAAGCGGACTGCGATGCAGTCTGATTCCTTGATCAGAGCAATCAGAATATGCTCTGTTCCAACCAGGGATGCCTTGAATTTTGCAGCCTCTTTATAGCTCTGGTCCAGAATACGCTTGGATCTGGGGGTAAAACTGCCAGCATCCATCATTTCTACACCGTTGTTCGGTGCGATGAGCTGATTCACCAGCTCCAGGACCTTTTCTACGGTTACACCGTTTTCTTCTAATATTCTTGATGCGACTCCCTCAACCTCCATCAGACCGATTAATAAATGCTCGGTACCAATGTAGTTATGAGATAATCGGTATGCGACTTCACGTGCAAGGTTAATTGCATTTTTCGCATTTTCAGTAAATTTGTCATACATAACTGTATCCTCCATTCTAGCCAGAGTACTCTATAGTTTCGTTTGAATCGTAAAAAATAAAAGTTGGTTTGTTACATGTGTGTCTATTACACCTTGAAGACTGCAGGTACTAACATCCCATTGTGCAACTTCGATGCAGCCGAGCATGGTGTGAATTGATTTTAATTCACACTATACATATATAAGCTTACCGATAATAGGATTCATTATCTTTATTATATATGTATAAGAATAATACTTTACATGGTACATTTTGTAAAGCATTATTCTTATTTTCTTTATCTCATGAAAAAGTGCATATTCATGATCGTCAGCTCCGATCGTATACCTGCAAGCTTGCTATGCGAGTGCTTTTCTCGCATTATACTCACTACGCTTTCCTTATACCATGAATAAAGTGCATATTCATGGTCGTCAGCTCCGATCGCATCTTTACAAGCAAGCTTGCTATGCGAGTGCTTTTCTCGCATTATGCTCACTACGCTTTCCTTATACCATGAATAAAGTGCATATTCATGATCGTTAGCTCCGATCGCATCTTTACCAGCAAGCTTGCTATGCGAGTGCTTTTCTCGCATTATACTCACTACGCTTTCCTTATACCATGAACGAAATCATGTTCATGGTCGTTAGCTCCGATCGCATCTTTACAAGCAAGCTTGTAAGATGCTCACTACGCTTTCCTTATATAATTGTAGGTAATTCTTTTCGGATATATTCAGCTCTTGCCTGATCTCTTGTTAAGCTTCCGACATTCTTACCCAGTGTCCATTGAAGGCAGCCTGGTTGTACACCCATCATTAATTTATGAACATTGAACTCACGTTCAAATCGAATCAGACCACAATCAGCACCAAACTTAAGTTGTGATAACAATGTCATTGCATCGTCAGAGGATATCTGTCTGGCATACTTTAATACACCATAAGAGCGAAATACCTGATCTTCAATTTCATCGGCACTTACCGACAGCATATATTCTCTACGTTTTCTCTCCTGCTTTACAACTTGAAGAACAATCCTCTTCAGATTCTCAATAATTTCACTTTCAGAGATACCCATGGTCTTCTGATTAGAGATTTGATAGATGCTTCCCAGACTCTTCGTTCCCTCTCCGTAAATACCACGGATGGTAACTCCGTATTTTCCAACCTCTTCGATCAGCTTCTGAATCATTCTTGCTGAGGTAAGAGCGGGCAGAAACATCATACAGGAGGCTCTCATACCGGTCCCTGCATTGGTAGGGCAAGCCGTAAGATATCCATATTTCTCATCATATGCAAATTGTAACTTCTCATAAGCAATATCATCGATACGGTCTGCCTCAGCATAAGCCTGCTCAAGATTCATTCCGCCCACAATTGCCTGAATGCGGACATGATCTTCTTCGTTAATCATAATACTGACTGACTCGTCATCTGCCAGAATCAGACCGGTGGTCTGCTCCTTTTCGGCAAGCAGAGGGCTGACAATATGACGTTCTACCATAGCTATCTTATCTATATCACTCAAGGTACTGATATTGCAGGCATAGAACCTACGATTTTCCTTCTCGGACAGTGCCCCAGATATCTGTTTTACTTCATTCACTAAAGCAACTGCTTGTTCTTCTACGATTTTTGAGGAGAAGGGATAGGTCACTAGATTTCTGGCGAGTCTGACCCTGCTGGAGATAACCACATCACTATCCGATACAATCTGCTCATACCATTTAAGCATTGGTTTGTTCCTCCTTCTTCAGTTGCCTAATCAAGTCACGAAGCCTTGCAGCCTCCTCGAATTCCTCTTTCTCTATTGATTCCTGTAGCATTATTGCTAGCTTCTCCGACTCCGAAATACCCTTATTGACACGGTCGGAGGCAGTGTTAACGAAGCCTTTCGGACGTTTACCGGTATGAAGATCTGCACCCTGAATACCCTTCAGTGTCTTACCCAACTGTCCGTTAAAGCTGCGATAGCAATCAGAACATCCGAAACGGCCCTTCTGAATAAATTCTTCATAGGTGGTACCACAGGTACCGCAGGTAAGGGAATGGGTAAACTCACCGGGCTTCTTCTTGTCAGAAGCCGTATAATTATCCAGTAAGGTGGAAAGTAGATCACCTAAGGTAAGATCGCTGTTCATTAAAGGCTTCTCCATTTGAAAGGATGTGTAATCTGTTGCACATTCCTCGCAAAGATGCTGTTCTTTCTTCACTCCATTGATTATCTCGGTATACAATATTTTCGCATCTCTCTTCTGGCATCTGTTACATAACATTGTCATTACCCCCTTTCAAATTCGCTGAAGATATCATTAACGATTTCATGAGCCTCTTCACAACTGATATTTTTGCAAAATGCTCTTGCTAACACTACCCTGAGTTCATCCCGCATATTCTCAATTGCTTTCAGCTTATTATAGTCGAGCGCAACCACCGCCCCTTTTCTGCGGTCCAGCTTAAGATATCCTTCTTGCTTTAGTATAGTATAAGCTTTATTAACGGTATGCATGTTAATTCCGATATGTTCAGCCAACTCTCTGACAGATGGAAGATTCTCACCTTCTTGAAGCTGGGAAGTAGCGATTCCGTATATAATCTGATTTCTTAATTGAATATAGATCGCTTCATCACTATTAAAATCAATCTCAACATACATTCGTATACACCTCGGACTTTCTTTAATCGATAACATAGGATGACTATTGAAGGCAATGTTCGTTTTGAGCCTTCATAAACGATAGAAAGCACGCTTCACGAACTTTCTACTGTCATGAATACTATAGTTGTTATATACATAGTATAACAGCCCATCCTATTTGTCAAGAGCTAATCCAGCTCATCCTCCTTGTATCCTTTTGATTTTATAATCAGACGAATACATATGATAATTAAAAGTGCGCATAGAGCACTAAGCACAGCAATTACCACTGCCGCTTTCGTAAGGTTAGTGCGATATTCCGCAGAACTGATCAGCTCTTCCATATTGGTGTCGTCCTCGTTACCTAGAATGATATCTTTTCCCGGCACATAACGCTGCAAAGTGCGTTCCACTCGATCATATTGATAGAATCCAGTTTCCCCAAGTTCATTCTCTGCATAGATCAGAAGATAATCACTCGCTATATTACCCTCCGGATAAAAGGCCGTCACAGAGATATCAGAGATGATCAGCTTAGTCTTCTTGTAGCCGGAAGGAATTGGCACATCACTTCCCGGCTCCAATAGTATATATTGTCCGCTATAAATTGCAATTTTATCATCATCCGTTCGAACAACTTCAAAATTTCCGTGACTTGATTTAGGTATATTGTCTTCCTCTGGTGCTTCGCTTATTTCAGGTGCCGCTGTTTTCACGACATTGATACTATATTCTATGATATCTCCTGATTCTGCTAATACAGATATTAGGATTTTATTTTCACCTTCTTTTAGATTTTCGTTACCTGTGATGGATACAGAAGCTTTCGCATCCTCTGGTAATGCTACGAGTACCAACTGTTCCGTCGTGTAATCCACTGTGGTATTATATTCATAGGTATCCTTGTTAAATTCCGGTACCAATGTCGAAGGACTAATTCTCATATCCTTCAGCTTTGCATTATTAGAAGCAGTCTCCGGCGCCACCACATTAATGGTAAGCACATTACTGGATACGGACATCTCTGCACCCTCAAGTTCATAAACAACCGCCCGATCACTGAAAGCAATCCTACAGATACCCACCTCGGCAGCCTCAAATTTCATAGTGTATTTACGCTTCGTGTCTCCATCTGTATTCCCCATGTCGGATAGGGTGAGAAATCCGCTACTTCCCTTGATTTGTTTTGCTCCACCCTGATACTCAAGTACATCATCATCATAAGTAATACTTCCCTCAAAATCACCAAACGATGCTTCGGAAGAAACATTCACATATACAAAAAGATTCTCCCCTATGGTAACCTGCGCTGAATCCGAAGTCAGCTCCACCTCCGCACTGGCAGCATAAGCGGTTTTACTTATAAGCAATCCTCCCGAGAGAAAAAGAAATAAAAGGGCTGCGATATAACGTTTTATTCGTGATCTCATAGCTTCATCCTCCGTTTTTTTGATTATGCCCGTATGTCATTTTTCTTCCTCCAGGCTATCTTTTCTTAGACCGGAAGAACACGCTTCGCGAGTTTCTCCGGTTATCGCAGGCTTGCTCGTATCACATCAAATAAACTTGATTGGTACTTCACTTCGCCTTCACATAAACAATAGAAAGCACGCTTTAATAACTTTCTATTGTCATAAACAAGATGAATTGATAAATCAATTCATTAGCCATGAATAAAACATCCGGCCGACAGGTTACACACCCGCGGCCGGATTTTTCATCACTGTCGTAATTACAAGTCTGTTGCCACGATATTCTACCATTGCAAAACTTATTATTCCCTTACGATATTGATTGTATAATTTGCTACGCTTCCATTTTCAGCAATTACTGCTATGACGACTGTATTGGTTCCGACATTCAAAGGAATTGTTCCGCCTCCGCTAATTGTCGCCTTCTTACTTACTGTGGTTGCATTTATTTGAACCATATCAACCGCATTGCCGACAATCAGATAATAATTATATTCCGTCTGATTGAAGGTAGGTGTAATCGCCAGCTCATTGCCTTTTGCGTCAAGTACCTTCAAACTCTTCATCCGGTTATTTGGATTGAACGCCGTCGTAGGCTGAGGACACGGCGCCTGTGGCATGTTCAGATATACCGGGATAGAGAATACAATCGGAGAATCAGCAATACCGTTATAGGCCGTCAATATCTTCTTACCCTCAGCATATGGTGCCTCCACATTCGTCATATACTGATGATAATAGGTTGAAATCGGTGTAACATTGAATTTCTGAAGGTAAATGGTGTCCTGTCCACGATTGATATAGCTTCCTCCAAGGAAGTAGGAACCGCCTACGATGGAGCGGAAAGGACTTGTCCAAGGTATCTTATACAGTTGATTCGTCACAGCGTTGGTACTGCCGTTTTTGGCGTATTTAAGTCCGTTTGCGACAGCACCTCCTCCGGCACTATCATTCGCTCCAATATTGTAGAAATTATACAGACCCTCATATCCGCTGTAAGTACCGGAGACACTGTTACTTAAGGTAGTAGGTCCGGTAACTACCTCCTGCTTCACACGGGAAGCCAGATGGTAGGGGCTGACGCCGGAGTATTTTGCAGCCTCGATAAAGGTCTGCCCATAAGAAGTAGTAGTCGATACTCCATTATCATCCACATATGTATAATTTGAATTGTACATAGCCGTTCCCTTCAGTATATTTTCCACACCTGCAAGGTTCTGGTATGCATCTTGGTATTTTAGTAATTCGAACTGGAAGATACCGTTTGTCGTCAGGAAATTGCGGGGATCCATATAATATTCGATGGCCGCCATTGCAGCAGTTACCCAAGTTGAACCGTCAAAAACAATAAAGGTATCGGTCTTCCAGTTATATGCTCCACTTTCCAGTGACTTCCACTCCACGCCCTTCGAATTTGGAATTACATTCTTTCCGGGAACACTTTCTGCTGCTATTACTGTATTCCAATCAAGTCCGGTATGATAAGCCTTGAATTCCCAATTCGGATACTGCGCATGCAATTGTCGGAGCCCTGCTTTGTAGCTTTCCGGGAATCCTTGCGCTGACAGCTTAGCTTCAAAATCCATATTATTTGTAATGATCGGTGTCGGAGTTGGTGTTGCACCGGTTGGATCGGCAGTTTGTCCTGCGCCTCCGGATATATATATATACTCTGCTTTTACATAGCCATAGATACCATTCTCTAGAGAAACAAGATACCAGGTGTCACCATTTTGATGTTCAACCCCAGTTATTAATACCTTTTCTTTATTCCTTAGAAATATTATATTCCTATAATCGTCATACAGATATTCTCCGGTACGATAATCCCTGGACAGATACAGCAACACAGTATTGCACACATAACCATTAATAGGTTTTGAAAATTCCGTTAGAATTGTATTATTGAAAACATCTAAAAATTCCATCTGCAAAAAGGGATCCGGTGTCGGAGTTGGGCCGATCGTCGGAGTCGGACTCGGGGTCGGCATCGGTGATGGCGTAATAGTCGGCAACGGTGTTGGAGTAGGATTCGTACTTGGGTTAGGTGTAGTTGTAGGCTTTGGTGTCACGGTAGGCTTTGGTGTCACAGTAGGCTTTGGTGTTGCTGTCGGCTTTGGTGTAGGTGTCGCCTGCACCTCTGTCACTTTAAAATTCACCTTACTTGCTTCTACAAAGCCTGTGTATTTTTTATTACTTAATGTAAAGGTTACCTTTAGCCACTTGATTCCAGATGAAGTAACTTCACCAATTATTGTTAATGACTTATTCTCCTTCAAAGATATAAGACTTCCTTTGCTGTCCTTCAGATAGGCGGCCTTCGTTCCAGCTGCTGATCTTACCTTAAGCTTTGCAACATCGACCTCTCCCTTTATCGTACTGTCAAAAGAAAGCTTTACATAGGTACTGAGAACATAGCCAGTCTTCGTCTTCCCTTCGTTTTTAAAGGATATTCCATACCACTCTGCATCATCTATCATTACCTCATTAATTATAGTAATTGCGTCACCTTTAATCAAACCGCCAACCTTAGCATAACCGGTGCCCGGTCCGCTGCGTACATTTAAGGAGGAAGCCGTAATCGATCCCTTCAGCTTAATTTCCTTGTTCACCGGCATAGCTTGTGATGAATCCGGTTTCGGCGTGGTAGTGGGTTCAGTCGTTGGTTTTGGTGTAGGTTTTGGGGTAGGAGTCGCTGTCGGCTCCGGCTTTCCGCTTACTTTTACATAGTCTT
The DNA here is from genome assembly GCA_023411215.1 of Bacillota bacterium. Taxonomy (GTDB): domain Bacteria; phylum Bacillota; class Clostridia; order Lachnospirales; family Lachnospiraceae; genus Mobilitalea. Next base: position 101,362 of record JAEYOY010000015.1, on the reverse strand, counting down.
TATGTATATATCCTTTTACTGTCTTACCGTTAAATTTGAGGGAAACAAAATAAAAATCCCCCTCCTCCTTTAAGATATTCACGGTCTCATCCTTAACCAGGTATACATTCGTTCCGTTCAGCTGCACCTTTTCTGCAGTCGCCGAGGGTTCTGTCCTTACATTCAGGGTATTAGACGTAACGGTTGCTGTCCAAGCCGCCAGAACCTGTTGGATTTCCCCCATGTAGACCTGTGGAATAGTCAGTGTTAGGATTAGAAGAATTATAAACCATCTGTTATAGTACCGTTTTTTCATTGAATACCCCTTTCGTATATCTACGCGATAGCATAAAGCCCGTCATAAGTAGTCAGATTTCTAATTTACATTTATTCCTTCCTTATTCTACAATATAAGTATGGCACTTCTGTGGCATTACCTGTATTTTGTGAGTGTTTTTGTAAAATTAAGGATTATTTAACAAAATCGTAAGAAAATAGATAAAAAGAGGCTCAATCGTGATGATAATTGTCTTATTCATGTGATAGGAATATTATCGAAGGATGGTGTAGGGAATTTATTCCTATTGACCATCGCAATACAACTTCAGATCGTTTCAAAAGTCCGGATGAACAAAGAGTATGGCAACTGTACAACTAGTTGGAATATCTATTAAAATTGCAATTAAATGCTTCACAGCTTAAAGAAGAGGAATTCAACGACATACCCTTCCCATAAGGAGGGAAGCGTATGACGCTGAATTCCTCTGATATACATGCTATAATTTTATAAACTGCTAGGCTTCTTCGATGGCTTTTCCAATATCATTTCTCATATATTTATTATCGAAGCTGATCCAGCCGGTGGCCTCATAAGCTTTTCTTCTTGCCTCCTTCAGATCCTTCCCAGTAGCCGTAACTCCTAAGACTCTACCTCCATTCGTAACAATGTCAGCGCCGGATTTCTTTGTACCGGCATGAAATACACAATAGTCCGACTTATCCACGAAATTCTCAAGACCGGTGATCGGATAGCCCTTTGTATATTGCTCTGGGTATCCATCCGACGCAAGAACCACGCAAACTGCTGCATTGTCCTCAAAGTTGAGGGTAATTTCGTCCAGTCTTCCGTCAATACAAGCCTCAAATACCTCGATGATATCATTCTTCATTCGCGGAAGTACAACCTGTGTCTCCGGATCACCAAAACGTGCGTTATATTCCAACACCTTCGGTCCATCCTTCGTCAACATTAAACCGACAAATAATATTCCGATAAAATCTCTGCCCTCTGCCTTCATTGCATCGATAGTAGGTTGATAAATATACTTTCTGCAGAAATCGTCAACCTCCTTCGTATAAAAGGGGCTGGGCGAAAAGGTTCCCATACCTCCAGTATTAAGGCCTTTATCACCGTCCTTGGCTCTCTTGTGATCCTGAGCACTGGTCATAGGAAGTATATTTGTACCGTCACAAAAAGCAAGCACCGATACCTCACGTCCGGTCATAAACTCTTCCACAACAAGCTTGTCTCCGGCAGAACCAAACTGCTTATCCTCCATGATCTGCTTCACCCCCTGCACTGCTTCCCCGTAGCTGTTACAGATCAGGACGCCCTTACCCAGAGCCAAACCGTCGGCTTTCAATACAATTGGGAAACTACCGGTCTTAAGGTATTCGATGGCTTTCACCGAATCCTCAAAGGTTTCATATGTGGCTGAGGGTATCTTATATTTCTTCATCAAATCCTTGGAAAATGCTTTAGAGCCTTCAATGATGGCAGCTTTCTTTTCCGGTCCGAAGACACGTAAGCCTCGTTCCATAAATACATCGACCACACCTCCTACCAGAGGATCATCCGGTCCGACCACAGTCAGATCGATACCTTCCGCCTTCGCAAATTCAGCCAATCCTGCATAATCACTTACTGAAATATCAACACATTGTGCAAGCTCTGCAATCCCCGCATTACCGGGAGCACAGTAAAGCTTCTCTACCTTGGAGCTCTTCGATATTTTTTGTACAATTGCATGCTCTCTTCCGCCACTGCCAATGACCAAAACCTTCATCTTCTCATCCTCCATGCCATCCATTCTTTATTGGTGCAACAGGCTACAAAAAACAGAGAGCAGGATTCGTAACAACCAAATCTGCCATCTGTTTTCCATGTATCTTAAGTGATTCGTTTCACAATATTATTCTCTAGGATCAATCTGTTCTCAGCAATTAGTCGTATCGCTTCAGGAAGCAGCTCCCACTCTGCCTGCTCCATTACTCTTCGTTGCAGCAGCTCCGGTGTATCGTCGTCCTCTACCATTACTGCCTTCTGAAGAATAATCGGACCGGTATCGGTTCCTTCATCAACAAAATGAACGGTAGCACCGGTTACCTTCACACCGCGGGCAAGTACTGCTTCATGAACCTTCAGGCCATAATAACCCTCTCCGCAAAAGGAGGGAATCAACGATGGATGGATATTAATAATCCGACCCGGATAGCTTTTTACCACCTTCTCAGGGAGAATCAGCAGACATCCTGCTAATACAACCAAATCTACATGATAACGGACAAGTACACGGAGCAAAGCCTCGTCAAACAGATCCTTACTTGCATACTCCTTCTTAACTAAAGTCTCTGAAGGAATCCCATTCTGTTTCGCTCTCTCTAATGCATATACATCACGCTTATTGCTGATTACAACCTCTATACTCACACCGGGAAGCTTGCCCTGATTCATCTGATCAATCAGCGCCTGAAGATTCGTTCCACCACCGGACACAAGAACAGCAAGCTTTAGCATAAGGTTACTCCCTTCGAGCCATTCACCGTCTCACCGACTACAAATGCCTTCTCTCCTGCCTCTTCAAGCAGCTTCAATGCCATATCAGCATCTTTACTATCAACAGCAAGCAGCATTCCAATGCCCATGTTGTAGGTATTATACATAACCTGCTCATCGATATCTCCATCCTTTGAGAGCATATGGAAGATCGGAGGAATCTCATAGCTGTTCTTCTTAACCATAGCATGTATGCCTTCCGGGAGCATTCTTGGGATATTCTCGTAGAAGCCTCCACCGGTTATATGGCTGCAAGCCTTTATCGTAATCTTGCCCTGCTTTAAGCTTTGCAGCGCCTTTACATAAATCTTCGTAGGGGTAAGTAATGTATTACCTAAGGTATTCCCCAAAGCTTCATAATAAATGTCCAGTGTCTCTCTCTTCATGCTGAAAACTCTTCTAACCAGGGAATAGCCGTTACTATGAATACCAGAGGATGCAATACCAATCAATGTATCTCCCTGCTTCACACCAGCACCGGTAATCATTTGCTTTTGATCGATGATACCGACAGCAAAGCCGGCCAGATCATATTCTTCAACCGGATAGAAGCCCGGCATCTCTGCAGTCTCACCACCGATAAGAGCAGCTCCGGCTTGCTTACATCCTTCTGCCACACCTTTTACAATGGTTGCAATCTTCTCTGGTTCATTCTTACCACAAGCGATATAATCCAAGAAAAACAGGGGCTCTGCACCTGCACAGGCAATATCATTAACGCACATAGCTACACAATCTATCCCGATAGTATCATGCTTGTCCATAAGGAACGCTAATTTAAGCTTTGTACCAACACCATCCGTTCCAGAAATTAAAGTCGGTTGCTCCATGCCCTTAAAGCTTTCCAGAGAAAATGCACCGGAGAAACCACCAATTCCACCAAGAACCTCCTTACGCATCGTGCCCTTGATATGCTCCTTCATCAGGTCTACTGCCTTATATCCGGCCTCAATATCTACTCCTGCTTTCTTGTAATCCATTTTGCTTTACCTCCTAGTTCGACTCAACCATATAACAACATTTATCCATCAACATAGCTGTTCATTACCACCGATTTTATGCTCACATTTTAGCATATTCTGATTCGTTTGTCCTTATTTTTCAACGGATAATTTCTTATGCAATCTATTAGTCGCCCTAATATATGATGCGATATATATAAGTAAAACTTTTAACTGAAACTCTAGTCCAATTAATGATATGCGCGTTTGCGATGAAGCCTTCTCATACATATCCTGATAACGGGCTGATACAATACTTATATACAACAAGAAGGAAGATGGATAGGCATCCCATCACGCACTGTTTGGCGGGCAGATTTCTGCTTTGTATGCTCAAAAAGCAAACATTTATGTTCTCTAGAGCAAACAAAGCAGGAAAATATCCGGCAAACTATGTGTGAGAGAAGCTTATTCATCTTCCTTTCTGTTGTACTATTCATTATCCATCAGCACGATCCAGACAAATGGTAGAATGCTCCATCGCTTACGCGCCCCCTAAAGAGGCAAACCGCTTCTTACCATAGGACAGAAGTATTGCAAATAATCCGGCATCAATCGCTATCATTACTGCGATATAGCCCAAATAAGCAACCGTCATGCTCGGAATGACTGCCATAAGAATAAATTGAAGCGCAACGACACCAATGGATGAGAATATGGTAATCGCTGTAGCTGCACCCTGTTTGATTACTACTGTCTCATTGCTCCAATTGAAGTTAGGCAGCAACAGATTAATCAGTAATCCGAATAAAGAAATAAATACAGAACATACTGCAGTGATGAAAACCATAAGTATTGTGATAAATACTCCCACCTTCAGCGCAATGCCAAGTATCACTGCACAAATGAGTGCAGGTGACAGTACTGCCAGGTTAACATATATTTTCGCCAGATATATCATCTTTGGCTCCACCGGCAGAGATTTGATAATCCACAGGTTTCTACCTTCGAGAGAGATTGAAGATGATGTGGTACAACACATCATAACACAAAAGGAGATAATCGTCGGTCCAATACCGGCTATCATATTGCTCGGCAGTTCTGCTCCGAAGATTGTCTGGGTATCTACAAAAAACAATGCCACCGAGGCCAACAAAAGCATTACGATACCAAAGGCGGTATTAGTTACATACAGAGTGGATGAAAAATAACGCTTTAGCTCCTTATGAAATAGAGCCATCATAGGGGACGATGTCTTTAATCTGCCCAGTTTATAATTCGACCTTGCTCTACCGGTCATAATTGCCGTATTCATTTTCTTAAAAACAGCCTTAACCAGAAAAGTGTAAAGAATGAATGCCAATGCAGATATTGCGAGGAATAAGACAAAAGCCAAGAAGTCCCGCTCCACAACAGCTATCGTATACAACTTCGCCAAGGGATAGAGGGCATAAACCTGCGACGTCAACACCCTTCCCATATTAACCAGCTTCTCTCCGTCCTCCTCGATCCCGAAGGACATTGCGATAAAGCCTGCCAGTAAACACATAATAAGAATGATATTCAGTAAATTATTACGGCGGAACTTAGATGCAACATAGGCGATCACAGTACCAATCAAGGAAGCAATTGCTATCGGAACTAAGGGTATAAAAAGCATCGCTACAACACCAAATACATAGAAGAGCACCGGCGGCTGTGCCAGTATCCCATAGGCTAATAGCATAGGCAGTATCAGTATCGTAACGAAAACCATATTGATTGAATATAGAATGATCAGACGGCTTGCGACAATTCCACCTGTACTGATCGGCATTGCCATAATCATGTCATAATCCCTAAAACCAAATATAGTACCCTTCACCTGCAAAACAGTTGTCACAAGAAGAATTACACAGGTCACAGACATCACTATGGGAGGCAGAAGCTCGAGGCTGTCAAACATCAATAACCCGTAACCCGCCATTATACTATACAAGAATGAGATTGCACTCATAAGGACCACAAAAATACCAATGCCAAAGTATAGTACCTTCGGCTTTTTCTTTTTCAGATTTCCGATGGACAGCATATCCCCCAACACAGCCCAAAGCTGTACGCTGACTAAACGCAAAACCTTTCTCATATTAACAACCATACCTTTCCATTATTTTTCATCAATCAGCTCCATAAATACCTCCTCAAGGCTGTTGTTACCCTTAACCTCTTCGGTGGTTCCACAGGAAATCAATTTGCCATTCTTAATAATTGCAATTTTATTACAGAGCTTTTCAGCCACCTCTAACACATGAGTGGAGAAAAATATTGCACTACCCTCTTGGCAAATTTGTGCCATAATGGTTTTTAAGGTATGGGATGCTTTGGGATCCAGACCAACAAAGGGTTCATCTAAAACCAACAGCTTTGGTCGATGTATTAACGCTGCGATGATAGCCAGCTTCTGCTTCATACCATGAGAATAGGAGGATATGGTATCCCCCAGGTTCGATGTCAGTTCGAAGGCGTCACTATATCGTTCGATTAAGGTTTCACGGTCAAAACGGTTAACCTCATAAATATCTCCGATAAAATTCAGATAACCAATTCCGGTCAGGTGTTCATAAAGATCCGGATTATCGGGGATGTAGGCGGTAATCTTCTTACAGGCTACCGGATCCTTCTTAATGGAGATTTTGTCAATGGTAATCTCTCCTTCTTCAAAATCCAATACTCCTACAATAGAACGTATTGTTGTCGTCTTTCCAGCACCATTGTGTCCGATAAACCCGAAAATATCCCCTTTATTCACTTCCAGGTTCAGGCAATCTACTGCCTTCTTGTCACTTTTATAGCTCTTTGAGAAATTCTTAATGCTTAACATCGTTATCCTCCCACTCTGCTTCATTGAAAACCTCTATTGAAAAGCTTCATTCAATTCTGTTGTTCCTTCTAAGACAAATCTTGCATTTTGGATGATCGCAATTCTGGTACCATCCTTCTTCACCACGGCTATCTCCTTGATCTCATCATAAGGAAGCGTGATATCCGTATGACAGTTAAAGTAAGCCTTTGAGGGATCTGTCTTGCGTAGTAACGAGATTTCGTTGTCTCTAGCCACAATTTCCTTTCCATCCGGATTATAGACTGCAGTCTCCTCGCTCATATGATAGCAGGTATCTCCAATCGCAAAATGAGGGCCGGTCTTCTCAGCAATCAAGATCGGAAGCTTTGGTGCGATATCGAATTTCTTTCCCATCATATAAGCGGTCGTATTGGTCCCGATAGCGAATTCGCCCAATGGCAGATACTCATGATTATATAATAAATTCTCTTTAATAAAGCTTCTATTCTTTTCTTTATCTACAAAGTTCGCACAACTGTATTCTGCAACCAGTCCATCCCGGAAGGTTAATTCAAGCTCATTATACTCCAAATCTCTGAGATAAATCTTCGGTACATGGAGAACCCCATTCGTACCGGTTAGCACCGGTGAAGTGAATACTTCGCCGACAGGAATATTGACATTAGCGACACAGTTCTCAAAAATCGTCTCCTTAGAGCGATCTCTGAGCTCAAATAGCTTGACTTTAAGATCGGTATGATTATTACCTGCACCAAGAATGTGAACATAATCTCCCTGATCCAGAGCATCAATTATATGCTGCTGTATCTCAAGGTAATGATTACTATCCAGTGTATTTACCTTCACCGTCTCTGCAAATATTTCATTAAAATCCTTACCAATCTCGGGTACTGGATACGAGATAATTGTAAAGGAGATTTCATCCATCTTCAGATACTCATTCTTTACAAAGCTCTCTTCGTTGTTGTATTCTACATAGAGCTTTTGTTGGCGTTTATCCAGCTTCACTGACTCCTTTTTATCCTCCGGAGCAAACAATTCTTCACCAAACACCTCGATAACAGCGGGTCCAGCATATAGTCCTGCTTTCTGCTTATAATTCTCATATGCCTTCCTGAGGCTTTCCAGTTTTCTCTCCTTAAAGGCTTTGTCAAAGAACAATCCGATATCAAAGCGATGATCATAATCATATTGCTTATTCGGGCTAGTTGCGTGATACCCTATCTTTAGATGCTGCAGCTTATTAACCGCATTGTAAGCTGCACGGTAGATAACAGGCTCCAGCCCCATTTTCTCAAAGTTATGAATCGCACATCGTACCATTCTCTCATAACCAATCTGATAACGAATATTCACATAGGCTTTCTTGCTCAAATCAAGCCTATTTGCTATAAAGCCCAAACGATAGCCCTCTGTATATGTATCTGCCATCGCTTGAAGCTGCTCCTCCGGTAGTGAATTCAGAAATTCTGCAGTCTTAAGCTCATTTTCTGTGATATATTCTCCATACTGATATAAATAGCGAAGATCAGAAAGGTCTGCCTCCATAATAATATCTCTTGCAAAGGTCAACTCTGAGTCCACCAGGCTACGTACCCGGTCTTCTACAAGCACTTCACAATAATCACTCATAAAGTCATAGACAACTCGTTTCACATCTTTATAGGTGTACTCGTCCTCTTCCTCGAAGTGATTGTAGATCTCAATCAACAGCTCCAGATAAATGGTTAGTTCATAAAGCCTACATTCGTATGCATAGATGATAATGCTGCGGAGCTCTGTTGTAAGGAAGGATATTAGCTTACCGAATTTGTCACCGAACTTCTCACAGGCGTAGGCGGGGTTCGCATAGCTGAAGTTATAGTTATCTCCGATGATATCCTCATATAATGCATGATTTAAGCCTTGCTGCTCCTTAAGTGAGAGCTTCGATATGCGTTCCTCCATAGCCATGGCTGCAACCTGCTTTACCATGAGTACGAAAGCCGCTGTCTTATGGAAGTAATCGCGAAAGGGCTCACGCACGCTTTCCTCTTTCTCCATCAATTCAATCCGCTCTAATGCCAGCTCATATCTTTCTTTAATTGCTTCATTATTTTCTTTAAATAAATCAATGTATTTCATCTCAGTTTTATCCCTCCATTTTCATTTAACCAAGTATGCCTACCCTTTGAATTAGTTTGTGCCGAGGATTACGCTGGCACAAACTTCTAAGTGTGAATTATGCTTTTCAATAATTCACACTAACCACCAATGCCAAGTATATAGATTATAAATAATAATACGGTCATAAATCCATTCAATACCGCTCCGATGATCGGGAAGCGATAAAAGATATCCTTCTTCTTAAAAGCCATGTAAGAAAGTACAAAGCCAAAAACCGACAGTGCAAACAGACCTATTCCGACTACACCAAGAACCATTCCCCCCTGACCATGATAAATGCCGGATAGAATACTTGCAGTCAGTAACCCCAGGAAGGAAAGAATGCCAATGATCATAGAACAGATTCCAAGCTTTGTGTGCCTTCTCCCCGAGAAATGAATCATTTCCTTATTCCGCTTCATGCGCATCCCTAATTCCCCCTCTTAACCTTCGGCTTATAGTTCAGACTTTGATAAAAGGCATGGCATATAGCAAATACAATATATCCCAATAAACCTCCCACTGTATTCAACAGGAGATCATCCACATCAAAAATACCCACCTTCAGATATAATTGAATTGTTTCTATTGTAAGACTGAACAATAAACTCAAAAAAATTATCTTCAAAAATCCGCGATACCTCTTATTAAGCAAGGGCAGTAAGAAGCCAAAGGGTGCAAAGGCCAAAATATTACCCAAAATATTCACGATAAAGCTCTCAAACCCCAGCTGCTCCCGATATAGGATAAATCGTTCAATTTCCTTGAAAAACTGAAGATTATATCGATAATTCTCTACCACGTAGCCCCTTCCGTAATGTTCACTAAAGAATAAAAAATAAGATAACAAAATGATATATAGATAAAATAAAAGCCAACTGGCTCTCTTTAATCGCTTTTTGGTCATTTCCTTCAATTCTTTTCTCCATATTCTATATATTCCTAAGATAAAAGTACGCTTCGCGAACTTTCTATTTTCATGCATTAGATTACACCTGAATTCTGGAAAATATGTATTTTCCTGGTTGTATTATTTCCCACTAATTAACACTCTATCCTTTGCATAATCATGATGCAGCTTCTTCCGTCACCTATCACCCCAGAAGAACAATACTATTATAAATCAAATACAAATCCTAGTAAAGTATAATATAACGCGTATTTTCAGCGATTTCTATGCAATGTGGTACTCCCAAAGTGAACTTCGTTCATTTACTTACGCAAGGGGCAGGCATATAAAGCGAGTATGAAATTTAATATAAATTATTCCGGTGGATTTTCCATGTATCATCAAGTAAAATAAAGAAAGATCAATTACGGTTTGGCACTCAGCATGGTAAATGGGTGGATCTATGTGTTGAACTTATATTCTAATGAGACTATGGTCCAAACAGTAACAATAGATAATTGATTCATAAGTTTTGGTTATAATAAGAAGCAATAAAGTGCATTTATGTTGAAGAAAGGATTTACGGTAGCTCTAATGAAGACATTCGAAGAATTGTATTATGAGGTTTTAGTCAGAACACTAAAGGAAAAGGATATGAGTTTTCTCGAGAAAATGGAGCTTTACGATACCCATCAGCTTGACTGTCTACTTCATCCTGAAAAGCATCCGATTATCTGGCATACTGGCAATTGTCAGTGCGAGGACGGCAAGCATCATTGTGAGGAGATTTGTCCCTTCCACGCCATTCATCCTGATGAAGCAGGAGAAATGGTAATTGACGAAAGCTTATGTGCAGGCTGCTCCATCTGTGTACAGGAATGTCGTGCGAAAAACCTGTCCGGCAGTAAGGATGTGATTGCCGCCCTACAGGCCATCCGCTCTCACAAGGGTCTGGTATATGCCCTTGTCGCCCCGGCCTTCCTAGGTCAATTCAGCAGTGATGTAACACCGGGTAAGCTACGAAGTGCCTTGAAGGAAGTGGGCTTTGACGGAATGATTGAGGTTGCTTTATTTGCAGATATATTAACCTTGAAAGAAGCTCTGGAATTTGATAAGAACATAAAGACTGAAAGTGACTATCAGCTTACCAGCTGCTGCTGCCCGATGTGGATAGCCATGATTCGTAAGATTTATAAGGATTTGATGCCTCATGTCCCCCCTGCAGTGTCTCCGATGATTGCCAGCGGACGTGCCATAAAGGTGATGCACCCCGACGCCCTCACAATCTTCATTGGACCCTGTCTAGCTAAAAAAGCAGAAGCCAAGGAAAAGGATATCACGGGGGCCGTAGATATTGTACTAACCTTCCAGGAGGTACAGGACATCTTTAATGTAATGGAAATTGATCCTGCCAGGATGGAAGAAAGCGATAAGGATCATTCCTCCCGGGCAGGCAGAATCTACGCACATACCGGAGGTGTAAGTGAAGCGGTCAGCAATACTCTGGAGCGCCTTAATCCAAACCGCAAGATTACAATCAAGACCAAACAGGCCGATGGTGTTCCTGCCTGCAAAGCTATGATCAATGAATTGCTTTCTGGGAATACAACCGCCAACTTCTTCGAGGGTATGGGCTGTGTCGGCGGCTGTGTCGGTGGGCCAAGGGTACTTATACCCCACGAGATCGGTAGAGAACACGTGGAGGAATACGGTAATGCAGCACCTTATCCTACTCCCATTGATAACCCTTATGTTGTCGAGCTGCTTCATCGACTAGGACTGGATACAGTAGACAGCCTACTTGAGAAGAGTGATATATTCACAAGAACTTTCGAACAACAATGATTAATCTGATTTGGCGATAAAAAATAGAGAGGCTACAGTAAAAGTATCAACGATAGAAATCACGATTCGCGAGCTTTCTATTGTCAAGATTGAAAGAAATGAACAGCATGCCGTCCGTTCCTTTTTACTACTTTTAACAATGCCTCTCTCTTATATCTTTCTGTTATCCAATCAGTTTGTCATTTTCAAGGATGTGGTGTATAAGCCAGTCATTCAAGAAATCCAATAATCCAAGAATAACATCCTTTTGCCTTTCATCAATCTCTGACAAGTTATAACTGGATATCTTCTCTATGAATTCCTCATGCTCTGCTTTATGCGAGAACAGCTTCTTGTAGCTAATACTCATCATGTATTCTTCCTCGTGTTCAAAATGAATAGTAGCATAATCCGTTAATTCACCCAGGATTTCAACGATATAATCATACTTATCCGGGATAAAATCATCCATCAAGGTCTCGTAAGCCTTGTCTGCAATCTCGAACAGCTTCTGATGTTCCCTGTCGATTTCCTCGATTCCGGTGCAGAATTCATCTTTAAATACATACATAATTAGTGATACCTCCTTAGTATATTTATTTTATTGTTGCTTCTTTTCTAGTGAGAAGGTGCCCTCAAAATCCATAAAGGTTTTGAGAGCACCTTCTCTCATTAATATCATATGAAATACTTTATCATCCAATCTTTTTCATGACAATAGAAATTTCACAAAGGATGCTATCTATCGCTTGATAATCATAATTTAGATAAGGATTATGCTTCTGGGTTAATTAAGCTTAATAGTTAGCAGTAGTATAGTAGACTGCATCTAGCGCTGCTGTATTCCCGTTGGCATCAACAAGCGAGTTGTTTAATATTTCTATCTTCATACTGGTACCTTTGCTAACATATTCGTATAAAACGATATTAGCTGAATTACCGCTAACAGTTACGGTCTGAGAGAGGATAACGAGTGGATTATTTGCTAAAGACACTCTCACTGTTAACGACCCGGTTATCGGCTCATCGAAATTAAGCTTAATGGAATTCTTTGTAACCGTATCAAATATTGGACCACCTACAATACGAGGCTTCTTGGTATCCTTTAACAGCACCATCTGTGTGAAGTCTACAATCGGCGTAAAGCTGTTATTGTATCCCATAACTCCTTTTATTTTTACTGGACGCTCTACGGTAACATCAATCGAATTCTCAGCCAGGGTCAGGATTACTGTTGCACCGTCATTGGTTGTATTCTTATTCAGATCAGCGGATATAATGTGAGCTCCGGGTATGGAGTAATTTGCCACATTTCTTGCCGATGATTCGTCTAAGCGGTTCGCAAATTCAATTATTATCTGGTTCAAATTAGCAGAATTTTGCATAATAGCATATGGTGCAGGTAACTCGGTGGAGGTTCCAGTCGAATTGCTTACTACAATATCCCGTGTTAAGCTCGGATTACGATAGCTATCGTTTACAAAGCCATAGGGAAGATTAATCGAATAAGTACCGAGTGTCGCAATATTAGTCAATTTGAGCTTTAATACCTTCTTATCTGTATTATAAGGAATATTGGTATAAGTCACATTCGATCCAGGGATTATCTCACCTGTAATTGTGGTTAATCTAGTAGTAAATACACCTGTCGCGTTCGCCAACGTTACTTCCTTATTATAGGTTAATATAAGCGTTGTCGTACTTACATCATAATCCGATGAAATCAGCACTGGATTGGATTTATCGATTGAAAAATCAATCATCATTTCACGACCAGTCTGTGCGGAAACATCGGATGGAATAACATTATAGGAATTCCATCCCATTACCTTAACCTGATTATATCCAGTTAACGTAGCATCTGCCTCGGTCAAGGTATAATTAACCTTCTTGTTGTCATCAACATCAACGGAACCCTGAATCACATTTCCATTTTTAATCTGGATAAATCCAGTGGAATTAGGATCGATCGCGCGGCTGAAGTCTACCGTCAGTTTATAATAGCCCGTACGGGTAATCTTTAACGGAACAGCTTGCGCTTTCAACGTATTATCTGTATATACGTCAACACTAATAGTATAATTACCGCCTGAAGAATTACCAGCCATATAATTACCGGCCATATCCTTTAAGCCTGCCATTATAACAGAGAATCTCTTGCCATAATCGGTAGATGAAATATTAGTAAGGTCAATAATCAGCGACTTCTTATCAGAGCTTGCAACGTAGTTCAAACGGTTGCCTATTATATTCATTGTAGCAGTCGATACCGTTGAGCTGCCATCCTTTAATGTAGGTCTTTGAACACTTAAACCTGAAAAATCCATTGGCTCAGAGAAGACAATCGATGCCTTAAAGCCGGTATCATCCACTACTGTTCTCAAATACATCGGCGGATAATTATCGATAAAGGTTAAATTCTTACTGAATTCATCAATTGCTACTCCTGTAGTAGTTAATACATTTTTCGAACACGTAATGCGATATTCTCCATCGAAGGCTGCCGATGATGTAATCGTTAAGGTCTTACCGTCTGATGATAAGCTTCCAGTCAAATTTCCCGGATCTGCAGCCAGGACACCTTTTGTATTAGGTTTGCGTAAAACCTCAACATTCGTTGATAATTTACCATTCGAGCCAAGCACGGTATCTGACTTCACCGGGCTGTCAAAGGTTACTCTGAGCTCCGTTGTGCTAATGATCTCAGCGCTTTGTACGGTTGCAGTAGGTTCTACAACCTCAATAATAATTGAGTCATCTATACTGCTTTTCTTAGCTGCTGCTTCGGTAGCAGTGGCTGCTGCTGCAACTTCAAGGGTAACCTTTCCGACTGATTTTGCAGTGACGATACCCTCTGTCGGGTTATCTATGCTGATGCAGCTGGCGTCTCCGCCGGAGATATACCAATAGGTCTTATCGGTCGTATCGGCTGGTGTAACCGTACAGTCAAAGTTCAGGGTAGTACCCAGCGGCATAATAACAGCTCCCTTTACCTCGTTTACATTGATGATTGTAACTTCCTCTGCAGGCACCGTTACGGTTACTTTACAGGATAGGGTCTTTGTCTTCTTTGTAGGATATGTAATGACACATTTTATCGTCGCCGAGCCTCCACCCACCGATGTCACTAATCCTTTACTGGAGACTTTTGCCACCTTTGTATCAGATGATGTCCATTTATATTTACTTTTTGCAACTTTATTCGAGATATTAATATCTACTACATCTCCCTTACCGACGAGAGTTACCTTGCTTTTTGTAAGCTTAGGAGTTGCCGCCGCACTGGCAGTTCTTATTTGTATATTACCGAATATCGGTATAAAGAGCAGCAATGCCAGAAACATTATTAAATTCTTACTAAATATCTTCCTCATTCTTTATTCCTTCCTCCTGTTCTGTTGTTCACTATCACTCCATAGGCATCTACGATGCAGTCGGGATTATTCTACATGCTCATGCCTTAGAGCAAGAAAACTACAATACTATTATATAGTATCATAACCTAAAGTTATTGTCAAAATCATGTCCAATTGTTTAATATTTTCTTACATTACAGTAAATGGTTAGAATATTGGTCTTTCCATGAGATAATCATCCATTACATAACCTCCACCAATGTCTGCTACCTGGGTCCCGCTTTTCACAAAACCTAGGCTTTCGTATGTTTTTATACTATTTACATTATTGCGATTGACCGTAAGCCATATCTTAGGCAACCCATATTTTCGGCATATTTCCTCCAACAATTCCATTGCCTTACGAGCATAGCCTCTGCCGCGAAAACGCTTAGCAATATACAGCTTGCTTAAAAAAAGTGCATTTTCTTCTTTACGGATGGAAAGGTATCCGTTATATCCGCCAAGATTTCTCAGAAGATAATATTCATAGCCGGCATTCTTTATCTGCTCTGCTATCACTTCTCCTGACTGGAAATGGTCTATCATGTAATTTACCTGTTCCGTACCTATGATTGCCTCATAATGCTCGTGCCAGATTTCATTGGCCAACTCAGCAACCTTCT
This sequence comes from Bacillota bacterium, assembly GCA_023411215.1. Classification (GTDB taxonomy): domain Bacteria; phylum Bacillota; class Clostridia; order Lachnospirales; family Lachnospiraceae; genus Mobilitalea. The sequence continues at coordinate 85,885 of JAEYOY010000015.1, read as the reverse complement.
TAATCTGCTCCTCCGAGGTAACCTCTTCAAAACTGACAGCGAACAGAACCTTATTGATAATTTCTGCAGCGTCGCAAACCAACTGACAGCATGGCCTAGTATTGTAGTATTCCTTGGTTCTCTTCTGAGGCTCCGCATTTATAGATGTATCTGCATCAAGATTAAGAAGCTCCCTGCATATAATGGAACCGTTCAAATTCTTAAACTCCTCAGCGAGCTTTTGAACCACCTCATAATTATACTTCTTACCCTCATCATCCATCTTCTTAGCAGTGCCTGTCTCCAGACCGGCTATCATGGTCATGCCGGAAACCGCACCGCATACCTCTCGCAATCGGCCTACTCCGCCTCCGAAGCCTGTCGAAAGCTTTAAAGCCTGCTCCTGATCCATGCCATACAAGTCACTGAAGGCTGCAAATACTGATTGAGAGCAATTATAACCCTCCTGAAAAAGCTTCTCAGCCACTTCAACTCGATTCACAACATCCATCCTCCTATCTCTCATAAAAGTATTTATATTAATTCACGTCTGCTCTTTAATAAGCTACCTCTTTGCTTACAGTCACAGCCCGGAAGAACACAGCTTCTTCCCGAGGATTTTTGTTTTATAAAAATCCTTTATTCACACGATCACTTAATACTAAACCTCTTTATTTTCTTTGTGTCATATACAGGCCGTTTGCAGAACACCCTGTCCCTTGATATTACCTGTTGATATACCTTTTCGATCTGGTAAGCAAACTCCTGCATAGAATATTTTTTCACTTTATCAATTGCATTGCCACTATAATCGGTTACCTTGTCCTCAAACAACACCTGATCCAGTCCATAGAAAAGGCCCTGGTCATCGGTGAAGGCGTAACCGTTCACTCCCTGCTCCAGAATATCCTCCAGACACTGATCCTCTTTTGCCACTACAGGAAGACCGGAAGCCATTGCTTCAATATAGGTAAGTCCCTGTGTCTCACTCTTTGACGCACTGACAAACACATCTCCTAAACGGTAATAGAGTCCGATGGTATCCCAAGGTCTGGCTCCGGTAAAAATAAAACGATCCGACAAACCCAGCTCCGATACCATTCCCTGCAGCTTATCCAGTGCAGGACCACTTCCTACGATTACAAATTTCACCTGTTCCCGTCGCGCCATATATTCAGGCATGGCGGCAATAATCTCGCCGATATTCTTCTCTTGCGATACTCTACCCAGATACAACATAACCTTATCCTCAGGTCGGATCCCATAGCTTTCCTTCAGCTGATTGACTTCTTCCGATGTATATTTGCTCTTTTCAAACTTACTCAAATCTATTCCGGTGGGTACAACCGAGATATCCTTATGCACACTGTAAGTCATGAGAAGATTTTTTGTCTTCTCAGTAGGAACTACCACCTGTTCCACCGTATTGCAACACACCTTGGTATAGGTGCGGGCAAAGGCCTTCGCTCTTCGATCCAGAGCCTTAAAATGGGTTAGATAATGCGTATAATCCTCATAGATTGTATGATATGTGTGAACCACGGCAAGCTTTAACTCCTTCGCCATGATACGCCCAAAAATACCAAGAGAAAACTCTGTATGAGTATGGATAATATCAAGATTTAACTTCTTAATGATATGAGCCAGTTTGGGATGGTAAAATAAACCGACCCTCCGCTCCGTTATAAAAATAAACGGAATGCTGGGAACACGGAAAACATTATGCTCATGCTCCGGCGAACCGGGTGTTGTGGTCGTAAATACATACACATTATGCCCCCGCTTCTCCATCTCATTTTTCAACATGTATACAGAGGTTGCAACTCCATTAATTTCAGGATAATAGGTCTCTGAAAACAGGCCTATGTTCATAATTTCTTCCTACCTTTCCCTCTAATGTATTATCCTCACAGTCCATTTCATAATAAGATATTTAAAATGAAATGTAAAGTAAATAATCGTAAATTGACAGCTAGGTATAAGTATGAAAAGCTTTTTTTACTTATTATTTAGCTGTCTTATATGCTAATCTTGCAGTAATAATTACTTAAGTATAAAAATCAGAACTCAGCTAATCTCCTTAAAATTCTTTCTGTAACGTATTTTAGCAGGATTTACTGTTTATAGAACTTTTACTTTATTTTTACTGGAAACAGCATTATAATGAGATAATAGTATATAATTATATTAAAACAGAAAGGATGATTTGCCCATGAAGAAGTTTGGAAAGTTTTTATTTGGTACGCTAACTCTGGCATCGATTGCTACTGGTGCTTATTTTGTTTATAAGAACTATTTTAAGAAGGATTCCTCCGACGATTTCGATGATTTTGAAGATGATTTTGAGGATTTTGACACTGATGAAGAGGATACAGAAGAGACAAGAGGTTATGTTCCGATTAACTTAGGCTCCGAGGAGGAGAAAGAGTCCGAGGCCAAAGAGACGACTCCTACCGAAGAGACTAGCGAGGAAGAGGACCTGCACTAATACGAAAAAGGCCAAACAACAAAGGTTCTCGCAACAGCTGCCAAACAGCCATTGCAAGAACCTATTTTAATGTCTACCGTCTAATTATCTATTCACTTCGTTCGGAAAAAAATTCATCTAAGCTCTGTTTGAACTCTGTATCTTCTTTTACATAATAAATATTCTCTATTGTATTCTCTCCCTGTGTATAGCGCACCGTCAGATTTCTTCCTATCAGCATTGTATACAAGGAACCTATTTCCGGACTATTCATCTCAACCGAATAATTCGACTCGATCATAGAATCAATTCCCGTACTGCTATACTGATAGCTATCCATGATGATATAGAAGGCCTCAATATCATCCGGTTGTGTCAGAGTTATTGATGCATCACTCAGATTATCCGATATGGTGACGTATTCTGCCTGCTCAGGAGTCGGTAAAAATATCTCGCGGAAGGTATAAGTAACCCCATTATCGGTGCTAGGAGTTTCCGCTGCAAATTCCTGAGTCTGAGTCATAATCCGGTCAGAACTCTTCAACTCCTCATTCTCAGTAGCTGGTACTGTCGCTTCTGACATAGTACTATCGGATAAAGCAGCGCCGCCATCCGCGTCTGTACTTCCATTCTCCGGTGCACCGGCCTCTGCCGTGATCGTATATAGATTTTCATCTTCCTTCTCCGTTATCGCAGAGGCATCAAAGGTCTGATTTTCCTCTCCCTTCATTTTTTCTGAAGGGGCTGTTTCAGTGGCGCTATCCATTGATACTGCCATTTCGGGTTCGGCTAAATTAGCGGATTTTTTCATACCGATCGGGATACTCTGCATCAAGTTGTATCCAATTACTACGATAACAACAGCAGCCGCTACTCCTGCGAATCCACGGATATAACGGTTCCATGCTATAATTTTCCTTGTGGGCTTTGTGGTGCTAGTATTTGTAGCTTCTTCCTTGCCGCTTAAGGACTGCTCCCTAATTGCAGCAAGTGTTCTATTAAATAAATCCTCAGAAACACTAATACCGCTTAAATCAAGAGAAGTGTTCAGATGTGATTTGATATTCAGTTCATCCAGTTCTATCTTATCATTTTTATCTTTATCATTATATTTCATCTGAAATCCTCCCTTCCAAAAAAGTTTTTAATTTCTGCCGGGCTCGTGAAAGCCTGCTTTTTGCGGTTCCTTCTGCTATGTTCAATGTCTTCGCAGCTTCCGTGATTGTCATATCTTGAAAATATACACACAATACTACATCCTTATATTTTGCCGGTAAGGAAAGAACCGATTTCTTAATCAATTCCTTCGTATCTTGTCGCTCTACTTCATCATAGTCAGTTTCGCTAATGATCGCATCCTCTTGGTAATCCATCATTGGTACCACCCTGCGATTCCAGGCACTCTTTAAGTGATCTTTGCAGGTGTTGATTGTAATTCTGATGATCCAGGTTTTTATACTGGAATTACCTTCAAAGGTAGAAAGCTTCTGATTGACTTTTATAAAGACATCTTGAAAAATATCCTCCGCGGTATGAATGTCCTTTACATACATATATGCTGTTCGCAACACATCGTTACCGTACTGTCGCATGAGAGTTTCTATATCATACCCAGGTTCATTTTCGAAGAGATCCTTCGGATTATCCTTTTGCATCCCGTTATCCCCCTATACTATACCTATTATCATCCTTTGATTTGATGAAAGCTCAAAAATAGGCATTTTTTGTTAGCGCCTTTAAACATATAATAGTATACATGGATAGATGGATGATGTAAATAATAGAAATTATTCATCACTAATTTTCTAATGTGATGATTGATGTGTGGATGCACAGTCTTCTCTCCCTTTCTTAACAATTAGACGCGAGTATGCTATGAATCGTTCCATGAAAAAGCGAGAAATATGTATGAACTTTTTGTAAACACTGCATCTTTGAATAATATCATTTACAATCAAAAATACGGAAGGAAGATGATAGGCTCCCTTCACACACAGGTTGCCGGACATCTCACTGTTTTGTATGCTTAAATCGAACATAAATGTTCGCTTATAAAACATACAAAACAGCAATCTGTCCGTCAAACAGTGCATTACAGGGAGCCTATCATCTTCCTTCCTTACGTCGTGGTATCCTATAATAAGCCCAATCCGGCTATGTATCGATACACAATACTCATTGCTGCTGCCAAAGTGCCTCAAATTTGGAAGGCAGCACACATTCGCCGATTATAAAATTTGTTTTTCAATCTAACATAACATACCTACCCTTTGAATTAATTTGTGTCTGCTAACTCTTCCCTCTTTCGGAAGGTCATATGATATAGATTTGCATATATTCCATTCTGTTTCAGAAGCTCATCATGAGTACCTGTTTCCTTGATACCATCCTCCGTCAGCACTAAGATTTTCTTAGCGTTCTTGATTGTTGATAAACGGTGGGCAATTACAAAGGTAGTACGGTTCTTTGCCAATTTCTCCAGAGAATCTTGAACCACCTTCTCACTTTCGTTGTCGAGAGAGGAGGTTGCTTCATCAAAGATCAGAATGGGTGGGTTCTTTAAGAATACTCTGGCAATGCTTAAGCGCTGCTTCTGTCCTCCGGAAAGCTTAATTCCCCGCTGTCCGATGTATGTATTATAACCCTCAGGCAACTCCATAATGAATTCATGAGCATTGGCATTTTTAGCAGCTTCTATTACTTCCTCTTCCGTTGCCTCCAGATTGCCATAACGAATGTTCTCCATTACCGTTCCTGCAAAGAGATATACCTCCTGTTGAACGATACCGATATTTTTGCGAAGTGATTTCAGACTAAGATCCCTTATATCCTTACCATCAATTGCAATCCTACCTTCCGATACTTCATAAAACCTCGGTATAAGGCTGCACATGGTAGTCTTACCAACCCCTGAGGAACCAACTAGTGCAATATAATCGCCTGCTTCCACGGTAAGGCTGATATTACGAAACACATCATTCGTTGTGTCATTATATTTGAAGGCAACATTGTCAAATTCTATCTTACCTTTTACCTCTTTCAACGCTATGGCATTCGGTTTATCCACAATATCCGGCATAATCATCAGAATATCATAAAAGCGTTCAAAGCCGGTCATTCCGTTCTGGAAGGTCTCGGTAAAGCTGATCAGCTTCTTTACCGGATCAATCAGAGTATTAATATAGAGCAGAAAGGTAAGGAGATCCGAAATACCGATAATACCATGGGAGATGAATAAGCTTCCTCCGGCAATCATCGCAATATTGATGAAAGAGGTGAACAATGTCAGCCCCGAATGGAAACCAGCCATATTCCAATAGCTGTTTCTTTTACTCTCAACGAATCTGGAATTACTCTCAAGAAACTTGTCAATTTCCTCATCCTCATTGGCGAAGGATTTGACCACCCGGATACCGGACAGATTATCCTCCACTCTGGCATTAATTTCAGCTATTCGCTCCCTATTCTTGCGAAAGGCTCTGCTCATCTTCCCTTTCATATAAAACGCAAATAAAAACATAGGAGGCAGAAAAACAAAGATCAGAAGCGTGAGCCATGCATTGATATTAAATAGTATCACGAAGGCGCCTATCATTTTAATCAAGGAAATGATGATATCCTCCGGTCCATGATGGCATAACTCCGATATATCGAAGAGATCATTGGTAATTCGAGACATCAACTGACCAGTCTTCTGATTGTCGTAATAGTTAAAAGAAAGCTTCTGAAAATGCTCAAAAAGATCATTGCGCATATTATATTCCATTCTTGCACCCATAATATGACCCTGGTAAGCAATGAAATACATGCTGACATATTCAAGAATCGCTAATGCCAGCATAGCAAATAGCAGACGGAGTATAATCGGTGTTGCTTGTGGTATCTCATATTGAACCAGTACATTATTCGTAATGTACCGAACAATCATCGGAAATACTAATGAGATCCCTGCTGCCAGTAAGGCAAAAAACATGTCCCCAAAGAACAATGCCAGATGTGGTTTGTAGTATGATAAAAGCTTTTTCGTCCTCCCACTCATTCTCATTCCCCATTTCGTTTATTATAGTGCTTCCTATTGTAACAACAAATATTAATTATTTTCAAGAATTATTTCAGAGATTTAAATTCATATCCTTAGATGGGAACGCCTCATCCATGGGAACATTTCCTCCCTCGTCTTAACAATAGCTTGGTAGGCTGAACTATAACGGAAAACCCTTTTCCGTAATGACCTCAATACCATTCTGCAATAGTAGCTCCACTGCCATTCCATTGCCTGGGATTAATGTTCCTGAGAAGGTTCCGTCATAAATCTGACCACAGCCACAGGATGGACTTTTGGATTTCATGATTGCCTTACTGACTCCTAAAGCCTTGGCGATTGCTAAGGTTCTTTCTGCACCTAGCTTAAATTCTTCGGTGCGGTCAGTCCCCTCCTTATTAATAATCTTCTTGTCCCCGGTTTGATTTACCAGCTCACAGCTGATTCTGGGTGTTGATAAGCCTCCTAGTTGCTCCGGGCAGACAGGAATTGCCTTACCCTGATTAACTAGTTCCATTACCCTCTCATCTGCACTGTCCTTCCCATCATATCTACAGTTCACTCCTGCCAAACAAGCGCTTACAAGATACATATAACTCCTCCTATTCAAAGTCTATAACAGTTCGCATTGGAGGTAAGAGGCCATACAAATAACTTATATTCGCCAATTCAGGACAAGTGAACAGTTAACTGTTTCATCTTATATTTGTATATGACCAAAAAGGCTTTCCCATAATAGTTGAATCCATTATGTGAAAACCTCTTCTACCTCGCAACCATCTATATTCCTTTATACATCATACTAACTTATTCGCTTCACTCACTGTCTGAAAGAATATAGCGTTCTCACCAATGGGTGACCCTAAGGATTTACCTTAGGGAAATACCAATCGTAGTCCATACAAGGATTTTCGCTTTATTGAAATCCCTAATTACTTGGATAATCGGATGGACAGATCATACATATATTGATCAACATCCTTCTTCATCGCCAATGCTTCTTCAATATCATAATCAATGAATTTACCGTCTTTATATCCTACGATACGCTTACTATGACCTGCTACCAGTAGGTCCACTGCCTTTGCGCCCATCATAGAAGCATATACACGGTCTCTGGTGGTAGGGCTTCCGCCTCTCTGTGCATGACCGATTATCGTAGCTCTTGTCTCCATCCCGGTTGCTGCTTCAATTCTCTTAGCCATTCCATTAGAATCACCAACACCTTCTGCATTTACAATAATATAGTGTTTCTTGCCTTTCTTACGCTTCTCAATGATATTATTGATGATTCTCTGCTCATCATAATCATAGCGCTCTGAAATAAGAATCTCTTCCGCACCGTTTGCGATACCACACCACAGAGCGATAAATCCTGCATGTCTTCCCATAACCTCTATAATGCTGCATCTTTCATGGGAAGTTGAGGTATCTCTTACCTTATCAATTGTTTCCATTGCCGTATTCACTGCAGTGTCAAAACCAATGGTGTAATCCGTACAGGCGATATCCAAATCAATGGTTCCGGGAAGACCAACCGCATTAATGCCTCTTCTCGCCAAAACCTGAGCTCCTTTAAAGGAACCATCTCCGCCGATAACCACCAAACCATCAATACCATGCTTTCTACAGATATCTGCTGCCTTGTCCTGAACCTCAGGCTTCAGCATCTCTAAACAACGGGCCGTATACAGTATAGTTCCGCCCCTTTGAATAATATCAGATACACTTCTTGCATCCATATCTATGATGTCTTCCTCTAAGAGTCCTAAGAATCCTCTCATGATACCTTTTACCTGGCAACCTGCGGCCAAAGCAGTTCTTACTACCGCTCTGATAGCAGCATTCATGCCGGGCGCATCACCACCACTGGTTAACACGCCGATTGTTTTAATATTTCCCATTATATTTACCTCCGCATCATCACAACTAAAGACTACAGTATTCTAATCTATTTTACCTAATTTTTCAATACTCTTTTCTGTTATTCGCACATTTTCTTCCGTATATATTGTAATCAGCTGTCCGATTAAATCATTATCCGCCTTTACATTTCTACTTTTCGGAAGTTTTTTAATACATTTTTCAGCTTCGCAGAAGATAACCACACTATCATTGCCATCATACTGATCCAATAAATGATACAAGGATTGCTCATCTTTTTGGAAGCCTTCCAGGTTAGGGTATTTGATCCATACCTCCTGTGGGATGCTGTCAAAGGGAATAATTTCTTGACAAATCAGCTTTGCTGCCTTCTCTTCTTCCACAGTAACCTTGCCGCGGACGAAGATTTTCTGATCCGGCTCAAGCATGGATTTATATTTATCATAGTCCTTCGGAAATATTATCACCTCAACATTACCGAATAAATCCTCCAATGTAATAAATGCCATCATACTATTGTTACGAGTAGTCTTTACTGTCTTGGAGGTGACCATACCACCGATAATCTCAATCCTTCCATCCTCTACCCTTGGTCTGTCCGTCTCTTCATCGATATTAAAATCATTGGAATTTGCTGTCACATTCTTCTTGATGCGATTCTCATATGCCTCCAAAGGATGCCCACTGACGTAAATGCCCAGAACCTCCTTCTCCAGAGCGAGGAGCTGATCCTTACTGTATTCAGCAACGTCCGGCATATTCATCTCATAATCATTCTTCTCTTCCTCACCGGCAAAATCGAATAAGGTCATCTGTCCGGTTAGTGACTTCTTCTTATCAGCCGCAATATCATCCAGTATCTGAACATAGCATAGCATCAGCTGTCTCCGGTTCGGATGAAGACCGGCAAATACGCCCGCCTTAATAAAGCTTTCAACGGTTCTCTTATTTACCTCTTTCCCGGATAACCTGGTTGCAAAATCCTTCAGATTTAGGAAAAGACCATTCTCCTCTCGTTCTGCTACAATCGCATCGATTACCGGCTTTCCGACACCCTTGATTGCTGACAGAGCATACCGGATCGATCCACCCGACACCGTAAATATAGCATCTCCTTCATTGATATCCGGAGGAAGAATTTCAATACCCATCTGTCTGCAGGTATAGATATATTCAGATACCTTACCGGGATTATCAATCACAGAGGTCATTAACGCCGCCATAAACTCCACTGGGTAATAGCATTTCAGGTAAGCTGTCTCATAGGATACCACAGCATAAGCCGCCGCATGAGATTTATTGAAGGCATATTTTGCAAAGTCCATCATCTCATCGTAGATATGGTTTGCCACAGTCTCCGGAATTCCGTTCTTGATACAGCCGGGTACACCTTCTTCTTCGTTGCCATAGACAAAGCTCTGGCGCTCCTTGATCATAACCGATTCCTTTTTCTTTGACATTGCACGGCGAACCAGATCGCTTCTGCCATAGCTATAACCCGCCAGATCACGCACAATCTGCATAACCTGCTCCTGATATACGATACAGCCGTAGGTGGGGGAAAGGATCGGTTCCAGCTGTGGGCACTCATAGGTGATGTGTCCAGCCTCGTTCTTGCCCTTAACATACTTAGGTATAAATTCCATCGGACCTGGACGATATAGAGCTATACCCGCGATGACATCCTCTAGATTTCTTGGTTTAAGCTCCTTCATAAAGTTCTTCATCCCGGCACTTTCCAGCTGAAAAATTCCCTCTGTCTTACCGGAGGCAATCAGATCATAAACCTTTCCATCATTATAATCGATTTTCTTAATATCAAATCGATCCCCAGCTGGTCTCTTCTTATTCACCAAGACTTCTGCATTCTGTATCACCGTCAGTGTACGAAGTCCCAGGAAGTCCATCTTTAAGAGCCCCAGCTCCTCCAGTGTGGTCATCGGAAACTGAGTTGTAATACTATCATCGGCAGAACGGGATAAGGGAACAAATTCATCCAGACTTTCTCTGCCGATTACAACTCCGGCAGCATGCATGGAGGTATGCCTTGGAAGTCCCTCCAGTCGTTTCGACATATCAATCAGATATTTGATCTCATCATTGGTCTCATAAAGCGCGCTGAGCTCCTTATTTGCAACTAATGCTTTCTCAATGGTTATTCCGAGCTCTGTCGGTATCATCTTCGCCACCGTATCCACCTGTGCATATGGTAGATCAAGTGCACGTCCGACATCACGGATGACACCTCTGGCGGCCATTGTACCGAAGGTAACAATCTGAACCACCTTATCTTTGCCGTATTTCTTAGTTACATAATCAATTACCTCCTGCCTACGCTCGAAGCAAAAGTCAATATCAATATCAGGCATGGTAAGACGTTCCGGATTGAGGAAACGCTCAAAGAGAAGATTGTACTTAATGGGATCTATATCCGTGATACGAAGTGCATAGGATACAATGGAACCGGCTGCACTGCCTCGCCCCGGTCCGACACTGATATTATTATCTCTCGCATACTTAATAAAATCCCAGGTAATTAAGAAATAGTCAACAAAACCCATGTTTCGTATTGTCTCAAGCTCATAATCCAGGCGTTCCCACAGCTCGTCGCCCACCGGCTGATATCGTTCCTCCAGTCCCTCTCTACACAGCTTGGTAAGATATTCAAAGGCAGAATAGGGAGCCGGTACAGGGTAAACCGGTAATTTATATTCACCAAAGGTAATGGTCACATTACATCTTTTTGCGATGTCGTAGGTATTCTCCAGGGCTTCCTTGGCATATGGAAAGAGGTTTAACATCTCCTCTGGTGATTTTAAGTAAAACTGTCCTCCCTCATAACGCATACGGTTTTCATCCGATACCTTCTTCTGCGTCTGAATACAGAGCAGAATATCATGGGGGTCTGCATCCTCTGCATAGGTATAGTGGACATCATTGGTTGCAACAAGCTTTATCCCTGTCTCGGTAGACATTCGAAGAAGCGCTTGGTTAACATTCTTCTGCTCCTGTATTCCATGATCCTGCAGCTCCAGAAAGAAGTTATTCTTACCGAAGGTATCCTGAAGACGTAGTGCCGCCAGCTTTGCTTCTGCATAAAACCCTCTTCTTAGATTGGTAGCTACCTCACCGCCCAGACAGGCACTGAGAGCAATAATACCTTCATGATATTGCTCCATTATCTCGTAATCGATTCTGGGTTTATAATAAAAGCCATCCAGAAAGCCTCTGGAGACGATTTTCATTAAATTCTGATATCCGGTGTTATTCTCGGCAAGTAAAATCAAGTGATAATAGCGTTCCTCGGAAGCGCCAATTTCTCGATCAAGCCTTGAATTCGGAGCAACATAAACCTCACAGCCTATGATTGGCCGAATTCCCTCCGCCTGACAAGCTTTATAGAAATCAATTACACCATACATTACTCCATGGTCTGTAATTGCCAGACTATCCATTCCCAGCTCCTTCGCCCGGTGCACCATCTCTTTAATCTTACCGGAGCCATCCAGTAAGCTATATTCCGTATGTAAATGAAGATGTGTAAAATTCATGTTTTCCTCCTTCCCCATATTCTATTCTATGTATCACTGAAGTCTATTACATAATAATATATACGAGGTTTAATTTCATAACATCTATATCAATATTTCAGTAGCTCCAATGGGCAAACTTCGTAGTTCTTCCTGTGTGAATTACCCCTTGAATTCGTTTGTGACAAGTGTGTCTTTTACACTTTGAAGACTGCAGACACAAACCTGGAAGTGTGAAAATCGCTTTTTATTTTCACACTATTATAATATTCTACCCAGGTATACTTGTCAATCATACGGTATTGAATTTCCTCTTAATATAGAACAAAGAGTCAGCTTGCTGACTCTTTCGCGCTCGAACGGATTGTGAAGCAATAATTTCCTTGCCACGAGGTGCGCATCCTTGCGGAGCATTTTTTGCTTTATAGGACGAACTTTCCTATAAAGTAAGAAGGACTGAAGGTTTTCTCTTCAGTCCCACGCCGTTGAATATATAATTAAGGAAATTCTTTGCTGCTGTATAATGTTATATGCTTACCAGTTCTTAGCCGGACGTTCCGGGTCCAGTATCTCCTCAGGAGAGAACAAATCTGTAAGTCGTTCCGGGAATTCCAGCATAGCTTGACCGTCAATGGGTCGTCTGGTCATTCTTACATAATCCTTCTTGATATGCATCCATGGCTTACCATATACACCAAGGAATACGTTAAATCCGCTGTCCTTGAGAAATTGATATTTAGCACTGGAGTAGGTTCCCACTGTAGTTTCAAAATCCACGCCAAAAGGGAATACCAAAACGTCACTGCCACCAATCAACGGAGCTACTTCCTTCAACCACCTGTTTGTGTCTCTCTTCAGATGATCAATATCAATTTTCTGGAGATTTTTATGTCCCCAACTATGGGAAGCAAGCTCCCAGCCATCGGCTTTCAATACTTCAGCTACTTTTTTTGCTGCCTCCACATCACTTTGATAGGTTGGCGATTCCTCGTCATTGGTTCGGTATCCAAAAATCCCTTCATAACCAGTCAAAGCTAGGAGTCCCTTGGCACCCCGATAAGAGAAATCCGGATGCTCCTTCACAAAGGCATCAAGTATAGGTACTACATCAAATGGCCCGGTAATAGTAGATCCATCCTCTGACAACATCTCACAGGTAGGCATGCCCTCGTCATCCAGAACGATTCTGGTAGCAAAGCCATCTCCATCCATATACTCATAGTAGCTCACATCATCTACGGATATAACGAAGGGCTTCTTACCTTCTCGTAGATTAATTTTATTTTCCCTATACTCGGTCGACCCGTCATCTAACTTTACTTTTTCAGTTAAATCCGATATATTAACAAGAACGTACCCATCCTCATACATCTTCTGCATTAATTTTGAAAATTCCGAAGTGGTAGCCATATACATATTGTAACCCGTCGAATCATAATCACCATCAAAGGCCTTTGCATTATCTGCCACAAGTGAATGAAAGAATATATGATTAATCTCAGTGATGGAAGCATAAGAGCCTCCAAGCGGCACTAATGCTGCTTGTTCTCCTTCCAGTCTGGTGATTGCTTCCATGATCATGGGGTATACTTTGTAGTCTCCCTCAGATCCCTTGTATTCTTTCATAAGCTTAATAGCGCCATCATAATCATAACCCAAGGCTAACCGGTCAGCCTGTGCAATCAGCTCAGACCTTTCCGTAATCTCCTTCTGCAGCCGCTCCTGTTCTAAAAGAGCTGCTTTCTCCTCAGGAGTTAATTCCTCTACAGGCTCCGCATCCTCATTGACCTGTTCTGGCTGTTGTTGATTCTGATTCTTGCCCCCTCGATCACCCTCTGCATTCTTTGTGACATACCACCGATATGATCCGAATAGAGCCAACAGTATTATAATTTCTAGTAGTACAAGCTTGATTAATCTCGCTGGTCTTATTCTTTTGGGTTTATTTTGATTCTGCTCTGACATCTCGATCCTCTTTCTGTAACTTGGAAATCCTCAAACAATATACTTCCTCGTCATAAGATGCTAACGCTCCTACCGGTTAGACAAGTAATGAAATTTCCAATTTTCTTGTTCTCATCTGATCATATTAATTGCAAACAACTTCGCATATCTGCTAATAAATCATATTAAAGCATACGGACAAACCTGCTTACAAAGACAGTATAACACAGAAATACCAATAATTCCTTACAATTATATTAATTTAGTGGTAATTAGTATTAATAAAGTTTTACATTCTTATAATTTCCAGTTTGTCTCGTGGTGTCAGAATAAACCTAGCTCCTTCGTTATTCAACCCTCTCATTATTATTCCCCAAATTAGGATTAATTAAGCCATAAACTATAAGTTTCTTTCTTTGATAAGATGGTACAAACCACAATTCTCCTTTGCTATACGCTTTTTTAGAGCTGCAATAATATTTTTCCCTCAATCAGAAATGATATTGCTTTTAAAAACACAATCTCATTGGTACTGCAAAAAGAAAGAAGACAGAAAAAAATATACCCCCTATAATAGACAGTCTAAACTAGAAAACTGCCGATTATAGGGGGTGCATATCAATATCCGAGTCCTAAATATACCTCTATATTATGATTTCTCACTTGATCTCAATTATTTGCTGCTCAAGTACTTTTCGATATTCTCAATTGCTGCTTTTTCATCAGGCCCATCTGTGGTTACAATAACTGACTCGCCGGCCGAAATACCCATGCTCATCATACCCATAATACTCTTCGCATTTACTCGCTTCTCTTTACTGGCAACATAAATACTACATTCATATTGGCTTGCAACTTGAACAAGCAGTGCAACAGGTCTGGCTTCTAAGCCCGTAGGGATGTTAATAACAATTTCCTTAGTTATCATGACTAATTTCCTCCTTATGCTCTCTCAATTGATCTGCTATCATACTTAACTTTCGCAATCTATGGTTAACACCGGATTTCCCAATCGGCGGGATTAACATTGCGCCGAGCTCCTTTAATGAAGCCTCAGGGTAATCAATCCGCAATCTCGCAATATCTTCCAGCCCATCAGCAAGATCCCCCAGCCCAACAGTATCTCTGATATATAAAATATCCTCCATCTGTTTGGATGCGGCTGTAACCGTCTTGTTAATATTCGCTGCCTCGCAATTAACCTGGCGGTTAATAGAATTACGCATCTCTTTCAGTATCCTCACATTTTCTAAATTCATTAGGGCTATATGTGCCTCCATGACATTTAGAAGATCAACAATTTGAGAGCCTTCCTTAATATATACTACATGATTTTTCTTACGTACTACTATCTTTGCATCAATTGAAAAGGTCTGTATCATATCCCTTAATTGCTCCGCTTTGTGAACATCGGAGACGACGATCTCCAGATGATACGCCTTCTTCGGATCACTCATGGAACCGGAGGATAAAAATGCTCCTCGTATAAAGGCTCTCTTGCAGCAGGCGTTCTGAAAAATCAATTGACTGGCTAAGCCAATCCGTTCATTATGGTATTCCGCCTTTTCCGACCGTAAATTAATATCATTCACAGGAAGCTTAGTAGCTTGCAGGATTCTTGTAACATCTTCGGATTTTCGTATGAGAAGGGTATAAACACTACTCTTGTTTAAACTTTTATTAGTTTTAACTGAAACATCATTATTTATATTAAATGTTTTTCGGATTAATGTAAAGTACTTTCTTGCGACAACCAGATTTTCCGTCTGCAATTTTAAGTAAAATCCCTTTTCTGAACGGATTATATGACCTTCATAGGACAAAATAGCTGACAATTCTGCCAGTCTGCAATGTCTAGCACTACTTATCTGTAAGGAAAGTTCTTCCTTTACATCGCTTGAAAATGACATATGAACCTCCACTAATAAAACCTTTTTGTAACTGTTCAGTACCCTTACAGTTACAGGGCATCTTACGATGCTAATGCACACAAATATACCAAAAGACGCTTATTTGAAGTATGCCTTTCGCATATTTTGTGCTGGTTAACTCAAAATTCCTACGGATTTCTCGAGGATTTTGAAAAGTTACACATTTTTTCCAATGTCCCTGTGCTCTAACTTTAATCCGTATTCCGTCTTGTCAAGTCTTCGTCCCATTTCATTCACCAGGGTGACAGATCGGTGTTTACCACCAGTACAGCCAATACTGATAACTAATTGGTTCTTCCCCTCATCTATATAATGAGGGATTAAGAACAATAACATGTCCTCTAATTTGTCCAAAAATTGCCCGGCTGTCTCTGACTCCATTACAAAGTCTTTTACTTCTGCATCATTACCTGTTTTATTCTTTAAATCGGGATCATAGAAGGGATTCGGCAAAAACCTTACATCAAATACCAGATCAGAATCCACTGGAATACCATACTTAAAACCAAAAGACAGAATTGTAACTATAAAATTACTGAAGGTCTGATCATCCTGATAGATCTTATTCAGCTGAGCCTTTAGTTCCCTCGTTAAGAAGTGGCTGGTGTCGATGATCACGTCCGCTTTTTTTCGTAAGAAAGCTAATCTCTCCTGCTCGAGAGCAATCCCCTTTTCTACCCGATCAACACCGGACAGTGGATGGAGCCTTCTTGTTTCCTTATAACGTTTTACCAAAACCTCCGGAGCACAATCCAGGAACAGGATCTCATACTGGATACCGCTTCTTTTCATATCAACCAGAACCGCATCCAGCTCCTTCAGCGCCTGCCCGCTTCGGATATCAAGACCTAACGCCACCTTTGCCTGATTTCCCTGCATAATAAGACGCGCAAATTTCTTTACTAAAGGAATTGGTAGGTTATCTACACAAAAATAACCGATATCCTCTAACATTTTCAGAGCCGAACTTTTCCCGGCACCAGACATACCTGTTATTATTACAAATCTCATAAAACCTTCTCCTAATTAAAGCCTCAAACCTTCACCAAGAAATTTGACCTCCGGTTCTAACCTTACACCAAATTTATCATCCACTATCCGGATTACATCACGGATAACAGTTAGAAACTCCTCTGCGGTTGCATTTTCCTTATTGATAATAAATCCGCAGTGCTTTTCAGACACAGCAGCCCCTCCGACCTGATAACCGCGAAGTCCTGCATCGTTAATTAACTTTCCTGCAAAATAGCCTACCGGTCTTTTAAAGGTGCTGCCCGCACTATATTTATCCAAAGGTTGCTTATCTCTTCTTTGTGCATTCAGGTCATTCATCTTCTGACGAATAAGCTGCTCTTCACCCTTTGACAACTTTATCTTTGCATCGAGAAGAATATAATTCTCTTTCTGCAAAATGCTGGTTCGATAACCTAATTCTAAAGCTTCCAGAGATAATTCCTTTACATTGCCTTCCATGTCCATTACCCTTGCTTCAATGAGGCATTGCTTCATCTCTCCATCATAAGCTCCGGCATTCATGGTAACTGCACCACCAAGGGTTCCGGGAATACCTGATGCAAATTCAAAGCCTGTCAGACTGTTCTCAGCAGCAATATTTGCAAGTCTTGACAAAAGAATGCCGGCCTGAGCAGTGATGACACCATCCTCACTTACCGTTACCTTTTGGAATTCATCACCCAATTGGAGAATCAATCCACGATAACCTGCATCGGAAACCAAAAGGTTGCTACCGTTACCCATAATATAATAAGGCATGTTCTCATTCTTACATAGGCAGATTACCGCTTTCACTTCCTCCACATCCATTGGTGTAACGAAATAATCTGCCTTCCCGCCAATGTGTAGTGAGGTATGATATTCCATCGGTTCGTCCAGTCTAACCTGCTCCCCGGACACGGTAAGAATTAGCTTATGATAAAATAAATCCTCCAATTAATCCACCTACTTCATATAATATATTAATTTTACATGACATCCCTTAACTAAAAACCAGAAGAATAAGGTGTCTGCTCCAGGTTGCTCCAATGGGCAGCCGGTAGGAATTTCCTTCGCAAATTCCTACCGCAGTTCTCCTAAGGATTATGCTTTATATAAATCCTTTATTCATACTATACAGTTTATGCATCGGCATAAAAGCTATTCCGATGCACAAGCGATTATTCCATATAAGTATATTGAATTACCATTTATCTAATTTTATACTTGCTATTCTATGATCAGCTTCGCTGCTCCATAAATTCCCGCATCATTGCCAAGCGTTGCAAGCTTGAATTCCTTGTCCTTCAAGGAATCGATTACATGCAGATTGTAATGCTTCTTAACCGTCTCAGTAATAATCTCTCCAGCCTTGGATACTCCTCCACCGATTACAAACGCTTCCGGATCTACCACATGGGCAATATGAGACATAGCAAGTCCTAAATAATAGCAAGCTTTATCAACTACAGCGAGTGCTAGCTTATCCCCTTCCTTTGCATGATCAAATACCATCTTCGCACTAATCTCTTCCTTTCCACGAAGAGAAGAAGGCTCATCTGACTCGCTTAAGAATTTCTTTGCTAATCTGACAATACCGGTAGCGGAAGCATATTGCTCAAGACATCCCTTCTTCTTGCAGCCACAGCAGTCGGTCTCGTCATCATTTACATGAATATGACCAATCTCACCTGCGGCACCGTTGCTGCCGGATAGAATATGACCGTTCAGAATGATACCGCCGCCGACTCCGGTTCCGAGAGTTGCAAGAACCAGACTCTTATAGCCTTTGCCACCACCCATCCAGAACTCGCCCATAGCAGCGACATTGGCGTCGTTTCCTGCCTTAACCTTGAGACCGGTCATCTCAGACATTTCCTTCTCAATATTAAAATTAGCAAGGCCTAAATTCGCTAACATAAGTACCTGTCCGTCATCCGTAACGGGACCGGGAATGCCTACACCGATGCCGGTTACACTTTCTATCGGAAGCTTCAGCTCTTCAATCTTATTAACGACAAATTTTGCAACGTCTCGTAATATATCCTTTCCATCCTCAGTTCTCTTGGTAGAAAAATCCCATTTATGAAGAAGCTTCCCTGATTTATTAAATAAACCTGCCTTTACTGCTGTTCCTCCGATATCAATTCCAAAACACACCTGTTCCATCTCATTATCTACCTTTCTGCCCTTATATTATTTTATCTTCATCCCCAACCAACCGCTTATTTCATAATAATATTTCATGAAACGTTTGGCTAAGAAATGTAAATTCGTAACGTTATCCTTCGTATTAATTGTCCGCCTTCTTCAGGCTGTTCGTTACGCGGTTGTAAAGCTCCTGGGCCGCATTATAGCCCATCTTCTTCTGACGATAATTTACCGCTGCTGCCTCACAAATAATTGCGAGATTTCTGCCGGGACGAATCGGTATGGAATGACTGGGAACCTTATTTCCCAAGAATTCAATATAGGTTTCCTCCAGACCGAGGCGGTCATATTGCCTGTCCTTATTCCATTCTTCTAACTTGATAACGAGGTCAATGGCCTGTGTATTCTTAACACTCTCTACGCCAAACAAGGTCTTAACATCAATAATGCCTATTCCTCGAAGTTCAATAAAATGTCTTGTTATATCCGGAGAGGTACCGATTAATGTCTCATCGCTTACCTTCTTAATCTCAACCACATCGTCGGTTACCAGCCGGTGTCCTCTCTTGATCAGCTCCAGCGCTGCTTCGCTCTTTCCAATCCCGCTTTCACCCATGATCAGGATACCTTCACCATAGACATCCACAAGTCCGCCATGAATAGTGATACGGGGGGCCAGCTCTACATTCAGCCATCGAATCACCTCCGCCATAAAAGCAGAGGTGGTTTTGGAGGTACGAAGAATCGGAACACCTTTTTCGGTAGCCATTTGAATAAATACCTCATTAACCTCCAAACTCCTGCTAAATACAATACAAGGAACATGGTAATCCATCAGCTTGCTTAAAATCTGCAAACGCTGATCCTTGTCCATCTGCTGCATATAAGCCATCTCGACATGACCGATGACCTGAACACGTTCTGAATCAAAGTGATCAAAGAAGCCTGCTAGCTGAAGCGCCGGTCGATTTACATCAGGCTGAGATATCTTAATGCTGTTAATGTCGATATCCGGAGTGCAATTCTCCAAGTTCATTTTCTCAATAAGGCGAACCAGTTCAACTGTATACATCATTACCTCCATCTACAGACGTCAGTCTGTATATATTATATATTTATGCATAGCATATAAATCTCACAAGTTCTTGCATGCCAGCATGCAGAATACCTAATTCTACATATTGTCTCGCATAAGCAGATTAGTAGCTCGTATGCTACGCATACGACGTAACCGTAGGTTACGTTGATACGTTGCACTTATCCATGTAGAAAGAAGCTTTCTTGCATGCGAGCATGCAGAAAGCTTTTTTCTACATGGACTAATCTGCTTATGCGATATTTTAACACATTATTCGATATGCTGTAAATGTTTATTGAGTCTGCTTCTTGTGAAAAAATTCATAGACCTGTTCTGCTGATTGCCGATTCATGGCAGGAACCTTCATTATTTCTTCGATATCTGCTGCCTGAATAGCTTCAAGTGATTGAAAATATTTCATTAAGGCGCGCCTTCTGGTCGGTCCGATTCCACTGATATCATCCAGAATAGAATGTACCTGAGTCTTGCCTCTCAAGGCTCTATGATATTCGATTGCAAAGCGGTGTGTCTCATCCTGAATTCTTGTAATCAGCTTGAATAGCTCACTACTCTTATCAATAGGCAGCTCCCGATTATCGTAGTATAACCCTCTGGTATGATGATTATCATCCTTTACCATACCACATACAGCAATATCTAGTCTCAACTCGGATAACACTCGAAGCGCCACACCTACCTGACCTTTTCCACCATCCATCAGAATCAGGTCCGGATATCTGGTAAAGCTGCCAAGGGCTTCGTCAACCTGCTTCTCCTTCAGTTGCTCCTGTTCTTTCATTCCATGGGTAAAACGCCTGGTTAAAACCTCATACATAGAAGCATAATCGTCCGGTCCCTGAATGGTACGAATCTTAAATTTACGATAATCTGCTTTCTTTGGCTTACCCTTCTCGTAGACCACCATAGAACCTACTGATTCAAAGCCCGAGGTATTGGAGATATCAAAGGATTCAATTCGTTCCACCATGGGTAAGTCAAGATAAGCTGCCAGCTCCTTCAAGGCGCCGACTGTCTTGGCCTCTTCTCTTTTTATCTTCTCAAGATCCTGGTTTAGCACCAGCTCGGCATTCTTTCTTGCCAACTCGACCAGCTTCTCTTTATCGCCTTTTTGAGGAACCTTAAGGTATACTCTCTGCCCACGTTTGGCTGTAAGCCATTCGGTAATCAATTCCTCCTCTTCTGTACCGGTACCTAGAAATATCTCCTTCGGAATATATGGCGTCCCTGCATAAAATTGCTTCAGGAAGCTCGCCATAATATTGCCGTCCTCCTCGTCTTGTACCCCGGACAAATGGAAGTTATCTCTTCCGATGAGCTTACCTCCTCGAATAAAGAAGGTCTGTACAACCGCTTCATCCTTATCTCTGGCAAATGCAACAATATCCCGATCCACTTGATCGGTGTTAGTGATCTTCTGCCGATTGGCAATTTGTCTTACGCTTCCCAACAGATTACGGTATTCCGCTGCCTTCTCGAACTCTAAGCTTTCCGAAGCGGCCATCATCTTCTC
The DNA here is from genome assembly GCA_023411215.1 of Bacillota bacterium. Taxonomy (GTDB): domain Bacteria; phylum Bacillota; class Clostridia; order Lachnospirales; family Lachnospiraceae; genus Mobilitalea. The sequence continues at coordinate 64,355 of JAEYOY010000015.1, read as the reverse complement.
CTCCAGCATCTTGCCGACTCTGGTATAATTACCATTCAGAAACTCCATCACTTCATTGATATTCGATTTGTATTCCGCTTCCGAAATATATCCCTGGCAGGGCGCATCACATTGACCCATATGGTAGTAAAGGCATGGTCTCTCCTTGCCTATATCTCTTGGAAGTACACGGTTGCAGGTTCGTATCTTATAGATTCTTCGAAGAAGCTCTAACGTATCCTTCACTGCATTGACACTGGTATAGGGACCAAAGTATTTTGCCTTATCCTTCTTCATCTCTCTGGTAATGGTCACCTTGGGATATGCCTCATTGGTCGTCACTCTGATATAGGGATAGGTCTTATCATCCTTAAGCATGGTATTGTACTTCGGCATGTGTTCCTTGATCAGGTTACATTCCAGAACCAATGCCTCCAGCTCTGAATCTGTTATAATATATTCAAAATGATCGACCCTCTCAACCATTTGTCTTATTTTCTCAGTATGGTTACGGCTGCTCTGAAAATAAGACCGCACCCGATTCTTTAGCATAATTGCTTTGCCCACATAGATTATGTTGTCTTTATCATCCCTCATGATATAGACACCGGGTTTTGCCGGCAATTTCTTCAGTTCCTCTTCTATAATAAACATAAAATCTCCATCCTTACTTTATACCTCGGAATTAGACATTAGCAACTAATTTGTATTTTTGATTTCACATTGATTATAGCATGCTTTTGCATTAGAGACAATTTGAAATATAAAGATGGAATTTTGATGAAGGATAGCGATTGAATCGAAAGAAATATATACCGAGAATCTCGTCTTGAACTGATTAGAAAACAGCATGCTACGATACCGACCTTACCGATTCCATAGCACGCTGTTTTAATTACTATAAAGGGTTGAATAACTACTGCTCTTGGAAAGCTCCTACAATACCTGTCTCTTGATTTGGATTTACAGCCTGGTCAAAGCTTAAGTAGATCTTAAACATATCCCCCTCCACTTCAACCCGAAGATCACCGCCACATACCCTGGTAAAGCTTTCGGCTATGGATAGACCTAATCCACTTCCCTCCGAGGTTCTTGCCTGATCTCCCCTGGCGAACCGTTGAAGGATATCCTGAGCAGTAAAATTCATATCATAGCCCGCAATATTCTTCACCGAGACCACTGCTTTATTATTGATCACTGATAATTCGATATATACCCTGGTCCCGTGCATGGCATATTTCAGTGTATTGTCTATTAAATTCAGAAAAACACGATAAAGCTTATTTCCGTCTGCATAAATTTGAATTGAATTGTCCGGGAGTTTGCATTTAAAGGATAATTCGGAGGTCTCAATCCGGTCATCCATATCAGCCAGGGTCTGCCTTATCAACTTACCTAAATCAATATAATCATACTCCAGTTTTACATCTCCGCTGGTACTTTTGGCTAAATCGAATAGATCCATGACAATATTCTTCAAACGCTCCGATTTATCCTGAAGTATTCTAATATAATCCTTAGCTCCCTCCGTGAGATTATCTTCCTTTGACAGTAAATCAATAAAGCCGATGATGGAGGTAAGCGGCGTCTTTAAGTCATGAGATACATTTGTAATCAGCTCTATCTTCATCCGCTCCGATTTCATCTGCTCCTCAGTGGCTTCTCTTATTTCTTTGTTAATTCTATCATAGATGTTATTATTGCCTTTGGTATACCATAGGATAACCAGGACCTCCAACACCAGCGGCAGGATAAACCACCTTTGGCCCAAAACCACAAAGACTGCAATAACTGCAGTCGAGATAATCGTACTGGCTAAAAAGATCATCTGTCGATATTGAAGATTCTCGGCAAAGGATTCTGTATGGAATACATCACCAAAGAAAAGATACCGATATAATTGGTACAGCCTGTGATAAAGTCGGTATAATAAACTATCTCTGACCAACCGCTTCGCTTTCCACTTTCTGATCAGTGAATGTAAAAGCAGCAGAACTATGGCACTAAAGAGTATCGATACCCCGGTGACAAAAACCATTCTAGTCGTATTTGTCGCGGTCATTTGTTTAAACATATTCCACTCGAATAGATCCAGTTTGACTCCAACTGATATTTTATCCGTGAGTATTTGCATCATATCATTTACGAAAAACCAAATAACAAAAGCAAGTGCTAACAGTAATAGTTCTGTATAGCATTTATCCCGCTTTTTCAAATGTACATCAACATCCCACTGTTCTCTTCCGGTTATACAGGAAAATACCGTAAGTGATAGACTAAGTAATAAGCCAATAAAGCATAGAACCGCATTTGGCATCAAATCAGCCCTGCAACTACTCCAGACCTTCTGTTTCGCATCCATGTAATCATCTGGAAATGCAACATAGGCAGTATAATAATTAAACAGACCATGTCCAAGCTTCTTCTTATTATAAGAATGGGGGCCTCCTATCCATTCTCCACCTTCCATATAAAAGAAGGCTCTATCAAATTGTTCATAATAGGCACGATCTACTTTACCAGTATTCGAAAACTGCTCAGAGTTAACGTTGATGTAATAATAGAAGGGTACACTCTCCAATACTTCTTTTTTATATGCTATCCTGGACACCTTCCCAAGTGCATCATCAAGATGATGAAAAAAGTCCGTACTCATGTTATAATCCGGCTCAATCAGGCATTCCAGATCAAGCCTCTTCTGTAATCCAAGCTGAAGCTGCAGCATCGCCATAGTAAAGGAGGCGACGATGACAAGGAAAACAACTACTTCAGTTACCTTGTGATATTTAAGATTTCTCAATTTTGTATCCAATACCCCACACCACCTTTAAATAATTTGGCTCCTTAGGATTAATCTCAATTTTCTCACGAATGCGCCTTATATGTACCATCACCGTATTCTCAACAGAATAAGCAGGTTCATTCCATACCCTTTCATAAATATCCTCTGCTGAAAACACCATACCGGCATGACTCATCAAAAGCTCTAAGATCTTATACTCAGTCGCAGTCAGCTTCACTGCCTCACCGTCTACAGAAAACATCTTAGAAACCGTATCAAGCTGAAGTCCGCCAATCATAATCACTCCCGTTCTACTATGATTGGCCACGTCTCCGAGCAGCAGATAACGGCGAAGCTGACTTTTTACTCTGGCTAACAGCTCCTGGGGATGATAGGGCTTTGTAATATAATCATCCGCTCCCATAGTGAGTCCCAGAATCTTATCACTTTCCTCTGATTTTGCGGAAAGCAGAATGATTGGAATGTTCTTCTTTTCACGAATCTTCATGGTTGTCGACAAACCATCCAGCTTCGGCATCATGATGTCCAGTAAAAGCAGCTGGACTTCCTGATTAATTAACACCTCCATCGCCTCAAAACCGTTATAAGCCTTTAGCACCTCATACCCCTCCATTGACAGTAGCTTATCGATTGCTTTCACGATCTCCCTATCGTCATCCACTATTAATACTTTTGCGCCATTCATGGTTCAAATCCTTTCTTAAAAGCCTATCCAGATTATATTCAAAAAATCTTTCATTCTCATAGATATAAATCTTACAATTATCTTACAAAATACTTGGGATGCCATTCCATAGATCAAGACTATGAATTATAAAATGATAGGTATCTGGAATAGAATGTAAGTTCATGTTCTATTCTAGCACAAGATGGAAAAATTTGAAATTCCTAATTAACCCAGATAAGGATTGTGATAAGGATTGCATGTACCTGAAATAAATTAGACTGTAGTATTTTGTAACCGTCTGTTATATAATAGGAAATAATTGTATCGAGAAGGAAGAAGATGAGGTGCAGAAATGAAAACAATCGGTTTAATCGGTGGAATGAGCTGGGAAAGTACAATTATATATTACAAAATCATTAACGAAGTGACAAAAGCAAGGTTAGGAGGCTTCCATTCTTCGAAATGTATCCTATATAGTGTGGATTTCCAAGAGATTGAAGAATGCCAGGTCAGTGGAGATTGGGAGAAAAGCGGCGAGCTTCTGGCGGAAGCTGCTCTCAGTCTGGAGAAGGCAGGAGCCGACTTAATTATTATCTGCACGAATACCATGCATAAGGTGATTGATATCATTCAGAACAAAATTACCATTCCGATACTTCACATCGCTGAGGCAACCGCATCGGAGCTTGTGAAGCAGGGAATTAAAAAGGTCGCTTTGCTTGGTACAAAATATACCATGCAGCAGGATTTCTACAAATCAAAGCTATTTGAAGCAGGACTTGAGGTTATCATTCCCGGTGAGGATGACACTACACTGATTAATAACACAATCTATCAAGAATTATGCCTCGGTATCATTTCACAAAAATCTAAAAGTGAATTCTTACGGATTATACATTCTCTGGCAGAGGAAGGAGCCGAGGGTATCATTCTCGGCTGCACCGAAATCGGATTATTGGTTGGTCAACAGGACACCTCTGTTCCCCTCTTTGATACAACGCTAATTCATGCGACAAAGGCCGCAATGTCATCAATAGAGGGTGTGTCGTGATGCAACTGCTGAAATCCAAGCTACAGGTCACCGATCCTTCAGAACCGACAAAGGAAATCAGTATATTTGATGATATGAATCAAGACTATTAGAACAGGAAGAGTTATTTCTCCTCTCCCCTTGCACATTCATATATACAAGCATTCTAATAGGGCTGAGCGATTTGACATACTCTCTTCCAGGTAGACAAGTGAATTAATAAGCACTTGTCTACTTAGAGGGAATACACCAAATCGCACAGCCCTTCTTATATTCGTTATACTTTCATTTATATTACAGTTACTGGGGATTCTCGGATGACTTATCCTGGGGATCTACCTGAGGTTCCACAACGATTCCTTTCACTTCATTGTATATCTTCATAAACTCTTCACCGGTGATGGTCTCCTTGGTAATCAGATAATCTGCTATTCGATCCAGAACCTCACGGCTTCCTGCAAGCAGTTCCTCTGCCCTGTCATAACAGGTCTTCAGAATCTGCATTACCTCTTTATCTATCTCTCCGGCTGTATCGTCACCACAGTTAAGTACCGCTCTACCGTCCAGATATTTATTCTCCACGGATTCCAGACCCATTAATCCAAATTTATCTGACATTCCGTATTGGGTAACCATCGCTCTGGCAAGAGAGGTCGCCTTCTCGATATCATTGGAGGCGCCTGTAGTGATGGAGTCAAATACCAGCTTCTCTGCCGCACGACCGCCGTAAAGTGTGACGATACGGGTTAGGATTTCCTCTTTACTCATCAGGTACTTCTCTTCCTCCGGCACCTGCATTACATAACCCAGAGATCCCATGGTTCTCGGTACAATGGTAATCTTCTGAACCGGTTCTGCATTTTTCTCAAGAGCCGTTACTAATGCATGACCTACCTCATGATATGCCACTATCTTCTTCTCTTCCTTGCTGAGAATTCGATCCTTCTTCTCCTTACCGGCGATAACCACTTCGACAGATTCAAATAAATCCTCCTGCGTCACTACTGTTCTTCCCTGTTTAACTGCTAAGATTGCTGCTTCATTGATCATGTTGGCAAGATCAGAACCTACCGCACCAGAGGTAGCTCTCGCAATTCCCTCCAGATCTACCGAATCATGCATTAGTACATTCTTCGCATGAACCTTCAAGATATCGACTCTACCCTTAAGATCCGGCTTATCTACAATGATTCTTCGGTCAAAACGACCGGGACGAAGTAACGCTTTATCAAGTACTTCAGGACGATTGGTTGCTCCCAGGATTACAAGACCCTTAGAGGAATCAAAGCCGTCCATATTAGCCAATAATTGATTTAAGGTCTGCTCACGCTCATCGTTGCCGCCACCGTAATGGGAATCACGGCTTTTACCGATAGCATCAATCTCATCAATAAATATGATACATGGAGCTGATTGTTGAGCCTGCTTAAATAAATCTCTTACTCGGGAAGCACCCACACCTACGAACATCTCCACGAAGTCAGAACCTGACAGGGAGAAGAATGGAACCTTTGCTTCACCGGCTACTGCTTTTGCAAGAAGAGTTTTACCGGTACCGGGCGGTCCGACCAGCAATGCGCCCTTGGGAAGCTTTGCACCTATCCGGGTATATTTCGCGGGATTGTGAAGGAAATCCACAATCTCAGTCAGAGATTCCTTTGCTTCCTCCTGACCTGCCACATCCTTAAAGGTAACCCCCGTCTGTTTTTCTACATAGACCTTGGCATTACTCTTCCCAACCCCCATGACACCACCACTGTTCTTCGATATGGTGCGGAATAAGAACCACATGACCACATAGATTGCAACAAAGGGCAGTACATAGGATAATATTGTGGCAATAACAGAAGAACTGTTGTCATTTACTTCTCGAGAATACTTTACATCTCCCGCTGCTTCGAGCCGATTTACCAGATCAATATCCAAAAAGCCTCCGGTATAATAGGTTATATCCAAACCGTTTTCCGATTCATCCCTAGGGGTGATTACGATCGTATTATCATTCTTTACTAAAACTTCCTTAACCTTATCTTCCTCCAGCATTTGCGTGAATTCATCATAAGTAATTTCTTTATTGGTACTGTTCTTGATTTGTTCTGTAAAAGTCCAGAACATATACCAGATGACAAGCGCTGACACCAGTGTAATGATGATGACCATCTTGTTTGGTGTCCCATTCTTATTCGGTTTATTATTGTTATCCATGAAATCCTCCTATTCATAGAGCTATTCGTGTTTATATTAATGGAAGTAGAACCCTATTTCCGCTAAATATGGACTTTATACCTCATTATACTGATAGTCTTTCCATAAATCAATTAAATTGTTCTTAAAATTCTATAATTAAATTGTGTACAACTTAACCATAATACAATTCCGGTTGAAATACAAGTAAAATAAAAAATGATTATCCACCTATGAAATGTAACCATTTCCTCCTCAGGCCATTCTAATATAGGAGGGGTATTCTCTTCTATGATAATGTCACATAACTGACTATTTCATCCTATATTTTAGTTTATTCCTATGGTAGCAGGAATTTAAGATCTAATATTATAATTTCTTGACAGATTAGCGATCACAATATATACTGTTTTTTTATGATTCGTTTTGCTTAACTCTGATGGGTATTAATAAATAATTGTCTCTGATGGGAAATGTTGTTTGCCTACACTCTGATGTGTTGTTTGCTTCTGATGACAATTGACTTCTTACCTATATTATAGTATACTATGTCTTTAAAAGTATTCTTAATAGTCCTTCTTAAAGGAATAAAATTGTACATTTACCAGCAAGGGAGCCGGAACATGGTTTAAGGTCCACCATAAGGATCGACCGGCTAAATTCACCCATTTTTGCCTTAAACCTTTTGTAATGTGTTCAGGTTTGAAGGCTTTTTTTATTGCTTAAAATCAATAGTATGGATTTCTCGATAGTACTCAATAGTTACAAATAATAACATAATTCAGGAGGTAATAGTATGGCTACGAAATACGTATTTGTTACAGGTGGTGTCGTATCTGGCTTGGGAAAGGGGATCACTGCTGCATCCCTTGGGCGATTATTAAAAGCCCGCGGTTATCATGTTACCATGCAAAAATTTGACCCGTATATCAACATGGATCCGGGTACAATGAATCCAATTCAGCACGGGGAAGTATTCGTTACAGATGATGGCGCAGAAACGGATCTTGACCTCGGACATTATGAGCGGTTCATTGACGAAAGTCTAGACAAGATGTCCAACGTGACAACAGGTAAAATCTATTGGTCCGTATTATCCAAGGAACGACGTGGTGATTTTGGCGGAGGCACGGTTCAGGTCATTCCTCATATCACGAACGAGATAAAGAGCCGTTTTTACAGAAATAATTCCAGCGAAGAGATGCACATCGCTATCATAGAGGTAGGCGGAACTGTCGGTGATATAGAGAGCCAGCCCTTTCTCGAAGCAATTCGTCAATTCCGTCAGGATGTAGGAGATCACAATGTTGCGTTAATTCATGTAACCTTAATTCCTTATCTGAGAGCCTCAGGCGAGATGAAGACAAAGCCCACTCAGGCCAGTGTGAAGGAGCTCCAAGGTATGGGAATTCGTCCTGATATTATAGTTTGCCGTACTGAACATCCTCTGGAAGCGGGTATTAAAGAGAAGATTGCTCTCTTCTGTAATGTTCCAAGCTCCAATGTATTACAGAATCTTGACGTAGAATACCTATATGAAGCACCTCTTGCTTTGGAACAGGAGCATATAGCAGAGGTAGCTCTGGAATGTCTGCATTTAGACTGCCCGAAACCGGATCTGACTGATTGGGAGCAGATGGTACAATCCCTAAAGAATCCGAAGGCAGAAGTAAAGGTTGCATTAGTCGGCAAATACACCCAGCTTCATGATGCCTATATCAGTGTAGTCGAATCCTTAAAGCACGGTGCGGTAGCTCACAATGCCTCCATTACAATCAAATGGATTCCCTCCGAAGACGTAACAAAGGATAATGTCGCGGATCTTCTAAGCGACGTATGCGGTATCGTAGTTCCCGGAGGCTTTGGAGACCGAGGTATCGAGGGCAAAATTAATGCCATCCACTATGCCAGAGAAAACAAAATCCCCTTCCTGGGATTATGTCTTGGCATGCAGTTGGCACTTGTAGAATTCGCTAGAAATGTAATCGGCTTTGAAGACGCTCACAGTGTCGAGTTAAATCCTTCTACCACTCATCCCATCATTCATCTCATGCCGGAGCAGGATGGCATAGAGGACATCGGTGGAACCTTAAGACTTGGCTCCTACCCTTGCGTCCTTGTCGAGGGAAGTAAAGCCTATGAGCTATACGGTGAGAAGATTATCCACGAAAGACACCGTCATCGTTATGAGGTAAATAACTATTATCGCAATGACTTTTCCGAGCACAATATGAAGCTTTCCGGTCTTTCACCGGATGGTCGAATCGTGGAAATGATTGAGTTAGAGGATCACCCCTGGTTCCTGGCGACCCAGGCACATCCTGAGTTCAAATCGAGACCCAATAAGCCCCATCCACTATTCCGAGGTTTTATCGGTGCTGCCCTCTCTTATTGCAGTAAGCATGGAAGATAACAGCATTAGCCCAGAACCCAGAAAGATCGCAATATCAGACAGATTGAATATGATACTCTTCAGCTTCTTACAGTTGAAGCTAAAGTAATCCACCACATAGCCACGCTTAATACGATCGGCTACATTGCTGATTGCACCACCTAAGGCAAAAGCTAAACCAAGCTTGAATACTTTCTTCCCTTTCTTGGGAAGAAGAATGATAAAGAGGAGAGATATAAGACCTAAAAGGATACAGGAAATGGTCTTTAGCATCTCCTTTTTTTCACCCATAAAATTAAGAAATGCACCCTCGTTATGATGCTTACGGATGATAATGTTTCCTTTCAGTATCTCCTGCCGCTCTCCCAATTCTCTATTTTTCTCGATATAATTCTTGATAAAGTATTCTCCAATGACAATTACTAATACAATGCTAATATAAATCATAACTCAACCTCCTAATTGCTCCCAAGCTCAGACAGAATTACTATTATTTACATTACTATTATGCCATATCCCCTATAACTTATCAAGACATGTCCATATTTAAAACAACATATTTCATAACAAACTAGTATGGACTATAGGCCCTCTTCGATTGTTTTTAACCAAGGAAGTTCTTCCACAAGGATTTCTTTTCCTCTTGATGTCTTGACATTCTGATAGGAAGGATAATGTACGTAAAAGGCACTTGATTCGCTCCTCGAATGAAGCTGATCCTGTAACTTTGTAAACTCCGGATCATAAATCAGTCGGGCTCTATCGGAATCAAGAAGATCTTTCAAACTGCAAAAAGCACATGCCAGCTGTATCACATTCAAATCTGCTTCATAGATCAATATTTCTGCATCAGGCGCCAGTTTATGAAGCTCCCTAATATGATACCCCAAACCATACCCATATACAATATAGGTACTGACATCTTTCCTGTACCATTGCCTTGCCAACAAGAAAGCTTCTGTATAAACCTTATTATTTGTATGGAAATAGAATTTTAAACCTTCATTTTCAGCAGCTAAGGTCATGAGCCCGCAAGAAGTAAATTCTATTCGGTATCCACTTTCCAATAGCTGTGCTGTATTAATTTGTTCAAGAGTGTTATTATCAAAGCCCTCACTATGTTTCAATAATAATCGTATGTTCTCCCGATACAGCTCCTCATCAAATACCATTTCTTCTTTGGTAATAATCAGTTCCTGAACCCCGATCAAAAAATTAATCAACTGAAGCTCCAGTAAATCAGCCAAAAGAACATAATCCTTATTCATTTTTGCTTCCATAATACCCGTCAACATCTCCAGCATCGATTCCGTATCTACCAGATTAAAATATTCCCTGTCCGTTATGATCGCTTCAATAATCATTCGCACCTCATCAAAGGAATGAACGATATACCCAAGTGCTTTGTCACATTGTTGTTCACGGAAATTAAATATTGCCTTATCCATCTCTCCTAACACTTTGATATTATGTTCAAAGATGTTTTTAATACTCTGCTTCAAACAAATCCACCTCATATTCTTTCTACTCAGTCTATCTTCCCCATTAAATCAACCAGAACAAATACTTAAAATATCAAAACAGTATGAAACATTCTATCCATAGATGACAGCTTCATAGACATATGGATATCATAATTCAATAACATCAAAGCTACAAATGCCATGTATAAAATGTGTTCAGAAATATCAGTTTTACAGATGTATGTTTATTATGTATTGAAAAAAATAAATATTATACTTTGTATATCAGGTATTCACAAATATGACTTTACAGATGTATGTATAGCAAAGCTGCAGACATCTTGAGAATCATGTATTTACAAATGTAAACCACAAATATATACTGTGAATCATGTATTCAAGAATGTCAGTTTTTAAGAAATTTTGTAAATCTCGGATGATATTAGTAAGGAATCCTTGCATAATGCAAAGATTCCTTACTATTCCTCAACACTTCTATTGCAGACCTAATTAATCTGCTTACTGTCATATCTTACAATGTAGCCCGATGCATCGACCTCGAATACTGATACCCAGTAAGTCGGGGTTACGATTAAATTATCCGCACTATTGGTATCTAATAGCACAGGAGTAGTCACTCCTGCTTTTGTCATTACCTGAGTTAAGGTATCCTCATTATTTACATTCTCAATTTTTGCACTTGAAATCGAATAATACCATTTATTCGTAGCATTAATCTTCGGTACGGCTATCTGGAATGCTGTGCCTGAAGTAGATCCTGCTTTGAACGATACCGTTAGTATAGGCGCTTTGGACGGATTTTTAATCGTAAGCTTGCTGGAGGTCTTGTCCACTGTACCATTATTATAGTAAATGCTTAATTGCTTATTCGTACAATTAATCATCGACTCCAAGGTGGCCTTTTCTATTGTAATCGTCATGACATGCTTCTCTGTAATATTCGGATCGGTTTGTGGATCGACGGTAAATTCCGGAGATATTACTACCGGCCTCTTCACAGGAATTTCTACTGTGCCCAGCTTAATATATTTTAACCCTGTCTCAAAGGGTAGCTTACCACTCTCATTCAGAGTCACCTTAATTTCAAGATCATTGGAATAACCCTTGGTAAAGGTATAAACCTGCTTTTCTGCTGTCGGAACCGCGGGATATGTAACCTTATATTGATTATAAGTTGACGCTAGCTCAAAGGAAGTATTGGTTTTTGCATTATACTTGATTTCTGCCATCCTTACAATAATAGTACTATTATCCGGAGCCTTGGTAGCAAGGATATTAACACCTGTATTCTTGGTTACTTTCGCCCATCTGGCATTCTCCACATTGAACCCTGCAGGATCCGTCACAACACAATATTCATAAGGCTTACTGGTGGAAGCCGTAGGAATTGTCATGATCACATTCTTAACTCCGTTGTAAGTGATAGCAACATCACTTGTTGGCATTACTCTTTGATCTTTATCAATTACAATTTTGGTGATCTTAGAGGATGCTGTCTTGGAAGTAGCAAAATTCCTTACCTCTATCATCATGTCAGGAAATGGGTAGGCTGCACTACCATCAAAAGCATTATTCAGCATCTCTGATAGCTTAATCGTTCTCACCGATCGATCGGTTATCTGTCTCCATACACTAGGAGTCGCTCCCCCATTAACGGTTATTCTATATTCCTGCCCATACTTCAACTCCGCTTTAAACTTACTTCCGTCGATACCCGTTGTGGGACTCGCTTTCATTTCTGAAATCTTAAGCTTTACCTCATCACTGGCTCTCCGGCCCTTCGTCCCGTCGGGATATGCCGTGATAGCCCCAACAACTTGTGACTCAGTATAAATCTTGTATAGCTTGGCGGTATCATCCTTAACTATAAAATTTGGCTTTGTATATGCGAAGTAATCCGTACTTCCCTGAAGAATTCTTACGAGATTCTCACCACTAATACTTCCACTTGCGACATCATCAACAGGAGCGATACGGAAATAAAGATAGACTCCCTTAGCCATATAGTTTTCCAACAATCCTTTGGTAAGGTAATCCGTCTTCATCCAGTGACCGCTCTCACCCTTTTTCCATTCCAGATCATTCATTGTTATAGGATTGATGCCATTCCCCACCGAAGCTCTGATATTTAACAGCTGGCCGATCGTAGCATTCGCTCCAAGACTTTCCATATCACTGTAATTAATCGATACCTCTAATTTGTCTGGCTCATCCAATACTATAACCCTTGTCACAGTATCTACCAGGTTACCTTTTACATGCAAGACATTTTCTGAGCCCTTCTTCAACCAGGAAAAATCAATGGCTGTGATCATGCCACTCGTTTCGATCACATCCCACCTATTTCTCGCCGCATCAATATCCGTAGCATAATATATCTTCGTGTTTTCATTGTTAATGACAAGTATACTTTCATCCGTATAGGACACGGCACAGATCTTAACTGGCCCTGGTGCAGCCAAAACCTCCTGCTTTGGCGAATAGATCACACCAACCATAAATAGGACGAATAATATTGCCATTTTTATCCCATTTTTCATAAACTTCATTGCACACCTCCATGTAGTCCTTGCTTAAGGTTCCTTTCAATCTTCGTTAATCCTAGAATCTATCGTGCATGAGATAAATACCTCCAGATAGGTTGGTACTTATCGATAGTAAAACACTCCATGCAATTATATCTATAAAGATAGTCTTTCTATTATTATCGGCAGGATGGATAAGAATGTTAACCCACATTTTTCAAACTTAATGATTCTGTAAGATTTTTTGATAATATATTCTAATAATATTTTCTAATAATTTTTTCTGCTATACAAAATAGTCCTAACCGAAGTTAGGACTGGTGTTACTCCATATTACCTTCCCCTTAGAAGGTGCCTGCATAACAAACGTCAGCAACAGGTTTGGCCTGCTCCTGACGCACCTCAAGTTTATTTCTTATGCTTGGCTACAAGTAAATCACTCTCCCAAGTCTCCGAAAGATACCACTATTCTTATTCTTCCACTCTCCACGTATCATATAATTCTCGGTATGCTTGCGCCTGCTCATCGTCGCCCAGATTGTGATAGCACTCTGCTAGTCTCTGTAACGGATAATCCCCTGAATAATGAATATTTAATTCAGCTTCTGTCTCATAGGCAGCATTATAATACCAAATAACTGCTTCCTTATAATCTCCTAGTTCTCTGTAGTATTCACCCAATTCAAAGCAAACCTCAGCACTCGCTTTACTGTCAGCGATGTTATGTAGACAATACTTCATAAAACCTTTTATATCACCACGTATACGGTAGCATTTGACAAGAATACATTCATATATCTTACGATCTCGTTCGCTGCTCTCTTCTTTCTGGATGATATCATAAAAGTATTCAAAGGCTTCCTCGAAATCCTTCTCTTCTCCTGCAATAAAAAGCTCCCTTGCATACATTCCGGATAATTTAGTAGATAGCACGCCTTGCTGTTGAATGGTTTTTAAAAACACCTTAAAATCTCTATTGGCATGTCCGGAGGTTGGCATATGCTTAATCTCAATCTCACTGTCATAGATAACAGGTGACAGCCGTACATTCTCATGAACAGGCTCAACCCATTCAAAGGTTCTGATCCTTTTATATAGCTTAGGGCGGTATTCCACATCAAAATTATAGGTTGTATTAAATTCCAGTTGATTTGCATAACGCATTTGTACAATCTCTATCTCTTTGAGAAGCCTCTGCTTCAAAGAGAGAAACTTTTGAATATTTTCTTCATCTATAACCTCATCCGCATCAGCAACATAGATATATTCCATGGTTGCTTTCGAGAATGAGAAGTTCCTCGCAGCAGAGAAATCATCATTCCAGGTAAAATCATAGATTTTATCCGTATAATTTCCAGCAATCCTCTTTGTTGCATCTACAGAACCGGTATCTACGATGATAATCTCATCAGCCAGTTCTTTCAGAGAATTAAGACATCTTGCCAAGACCTTCTCTTCATCCTTCACAATCATGCAGACACTTACTGTAATCATCAAAACCTCCATGTGGTCCATACAATTTGTTCCCAGGTTCTTAAGCAGCCCTGCCCACTAGCTTCTCAAAAATCCAAGCTTTTTACATTCATTTTTCAAGTCAGCGATGGTAAGCCATTCTGCATTCTCTCCAGAGCTATATTCAAAGCCTTCCTTCACCAGCTTCCCCCCTGGAAGTAGATGCTTTGATAAATCCATCCAATCAAAATTCGGATAGATAATATAATGCTTATCATATTCATAGGCCATTCTGGAATCATCTCGGGTTACCATGATTTCATGAAGCTTTTCACCCTCACGGATACCGATTTCTACCAGCTTCGCCTCCGGTAACATAGCCATGGCCAAATCATTGATTCGAAAGGATGGGATCTTTGATATATAGGTTTCACCACCATTGGATTCCTCCAATGCTTTAAAGACCAGTTCCACTCCCTGTTCCAGAGTGATCCAGAAACGGGTCATACGAAAGTCTGTAATGGGTAAGGTTGTCTCACCTTTGTCAATCAGGTTCTGAAAAATCGGTATAATGGAACCACGGCTACCAGCCACATTACCGTATCGAACAATCGCGAATTTCGTTCCTTTGTCACCGGAATAAGCATTCGCAGCAGCAAATAGCTTGTCTGATACCAGCTTTGTTCCACCATATAGATTGATCGGGTTCACTGCTTTATCTGTAGATAAAGCTACAACCTTCTTTACCCCCTTATCCAAGGCGGCATCGATTACGTTCTGCGCCCCGTGAATATTGGTTTTAATCGCTTCGAAGGGATTATATTCGCAGGTAGGAACCTGTTTCATCGCAGCTGCATGAATCACATAATCTACCCCATCAAATGCTCTGTAAAGACGTTCCTTATCCCTCACATCACCAATGAAAAATCGAACCTTTGACATATCGATCTTATCCGCATATTCTGCTCTAACCATACTCTGCTTAAATTCATCTCTGGAATATATGATAACCTTATTCGGCTTATATTTAGCGAAAATCATTTCCAAAAACTTTTTACCAAATGACCCGGTTCCACCTGTAATTAATATGTTCTTTCCGTTCAACATGTTTTATCCTCCATTCGTATCGATACGTTTATTGGTTTTGGATTTCATCCATAATTCTTTGAACGCCCAAACCGTCTACCAAAGCGCCCATACGTTCTGCTAATTCTTTACGTAAGGCAAAGCTTGATCGCATCAGTTTCAATCTATTCTCTATGTTATTCAAGCATTTTCTTAAATCATCTCTGGCATCCCCAGCATAAAAAATTATATCCTGACGATGAAATTCTCTCACTGCCATTTGCTGGTTATCCGCATAGGAAAAGCTGATTGTGGGCAGAGAGCAGGAACATAACTCATATAATGTCGAACCACCTGCCGAAATAGCAATATCACACATCAACATAAGCTTAGACATCTCAGTAACATTGTTGTACAAAATTACATTATGAAATTTCTTCTCAAGAGCCTCCAAATACTCTCTATGCTGATGAAAGCTTCCTACAACTACATGAAATGTGATATTCTCATAATCTTTATTATTAAGAAACTCCAGCAAATTCCCTGACATATTATATGTATCGGCTCCGCCAGTCGTTATCATTATATCCGAGACATATTCTCTTGGAATTCGCTTTTTATCTCGAAATTCTTCTCTTAAGGGAGTATATTTACATCCAAGCAAAAGCTTGGTTCCATAATTCCGATATAGCTCCTTCTCAATAATCTTTTCTGCATATATATTATAGTTGATCAGTATATTCACCGGATAAATAAATTCACTAAGATCATCTAAGTAGATAATCTTAGTGTAGCAACCTAATTGTCTAAGATATTCTTCTGTAACAAAATAGGAATCGACCATTATCTGATCAATCTTTCTTTCTTCAATTATATTAACTAACTTGTGTATCTCAGCTTTTAAATCATTCCATACTGAGTCCAGACATATCATCTGAAAATTATATCCCGCAATCAGTTTTTCACTCTCACGATCCGCTGTAATGAAAGTTGTTTCTATTCCTCTCTGTCTATAAGCCCTTGCCAGTGAAAGACATCTCATAACATGTCCGGAACCAATCTCTGAATTAGCATCTGCCCTGATATAGAACATCTATCCCTCCACTTAACACAACTTTAGTTAACTAAGCTTTTTACTTCTTTAATCACATAATCCTGCTCCGCATCACTAAGTCCATAATAAATAGGTAAACTGATTAGGTTTTGATATATTGTTTCCGAAATAGGACAGCAGGTGTTTTCATAACCGTGGTTTCTGTAATATGGGTGAAAGTAAACCGGGATGTAGTGAACATTTACTCCAATACCCCTGTCTCTGAGAGAATCAAAAATCATCTTTCTGTCTCTACCCAGAACTTGAATCACAAAAAGATGCCAACTATTATTACAACCATCCTTTTGTTCAGGTAATAGTATAGCTGGGCAATCAGAGAATTCTCTTTGATATTTTTGGGCGATTTCTCTGCGTCTTTTAATGAATAAGTCAATTTTGTTCATCTGACTAATTCCCAACGCGCATTGTATATCTGTAATACGATAGTTATAGCCTAGTTCTAACTGCTGATAATACCAGTCTCCCTCCGACATAGTCATTAGAGAAGGATCCCTAGTAATGCCATGGGAACGAAATAACAATAATTTATTGTAAAATTCCTCACTATTAGTTGTAACCATCCCACCTTCACCGGTAGTGATATGTTTTACCGGATGAAAGCTAAAGGTTGTCATATCTGAGACACTTCCAATTCTTTCCCCTTTATAATCCGCTCCCAGTGCATGCGCTGCATCTTCTATTATAAGAAGATTATTATCCTTGGCGATCTGTCTCAATTCATCCATCTCACAGGGCTGACCAGTAAAATGAACTGCGATAATAGCCTTCGTTCTACCTGTAATCTTATTTCTTACATCCATAGGATCAATATTATAGGTATCCGGATTAATATCAGCAAACACAGGCCTTGCACCACAATATAATACACAGTTTGCAGATGCCGCAAAGGTAATCGGTGTTGTAATAACCTCGTCTCCTTCTCCTATTCCAGCAGCCAAGCAAGCAACATGAAGTGCAGCCGTTCCATTAGAAACAGCTACCGCATACTTTGCCCCTACATAATCCGCTACCGTTTTCTCAAATTTATCTATACTAGGTCCGGTTGTTAAGTAGTCCGATTTTAAAACATCAACAACTGCCTGAATATCATCTTCGTCTATGCTTTGTCTGCCATACTGTATATACATGATTATCTCCTCACTAATATGAGATAGCAATAGTTCTTCTATCTGCCTACATCATATGTTTTCGTAATTATATTATCTTTACGTAATCTATATTTTTCTCTGCAATGATTTTATGATATCCAAGACGTTCAAAAATATGTTTTGACGCTTCATTGCTATGTTTAACCGCGGCATGTATCTCATGCACCTTTGCTAAAGACCTTATTTCTTCCTCAAGAAGTACGATGACATTTAATCCATGTCCTTGCCCTCGATGGTCTTTGTCAATACTGTAACTAATATAAGCATTGTCTTTATCTAAATCATATCTTGCCTGACCGATTGCTTGTCCAGCTTCATTCAAGTATATAAAAATTCTACTTTCGGAGGAATTCATTTTACTCTGAAACCAGCATTTATGCTCTTCAAAGGATATAGCATCCGTATGAAAAGAATTCTTCCTGCAATCCGGGTCATTGGCTAATTCAAATAAAAAATACAAATCATGTTCATCCGCAAATCTAAGTCTCCCATTGCCCATACAGATTACTCCATTCCTATCATCTTAAAAGACAAGGGTGTCCCTTGCTTTAAATCCTTCAAGGCAACCTGCCCAATTATGTCATCATAATATTTAGGCATCAGACCGTAGCCCGGTCGGATTACTTTTACATTATCATGGGTAAGCTTTTCACCTTTCTTAATATCCTCTACTACAAATATTGATTTTCGAAAAGCTATGTTATCCTTTTCCTTTTCCGAGATTTCATAACATACCGTACCGATTGCCCGCTCTGTTGAACGGATATCCTCTACCATCTGGCGGAACTCTTCTGGTTGCATGGAAAACGATGAATCCGGATTCTCTATCTCCCTACTCATACAAACATGTTTTTCTATAACACAGGCGCCTAAAGCAACTGCTGTAACCGCTCCTATAGAACCCATGGAATGATCCGAAAAACCCACCGGCAAACCAAAAACCTCAGACATATTCTGGATTGTTTTTAGATTCATATCGTTCGGGATAGCGGGATATGCGCTGGAGCATTTTAACAATATCAGCTGATCATTCCCTTGTGAGTGTACTGCTTTTACTGCTTCCTCAATCTCGCCAAGGGTACCCATTCCTGTAGACATAATAATGGGTTTTCCTTTCGATGCGACATATTTGATTAGTGGTATGTCTACCAATTCAAAAGAGGCGATCTTATAAAAATCAACACCAATCCCCTCAAGAAAATCAACAGCTGTATTATCAAAGGGGGTTGAAAAAAAATCTATTCCGACTTTATCAGCTTCCGATTTTAATTCTAGCTGCCATTCCCATGGCGTATAAGCTTTTCCATAAAGTTGATATAGATTTTCTCCATTCCAAGTCCCTTTATTAATTCTAAAATATTCATTATCACAGTCTATTGTAATCGTATCCGGGGTATAAGTCTGTAATTTAATACAATCCGCTCCACAAGCCTTAGCCATACGGATTATCTCTTTGGCACGCTCGATACTTCCGGCATGATTACCAGACATTTCTGCAATAATATAGGTTGGATATCCCTTACCAATTATTCTATTCTTAATTTTAATAGTTTTCAAGAGTTACACCTTCTATCTTTTTATGGTTTATGCTTTTAACTCCTTTTGTTCAATGTTCTTATTTATATCGGACAGTTCAGGATACTCATCCATCAGTTTTACTATATCCTTTAGATAGAAATCATGCTCGTCATGATATAAATACTCATATATTTTTGAAATTAGTTTCCAATCCTCTTCAGTATCTAATGTCCATCGATACTTTGAATAATCCTCTACATTCTTATAATAATATATTGAATTTGCATTTTCATAGATATATGGTGTTACATGCTCTCTCTGGTATTTCTCGCCAGCTTTCAAATATGCATTCTCTAATGCTAGAAAAGAGAAAATCTCAGTATCCAATCCCCTCGGATATGTTCTGGTCTTTAAATCACTTCCGGCATTGGATACAATATCGTAATCATGATCCAAATAAAAATGAAGTAAATCATCAAGAACCTTAGGATCAAAAAGAGGACAATCTGATGTTATTCTAACAATTATATCTGCATGGTATTCTTTCGCTGCCAGATAATAACGGCTTAATACATCTGCTTCACTTCCTCTAAATATTTTCACCCCATTCTTAATCGCTTCATCCACGATTACATCATCAGTTATATTGGTTGTAGTAGCAATTACTATATAATCCACAAGCTTTGCTTGTTTCACTCTTGCTATATCGTGTGCTAATACCGTTTTACCACAAAGATTTTTCATGACTTTTCCTGATAATCGAGTAGAACCCATTCTTGCCTGAATAATTGCGACAACTTTTCTCATCAAATCCTCCATTCAATAACGAAACCTTTAACATTTATATCAGATTATTATCTCTAACCCCTCGGTAAAATGGAACTGTATATCCACCAAATCCTCTCTTGAAAAGAGATATGTTAATTAATTTAGGATCTGGCATACTATAGTGCGTTTTTCCGAATACCTGCTCACCTATTTCATAGAATTCTATACCGATTTTCTTTAAGTACTTTATTGTGCTCCATTGGAGAACATGTCCTACTGATTTTCCTTCTAGTTTATCCGTCATTTCTGCATATGAAAAGTAGTAAGCTGTGTTTTTGTAAAAGGTTGCCAGGATGACCCCCACATATTCTCCTTTTAATTTTGCAAATCCTAAAACAGCATTTCCTGCTTTGATAAATTTCAAAAAATGATGTGTCATTTCAGAATTTCTCGTAACTCTTCCCGCATCATATTCATAAATAGCACGGTATATTTCTATTTTGTCATCTATCATATTACTAGAATCATATATTTCTATTTCGAAATCTGCTCCAGCCTTGAGGCTGGATCTATGCCCCTTTCTGACATCCGAGAATAATTCCGATTCTTCTTTTCGTAAATCTATAATCTGAGATAGAGATGACTGATCAATAAAATTATATTTTAATAAAAAGTTATAATTGCATAATTTATCTTTTTGCTCAGGATTAATCAGCGGATCTAATCTAAAATAGATATGTGCACAGTTATATTTTTCAGAGATATTGATAATATAATCGAATATATCCTTCATGTATTTTTCCTGATTTTTATATGTAATACTATTACTGATATAAGGAGCGAGGCAATATCGATCCGCCCAACTTATTTGATGAAATCCTTCATCATTTTCTTCAATAAAGATTAAGCAGACTCCAATCATGGTTTTATCAACTTTTACTAAAAATGATTCATTAGCAATAATTCTATTGGAATATTCTCGATCAAATTCAATTCTAGCAGAGCGATAATTGAAACTGCAATTATCAAGCTTATCAATGCAAGAATCCCAATAATCCGTGTTAACATCGTCATATTTTATAAATTCCACAGAATTCGCCTCCAGCTCTAAGTACTACTTATTTATTTATATATAAATACAGATACATCACATTTTCCATAATGATGATTCATTTGAATCTTTGTACTAAGATTATTTACACAATAATGAAATACCTCTTCTGGAGAATGATATGCCATCTCTTCATCTCTAAAATTAACATAAGTAGAAATAAAATTAAATGCCATTCCTTTATTGCTATATTCAAATGCCTTTTTCAGTATATTTTTCATATATTGATCTGAATTTTCTGTATTACAATTAAAAACTCCGCACAAGAATGTATAATCATAGGTACTTTGCAAATTTTCTTCTAATATATTAATATTCTTAAAAATGGCTCCCGGATATTTTTGCCGTGCAGTATCAAGCATTCCTTCTATAATGTCAATTCCTGTATATTCAATATTATCAAACTTACAGTCATTACTTAAATAATCGAAAAAACCACCAAGACCACATCCTATATCCAGAATTGATGTATTGTTTAAATCAGCCACCTTAGCAAGTTGACTATACCTCATTATTTGAGGCGAATCCCATAAGCAGGATTTTGTACTGTCTCCATAAGTTTTAAAAGCCTTATCATAAATAATTCTTATATTCTCGATGTCCTTCATGCTTTTATCCTTTCAGTTCATCAATATTGGCATAAACCTTTTGAAAGCTATTTATTACGTCATCCAAATCCTCTTTTTTCATATAAGGTCGCATTAATTCATGAGTAAACAAATCGGAGTAATGCATTTTTTCACACACCGGGCATATGCCTTTCGAATAATTCGTTTCACTATTGGTAAAGGGATATCCTCCATCACCATAAGCAATTTTTTTCTGGAATAACGGTTGAAGGTATAGAGGCTTTACATATCCCATTCCAATACATACTCCTTCATCCTCTCTGAGCTCTGTCGGCATCAATTCTGCTTTAACCGCATTTATATAAGCTTCCCGTGAAATACCCGCTATCTCTTTCTTAAATTTAATGGGTTGTACATAAAAAGCATGTTCACAATTTTCTCGTGTTTTTGGTATATCAAGGCATGGAATCTTAGATAGTCTTTCCGTCAGATACTCTACATTATGTTGTCTTTCCTTAACTAACCAATCCAACTTCTTTAATTGTTCTCTGGCTATTGAAGCCTCTAATTCAGTCATGCGAAGGTTAAACCCAATCATATTATTTAAGTTACTTACACCCTTTGCTTCAACAACAGCCTCAGCATGGTTTCTGATCAGTCGCATTCTATCCGCTAAATCATCATTGTCCGTTACAATAATACCACCTTCGCCACAATGTATGTGTTTGTGATAATTCAACGAATACACACCAATATCTCCAAGAGTACCAGCATATTTGCCCTTATATTTAGCTCCTGGAGCTTGAGCCGCATCTTCTATCACGTATAAATTATGCTTTTTTGCAATCTTATTGATTTGTTCCACATCATATGGTTGTCCAAATATATCAACTACAATAATAGCTTTTGTTCTCTCTGTGATTTTACTCTCTACCGATTTAGGGTCAAGGCAAAAATACTCCTCTTCAATATCAGCAAATACAGGAATAGCATTATAAATTAATGGTGCAGTTGCAGAAGCTGCCATTGTATACGGAGAAACGATAACTTCATCCTGGGGATTTAAACCAATCGCACCAGCTGCACAATAAAGTCCTGAAGTTGCAGAATTCACTGATATTGCATGCTTCACTCCAAAATATTCAGCCCATTCTTTTTCTAAAGCTTGAACCTGAGGTCCGCCATAAAAGTCTTTCGACCAACTTCCTAAGTACTTAGATAATATTCCGGATCGAAGGACCTCAACAACCGCTTTTTCCTCCTCCTCACCGATTACCTTATAAGCCGGAAACAATGACTTTCTAACCTTTTCTCCACCATTGACAGCCAATTTCTTCATAATAATTCCTCCATAAAATTTATGACATTTGCCGAAGCTCCATAAATCAGATCAAGTTTTATTTTATTCTTCCTACCATCAAAATAGTCAATAAAGAATGTGTCTAATTCATCTGTACTTAAAATCGTATTTATAAAACCCTTTTTATCTAATATAAAAGGATTCTCTTTTGCTAACCCTATCTGGATACTAGCAATATCAATATTGCAAGCAGCCGCCTCAAACAAAAACATAGATGACATACCGCATACTAAATCAGCTGATTTCATAATCAGTTTAGAATCCGAGGAATTATCTATATAATATTTAACATTTGAAGTATTACAATCTGTATTAATATTATCTTTCTCTTTTGGATGAGGTCTTACAATAACTTTGATATCTAAATCCTTCATTTTCGCGATCTTATTCAATGAAGCACTGAATGAAGCAAATATTGTTTTCTCAGTGTAGCCCCAAAATAAAGAGTTTGAATCATATTCTTTATATGTTGAGGTTATAGGTTCCGATGCAAATACAATTAAAATTGTTCTATCCCTACATCCAATTTGTTTTCTATATAAATTTATGTCAGCCTTAGTAATTCTACTGAATTCTTCAGATAACGTATCAAAATAAGGCTGTCCAGAAACTAATATTCTATCTTCACTGACCCCTTCTTTTTTAATCTGTTCCTTAGCATATTGATCCATAACTAATATTTTCGTGGGTAAATAATCATGTTCTTTTTCTTTATGATATTCTTCAATCTCTGAAACATTATATTTAGAAAATCTTATTCCATAGTTCACCCATTGATCTAAAATAGCAAAGCTTTTTATATTCAATTCAAATCCGATTTTCCACATATATTTTTCTGTATAATCATCCGCACTTGTACCTGTAATAATAAAGTCAGGACGGGTTTTCTCCAGGAAAAATCTTACACCCTCTTCTGTATCAACATTACAGACTTCAGTTATATCTATATAAGGCACCTTATTTTGATTATACTTTTCAATAGCGTAATCTTTCCCATACAAAAGAACCTGATACTTTTGTTGTAACTTCTTAACCAACGGTATAATAGCGTTAGCTCCACCCGGATCTCTCGAAAACAATAATATTCTCTTCATGCTAGTCGCCTCTTAATTCACAGCAAATTTTCATAACATCAGCAGCATTCTCTGATGAACTAATTAGGTTTCCCCTTCCCTCAAGCACATCCCATATATTTTCTGCTGCATTAACAAAAGCTTGGTTAAAGTCTACTCTAATTTCCTTTGTTATAAAATAATTTTTGTATCCATTAAATATTGGGGAATCGTTTACTTCATATATTTTTATTGTAAAACCGCTCTCTAATATTTGGATCCTTGCTTTTTCAAAAAGTAAATCCAGTTCAAAGACTGTAGTAAATCGGCAATCTACTGCTTGTAGGACGAGAGCTCCTCCCATTACCTCTATTCGAGCGTCCACACTTGGATCATCATCATAAAAATCATAAACTTGATCAAGCTTTTTATATCCGGTGATATCCCCTAACAAAAACTTTATTAAATCTATCATGTGAGAACCATTATGTACTATTCCTTTTCCATAATACCCTGTTCCCTTAATAAAACTGCCATACTCATTAATCAAACTTTTTACTAACTTGATTTCATTAAGAAATCTTCTTGTATAATTGACCAGAATAGGAGTATTCTTTTCTCTATAGATACTGATAATATCTTCTGCTTGAATCATAGTCTTTGTTAAAGGTTTTTCTGTAAATACTAATCTTACATTATAACGAGCAATCTCTTTCAAAACTTCATAATGGTAATCATCTGGTACCGTACAGCATACAACATCAGCATTATTCAACGCTGCTTCCATGCTTTCATATACGGCACACTTCCATCGGCTTGCAGCTTCTTCCGCTCTTTTTAAATTAGTATCATAGAAACCCAATAACTTAAAATACTCTGAGTTATAAAAGATATGTGCATGAGTAAGAATTCGTTCTGAAACAGGCTCATCAAAAAATGCACCGATGTTTCCTGCACCGATGATTACTACATTATATTGTTTCATTTAGCACCCCTCTATATATGTTTCCTTTTTACATTTTCTATATAATCAAGAAGCTGAGGTTTTTGACATAGAAGATTTACAACATCTCCACAATCAAAATCGTTATTCTTATGATATAATTCTTCATATATCGATTTTATTAATTGATAATCTTCCTGAGTATCAAGTGTTATTTCAAACTCCGGATGAAATAAATCTGTGGGAGCTATCCAATTATATAAGCGAAAGATCTCCGGATGCCTATATATAAATAAGGATACATGTTCATGATCTGACAATACCTTTGTCAAATCATTAACTTTATCTAATACAGATACCGGAAATACCTGTGTATCAAATCCTCTCGGAAAGGTTCTTTGGATAATATTAGAGGCATAATCATAATCCTCAGTAAAAAATTGTTCTATCAAGTAATCTGCATGTCTCCAATCAATTACGGGACAATCTCCAGTAATTTCTACAATGATATCTGCATCTACTGATTTAGCTGCATCAAGGACTCTTAGTAATACATCTTCTTCACTGCCCCTGAAATAATTACAATTAATTTTCTCACATAAATCAATAATCGGAGTATCTGTCTCATTTATCGTCGTTGCAACAACAACATCATCAATATATTTGCTTCTTTTTAACCGTTCTACAATATGCTGTAAGGATGGCTTACCACACAAATCCAATAATACTTTCTTAGGAAGTCTGGAAGAGGTCATTCTGGCTTCGATTGTTGCAACTATTTTCTTTCCCTGATACATATAATTACTCCCCCCTAGCAATTTCCTCAGTTTATTTTTTCTATCTCGTCTATATCTATCTTTATTTTATATAATACAATATCAGCCAATAATGTATAATCTTTTTTTAAATACGCCTCGTTCAATTCAAGTAATTCACTATTCATATTGATGATAATCCCAATATTTGCCTTGTCATTGAGAAATGACTCAAGGCTGTTCAATAAATGAATATACTTATCATTAATACCAGTTTGACCAGAAGAATATATCATAGCAATTAGTTCATCGATTGCTTCGTACACTTGATTACTCATTATCAGATACCATCCTCTCATTATCAAGCATGTTTTTCTTGGTAGTTATGTATTCCTTTAGTTTCTTATATTCATCTATTATAACATTTGAACTGTTATTAATCATATACATTAAGTTTAACTGTAATTGAAGATTTCGTTTAACATTTTCACCAGTAATCTCATTGCCAATCTTTTTTACATAAATAATAGTCTGCTTTATAATTTGTTTATAAAAGGAAACGGTATCTTCATTGTTATATACAAAATGGATAATCTTATCTCCATTTTGCATCTTTTTAAGAATCTTAACAAGTTCAGTCTCTGATTTCTCTTGCCAGCTTATATCAATAAATTTTATCATCTTGTTGTAATGATCATATGCTTTCTTCTGGATTTCAGCTATTTTATCTATTTGTTTATCTGCATCCTCTATAATTTCAATATATTTTTCTCTGGCAATTTGCGGATCAAACACTTTGTCTTCTAAACAGTCATACAAATGTTTATCAAGCATTTTTATGCAATATTTGTCTATAGAATCCTTCAAAGGCATTATAGTACTGCCATTAATTAATGCCCCTCCCTCTGTTGAGTCAATTACATTCAGCCTTGGATCTGTTTTTATCTGATACTCGATCCAATAACGAAACAAATTATAAACAGAATCCGTTCGAATTTGATTACCATAAATATCCTCTACCAAAGTACCGTCCGATTCATCCGAATTATTCTCACCTTCATATTCCGTATGAGTCTTCGCGCTATGCTTTTTATCATCGGTATATGCTAGATCTTGTCCAATCAAAATGATCGGATTACAACCCGCTTCTCTTGCAACAGCTAAGGCCACATTAGCGCTTGAAAATCCCATGTTTAAATACTCAATATCATCAAACTTACCTGTCCACCAGCGTTCTATGCCGTCAGGCACTTTGCCAATCATAATTTTTTTACCTTGATATTCGCTATAAATATCAGGCCATAATAATCCCGGCCCAACTAATACAATATCGTGATCAATGGTCTTCCCTTTATAATAATAATTATAAGTTGGTTCATCTCTTTCGATACTTGCAATAGCATCCGGTTTAACACCATTCTCTATGCATATATTAAGGCTGGCATCACATGCAATAATTAATGCCTTATCCTTAGCGTTTTTTAAATAATTAATATTTTTATCTAATGAAGGTCCCGAAGCTACGACGATAGCTGGATATCCTTCGAATTTTCCTCTTATTTCTTTTAATGTGTTTGATACAAGAAATGAATCAATATTCAAATAATTATTGTTAAATCCATTCAGCATATCTTCTAACGAAGTGCCCAACGTCTTCAGAGATGTATCTATTCGTGTGGTAATTTCCTTTATAATATTTATTTTATATTTATTGTATAAATAATAATTCGGGAGTGATATAACTTGCATATTGAAAGCCATATTATTCCATCCCAGGCCAAAGTACATAATAATTGATTGTGTCACTATATTATTATCACCAAAAATGAGAACAAATTTATCTGATTTAAATAATTCTGTTAAATCATGATTTTGCAATATATATTTTAGCACAAAAATATTTGGTTCAAAAATAACTATTTTGGTTTCATCTGATATATTTTGGAACAATAACTGTAAGCAATCGACATTGCCTATTCCAAAAAGAATTATAATATTATCTTTCTTAAAATTAATTTGCTTAATTAAGATTTCAGCTTCTTTATTACAATATTTGCTATGAAGTAAATAACGCTTTTCATTAAATTCAAAGTAAGTATTTTCATTTTCTTTTATGACATTCGTGATTAGATCTCTATCTTCTATTTGCTCTATAATAAATTTCACATCTTTTATATGCGGATTATGTTTCATTAAAACTTCTATATTCCTACGATAAAAATCCATTCTAGCTTCTCCTTTATGAAAACAGCTGACTTTTAAAGTCAGCTGTTTTCAAATAAACTATTTCTACGGTATTGATTAGTTTATTATTATTACTGTAGTAAAGATAATACACCCTGTGTTGATTGATTAGCTTGAGCTAACATTGACTGACCTGCCTGCATTAAGATATTATTCTTGCTGTACTTGGTCATCTCCTCAGCCATATCAACATCTCTAATACGTGATTCTGCAGATTGTAAGTTCTCAGATGATGTATCTAAGTTAGCGATAGTATGCTCTAATCTGTTCTGTATAGCACCCATCTTAGCTCTTTCAGTAGATACCTTCTGTAATGCCATATCATACGCTTCTACTGCTAGAGAAGCATTCTTTTGACTTGTAACATCAAGAGCTTGACCTGCATTTGTACCGGTCTGAACAATATCTAAATCAGTAGCTTTCATACTTGCTATACCCATAGACATTTCTTGACCTGCATTTGCTCCAATTTGTAATCTGAGAGCTTCTTCACCTGCAGTAGCACCTGCACTGCCAGCGTACTTACTAATTGTTAAAGTGATAACATCACCTGCTTTAAGACTATCAAAATTTGTAATAGAAATAGTCATATCTCCTGATGCTGAGTCTGCACCAGCAGAAGTAGCCGCAACACCTGCACTAATAACAACAGAACCTGTTGAAAACTCAACAGTTGCTGCTCCAAATAAAGTCGAGGTACTGAAGAAACTATCAGATATAGCTGTTGTGCCTGCAGTGATATCTTTTAAAATTTCAATACGAATAACATCTGTTGCCATCGCTAATGATGCATTGATGCCTGTCAAAGAACCAACTTCTACTTCACCATTTACAAATGTTCCTTCTACACCTACTTTACCATAAGTTGTATTAGTAGCTCCGGTTTTGGAACCATCTAATAGTTTCTTGGTATTAAACTCAGTAGTAGTTGCAATTCTATCAACTTCATTTGTTAACTGTGTGATTTCCTGCTGGATTTGATCTCTATCATCATCAGTATTTGTATCACTTGCAGCCTGCACAGCAAGTTCTCTCATTCTTTGAAGAATGCTCTGTGTCTCTGATAATGCGCCTTCTGCTGTCTGGATTAAAGAGATACCATCCTGAGAGTTAGCGGATGCCTGATCAAGACCTCTGATCTGGCCTCTCATCTTCTCGGAGATAGCAAGACCTGCTGCATCATCACCAGCACGATTAATTCTGTAACCTGAGGATAACTTCTCTGTGGATTTTGCTAAACCACCTCTTGTAATACCAAGTTGTCTGTTTGCGTTAGCCGCTGACATATTATGTTGTACTATCATATTGTAATTCCTCCTTGAAATTTGTTTTTTGCAGCATCCATGCTGCTATTTTTTGTTTTGTGCTCCAATTCGGTCGTACGCTCCGAATAGGAAATTTTTGAATAGTAAGCAAATTCACTTTACTTAATATATATATCGGTATATTTATTTGAAACTTTATACCCATATATAATAT
The DNA here is from genome assembly GCA_023411215.1 of Bacillota bacterium. Taxonomy (GTDB): domain Bacteria; phylum Bacillota; class Clostridia; order Lachnospirales; family Lachnospiraceae; genus Mobilitalea. Next base: position 34,713 of record JAEYOY010000015.1, on the reverse strand, counting down.
TTTTTATTTTTTTGTGTCGTAAAAGAAAGACTTCTGTTCATGTTGATTTGCCATCGTCTTATAATAATTTGTCGCAGTCTTACCCAAGACTCTGGAGCTCTTTATTTCTTTACGCTTATGGCTAAGTAGCTGTTCCAGCTTGTCTCTATTCCTGATTTCCAATGCTTGAAGTTCAACACTTTTATCTGTAATCTTCTTTATTAAGTCCTGCATCACGATAATAGCATCTTTATATTTTGCTTTATTTCCCTTTAATTCTTCGTCGACTGCTTGATAAATTGTATCAAAGCCCGTATCAAGCTGATTTAATTTTTCAATCAAAGTACTTTTTTGATCCATGAGCTCTTCGAAGTACTTTTCATCAAATGTATCTGAAGAAATCTCTTTCTCCTGAGTCAGAGATAGTAAGATTAATTGATCCATCACCTGCAGTTTATTAGACAAGGTATCTACTAGTAGTTTAATATATGTTTCCTTTGTAACGGGATCATCTGTTGCCATATTGTTCACTCTCCCTACTATTTGTTTCTATTACTTAGATCCCTTCGCCAGCTTCATTGCATCCTTCCAGGTATCGCGCATCTCACGTATAAAATGTAACGCTTCCTCTACAATTTCTTTATCTTTCTTTACATTTGCTTCAATCAGTCTACGATAAATATATTCATATATAATGTCAAAATCGTTTGCAACCGGATAATCAAAGTTCAGAGTGGATCGAAACTCCACTATAATCTTTTCTGCTTTAATAATATTGGTATTTGCCGCCTGTAAATCATTCTTTTCAAGAGCCATGATCGCTATATTGCAGAACTTAATTGCCCCATCAAATAACATTAATGTAAGCTCCTCTGGCGAAGCGGTTAAGATACGATTATCCTTATATGCAGTTGCCGCATTAAATGCCATTATCTGTTCATCCTTTCATTAATACATAGTTACATTTATTACTCTCTTTAATGCCACATCAAAAATACACATACTATAGATATTACGTTGGTGTGCCGAGCATAGCTGCTAAGGAAGAGCTTTGGGAATTTAGACTTGATAGCGCTTTTTCCATTGCAGTAAACTGCCTATAATATTTTCTTTCCATTGCCTGCAGCCTATCCTCCAAGGTATCCAAATCTTCATTATACCTTTTCAATGTACTTGTCATTTCTTTATCATTATAGAGTGTGAGTGCACTATTAAGAGAAGAACTTGTCATTTTTTTAGTCAAGTCCTCGTATATATCACCCGTCATTTTCGTAAATACCTTCATTACGACTTCCGGATCGTTCTTTAACATATCCATAAGCTTATCCGTCTTGCTAGCTGTTGAAGAATCCTCAGAATCTCCATATATATGGAGCTTACCCTTTTCCGTATAGTCTGTTGTAACGATTCCGAAGCTAGCCAAATTGTAAGCTTTGTCATTCACTTTTACATTAGTACTAAAAATTGATCTCAAAGATGATAGAACAGCACCCGCAGAGGAATCTCTGCGTAAAAGGGATGCTTTTATTTTATCCTCCCACTTTGTTATCTGATCATCGGTCATACTTTCTTTCTGATCGTCGGTCAAAGGGTCGTAGCCTTTTGCATTATCCGCATAATAGTACTTATTCATTTCGTCTAGAAGCTCATTATACGACTTAACAAAATTCTTAATCATATCATAAACAGCTTGTGTATCATCCGTGACGGATAACTTAATTATCTCATCGTCTGTTACATCTTCGGTATCAGCTCCTGCGGTTACCGCTTTGATATTAAAGGTGAGACCATTTGCCGTAATCGTATTGCTTTTCGCAGTTAACTCAGCACCATTATAAATGATACTGGCATCCGAGGAATTAACCAGCTTTACGTTCGAATCCACGACTGTTGTAGCTACTCCATCTGTAGTAGTGGTGACTATTTCGCTAAGACCTAACATAGATAATTTATTCGTAGTGTTAGGTGAAGAAGTGATTGAAAACGCATTTTGATAGCCGCTTTCCTTTGAACTGATAAAAAACCGATCCTGTTGTGTATCATATTGACAGTTAAGACCTGCTTTTGTACAAGTACTAACAAAATCATTTACCGTTGTATTCGCATCTACATTAAGGGTCAATGCATCCTTGCTCCCTGCTTTAACCGTAATTACTGTTCCCTCTGCAGCATCAAAGCCAAGGTCTGTTAACTTAGTACTACCTGTTACAGCCTTTCCATTCTTATCCACATCAACTTTGGAACCGGTTATAAATTGGGAACTAGCCAGCTTTTTAACCTGAATACTATGCGATCCGGACGGCGCGCTGCCATTGGCTGTAACTGTTACCTTATCTTCATTTGTTGATGATACCTTTTTAGTCAAATAACTTCCTTGCATCTTAAGCTTAGATAATTGATTTGTATAAAATGAATATATCTTTGTATTCATTGACTTCCAAATATCTTGCTTCCATTCGAGTTTTGTTTTTTTATTTTCAAGCTTAGTTGATTTCATACGCTGTGCTTTCATCAGCTCGGATACCATACTTTCTGTATCCATACCAGAAGCCAATCCGCTCAATTGTATCGCCATACTATCACCTACCTTCTCTCATCTACCAGGATTCCTGCAAGTTCCCACATCTTTTGTATCATTTCCAGGGTTTCCTCCGGAGGAATTTCCTTTATCACTTCTTGCGTATCCTTATCCACCACTTTTATTGACACTCGCTTCGTCTCTTCATGGTAAGAAAATTCGCATTTTGTTCTAACTGACTTCATTTTATGATTTGCTTGGGATATAGCACTTTTAATCTGTTGTTCTGATGCCATTCCTTCTTTTTGTGGATTATACTGTCCGCTTCCTAGTTCTTGACCCGCATAATTACTTCCCGTAACATTAGTAACACTAACGGGTACCTCTGTAATACTTAAATTGGCCACACTCCGCCCCTGCGTATTCTGTTCTGCCATCTGTTTGGGGGGTAGTTTTGCGGGATCCTTGTACACCGCTCCTGACAATACCTCTAATGCCATATCGACACACCTCCATGTGTAAGTGAATTTTCAATAGTTATTAATAATGCGTTCTCCATCCTTGACTGCATATTAATTCGCATTAACATCCTATTTCTTATATCGGCTTACTTTCCAAAAAGTTAATAGCTATCAATTAAAATTATGTAAATTGCCAAAAAGGCTTACTGAATCCAATTGCCTCTTGCAACCATTTTTCAGAAAGCCTCTTGTCTCCGTCCTATTAACTTGTCTTATTGAAATAACTTCTTAAGGATATCATCCGTAGCTGTAGATTCGATCGCTTCTTTATTTGCTTCCTTAATCTGCAGATAAATCTCCTTACGATAGATCGGTACTGACTTAGGTGCACTGATTCCGATTTTAACCTGATCACCTTTTACTTCCAGCACAGTAATCTCTATATCGCTACCGATTACAATTGACTCATTCGCTCTTCTTGATAGGGCCAGCATATTATTTGCCCTCCTTTGCCGCCTTGAGTGCCTTTAACTGCTCATAGAAATAGTACTTGACCTCATAGTCCGTATTTTCTACAACAATCTGTGCACCTTTTCGCTCATCTGAATTTATAATAAAGGGAGCTTTTAAATTAGCGGTTATTCTCTCCACCTGTTCCGGTACCGTAATTGATATGAGTACCACAACGTTTTCCTCTGTCAGGCTGCCAAGAGGCTTCAATAATTCATCATCCACCTCAGGATTATAATCCGATTTTACGACAAAAGGATTTACCACCGGTATCGCCAACGCGGGTTCATTTAAGCTCTGTAGCCAAGAGATATCCTGTCTTTCTCCACCTTCATCATCGTATAAAAGGGTGAACTCTTTATACTCCTCAAAACCAAAAATCCCATTTTCAAAATAAATAATCTTGTCTTCATCAAGATCTATCTCTCCAAAATGTCTTGTCTTAACCAGCATTTCAATACCTTCCTTTCTCTATGTAAATTATATCGCTATAACTATTGGAATAACTTATATTGCTTTCGGTAATGCCATCTACTACCTCAGATAATCCAGCAAGGTATTCTGCACAATCTTCGAAGCTGCTGAAAGGGACGCTTTATATATCGCATCTGCTGAGCTATATTTGATAATAGTTTCTGTAATATCCGCATCCTCATTGGTGGATAATAATTCTGTAAAATCAACCTTCTGGCTGGATAAGCGATCCTCGGTGAGCTCTAGCCTGACATATCTGCTACCAAGATCAGCAACCGCGATATTTACCCTGCTCTGTTCTGCAGTTGACATTGAAATGCCACGCGAAAAGGCCTGTTGCATATTCTCCTTTTTAAGCTCAAGCTCCGTATCCAGCTGTTCCTTCATCTTCTCATAGCGAGCCTTATCATTATCGGAAATAGTAGTATCCTTTAGACGGTTTTCAACCTCTTTAATAATATTTTCCACCGAGATAACTTCATTTACCGCATTCATGATATCGCTGATTGTTCTTCCGATCTGATGTGAGAAGGCATCGCTTCCCTCTGTGTTGATCGTAAGCTTCTGATTGAAGTTAACCTCATACTGGATCTTCTGCTCTTCCTTTGTAAACTCAATCTCATCCTGCTCCGGCTTTAAGCTGTCCGTCATCTTACAATTAAAATAATGCTCCGGCTTCAGGTCTCCTTTTGCAAAGCCCGACTTATCGTAGGTCAGATTAATGTTCTCTGCGGTACGAAGAGTTTCATATATAGCTTTACCCAGAATCACCTCACCTGTCTCCGGGATATAATTAATCTCATTACCTTCAGGAGTATATGCTGCTGGATCCTCCAGCGAGCATACTCTTGTAATATTGAAGGACTGATCGACTAAAGTACCAGAGTCGTTTCTTATCGAACAGTTAATCTTCTCAGGGTTTTCGGAACTCAATCCATCATAGGACAGTTGAAGCCGATAGCTCTGCTTGTACTCGGGAGCCTTATCAAAGGTGTTTCCGGCAGCAAAATCCGACAATTTATAACCGCCAATGGTCTTGTCTATAATTTGTATCTGCTCTCCGGTGAAATTCTCCGTAATCGAATAATTCATGTTCGGCGTATCTTCTGTAAAAATCAAAGAGCTGTCAGTCTTATATCCGGTGAAAACATACCTTCCTGCATAATTTGTATTGCCCTCCTGGTAGATCTGCTGTTTCATCTGTTCCAGATTCTCTACAATTGCAGATCGGTCATTGGCCGTCAGTGTATCTGTACTTCCCTGAACGCAGTAAGTATTAATCGAAGACAGAATACCATTCACCGTAGTCAAAGCACTCTCCGTCACATCCATCCACGATTTGGCATCCGGGATGTTCTTCTCATAATATTGCTCAAGCTCTGAAAGGTTCGTACGAAGCTTCAGCGCTCTGACCGCAATAATCGGGTCTTCGGAAGGCCTCTGAATCTTCTTACCAGTGGAGTATTGCTGCTCCAAAGCAGTCATATTGATTTTATTCTTATTGATATTATTCATCATATTGTTTGTCATCATTCGATTCGTTATTCTCATTATCCTAACCCCCAATCCCGTAATTCTATATTTTCAATGATTATCACTTCATATTGAAAGCCAAATCTATCTATTAATGTCATGGCAATATTCATGATCCGTCTAGACACTTCCGAAAGAATATAAAATGAATTTCCAATGGAATTCATTTTATCGCCTTTGCCACTACCCAGAAGAATGTAAAATGAATTTCCATTCGAATTCATTTTTATCGTCCTTGCCACTACCCGAAAGAATATAAAATGAATTTCCAATGGAATTCATTGTATATTCTTTCCTAGGAATGGGTATGACAGAAAGCGCATTTCGCTTTCTATACCCATTCCTATACGCCCATATAATTAATCAGCTTATCATATATCTCATCCATTACAGAAATGACCTTTGCTGATAAATTGTACGCATTCTGGTAACGGACCAAGTTCATTGCTTCCTCATCTACATCCACACCGGAGACGGATAATCTCTGGTTGGTAATGCTTTTCAGAATATTGGTCTGGCCATCAGAGAAAGTTGCTGCTTTTGTGGTATCAATACCAATCTCAGCTACTAATGTCTGAAAGAAGCCATCTGGAGTACCCTGATCAAACAACCGCTTATTTTCCTTCAAAGCGATGAGCTTCTCAACGATGTCATTCGCCTCGATACCATTTGTAATATCGGTCGTTGTTACCAATTTATTCGCATTTCGTATCATCTCTTCGTTGATTGTGAAATTCGATGCGGTCATAAAATAATAGGAACCATAAAGCGGTTCATCCTCTGGGGTCTCGTCATTTAATCCACCCATTTGAGAGTTGAAGGTATCCCAATCATAGTAGCTATAATCCCCCGAATCTAAAAGGGGGCCAAAGGTATATTCCCTTCCGCTGACTTTATTTGTGGCACTGAAGACATCCATACCGGCTTTACCGTCCAAGTCTTTACCTGATCTGTGAATATCATTAAACGCTTTCGAGAAGGTACGAACAAATTCGTTCAACTGCTCCATATAATATGGTATCCCCTTGTAGTTGATACTTTCGCCTACCTGGGTGTTCACATCTGTCGCATCCACCACAACATATTCTTCCAGTTCAAAGGTATAGACAAATTTACCCTCGGAATCCTTTGTAACTTCAAAACCGGAATATTTATAATTTCGATTGCCTACCGTTACAACTCCTGTCTCAGGAATATTCAGCTTCTCGACCGAATTGATATTCGTATCAACCAGGGTGACCACATTACTACCTGCCTCTGCAGATCCCTTTCCTTGGAGGTTGAATTGGTTATTACCATCACGAACCTCAAACAACGCCTGTAGCGTTCCACCCAAAGAAGCACTTCTGATATCAAAATCCTGATCATTTTCCCATTTGATATCGTATAAACCTTCCACATCATTAAGGTTAGCCTTTTTCTCTCTCGGTACTACATGTAAGGAATTGTAATTACTGGTATCCACCAGAGTGATACTGTCCAGCTTTACAACATAGCTGGTAATGCCAATTCCTGCTCCTACCTTCTTCTCAGTTACCGATATATTGGCTATCTCAGATAGTTCATCTACTAAAAGCGCTCTCTGATCCCTTAAATCGTTGGCTACCCCGCCGGTCACCTCCAGTGTATTAATCTGCTTGGTTAACGCCGCGATCTGCTGTGCACAGGAATTAATCTGATCCACCTTGTTACGTATCTCAAAATTACATTCCTCTTGAATGCTGTTCATGTTCACCGATAAAGAATTAAAATATTCTGTAAAGCTTTTCGCAAAGTTAACTACCTGAGTTCGTACATTCAGGCTCGAAGGATCCTTGGATAATTCCTGCAGACTCTCATACATGGAATTAAAGGTTGTCGTAAACCCTTCTAGGCTAACTTCGTTAAAATAGCTTTCAATTTCGTTCATATAATATGATTTTCCGGAGTACTCACCATAAAGAGTACTGTTCTTCCAATACTTCGAATCGTAATATTCTTCTCTTTTCTGTATAACTCCGGTCACACTGACACCAGTACCCGCCATACCGTAAGTAGAATTCATCTTTAATGCTTTGCCAGCCTTCTGCTCCATCACCTGTCTGGAATAGCCTTCTGTCTCTGCATTGGAGATATTATGAGCCGTCGTATCCAATGCCGACTTATAAGCATATAATCCGGTTTGTCCGATGTTCAATCCAAAAAAAGTCGATGACATAATCTCACTCCAATCCTGAGCTTTTATTCGCCTTAATATTATCCTAAGACAAGCTCATAATAACGTGTTCCAGCATCTCACTAACCACATTCACATATCTTGCAGATGCATTGTATGCGTGCTGATATTTTATAAGGTTGGTCAGCTCCTCGTCCGAGGATACACCAGTTACTTCTGCTCTTTGATTATTGATGGTATCCGCCATGGCAGCCTGATTCATACTAATGGTGTTCAGTTGTTCGCCCCGATTTGCAATCTCCGAGATGAAGGAGGTATAATAATCGCTGAAATTATATGATGTTAAGGTATTCGGTGATAGGGTTGAGAAGGCATTCTGCCATTCAGAAATCAGCTTCCTCGCTGTCTCAACATCAAAATCTCCGGAACCGGAATTACTGGATAACGGAATTAATGCATAGTTCTGCATTATTACCGGATTCACTTCTATCTCGCCTAAGGTGAATAGAGAATAGTTATCGGAGGGATCCTCTTCATTATAGTTTCTGGTTAACATAGAATCATAGGAACCATCCTCCTTAAGAAACGTCACTTCCTCTTCCTCGCCATATCTGGGCATGGACTTACGTACAAATAAGGCTTCGCCTTTTGTTGCATTACTGTCCATACCGACTGGAGCATTATCGACATCCAGTATCTTTACTATCGTACCGTCCGATTGAGTAACCTTGATATTCGGACTCAGGATATCATTAATTGTCGTTACAATACCGTGTATCAGCTGATCAAATTGGGCTTGCGTCGACATAACGATGGATGCATTAATTGTATTATTAAAATCAATGACTGCCGCTTGATATAAGGCATTCGTTTCATAATTTTCTTTCTTCGGAATATCAGTATAATTAGCCTGTTTATCACCTCTTGCCGTCAGTAATCCCTTCAGGGAACCGATATCGGTATTATCCTCCGAGGATGCGGCACGGCTCATATTAAATACATCAGCATTACCGAAAGCCACCCATACCGGCTTTAACATATTACTGGTTTCACTTACTGGAATCACACCCATCTCGAAAGACATATCCTCCGTTACAAAGGGTACTCCTTCCAGGCTAACATTGACAATACCCGCTGCATTTTCTTTATAGGTGATGCGAGCCATCGAACCCAACTCATCCAGCAGGTTATTGCGTTCATCCCGAAGATCATTTGCTTTCTCCACTCCGGTACTTTCATATTGCCTAATCTTCCAGTTAAGTGATTTTATTTGTTCTCCGATTACATTGATGCGAGCTACCTGATCCTTAATCTGCGTATTTAGATTTACCTGATAGTCATTGAGCTGGTGATAAATATTCTCCGCTCTTTCGACAAAGGTAACTGAAGTCTGTATTAAAGAGGCTCTTGCCACTACACTGTCCGGTTCCTTGGCAAGCTCCTGTAGAGATATCCAGAACGCATTCATCGTATCCTGAAAGGATTCCCCCTCCAACTCACCGAATAAACCTTCTATCTCTTCCACTGCTTTATATTGCGCACTATAGAATGATTCTCTTCCAATCTCCTGTCGATAAGACTGATCGAGGAAAACATCTCTAACCTGCTTAACAGACGCAAAATCAGCTCCTAAGCCTTTCAACATGGTTGAGGAATAGGAGTCACCTAGTTTTATATAATTAAAATCGGTTAATACCACCTGCTGTCTTACAAAGCCTTTGGTATCTACGTTAGCTAAGTTATGTGAAGTTACATTTAAAGCTGCCTGGCTTACATTCAAGCCAGACGTACCGATATACAAGCCACTCATTGAGCCCATAACCTACACCTCTCCTGTCTCTTACTGCTTCGCATCGAACATCCCTGTTCCGGAAGCGAAAGCTTCATATTGAGAAGCTCCTTTTGTGTAAGTATTGTTCCCCGGCGACATCCTTGTGCTTTGTATAAAATTCATATTGAATTCTATCATCTCTAGGGATTGTTGTATTAATGATTTATTTCGATTATTAATTTCGACTAATCTTTGAATAGTGTTGTTCAGATTATCATGTATAAGTGAAAGAGCTTTCTGCTCTTTTGGCTGCTTTTCCATTAATCCAATCAAGGTCTTTAAAGTAAATTCCCCGGTTTTCCGATTAATAACCGTCCTGATATTCACCATGATTTGATCTCTCTTGCGTTCCAAGGTGTTAATTCTGCTGATCGCTGTCTGTTCCTTCGAAGTAATATCCTGTAGAGAGGTCAGGTCATTCTTAACGATGACCTGTGACTTCTCTTCCGATATCGGTATTAATTGCTGATATACATCACATTCTTCTTCCAGAATGCCAATCAATTCATCAATTAAGCTTGCCACCGCTAACCCTCTTTCCTGTTTCAATCACCTAAATATTCATCTACCAATTTATTAGCTACATCCTCGATGCTGACATGGTAGGTACCAGCCTCCATGCGCTGCTTAATGTCGTTTACCTTAGTCTCTCGAATGTCCGGAGTACGAGCTACAAGCTGCTTTGCCACCTGATAATCCTTACCTGTCTGGGAGATCTCAAGCTTGTCACTAAAGCTTGAACCCTGGGACTTCGTGGTACTCTTGGCACTGTTCGTTTTGTATAATTGACTCACCTTATTGAACGCATCAATACGCATTCCAATCACCACCTATCTACTCTCTTAAACAACACGGAACATGCATATTCTGTGCATTTCCCATTTCTCTATAACATATTTATCGGACGATTTGCGATTTATATTAGAGGTAATTCTAAATTTTATATAAAAATAATAACCGTTCAGCCACAATAAAAAGCACTTGTAGTCACATAAAGGCAAAAATCATTTCACCAATGTAAGTACAAGTGCTTTATTCCCATCCTAGCGGTATCCTATTTCCAGATGAACCAGTTTAATAAATAGCCGGAAATTACGGCAGCCAGCGTAAAGGGTACGCTGATCTTCATAAAGGTCGGTGCACTAACCTCATAACCTTCCTTTCGAAGAATACCGAGTCCTGTTATATTAGCCGACGCTCCGATCGGTGTAATATTACCTCCTAAAGTAGCACCGATTAACAATCCGAAGAACAATAAATTCGGTTCGATTCCTAATAAATCAGATATCTGAGCTGTCACAGGAAGCATCGTAGCAACATAAGGAATGTTATCAATAAAAGCGGAGAACAGCACGGAAGCCCATACAATCAGCGTATATATTAGGAATACATTGTCTTTGCTTAGGCTAACAAATATTTGGCTGATATCATTTACCAGACCAACCTCGGTAATACCGCCAATTACTACAAATAATCCAGTCAACAGTAATATCGTATCATAATCAATGCTCTTAAGGGCATCCAATAAAGCTGCTCTGTCTTTGGTCTTGATCATTTTTCTAATCAGACCGATCAGGAACATACCCACACAAATGAGACCATTTGTTATCTCGGGCTTCTGTTCGATAAAGGATGCGAATATAAGAAGAACCACAATACCGACCAGCAGTACAGTAGGTATTTTATCCTCCACTACTGTTCTTTCCATCGCGGTGATTGGCTGCTTCTCTTTACGAAACAGATACATTAATATAAAGGTCGATACCAATGCTCCGACTTCAACTACCCAGAAGATACCGATTCTTCCATCCGTATAAAAGAAGTCAAGGAAGTTAAGATCTGCATAGCCGCCCAGCAAAATAGATGTTGTATCACCAACCAGCGTAGCCGCACCCTGAAGATTTGAGGAAATTGCAATCGCAATTACACTCGAAACCGGTGAAATCTTAAGCTTTTTGGCTATGGTAACTGCAACCGGCGCTACCATAAGCACAGTAGCCACATTATCGACAAACGCAGATATTATGCCTGCAAAAAGAGCCAGCGAAATGATCGTCCATTTCACATTCGGCATTCGTTCAATGATATAATCCGCCAATAGGGATGGCATTTTTGATTCAATGAATAAACCCACGGCACCCATTGTACCTGCAATCATCATTATAACATTCCAGTCCACAGCAGTAGCAATGTCACCAATCGGTAGTATTCCTAAGATTACGAATAACGCTGCGGAAGTAAGAGCTATATAGGCTCTTACCTTTGGAAAAGCTAAAAGTGAGATATAAGTCAGCGCAAAAATTATGATAGCTATTGTTTTCATTTGTCCCTCCAACTATGTCATTATGTTGTTTTGTATAAAGTTAGAGCTGCAGCACAAGTTCGCATTTCTGAATAGGATGAAAGACCTCTCAATATGCTTACTAAGCGGCAGCCCCGTGCAATCTATTTTATTTTATACATCGAGTTATGGAAAGTCAACCTACTTTTAGAATATCTATCCAATCTTCTTCTTTAATAATGATATAGCCTTCTGAAGCTGGTTATCCTTCTCAATCGGTATGATTACTTCTTTCTGCATTGCCTCATCCAACTCAATCTCGACATCTGGTTTGATACCTGTACCATGTATGTTGCGTCCCTTCGGAGTGTAATACTTAGAAATCGTAAGCTTTACTGCTGTTCCGTCCGGTCGGCCATATTCATCACTATAAGGAATTACAGTCTGAACAATACCTTTCCCGAAGCTCTTTGTGCCTACGATTGTAGCCGTCTTATAATCCTGGAGTGTTCCGGCAAAGATCTCAGAGGCACTGGCACTATTGCCATTTATCAGAACAGCCATAGGTACCGAAACCTTTGTTTTATCCTTGGCAGACTGTTCTTCACGTCGATTGTATTTATCCTCAGTATAAACCAGTAATCCCGGAGGAAGAATACGGTCAAGTATTGAGACAACAGAATCCAGTCTACCTCCCGGATTATTACGAACATCAACAATTAGGGCCTTCATCTTCTGCTTCTCAAGCTCATTCACAGCGGCATCAAACTGAGTTACCGTTATTTCATCAAATTCTGTCATAATGATATACCCGATTTTGCCGGAAAGCATCTGATATTCAATAGTCGGCACTTCAATCTTCTTCCTGGTAACAGTAAATTCTAGCTGCTCATTCTCACCTTCACGAACAATACCAATCTTAACCTTCGTACCTGTCTTGCCCTTCATTTTACTGACCACCGCAGATAAGTCCATTCCGGTTACTTCTTCACCATTCACTTTAGCAATGATATCTCCGGGTTTAATTCCAGCCTTGTAAGCCGGCCCTGTTACGAAAGGCTTTACAATCGTGATGATACCAGTCTTAGCATCCTGGCTAACCGATGCACCTATCCCGTAATATACTCCCGATGAGCTTTCTTGTAATGCTTTATATTCCTCTGCTGTATAATAAGTAGAATATGGGTCGCCAAGACTTGCCATGAAGCCCTTATAAATACCATCAGCAAAATCGACCCCTTTGACATCCTCAAGATATATCTGATCAATCATCTGATCCATCACTTCTAATTTCTTGACTATTTCCTGATAATTTTCTATATCAAGACTACTAACGGTAATCTCATCCTGATCCTCGGTCACCTTCTCTTGTGTTGCACTGTCTTCCTTTGCCTCTGTGTTTTCTGCTAAATCATAGTCTGTATTATCAGAGTATAGTAGTGCTGCTCCTAGAACAACAACAAGTAGAAGAGCGCTTAATAATCCTGTAAGAATCCCTGTAAAAAAGTTCTTCTTCATTTACTCCTCCTTCCGCCACCGATCGATGGCATCAAATAGGTAAAACAAGGGCTAGTGCAAAATAGACTATAATCGCTTTCATCCGTCTGCAACAAGCCCCTATTTTTTACATTATACCATTTCCCGCTCAGCGTGAAATCTGTATGCTTTAATAGTCTAATTGTTCCATATACTTCATGTATTTTACAACCATTAATGCAATCTTGAAGGTAATCGCATCCTCGAATACACGAAGGTCAAGATTGGTACTCTTTTGTAATTTATCCAATCTGTACACCAGTGTATTACGGTGGATGTACAATTGTCTGGAGGTCTCTGATACATTTAAGCTGTTTTCAAAGAACTTATTAATTGTTGTAAGTGTCTCTTCATCAAAATCATCTGGTGATTTCCCTTCAAAGATCTCCTTAATGAACATCTTACACAACGGCATCGGTAATTGATAAATCAGACGTCCGATACCCAGGTTATTGTAAGCAACAACATTTCTTCCACTGTAGAAGATCTTTCCTACATCAAGAGCCATCTTTGCTTCCTTGTAGGATCTGGATACATCCTTAATCTCATTCACGATGGTACCAAAGGCCACATGTACCTTGGTCATCGCTTCGGTATTCAACATATCCAATATTACCTTCGCTGTTTTGGTCAAATCCTCATAATTTTCATTCTGTTTCACTTCCTTAACCAGAATAATATTCTTCTCATCAACAGCTGTTATGAAATCCTTTGTCTTCCCGGAGAATAAGCTGCGAACCGTCTCAAGTGCATTCGCATCCTTCTCATTCTTTGTCTCTATAATATAAACCACACGTCTTGCTTCGGTATCAATATGAAGCTTCTTTGCACGATTATAGATATCCACCAGGAGAAGGTTATCTAAGAGTAGGTTCTTAATAAAGTTATCTTTGTCGTATCTTTCTTTGTATGCAACTAACAGATTCTGTATCTGGAAGGAAGCGATCTTCCCAATCATAAATACATCCTCGGAATCACCTTTAGCCAGAATTACATATTCCAACTGATGCTCATCAAAAACCTTAAAAAATTGATACCCCTGTATTGCCTGACTGTCCGCGGGTGATGCAACAAATGCCAATACCGCGCTTTCATATTGTTCAGCATTCTCTATTGTCGTAGCAAGAACCTTACCTTCCGTATCCATTACACAGATATCGATACGTGTGATTCCTTTTAATCCATCGATGGTGCTTTGAAGAATTTGATTGGAAATCATATTTTCACTCCTTTATATTATATTTCTATTTTTCTTTAAAATTCATGTATATAAAAGATATTTTAACACCGTTTTCGTTATAAGTAAACTAATTTTATAAATAATCCACAAATGTTTTAGTGTATTTCTATCAAATTCCGTATTCATCTATATAGTTTATTATCTATACTATTATTTTCAAACTCATCTAATGCTATCTATTCGGGCGACTAAACCTTAAAACAGCCCCTGGCAACTTACTCCGGAGACTGTTTGTTTTTAACTAATATATAATCTTCCATTTGTCAATTTTATAATAAATTAATTTTTTGAGCATTCGGAGCTCTCGGTTTCTGCCGGAATCAAAAAACAGGGAACACTTATGTGTTCCCTGCAATCTTTATTATAATTAGTTTGTAATAACCTGCTCAGTTTCCTTATCGAATATATGCATCTTGGACATATCAAATGCAATCTTTAAGGTATCATCCGGTCTAGCGGTGGTACGAGGGTTAACACGTGCAGTAATCTCTAAGGTCTCATCTACTGTGAAGTATAAGAATACTTCTGCACCTAATAACTCGTATACTCTAACGGTAGCTTCGATTACGCTATCAGGTGAGCTGCTGATGAACATCTCCTCATCATGAATATCCTCAGGACGGATACCTGCAACAACTGCCTTACCGTCAAAACCACCCTCAATAAGTTTCTTAGCTTTATTCTCAGGAAGCTTTAAGGAGTTGCTTCCGAAATTAACAAATACATCATTGCCCTTCTTCTGAACGGTAGCTTCGATCATATTCATCTGAGGTGAACCCATGAAACCTGCTACGAATAAGTTCTTCGGTCTGTCATATAAGTTCTGAGGTGTATCAACCTGCTGAACTAAACCATCCTTCATTACAACGATTCTGGTTCCGAGTGTCATAGCCTCTGTCTGATCATGTGTTACATAGATGATAGTTGTCTGTAATCTCTGATGTAACTTGGAGATCTCGATACGCATCTGAACTCTCAGCTTAGCATCAAGGTTTGATAACGGCTCATCCATAAGGAATACCTTAGGATTACGAACGATAGCACGGCCCATAGCAACACGCTGTCTCTGACCACCGGAAAGAGCCTTCGGCTTACGATCTAATAAATGTTCAATATCAAGAATTTTAGCAGCTTCGTGTACATATTTATCTATCTGATCTTTAGGTACTTTTCTTAATTTCAAACCAAATGCCATGTTGTCATAAACTGACATATGCGGATACAAAGCATAGTTCTGGAAAACCATCGCAATATCTCTGTCCTTCGGTTCAACATCGTTTACTAATTTATCGCCAATCCATAATTCGCCCTGAGAAATTTCCTCAAGACCTGCGATCATACGAAGTGTGGTTGACTTACCACAACCAGAAGGTCCTACGAAGATGATAAACTCTCTATCAGCTATCTCAAGATTGAAGTCCTTAACAGCAATAACTCCGTTAGGATACTGCTTAGTTATGTTTTTTAATGATAAACTTGCCATTTTATATCCTCCTACAATTTTCTACATTTCATATGTTCTTGTACAATTAACTATGGCTTTATGATACACTATTTCCATTTTATAAACCATATCCCAATTTAACAAAATAGGTTTTACCCTTTTGTATAATTTGTATATTCAAAGTTTAAAAAGGTAGTTTTAACAATAATACGTTAAACATTTACGAAATTTACTGTCTATATTCAATAAAACCCTCTCCCATAACCTCCCTGACATCGCTAACAATTACAAATGATTTGGGGTCGATTTTTTGGGAAATCTCCACGATTTTAATAATTTCCTTCTTGGAAACCACGCAAAAAAGCATCTTCTTATCGCGGTTGGAGTACATTCCTGTTGCATTAACACCTGTCACTCCACGATCCATGTGATGCATGATGGCATGAGCAATTTCTGCATAGTCGTCCGATATAATATATGCCATTTTAGCAAACTTAAGGCCTTCCAAAATACTATCCGAGATCTTCGTCGTTACAAATACAGCGATAATTGCATACAGCGCATTGCCAAGTCCGAAAACAAAAGCACCGATTAAGATGATAGCACCATCGATGACAATAAGAATCTGCGGAACAGTGATATGCCGGTTTTTAAAATGCAGCAAGGTAGCCAACAGATCCGTACCTCCTGTGGATGCCTGTACAGAAAACACCAGTCCGATACCGACACCACTGATTGCTCCACCCAGAATTGAGGCTAGAAGATAATCGTTCAACCCGAGATCAATGACCGGAATCACCATAAGCGAAAGAGAGAAGGCCAGCATTCCGAATAAAGAGGTAAGCAGAAACTTAACACCCCTTGCTTTAATGGAAAGAAGGAAAAGAGGTATATTGCAGGCCAGATTAAAGAACCAGATTGGAATACCACCTCGGATAATTCCTCCGGTCCAATACTTAACAACAATCGCAAGACCAGATACTCCTCCTGTAACTAATTCCATCGGCTCGTATACCAGATTCACAGCAAGTGCCATCAGGAAGGACCCTGCCAGTATTGTTAAATATTTGCGCAGTATCGCAATATTTTTATTATAAAACGTTCTTATAGCCATAACATCTCCTTTGCTAATGAGCAGGATGACACCTCATACAATTATTGGTACACACATCCCTTTATTTTATATTCTTTTCATTTTATATACTTTTCATTTTATCATTTTATATACTTTTCACGAGAGCTATCGGTACTGCTTTATTTAGCTCCCAGCTCTTGCAGCTGTTGCTGCACTTTACTCTCATCTACTGCAAACCCACTGTTCCTATCATAACCTCCAATACGGGTAAAGCTGACATCATCCATAGAAGTCATGGAATAGCTCTCCAGATAATTCATCTTTCCATCAATGGGCAGATTCGACTTCATTTCTTCATAAAGCTTTTCAATATAGCTACTGATCTCTTCCTTACTTTTCATGGTATCCAGAAGCTCTATATATTCCTCCTTAAACACTTCCGCTACTACCATTCCAGCTTCCGGTTGTTCCTCTTCCGATAAGTGACTGGCGGCATTCATACGATCCGGAATGCTCCTCTCTTCGAAGATGGACTGATAGAGCTCTGTCGGCATCACCGAGTAATAGCTGATATCCAGATCCAGCATATCCTCTATCATCAGAACACTGTAATCAAAAATCACAGAGGAATCAAGATATCTTATCATAGTCGACAGACGAATCATCTGAGGTATCGAAGGCTGAACAGCAATCAGCTTCTTATATAAGATATCTGTCATCGTGAACTGGGTGCTCATCGGAATTGTAATATATGTCAGCTGCTTTCTCTCACAGTGAAATACCTCCAGTATAATCTTGCTGATAATATGGTTCTCTGAGTCATAGCAAAAAATCAGATTCTTGCTCACATCATCGATACTAGGTTCTGTTATCGGTACTATTGTTGGCTCCGGCTTCTTTGCAACCTCAGTTTTCTCCGGAAGAGTCATCCATTGCTTCATAGTCGCCTGATACCCGATGATCCCCACAGTCAGTAAAATTGCCACAATAAAAAAGGATTGTATAAACCCTCTGATAAACATACTTTTTGCAGTTTGCTTTCGCTTCTTCCCCGTTTTCTTTGTTCTGCTCGCCTTATTCTTCACATATTTCACCTCTCAACAACGAATATTTTACCATACGCAGAGTTGTTAATCAACGTATCTTTCATCCGTAGCAGCTGTGTGTTATACTATAGTTACTATTCACCCCCAGCAAAAGTGATGAGATGAGTACGGCCAGGGTGTCCAAAATTGGATACGCTTTCGCTTGGTTGTCTGAGTCGTAACATACTATAGACAAGAAATCAACCTACAGAATAAATTATGAATTTCATGCAACAATAAAAAGGTATTATAAGGAAACGGAGGTTATTATGAATAGAAAAACCGCCCTAATTACAGGCTCCTCCCGTGGGATCGGGAAGGCCATTGCAGTCAAGTTCGCTAAAAAGGGTTATGATGTTATCATTAACTGCGCCCATCATGAGGAAGTCTTACTTAAGACTAAGAATGAAATAGAGAGTTATCAGGTGTCCTGCCATGCTTTTCTTGGAGACATGGGGAACTACGAAACCGCAAAGGAATTATTTCATCAGATCAAAAAGCTGTATGGCAATGTTGATGTACTTGTAAACAATGCCGGAATATCCTATATTGGCCTATTTTCTGATATGACCCCAGAGGATTGGAGCAAAGTAATCACCACCAACCTGACCTCAGTGTATAATTGCTGTTCTTTAGCCATTCCTGATATGGTGAAGAATAAGTATGGTAAAATTATTAATATCTCTTCCGTCTGGGGCAATGTAGGTGCCTCCTGCGAGGTGGCATACTCGGCATCCAAGGGTGGAATGAATGCACTTACGAAGGCACTGGCCAAGGAGCTAGCTCCGAGCAATATTCAGATAAATGCTATTGCCTGCGGGGCAATCGATACTGAGATGAACCATTTTCTAGAGGACGAGGAGCTGATGAGCCTGATCGAGGAGATTCCTGCCAACCGCCTGGGAAAAGCAGAGGAAGTAGCGGATCTGGTATATCACCTTGCCTATAAAAACGAATACCTGACTGGTCAGATTATTGGATTAGATGGCGGATGGATATAAATCAAGCAACGAATCTATCAGTTTACCTAGCATAAAGAAAGAACTTATCAAGGAGTTTATTCCTTAAATGAGTTCTTTCTTTTTACTTATATTTCATGTATTAATACACTGCGTGCTTCTCGTATACGATCATTAAACTGTGGATAGAATTCCACCTCTGCCTCATATTTCTTTCTGTAAAACTGATTAAGCAGATACAAATTAATTCCTTTGGTGGTTTGATCGTCTTCCGTATTCCTTATCAAGGCTTCCACATCATTTAGAAAGTAATGCCAGTCGATCAAAAACTGCTTATTCTTAGCCAAATTGGGTGTATCAATCCATTTACCCACTTTGATCTGCGATGTTGACCGGCAAGGGCACTCCTTGATCTGCAGAATATAGGAGAAATCATGATCCTCATAAAATCTGCCAAGGGGAAAGATTCTACATATGCCCGGACGGTAGGCATGGATGCTGCAACGCCCCTCCTTATCCAGGAAAGCACATGCCTCTTTCTCCTCTGACATCTTGAGATTAGGAAGTATAATTCCATCCACCACATTCAGTTCAACCAAATGAGCGAGAAGCTGTTCGAAGGTAGCATCCATATTCGTTGTGATTCGATAGACGTCATAGGGGTCCAATACGATAGAATTCCCCATCCCCCTACAGCAGATCGGCTCTCCCTGGCAGCCATCACAGCCGACCTCCACAGGATCCTTTAATGTATATCGCTTTCCATCTGATATATCCTCTATATTACAATTTCTTTTCATTCTGTTTCCTCACTTGATATATACTTATTCACATCTCGACATGATGCCGCTCAGAATCAACACATACATACGAGAAGAAGCTCCGGTTTCTTATAAATGTAAAGATGTTCTCTTCACACTTTACACATTATAGCTTAGTTTAGTCTATATATCCAGAGGAAATTCAGAACTCTGCTCTGCCATATAACAATCTTAGACCAGGCCGCTTCTACGATATGCTAATACGAATAAGGCGATGGCTACTGCCATGTTCACTGCAATAACCCCGACATTTTTAACGCCAAGTGATAATGCACCGATTGTATTCATAAGATTGTTGATCTGCCCGGAATAAATGAACCCGGAAACCTTCCCAATTGCATCATTGAACATGGCTAACATCGGTAAAAATGCAAAGATCAGCATAACCGGAATCGTGATTGAAGTAGCCGACATCTGATTTTTACTCCAGGTGCCAATGGCAGCGCCAATCATAAGGGAGGTCAATAACCCGCTCCCCATGATTACTAAAAATTGAACCATTTCAACTCCGTGATAATTACCAACGACCCCAAATACAACCGCCCCAAGCATACACAACAATAAAATGTAGGAACCTACTCCGATTAGATACTCTATCGATTTTACATTAGACATCATTAGGACACGAAGCGTATTCTTTTCCTTTTCCTCCGATATAATTGCTGCTATTGTGGTTAGCGGAGCCATTCCGATGTACATACTTGCAAATAATATAACAAAGTAATTCTTAGGCAAACCTTCCACCTTAATTGCCTTCTGCATGATAAGGGCGAGAATTGGAAACATAATGAATTGAAGCAGCACTGTCTTATTCTTTAAGGTATCCTTAATCTGCTTTTTGAATATTGCCGCCATTCTTTTTGCACTCATAATTAATCAAACCTCCTTCCCGTAAGCTCCATGAATACCATTTCTAAGTTAGGCTCCGACGAGTGGATGCTCTCCACAGCATTTTGATCAAAGTAATCCCTGATGCTATCTGCGGAGGAAGCATCATTTCGGAGGATATGATTTTCGCCGTTCTTCAGTAATATCTGTATCATATTCTGATGATTGTACTTTCTGCAAATTTCCTCTGGATTGCCATATTCTACGATTTCACCCTGATTCAGAAGAGCCACATGATCACACAGCTTCGTAGCCTCCTCCATATTATGAGTCGTAAGAAATATGGCTGTTCCCCTTTCTTTTTCTTCTAAAATCAACTGGTGGATGTAGGATGCAGTCGCAGGATCCAGTCCACCGGTAGGCTCATCCAGAAACAGAAGCTCAGGTTCATGCATGATTGCTCTTGCCAAGGCAAGTCTTTGAAGCATCCCCTTAGAGAGCTTATTGACAGGGCGTGAAGTGGCATCGCTAAGACCGACCTTCTGAAGTACCCTTGTAATGTTCGATTTTGATACCCCATAGATTTCTGCAAATAGAGTCAGATTATCGCGACAGCTTAGTCTCTCATATAATCCAATATTGTCCAGAACCATTCCAATCTTAGTGTATACCTCACCTGAAATAGCTCTATTATCCTTACCTAAAACAACCGCCGTACCGCTAACCTGCTTCAGCTGTCCGGTTAAAAGCTTAATCAAGGTTGTCTTGCCGGCACCGGATGGTCCAAGTAACCCAAAGATTTCCCCTTGTCTAATTGTAAGGTTAATATCTCTCAGGACCATGGTATTCTGAAAACTCATTACCAAATGCTCTGTTGTAATCCTAATCCTCTGTTCCATTTCCACTCCCCCACTGCTCCCTCAGATTCGTCAAGCCCTCTGCCAGCTTCCTGTTCTCCATTTTATTTTGTGCTGTTGTTACGACGGTACCAATTGCAGAACACAGCAAAAAGCTTCCAACGAACAAAGCCCATGGCTGCCACATGTGAATTGGAAACCATCTAAATATAATAATAAATATTGAAATGGATATCAAAACAGCAATTAAGGTTAATGAGATACGAATTGATATCGCCATTTCTTTAATCAGACGATCTGATAAAAATATGAAACGTATGAATACATTAACAATCGATAATATAAGAAACTGTGCCATAATTATAGCTGGGACGCCTGCTTTACCCACTGCAAAAAGATTCGTATAGCCCTTTGCACTTTCCCCGAACAGCATTGAGAAGCTCATTAAAATGATCATCGTAAAACCGAAAAGTCCTAAAACTTGAGTAATATAATCCAGGATTCTTTTTCTCTCGTTCATTTATTTAACCCCCAATCTTTCTTTCACATAATCGGCATACTGCCTGGATATCATTAAGTTTTCTCCGTTACTCATGGTGACCCTTATCTTCCGGTCAACATCCGCTTTTAGTGATATAATATGTCTAAAATTAATAATGCTGGATTTGTTCGCCCGGAAGAAACCAATTCTCATTAGTTGCTCCTCTAATTCATGAAGTCTTAGATTCGTCTCATACTCTTGATCCTTTGTATACAAAAAGGTCTTCTTATCTACCGTATCGATATATAACACCTTAGAGGAGTCGATCAAAAAGGTTTCTCCTCCCTTCATGCCGGTCAACTGCATATCAAGTATACGAAGCATTGCGACCATTTTCTCAATCTCCGGAGATAAACGATTACAAGTGATAGCAACTTCGATATCCTTACAACTGTCATCTGTGTTAATTACGATCTTCACAATCCCGCCCCTTTCTTCCCATCTATTCCCAATATAGCAAATCCTCAACTATTCTTCAAGAGCGCGCCTTCTATGTTGCCTCTTTATGGGTTTATGTTTCCATATAGCTTCAGATAGAGAAGCCCATAAAATAAAAGCCAATGTGGGGTTAGCACATTGACTTTCTCATTCTTCAATATTTGTTATTGTCCTTTGTACCCGCTCAAAAACATTTCAAATTTATCCATAGCTATCTTTAGTTCTTCCACTCTAGGTAAATATACAATTCTAAAGTGGTCCGGCTCCTTCCAATTGAAGCCACCGCCATGTACCATAAGGACATGCTGCTCCTTCAGGAAATCAAGAACAAACCTCTCATCATCGAATATCTTATATCTCTTTATATCGATTTTAGGAAAGATATAAAAAGCGGCTTTCGGTTTCACAGCTGTAATTCCCGGTATACGGTTAAGACGATTCATAATATATTCCCGTTGTTCATAGATGCGTCCACCCGGAAGGAGAAGCTCATCCGAACTCTGATATCCACCCAGAGCGGTCTGTATAATCTGCTGTGCCGGTACGTTAGAACAAAGCCGCATGGAGGAAAGCATATTCAAGCCTTCAATATATCCCTGTGCCTTCGATTTATCACCGCAGAGGCACATCCAACCCACACGGTAGCCGGCAATCCGATGTGATTTGGATAATCCGTTAAAGGTTATTGTCAGAAGATCAGGCGCCAGGGATGCGATAGAGATGTGCTCCCTGCCATCCATAACAAGTCGGTCATAAATCTCATCTGAGAAGATGACAAGCTCATGCTCTCTTGCTATATCAACAATCTGCTCCAACAGCTCCTTCGGATAAAGGGCTCCGGTTGGATTATTAGGGTTGATAATCACAATCCCCTTTGTTCTGTCTGTCACCTTCTCCTTAATATCCTCAATATCCGGATTCCAGTCTGCTTGTTCATCACAGATATAATGAACCACCTTTCCTCCGGCGAGAGTTGCGGCTGCTGTCCAGAGAGGATAATCGGGAGAAGGTACGAGTATCTCGTCTCCATTATCCAGCAGCCCCTGCATCGACATAGAAATCATCTCACTAACACCGTTACCGGTATAAATATCATTCATTCCAACACCCGGAATGTTTTTCAGCTGGCAATACTGCATGATTGCCTTTCTGGCAGAGAAAATGCCCTTTGAATCGGAATATCCCTCTGACTGCCCCAGATTCGCCATCATATCACGAACAACCTCATTTGGTGCTTCAAATCCAAAGGGGGCCGGGTTACCGATGTTCAATTTCATAATTTTAATTCCTTGTTCAATCATCCTATCCGCTTCATTTACGACAGGTCCCCTTACATCGTAAGCTACATTCTCAAGCTTTTTCGTCTTTCCAATCAATTTCATGGCAAATCTCCTCTTTTCTGTTTTATTCATTATTAGGTATTGCGATACAACAAGTATCTTTTATGTGTTTCGCAATTATATGGATCTTATTGAGTATCACTGCTTTTCTAACCTTGTTAGTTATTACGATTGGACACAAAAAAACCCTAAGCCAACCTGTGTCAGCTTAGGGCGAATTATACAATCCGTGTTACCACCTAAATTCAGAGAAATCTCTGCTCTCCACTCAGTTCCTCCTATACCTGTTATATGGTTAAGGATAAACCGATTCCGCTATAACGGGCGGACACCCGATGAAATCTACTGAACGTCATAATGCTCGTTGTTCGGTCCACGGCTCAGAAACTGCTTCCATACCTTCCTCACGAGAATTTGCACCAACCATTCTCTCTCTGTCGATCAGAAAATATGTACTCCTTTTCGTCACTGCCTTTGCAAATATTAAATGCAATAATAAACTTATTTCATAGATTTGTCAATAGCCAATTTTAAACTTCGGTAGTAGAGGAAACGCGACCTAATTTCCCGTTAGCTTGTTAAAGATAACTTCATCCTCTTCAACAGAACTTTTTCCTCGAGTAAAGGTTATTGTAACTCCATCGTACTCCAACTCCAAAGTATCCTCCTTTAAGTAATATGAGATTTGTAATTTCATATCCTCCTCAAAAGTATCGGAGGCTTCATCAACAGAAAGGCGTTTATCTGATAAATCCCAAGCTTCCAGATCTACATATGGAATGATTGAATACATAAATAAATATTCTCCAGAATCATCATTACCGTAACCGCTCCAGTTAACAGTGATATAATCGGCTTTCGTCCCAATCGAATAATGTTCTGAAGCAAAATATGTAGTGTTTTTGTTATATAAAGCAAAATACTTACCCAAGCTCAATTTTAAACCGGTCACATCGGAACCGTCGGATGCACTACTGGCATTCCAGACATAACCCATCATTTGAACATTTTCTTCCACATTTTTGTCCATTCTAAATAGCATCTGATTCTTTTGATACTGGATGCATAAATATCCTTCCTTGGTTAGATAAATGGAACAGGTTGCTTCCTTCGGTATTGTAAATGGTGGATCAAAATCTTCATCCTCTGAACAATCTAATGTAATTGTCTTATTTTCGGCATTCAATACGAAATCACCTTTCATACAAGGATTTCCAACAGTATCCCATATGTTAACAATTCCATCCGTACTGAACCTAGCCGCAAGATAAGTATACTTGCCAATTTCATGCCACTGCGTACTACATAAGATGTTTAGCAAATCTTTTGGAAAATCACCTTCAGCCTCCACCTTATTACTCTTTTTCTCAACCGTCGTTTTATCGTCTTTTATCGTGTCAGAGTTGTTTTTATCATCCTTCAAGGCATCCTTACTTTCATCTGCTGACATTTCTTCGTTATTATTTTCATTTTGCAAGGCATCCTCGCCTTTATCTACTGACATTTCTTCGTCAATATTTTCAATTGGCGAATTATCCCTATTTCGATCAACTGACGTAGTGTCATTATTATCATCAATTGGCAAGTCATCCTTGCTTTTATTAGCTGACATTTCTTCGCTAATTTGTTCCATTGGTAAATCGTCACTGTATTTCTTCCAGAGGCTCATTGCAACGCATAGAACAAGAATTAATAAAAATACTATGCTGCCTGTAATAATAGTCTTTTTACTCAAAGGTTTCCGTATCATTGTCTCAAATTCTACCTCCTGATTTAAGTGATTTATTATTATGGATTTTATATTAAATAATCTACCTATATACAAAATAAGCTCCAGAATGAAATAGGTAATATTTATATGATACTACTTTATAGCAAAAAAGTATATCATCACATACAATTGGTTTTTCACTTTATCATAAGCAAAAGCCTTACAAACATAGTGTTTGCAAGGCTTTGCTTCTACTCGGTCATTTAATTTAAACCTATGATCGCCTTATGTTAACGAATGGAAGCATCGAATAAATTGTCCTTCGCTAACTTCTCTAACCTCCGGCAATTCCTTTGAACATCTTTCTTCAGCGACAGGACAACGGCTTTTGAATGGGCAGCCTTTGCTTTCCGGTGTCCTAAAGGTAACTTCTGATTCTTTATCTTTTAATACCGGCAATTCTACAACTCCTTCTCTTTCCGGATCCGGAGCAGCTGTAACCAAAAGCTTTGTGTAAGGATGCGCAGGGTTGATAATAACCTTATTCACATCACCCCATTCAACCATATGCCCAGCATACAAGACAATAATCCGATCTGCAAAGTACCTGGCAGTGGCTATATCATGCGTAATATAAATAAAGGATTTGTTATTTTCTTTTTTCAATTTATTCATTAGGTTTAGAATTCCAAGCCGAATGGATACATCTAACATCGATGTTGGCTCATCTGCAAATATAACCTCTGCACCTACAGACAATATTCTTGCTAAATATGCTCTTTGTCTTTGCCCACCAGACAGCTGATGAGGATGCTTGCTTCCTTGTTCTTCCGGAGGAACCAGTCCTACCAAAGTCAAGTAATCATCCATCTGCTTCTTCATAGTAATCTTGTCAGAAGGATGGTATAACTTAAGCGGTCTTTCCAAATGATAATATATATTATGTAACGGATTTAGTGAGGAAAAAGGATCTTGAAAAATCATCTGTACCTTTTGACGATAGTTTTTTAATTTCTGAGCCTTTAATTTATGAATATTATCATTTTCATAAGTCATCGTTCCCGATGTTGGATTGTAAAATTTCATTGCAACCCTGCATATAGTAGATTTTCCACAGCCAGATTCACCAACGATTGCTAATGCTTCCCCTTTATACAAGTCAAAAGTGATATCATTCAAGGCACGTAACGTCTTCTTCTTAGATAGGATAGATTTTCCACCAATCTTAAAATCCATCACAACATTTTTTACACTTAATATTGTTTGCTTTTCTTCTTTCATATCACACCTCGTATATCTGATACATTGTGATTGGTTTGATAGGTGGCATCTAATGGATTATGGCAATAGAAGAATCCATCCTTCGTCGTACTAAGCTCTGGTTCCTTGGTAAAACAATCCTTGCATGCTCTAAAACAACGATCTTGGAATCTGCAACCTACAGGAATCGCATTTAAATCCAGAGGAGTTCCAGGTATTCCTTCCATATACTTCACTTCTCCTTTTAAAGAGGGAAATGAATTTTTTAAGCCATAGGTATAAGGATGTTTTGGATTATTCAAAATCTTCTCGGAAGAAGCTTCTTCTACGATCTTCCCCGCATACATAATAGCGATTGTGTCACAAAATTCCATCATCAGACTGATGTCATGTGTTATAAAAAGAATAGAGAATTTCAATTCCTTTTTCAGGTCGTAAATACACTGCAAAATATCCCTTTGTACAACAGTATCAAGTGCTGTCGTAGGCTCGTCTAAGATAAGAAGCTTAGGCCTAAGCGCCAGTGCCATTGCAATTACAGCTCTTTGACGCATACCACCGGAATATTGATGAGGATAATCCTTTAGTCGTTCTGCAGGGATGCCAACAAAGGATAACAGTTCTTCCGCCTTCTTTCTGGAAACATTTTTATCATTGGTTATCCCATGATACTTAAATATTTCAAAAAATTGTTTATCCATTGTTACGACGGGATTCAGACAATTCATAGCCGATTGGAATACCATGGCTATTTCGCTCCAGCGTAATTGCTGCATTTTATCTTCTGTCATTGGTACAATATCATTACCTTCAAGAAGAATTTTTCCATCTGATATTAGCGCCGGAGGTCTGTGCAGTCTCATAAGGGAATAAGCAATAGTACTCTTACCACATCCAGATTCTCCCGCTAAGCCAAAGCTTTGACCCTCTTTTATTGAAAAACTGACATTATCTACCGCTCTAACATGTCCACCTTTTGCAGTCACATAATCAACACTAAGTCCTTTTACCGTTAATAAATCACCCATCTCCAAGTGCACCCCCTTCCTAATTGATGTTATTCAAGCTTAATTTTTTCATAGCCCTTGCCTGCATTTTTTTCACCTTATAATAAGCTCTCATAATTCTTTGTGCTTTCAATTTGGGATTTGAAACCTCGTCGATGGAGAAGTTGATTAATGTAAGTCCTACACCAAACAGAACAATTCCAGAGATGGGCCCCAATAATTCCCACCATGAACCACTGGTCAGAGCTCCAGATTTATTTGCATTAAACAGCATGATTCCCCAAGTACACGAAAGTGGGTCACCAAAGCCAATGAACTCAAGAGTAGCACTAGCCATAATAGCATAAATCAGCGTGCTGACAAAAGCAGAGCTTATAATAGAAAGCATGTTAGGCATAATCTCTATAAATAGGATTCTAAGCTTCGATTCCCCTAAGGTTTCAGCCGAATAGACAAATTCTCTGTTTCTCAAGCTCATTGTCTGAGCTCGAAGTACACGAGCATTCCAGGGCCAGGAAGTCAGTCCGATAATAATACTAATCAAGAATGGCGATACCCCATTTAAAAGTGCTGCAACGATAAGTAACAAGACTATATTGGGTATAACCATAATAATGTTAATAAAGGTTGTTATTATGTTATCATACCATCCTCCAAAATAGCCCGAAGTGATTCCGAAAAAGATTCCTAAAAACACGGTAAGAACACCTGCAAATATACCTACCAGGATTGATACACGGCCCCCATACAAGGTTTGCGCGAATACATCGTTACCCAATTGAGTCGTGCCTAAGATATGAGTATGGGAAGGTACGCTGTGATATTCGTCGACAAATCTATGGGTAGGATCAATAGTCGTAAACAGGTTTGCTCCAAGGGTAAGGAGAAGAATGATAAGTATCAGAATAGCTCCAATACTTGTCTTGGGACTATTTCTGAAAAAGCGCATTACATTACAATTCCATATTTTTTTCATATACTCTCTGTCTCCTTTTCTATCAATTACCATTCACACCTTGTCTTCGAGTTCTTGGATCCAGGATCATTACGCTTATATCTGCTATAAAGTTAGCAGAAAGCATCACGATTGTTGTCATGAGTAATATCCCTTGCATTAAAGGATAATCTCGTCTACTAATAGCCATGACCATAACTTGACCTAAACCAGGATAATTGAAAACCAGTTCGATGATTAATGAGCCACCTAACAAAAAACCGATCTGCATTGCAAGTGATGTAACAACAGGCAGAAGCGCATTTCTTGCTCCGTAGCCAAACATGATTTTTCGATCAGGCACACCCTTGGCAATTCCCATAACGATATAATCTTCACCAAGCTGGTTAATCATGTTTGCTCTCATGCCCATAATTCCTCCAAGGCCTGTAATAACCACTGCAAGAACTGGCAGGAATGCATGATAAGCAACGTCACCTATGTATTGAAAGACATTGTCAGCTACAAAAAGCGGAGTAACCGCATAGCCTCTTGGAAATATATCCGTAAATGCAAGTGCGATGCTTAAAATAATTGCAGTAACAACGGATGGAATATTAGCCAGAATTTGTCCGCCAACCGTTAAGGTGGTATCCAATCTGCTACCGCGTTTCCATGCAACAAGAATACCAAGCAGTGTATTTATGATAAATCCGAGAACTAATGCTGTTCCCAAAAGGAATACAGTCCATCTCACTCCACGCCCCGTAGCTTCCAACACTGTCTGTGGGTAGAAAGTAAAGGAAACTCCCCAATCACCTTTGAAAATACTAATAATATAATTAAAGAAGCTAATGATAATCGGTTTCTGAGTATCGTATCCAAATAATTTCTCTACCGCAGCGATTGTTGCATTATCAACAACTCCACCTGATTGATAAAGGTTTGACAAAAACATCTGAACAGGATTTCCCGGCATCATACGTGGAAGAAAAAAATTTACAGCCAAAGCTCCAAAGAATGCTAGAATATAAAACCATAATCTTTTTAAAATGTATCTCACAGCTATCCTCACCTCCAAGTATAAAGTCTTTATAAACTAATCCTTATGCTGCCAAAGACCGCGAAATGGGCGGCAGCATAAATATGCTTATAAAAATTAGATTTTTAGTACAATTTTAGTTGCGAAAATATTTATATGGAGCTGTTGCATAACGTAAGTTAATGAGAACAAAGTGTCAGCTTGTTGACACTTCGCGCCTGAGAGGATTGCGAAGCAATAACTACCGAACGCATTAATGCGTTTATCCGCTGAGGTGCGTCATCCCAAAGTGAACTTCGTTCACTTGTACGGAGTGCTTGTTATTGAATAGGACGAACTTTCCTATACAATGACAAAGGACAACATGCATCCCATACTGGATAATCTCAATTCGGAGATTATCCAGTTCGCGTGCTCGTTCGCATATATACAAGCAAGCTTGTATATACTCACTTTACACACGCGCAAATACACTGTTTGACGGACAGATTGTTGATTTTGTATAATGGCATACAAAACAATAAGATGTCAGACAACCTGTGTGTGGGGATGCTTGTTGTTCTTTGCTTCATTTATACCATACGATTTGCATTGGCCCCTGATTAATTACTATTTAACAGGCTTTAATAGCATAAGCTGTAAGAGTTTTGAGTCATGCTGAACATTTGCAGGATTACATACTACATTACCTTCCGTAGCCCAACCAGTAAATCTGCTTGTGTTGTAAACAACCCAGTTACCATTGTAGAATAATGGAACATTGATCATATTGGTTGCAAAATGTTGCTCAATCTTAGCTGTTATTGTTTTTAAATCAGCATCTTTCGCTGTTGGCATGCTAGCGATTAACGCTGTCATCTCATCATTGGCATAATTATTCATAGTAATGGTCCACCAGGTATCTGTTTTAATTCTTGATTGATCACCAATTGTGTCAAAATAGAATCGATACGGGTCACCAGAAATACCATATCCACCGTAAAGAATATCATGCTTACCGGATTTCCAGCTTTCAATATACATTGCAAGATCAATCGCCTTTGCTGTTGCATTAATTCCTGCTTTTTTAAGTCCATCGGCAACTATTGCAGCACCATCATTCCAATCAGTCCAACCTGCAGGTGATGTGATTTCGAATGCAAGCTTGGAACCATCCGGGTTCTCTAAGAAGCCGTCTTTGTCAACATCCTTGTATCCAGCATCTGTCAACATCTTTTTCGCTGCGTTAATGTCATATTTGGTGTATTTAGCCAACTCAGCCTGTGCAGTTTTATCAGCGTATCCCATTAATGCCGGAGGTAAACCGGTTACCGGAGGAACATCCTTGGATAGATATCCATATACAGCTGAATCAATAATGCCTTTACGATCAACACATAATGATACCGCTCTTCTGAAATTAACATCCTTAAATGCCTTTAGGGTATCCGCATTCTCATCCATAAAGTTGAATGCTAGACGTACTCCATCGTTCTTACCGTACCAGAATTTTCTATTCGGGTCGCCCTGTACATAATTCTTTTCTGCATCCGGTATAAAAATATGTGCCCAGTCAACAGCTCCTGTTTGAAGCAAGGAAAGTGCTGCCTGGTTACCATTAAATTGCGGGAAACGAAGTTGATCAACACTTATATTCTTCGCATTCCAATAATGTGGATTCCGATCAAGTACGATCATTTCAGGTTTAAATGACTTAACTTTTGAGAAGGCGCCTGTAACAACAGGGTTTTTGTCCACATATGTTGCAGGATTTTTCACCTTGGAATAAACATGTTCCGGCAGCATATAGCGCTGGAAGAATAAGCTATTACGCACAAAACGGTTTGCTACTTTCATGACGATTTTAACTGTATAGTCGTTAACTATCTTCACAGAAGCAATTCTTCCCTTTACACCATCGTGATCCCAGTCACCATTTCTGTCTATCTCCGGATGCGTTTTGGTATAGTTGAAGGTAAATGCAACGTCCTTTGCAGTAAAGGGTTTACCATCGCTCCATTTAACACCCTTTCGAACATATACCGTTAGAGTTTTAAAGTCAGGTTCTGTAACAATCTTTTCCGCAAGCCATGGTGTCTCCTTATTATTGTTGAAGCTATCAAAAATAACCAATGGCTCAAACATAAATCCCAAAGACGCATGTAAAGCATTGTTAATAAGCGGGTTAAAGTTTCTTACCCAACCATTACTTTCCTGTGACATAATTGTAAGGAAATTGGTTTTTTTTGCTGCACTTGCTGTTGTAAACACATTCGTGGATAGTGTTAGCGCAAGTATTAGCATGATTGCGATTAGTTTTTTACTTTTCAAAGCTTTTTCCTCCTCTAAAATTCTATAGTTTGTGTACTACATAATATATATATGGCTTGTCCACCTGAATTATTACTATTTTTTGTAAATTATTTTAAAAACAAATATTTCAATTAGGATTATGCTAATATATTGTGTAAAAAATCAAAAAGATAAAGGAGCCACAATGCTAATATATTGTGTAAAATCAAAAAGATAAAAGAGCCACAATGCTAATATATTGTGTAAAAATCAAAAAGATAAAAGAACCACAATGCTAATTTATTGTGTAAAAATCAAAAAGATAAAAGAGCCACAATGCTAATATATTGTGTAAAAATTAAAAAGATAAAAGAGCCACATTTTGATGTGACTGATGTAGCATTATTACTGCAAGCATTCTGGGGATTTTTATCTCTACTAGATAGTATTACCTACTCGTGTCGCACGGAAGACTGTCCAGGGCTTCCCACGACTACGGATAATTCAAATTGCATAACAAAAGCCCCATGAATGCAAGCATTCTGGGGCTTTGATATGCATTTTGATTCGTAGGTAACTGCTTATCTCTTAGAGAGGTGAATTAGAATTGAAGAACAGCATGGATACTGGATTCTTTGGAGCATTCGTCCAACTCATCCATTTCCATCTTGAAATGGATGAATGGCTTCAAAGCTATAATGGAATTCTATAATATCCTCGAATGTTACTTTTGAAATTTGATTATAGTTAATTGGCATTTTAGCCATTTCACCTTTTACCTTTGAAGGTGCAACTGTTTTTTGATCCCCAATCTATACGTAATCGTAGCTTACATTCTGTTTGCATGTTTTCTATTCTTCATGTTATAATATAACTCTATTCCAAAACCTGCCAATCCAATGAAGGAGGTGTCTTATTATTCTTTATGATCAAATCTATGCCGAAAGTATACGGCTCGAAAAAGAAATTCACTCTTTACAAAAACAAATTAAGAACTATCCTGACGGTACTCTAATCTGCACGAAAAACAGAAAATATTCGAAGTGGTATAAGAGTGACAGAGGCAAACTAAGTTACATTTCCAAGAAGGATCGATGCATTGCCGAAGAACTGGCCATCAAAAAATACTTTACTTCTTTATTAGAAGATCTGCGTTATGAGCAAAAAGCAATTGCATCCTATCTAAAACACTATGATCCTGACCACGAAAAGGTTAAACATCTCCTGAGTGATATGTCTGGATATAATGAACTTCTAGCACCTAATTTCAAATCATATTCTGAAGAACTTATTCAATGGATCAATTCTCCTTACGAACACAACACAAATCACCCTGAACATCTTATCCATAAATGCTATTCCGGTAATACTGTTCGCTCCAAGTCTGAAGCTATCATCGATATGGCTCTTTTCATAAACAAAATTCCCTATCGATACGAATGCGCCCTTCTTTTAGAAGATACTACGTTTTTCCCTGACTATACTGTGCGGCACCCACAGACAGGTAGACTATTTTATTGGGAGCACTTTGGAAAGATGGATGACTTGTCCTATTCAAAAAACACTTTCTCCAAGCTAGAATTCTACAACTCTCATGGTCTTATTCCCTCCGTTAACCTGATTACCACCTTCGAAACAAAGAACAATCCCCTTAATTCACAAATGGTTGAAAAGATTATACAACATTATTTTTTATGAAACTCTTATATGCTTGTAGGCTTGATTGGGCATACAGACCATTTTTTTTTTGCTTTGCCCATTTTAGCCTAATAACTTTCTAATTTCATTGGGTTGATAGACTTAATTGGGCATATACTGACTTTTAAATCTCATATGCCCACTTAATTCAATATTTCTGGGCAATATGTTTCTTTTTTTCAAATATATGCCCAGAAGCATCTATTTTGGCTTCTCTCTCATTCATATTTTGGGTATATGTAGATATAATTTTAGCATATGCCCGAAAACATCCGACATCCTATACACTTTTGCTGATTTCCATAGATTACTGTACATCCAAGTACGCTACATAAACCCCAATTATTGTCTCCAGTCATCTCTGGCAAGCCTAAGTATTCTCTGTGTCATATAATACAGGTAATTACTTGTGAACATTAATAATTGCTTATCTCTAACAGATAGTTCTACCTGCGTTTCACATCAAGTAACCTCGATTTTACTTCGCTCCATCTCGGTCATTTGATGTGAACCTGCCTACGTATTATCTGCGTCACCTTCGATGAACCTCATATACACTTCGTTCTGTTCCATCATCTCAGACGACTACATCATTCGGCGTATAAAAAAGCTCCTTGGGAGCAAACTCCCAGGAGCCTTTTGTATGCGCCGATGACGCAGATAATACTATCTCTTTGAAAACTGAGGAGCACGACGAGCTGCTTTTAAGCCGTACTTCTTTCTTTCCTTCATTCTAGGATCTCTTGTTAAGAATCCAGCCTTCTTGAGTGTAGGACGGTAATCAGCATCTGCATGTAATAATGCTCTGGAGATACCGTGTCTGATTGCACCAGCCTGGCCGGTGAAACCGCCACCCTTAACATTTACTAATACATCGAATTTAT
>JAEYOY010000060.1 GCA_023411215.1 Bacillota bacterium | reverse complement strand
GTAATTCTCATTACTTGACTTGCCATAAAAAAAGCCGCCTCCTTTTCGCACTTAATTTCAGTACGACAAGTGGTGACTGTACACTTATCCGTGTGTATCTTCATATCTCATACATTTTGACAAATCGACGATGATTTGCCTCTCTGTGGTGTTTTATGAAGTTCTCCACACGTGTTATCTGCCCCAATGGCAGAACCCTATATGGTACAGTGACTTGTCGCCAGTTTCATAACTTGACCTTCGCTCCACGGAAAACCCACCCGGAATAGGTGGCAACCTCACGCTTCAACGCTATCAATGTCACAACATACGATATTATACACTAAGAATATCGCATTTGCAAGTACTTTTTTTTAAGTTTCCTTCTTTGTCAAGACTTTTTTCACTTTTCATTCAAAATCTACATTTCAGTCCTTTTGAAGCAAGCAAGTTTCCTATTTGACTTTGCATGGAGGCCGAGACCTATTAACTTAAGCTTAATCCCTTAAAGGATGATTTTCCTGTTTATCTGTAACGTATTTCCACATCCTACTATAGTAATTTTGTCACAACTGTAGAACCTTGTAAGCATAACTTATTCCTCCTCCTTCACAATATATACCGGACGTCGTTTCGTCTCCAGATAGGTCCTGGCCAGATACTGGCCCAGAATTCCTGTACAGAATAACTGGACTCCTCCGATCAGGCATGTAATACACACCATGGATGGCCAACCGGCAGTAGGATCACCAAAAATCATTGTCTTAATTATAATGAATACGATTAAAACCAATGCAACCAGACAGAATATCATGCCAAATACCGAGGCCAAGGCTAGAGGCGCTGTTGTAAACGCGATAATCCCATCCACGGAATATAAGAAAAGCTTCCAAAAGGACCACTTGGTCGTTCCAGCCGCACGTTCCACATTCACATACTCCAGCCATTTTGTCCGAAATCCCACCCAGCTGAAGATACCCTTGGTAAATCGGTTATATTCTGTCAGCTCCAGAATGGAATCTACCATCTGACGCCGCATAAGACGATAGTCTCTTGCCCCATCTACAAACTCTGTCTTAGAGATTGAGTTGATCAGGCGATAAAAGCAACGGGCAAAGATTGATCTTATAACCGGCTCCCCTTTTCTTGTCACTCGCCTGGTAGCGACACAATCATAATTCTCATCTACAACAGCATGATACATCTCTTCAATCAGTCCCGGCGGATCCTGAAGATCTACATCCATTAATACTAAATAATCTCCGCATGCTTTCTGAAGTCCGGCATAGATGGCTGCCTCTTTTCCAAAATTTCTTGAGAAGGAGATGTAGTGAACTCTCTGATCCATCCCACGTAAATACCGAATGGTATCAAGAGTACGGTCCTTGGAACCGTCATTCACAAAAATGTATTCCCATTCCAGCAATGGTAATGTCGATGAAATTTTGGTTATCTCTTCATAGAATAATGGGATTACCTCCTGCTCGTTATAGCAGGGGACAATAATCGAAATCATCTCAGCCATGAGTTTTCTCCTTTCGACGTAGGGTAACTGTGATTCCGATGAATAGGAATAGGCTGACCAAAGATATAATCATACCTTCCAGTAAATAAGGTGTACGATAAGTCAAAGTGATATGATGCTCTCCTTCCGGCAGCTCAATGGAAGAATACATAATATTCGCCTTCAGCAGCTTGGCTTTCTCACCGTCGACAGTTGCACTCCAGCCTTTACTATAAGGTATGCTAAGTACCATGATGCCCTTTTGAGCCAGATTAGCATCTCCCTCAATTCGGTTATGACCTTCCTTTATATTCTGCAGGGAACCCCTACGTAGTTCATCCAGCTGGTTCTTGACGTGTTGCATAGACAAACTGTAAACCTCTATCTGATCAAAGCTATAGGTACCCTTTTCTGGAAAGGTCATTCTGATCCAATGCTTTATTATCTTGCTGTATCCCGTATTAACCAAGAAATTAATTTTACCAAAATAAGAATTGTGATGTTTACTACGAACATTAACCTTTTTGGTCATCTCCCTTTCCCCTTTTACCATGAACGTCCGCATCATCATTTTCCTACCGTTCAGCGCCAGATTGCCGAAACGCACATAGGTCTCTGATTTCCCTTTACCCTCAAAGTCCAAAGTCATCTCAGCGCCTTTGTTCAATACCAGAAAGCGATCACCTTCTAATTCAATTCCTCCGTTGACATAAATATTATAATCCAATTCCTCTATGCCTATATTCATATCCTGAACGGTACGATCAATATAATTCGTTCCCTCCTCTAGCACCACAGCATACAACATTGTATTCTGCCTCTGGAGAACATCCAACTTGCGAAAGTCCTCCTCTGTCATATAACTCTGATAGGTATATCCCAGGGGCAGTGCAAACAAGTTCTCCAGCAGGTAATAGGTTTGTGTTCCATCGGTCAGTGTTTTCCTTAACTCATATGCATAAGGCGCCGCATTACGATCCGTGGAAATGAAGTATTTAACACCGGCTAAAGCATCCGGTATCGTGCGACTATCCTGATTGTCAATTCGGTAAGCTGTCCGCTGACTCACTAATTCCAGCTCTTTGTAATAGTTGGTAACATTGCCATTCATCAAACTGAAATAGGAGGATACATCATTAAAATCATGGATAAGTGCTTCATTACGTATCTGATCTCCGTAAGTTTCGACACGATACCAGCCAGCCTCCAGCTCTGAAAGTATACGTGCTTCCCCTCCATCTGTCAGCTCATCGATTCGGTCTTCGGTCAAAAACTCCTTTGCATAGTCGTTAAACTGTGGAGAATAAAATGCATAACCGTTAAAGGCAAGGGTTCCTACAACAAGCAGATACATCACAATATCCTGCAGCTTCTTTTGTCCAAAAAGACTACGAGTCTGTAGCAGTAATACAACCGTAATTGTCAATACCAGTATACAAAATGTTATTTTTACGATTAGCGCAGAGGGTGCTATAAAGGTCAGCACAGCATAGCCCAAAATTCCAACACCCAGTAATATTCTCTCCCTGGAGTCCAAGCAAAACATCTTCTCATAGGTCACAGCGAATACTACCGCAACAACAAAGGCCAACAGGAAATCCCATCGATTCGTGATATAGGAAAATGCATTCATAAAGTAGCCAAAAGCCGGTACAAGTAATGCTAATATAGTCAAAATTAAGATTATTGCCAACTTACGATACTTTGAATTACACAAAACAATCACAGCACTGATTCCTGTTATAGCAGGAAAGGACAAATCCACCCAATAAGGTGGACTTATTCCTGATGCAAGCAATCCCTGGAGCGCATACAAGTAATAAGCTTTATCATAATGAAGATACCCGATCAGTAACTCCGGTTTACTATCCAACCTTCCATTCTGCAAAAATGCATAGATAATTGGAAGAAAAATAACCGCTGCCATAGCCATGCCCAGAAGATAGCAGCTCCCGGTTCGCAGACCGACAAGGAGTAAGCCTCCTAATTTATTCTTGTATTCCTTATAATAGGTAAGAACATACCGAAGTATTACATAAATAACTGCCATGACTGTTAATATATAAAGAAAATAAAAATTACTAATCGTGCAAAGGAATGTCATTACAATCAGCAGCTGTGGCTTTCTTCTACGGAGCACCTCCTCCAGACCGATCAAAAGGAATGGAAGGTAGATCATCGGATTCATAAAATAAGGATGTCTAACTCCTGAGAAGAAGGAGTATCCACAGAATACATACATTAAGGCTCCGAGTATCACTCCATTCCCTTTAAGTCCCCAATACCTGCCAAAGACTAGAAAGCTGATGCCGATCAGGTACAACCTCAACACAATCAAAATTGCATAAATAAGTGGTCCATTCTCTTCTGTCATAAAAATAGCTAATAGAGCGATCGGGTCTCCTAGGGCATAATAATGAAGGGTGGTAATTGTATCAAAGCCTAAACCAATACTAAAGTCCACCATCGGAAAGCCTTGGCCCGTTAAAAGTCCACGAAGCAGCTTACCGTAATATATAAGGATGGGATAATGTTGATTGATACCATCAACATTCCATACAAAGGTCCGCCCTTCCGGAATAAAGGGCATAAATATAATAGGAAGAAGCAGAAGAAAAGTTATGCTGTAGATCAAGTATGAATTATTCCATAGCTTTGCTTTCATTAAGATTTCACTTGCCTCCTATTAGAATGTTTTTTAAAAATCAATAATCTGCTGGCAACATAATTCACCACAATGACAATCAGGTTCGATAAAAACTTTATAATAAGATCATGCCAGCCAAGCTGGTCGACAAACAGATACATAATTAAAACATCCAATAAACCGGTCAGTAGTCTACAGGCTACAAAGAAAGCAAATTCAAACAATATCGCCCTTGGTTCTTTGTTATGACTTCTAAAAACCAAAATACGGTTCGTGATATAAGCAAAGAGGACCGATACCCACCAGGCCAGCAGCGTACTTATGACGGTACCTAAGCCGAACCATCTGGTGCTGATATAATAAAGGATTACGTTTACGATAGTTGTACAACCACCAAAGAAAATATATAATATAATTTCTCTGTATTTCAAAAATGCTTTCTTCATTGAAAAACCTCACAAAAAAATGATATAGACACAGGCACAAAACGGCAGAAATGGGAGTTCTCCCCAACTGGCGAACCTTTATACCTACTCCTTGTGTAAGCTTATGCCAAGTGTGTCTTTTACACTATGAAAACACAGGCACATGTCCGGAAGAACAAGGAGTTCGCTCCAATGGGCGAACCTTATACCTACTCCTTGTGTAAGTTTGTGCCGAGGATAACGCAGGCACAAACTTCTAAGTGTAAATTATGCTTTTTATAATTTACACTGTTAAGTCTTAGCTTTTCTTGAAGATTTATTCAAAATTTGCCTTATCATAGCCAACTACGGTTCAGATATCGGTCTCATCCAGCCACACTATTTACTCCATATAGATATATTCTGTGATGATATATGAGTTCTCAGCTAACTATCATGAATAGGCTTCTCTTCATGTATCGTATTTTTAATCTCTATTTAAAATGTATCAGCAAAGTAGTATAGTTACTTTAGTGCAACTATTTAATCTAGAGGGGAGTTTGAGTGAATTGAGAAAATATCCAAGACCAAAGAAGGTAGAGATTGTTTATTTCAGTGGTACCGGTGGTACAAAAAGAGCAGCTGACTCTTTTATAAGCGAATTTACAAAACAAGGCATATCGGTTCATTGCCACGAAATTCATGCAAGAAATCCATATAAGCTTCAGGAGTATGACCTACTTCTTATCCTCTACCCTGTCTATGCCATGAATGCACCCAGACCGGTTTATGATTTTATCAATAAGCTGCCTATAGCAGACAAGAAGTTGGCTGCAGTAATCTCTGTCTCGGGAGGCGGCGAGGTGATTCCGAATACAGCTTCCAGGCTTCATTGCATTCAGCATCTTAAGAAGAGAGGTTATCGGATCGCATATGAGCAAATGTTGATTATGCCAGCTAACTGTATTATTCCGACGCCCAAGGAACTTTCCCTAATGCTTCTTAAGGTACTCCCCGATAAGGTCAACCGAATAGTTACCGACCTCCTCTCCGGTGTTGTAAGAAGAACGGAACCATATCTTATTGACCGCATCATTTCCGTATTCGCAGAAGCACAGAAGGAGGGCTCTAAACTATACGGAAAGAATATTAGGACCAGCTTGGCCTGTAACGGCTGCGGTCTATGTGCCAGAGGCTGTCCAACCAGTAATATTAAGCTTCAAGGCGGTAAACCTGTCTATGCATCTCGCTGCTGCCTCTGTCTGCGATGCATCTACAGCTGTCCCAGGAAGGCTTTGAAGCCTGCCTTCGTGCGTAGGTTTATCCTAAAGGGAGGCTTTTCTTTGAAAGAGCTAGAGAAGGAATTACCCGCTTTTCAACCAATTGATGTTATTCACTACCCTTATGATACGGGTTTTGCAGGGCTGAAAGAATATTTTCTGGCGCAATAGAATGAAAGGTCTGCTCAGATGGCTTTTTATCAGGGCGTAACCTGCTTTAAAAATGGGCATCCTCTCTTAGCGGTTACTAATTCCCGTAAGATTGGATACCCATATTTTAATTATTCAAAATTCACTAGCCCAATCATTTCATTGTTGGCTATCTCTCCCATCGGCCGGAAGCACCGCAGGGAAGTACTAACCCGCTATCCGTTACCGGAAGACCAATCTCATCCGCTTCTACTTTGCCGCCATACTTCTTACCGATCTCTTGGGAAATCATATAGGATAATACCCCTGCCTGAAGACCTGTCGTATAGGAATTCAGCAAAAAGAACAGCGGGTCATCCGATAATAGCTTAGTACAAAGCTGTACAAAGGGATGAATATTATCCTCTATCTTCCATATCTCACCCTTTGGACCTCTTCCATAAGAAGGAGGGTCCATGATAATGGCATCGTATTTGCTATCCCGGCGTATCTCGCGTTCAACGAATTTTACACAATCATCTACGATATATCGAATTGGAGCTTCCCCAAGACCGGATGCAACGGCATTCTCCTTCGCCCAGGTGACCATCCCCTTCGAGGCATCCACATGTGTAACTGCTGCTCCTGCTTTCGCTGCAGCCAGCGTCGCACCGCCGGTATAAGCGAAAAGGTTCAATACCTTGATCTGCCTTCCCTTCTCGTTCTTGATCTTCTCAGAAAACCAATCCCAGTTCGCAGCCTGCTCTGGGAACAGACCTGTATGCTTAAAACTAAAGGGCTGCAGATGAAAGGTCAAATCCTTATAAGTAATATCCCATTGCTTTGGCAGATCGAAAAACTCCCACTCTCCTCCGCCTTTAGCACTTCTATGATAATGTGCATTCGGTTTCTTCCAGCCTTTATTCTGTCGGGGTGTATCCCAGATCACCTGCGGGTCAGGACGCACCAGAATGTAGTTACCCCAACGTTCCAGCTTCTCACCCTTTGAAGTATCGATCACCTCATAGTCCTTCCAATCCTTTGCAATCCACATAACGATCTCTCTTTCCAAGTTTATTCTAATAGTTCTTCCCAAGGATTATCTGCCTTTTAAAAAGCCTTTATTCGCACCACATTTCATGATGACCTTTAGCGGCACCTCACAAGATCGAAAGAACAAGAAATACGCACCTCGTGCCTACATTTCAGTTCTACCTATGGAAATAATAATTCACTTCGGGAAGATGGTATGTCTTCACATTATTATAAACTAGGAGATACACAATTACAACTGAATTATCAATCGTTAATCAAGCTGTGAATCAAGCATTGCACTCTTATTAAGGGTTCTTTTAATCGATCCGGGTTACTTTTTCTCTCTTAAGCTTTCTCTCATTATTCTAACTATATTCTAACTTGACGATGGATTGATTTAGGAATACACTTATAACTGTAAGAATTAACAAACCGCACACGAAAGCCTTAAAGCAATACCTCTCGATAATAATTTATAATCAATTGGTTAATGCTGATTTACGGGCGGAACAATAAATTAAACATATGGAGGAGTATATCATGGGAATTTTAACAAGATTCAGAGACATTATGTCCAGTAACATTAACGCACTGCTTGACAAGGCAGAGGATCCGGAGAAGATGATCGATCAATGCTTACGAAATCTTAATTCCGATCTTGGTAAGGTGAAATCCGAAACTGCTTCTATCATGGCAGAGGAGCAGAGAGCAAAGAGAGTTCTTGACGAATGTAACGATGAGATCAACAAGATGCAGACCTATGCTGTGAAGGCTCTTGAGGCTAACAACGAAGCAGATGCCAGAAAGTTCCTGGAACAGAAGGCTAACCTTGCCAACAAGCTTCCGGGACTTGAGGAGGCTTATAACCTGGCTCACTCCAACGCTACTCATATGCGTGAGATGCACGACAAGCTGGTTGACGATATTAACGAGCTGGAAGCTCGCAAGGATATGATCAAGGGAAAATTAGCGGTAGCGAAGACTCAGGAGCGTATCAATAAGATGGGATCCTCCGTAGCAAGTGCCAACGATTCCATAGCAAGCTTCAAGAAATATGAGGAGATGGCAGATAAGGCTCTGGACAAAGCAAATGCGATGGCAGAACTGAATAACTCCTCCGCAGAGCAGACCATTGAGGATCTGAAGGATAAATATGCAACCGACTCCAATGTGGATGATGAATTAGCTGCATTAAAAGCAAGCTTAGGTAAATAATTGAAAGACGCTTCGCAAACTTTCTATTATCATGAATACATGATTCATAAATAATCCACGAAGCTGATATTTTGAATACTTGATTCATAAATATCTGCGAAGCTGGTATTTTGAATACTTGATTCATAAATATCTGCGAAGCTGGTATTTATGAATATACACTTGACTGCTTTCATTATTTAGCATTAAAATGTCCGCAAATGAAAGAATACTTTTATTTGCGGGCATTTTATCAAGTAAAAAGAAAAATGATGATATTTTATCATAAAGATTTATGTCCTTGCTAATTCGGGCATAAGCTTAAATAAGAAGCAAGCGTAGAAATGGAGGAGTGACATGTCTACTGTTATACATTACAAATGCCCTAACTGCGGATCCGATATGGCTTTTGACAGCCAGAGCGGATTCTTGCGCTGTGCCAGCTGTGGTCGGACAGATAACATTGAAAATATGAAGAAGAACGCCGAGAAGGATGAGGATGATACCATTCGCTATGAAGCGGATGAGGACGATATCAATGCGGCGAACTCCGCCTTTGATCATGACTATGCCGATACGAAC
The DNA here is from genome assembly GCA_023411215.1 of Bacillota bacterium. Lineage (GTDB taxonomy): Bacteria > Bacillota > Clostridia > Lachnospirales > Lachnospiraceae > Mobilitalea. Next base: position 41,394 of record JAEYOY010000060.1, on the reverse strand, counting down.
AGCAACGATGAGCCAAGTAATCATTCTACCTTCCGAGAAAATGAAGCCCATGAGTACCATTGCAACAATTGTGGTGCTGTTCTTATTACAGAGGTAAATACCTCTGCTACTACCTGCAGCTTCTGCGGCGCTGGTGTAGTCTTAAGTGATCGACTAACGGGTAACCTTGCTCCTGCTAAGGTGGTACCCTTTACCATCAGCAAAGAGCAGGCCCAAGAGGCCTTTAAGAAGTGGTGCAAAAAAGGACGCCTTACACCAAGTGATTTTATGACCGCAGATCGCATCAAGAATATCACCGGTTTATACGTCCCGTTTTGGCTCTATGACATGAACGGCCGTGGAGAAGCAGAAGCAACCTGTACCCGAGTACGTACCTATTCCGATGCGAACTGGATTTATACCGAGACTAAATACTATAATGTATACCGAAAGGTTGACCTTAATTATTCCCGCGTCCCCTGCGATGCTTCCCGTAAGATGGAGGATGGTATGATGGATAAGCTGGAGCCCTATCAATATAATAATCTGAAGGATTTTAATATGCCCTATCTGGCCGGTTATATCGCAGAGAAATATGATTTTACCGACGAGGATATGCTGCCTCGTATCAAACAAAGAGTTGGAGCCTATGTTGATAATTACATAAGCTCAACCATAAACGGTTATTCCTCTGTTAGGTATCATCGTAAGGATATCAACATCCGCAAGAAACAAGCATATTATACATTGCTTCCGGTCTGGATGGTTTGCTATGACTATAGAAAGGCTGAGCATATCTTCGCTATGAACGGTCAGACCGGCAAGATTGTCGGAAAACCTCCTCTTAGTAAGGCAAAAATCTTCGGCTGGTTTACAGGTGTTTCCACCGGATGCTTCATTCTATTTCAAATAATAACACGGATTGGAGGTGCCTTATCATGAAGCAGTTCTTCCTTTTCAGATCCATCCCATTACTGGTTCTTCTCCTGTTGATGGCAACTCTGATCTCTCTTACTACTGTGAAGGTTTATGCTGCTGAGACTGAGAATTCAGAGATTAATCAACATATTTATGATGAAGCAGGACTGTTATCCACAACAGAAGTCGAAGATCTGGAACAAATGTGCATTGACTATGGTACCGAGGCAGGCATTGATATCATGATTCTTACTCATGATAATCCGGATGCGGTTTATGCAGAAGATTATATAGAGGATTTTGAGGATCAATTACCCGTTGGAGATCGTGTATATCTGCTCATTGATATGAATGAAAGAGTCGTTTTCATGGAGGGTTATGGTACAGCAGAGACCTACATCCACTCCAAACGCATTGATACCATCATCGAAGAGCTAACGCCGGATTTATCTGCTGGGAACTACTATGATGCTTGTGTTATATACATCAAGAGATCGGCAGCCTATATGAGTGACGATTCTGAGTTAAATTACGATCATGATTATACAGCCGGTACTCCTCAATCCAGTGATCCGAATGCTCCAAATTATGATGAGACCTGGCCTTCTGATCGAAATTCCGACTCCTCCGGATTGATTGATATCATTTCGAATGTTTGGTTTCAATTGATCACATCGGTTACCATTGGTATCATTACTGTATCTATCATGGCTTACAACTCGAGTGGAAGAATGACGGCAGGCAGCTCCAATTATATCGAGTCAAATAATTCCGGACTCATCGGACGCAGGGATGATTATGTCAGAACTCAGGTTACCAGAGTTAGAAAGCCTCAGAACAATAATAATTCCTCGGGTGGCGGCTTCAATGCAGGGGGCTTTCGAGGTGGAACCTCCAGTGGTGGTCGTTCCCACAGCTCCGGTGGCGGTCGTTTCTAGTAGTCAATCGTACTTTTTTAGTATATAATGAAAGTAACCCGCTTCAATAGTACAGCAGATTAACAAAAGCTCCTCAGAGAGTAAAAACAGCCTGCCACATAGACGGTAGGTAATATCATGGAGGTAATCATTATGGGCATTTTTTCAAGACAATTTGCAAATGTAGTAGAATGGCAAGAGTTTCGCGAGGATATGATCTTCTACAAATGGAGCAATGATGAGATTAAAAAAGGAAGCCGTTTAATTATCCGCCCCGGTCAAGATGCAATCTTTTTATATAATGGCAAGATAGAAGGTATTTTTAAGGATGAGGGCGACTATGATATCGAGTCACAGATCATTCCCTTTCTATCAACATTGAAGGGCTTCAAATTCGGATTTAACAGTGGAATACGTGCGGAGGTTCTCTTCGTGAATACGAAGGAATTCCAGGTAAAATGGGGAACCCAGAATGCGATCAATATACCCGTTCAGCAGCTTCCCGGCGGTATGCCAGTCAGAGCCTTTGGTACCTTTACCTTCAAGGTGGCAGATTATATAAAACTGATCGATAAGATTGCAGGAGTGAAGCAGAGCTATAATGTGGAGGATGTTAGACTTCGTATCGTTTCAATCCTGGATCAGCTCCTGATGAAATGGATTACGAAGGAAGGTAAAGATATGTTCAATCTCCAGGCCAATTCCTTCGACATCGCAAACGGTATTCGTACCGATCTGGATATGCAGCTTTTTGATACCGGCTTAAGCGTAACTGCCTTTAATATCATGAGCTTCACCTATCCCGAAGAGATTCAGGCCATGATCAATAAGAATGCATCCCATAGTATGGTAGGGGATGTAGGCCGTTATCAACAAATCGAATTGACCAACGGCATGGCTTCCGGTAAGATGCATGGTGGCGGTGTAGCCTCTGACATGGCAGGTATGATGATGGGCATGAATGCAGCCAACCAGATGATGCAGAACATGAATCAGGCGGGTGGACAGTCTGCTCCCTCGGGCAATAAACCAAACTTCTGCCCGAGCTGCGGTACTAAGACAGGTTCTGCGAACTTCTGCCCCAACTGTGGCCAGAAATTAGTATAAAATAATTGAATTGGCTTTCCGTATCTATGAGCGTTTTGCAGCCTTAGATATGGAAAGCCTATTTTTTTTTTATAAAATTGACGCCATTCCGAAGCAATACTCCATGCTTTATCAAGCCGGTTATATTGTGCTACCCTTCTTCAAGCAAAGCCAGCCTTTTGCTTGAACCGGAGACTCTGAGTTCTTTGAAGCTTGGCAGAATGTCATGTAGCTTGTAATATAATAAGGCAGTCTCAGTCTGCTCGCTGCAAAAGCATAACAGATACTGAAACTGCCTTACTGTATTCATAACTATAAATGCTTCATAAAGAGTGGTTTCTATCGTTACTCTTTATCTTGTTAATCCACCATAAAAGCTTTATCGTTCATCAAATTCCTTAGTCGTACATCTGCATCTTCCATAGAAGCACCCTTAACACCAAAGTAGAACTTAATCTTCGGTTCGGTACCGGAAGGTCTCACCGCACACCAGGCGTTATCATTTAGATCAAAGTACAATACATCTGATTTGGGAAGGCCGGTCGGTACCACTTCACCGGTAACCATATCCGTAATGGTATCCTTCTGATAATCACGAAGCTTTAATACCTTATAATCTCCTGCTGTCTTCGGAGGATTATTACGGTATCCCTCCATAATCTCTTTGATTTTCTCCATACCGGTGATTCCCTTAAGAGTCACAGATATCAAATCTTCCTTAAAGAAGCCATACTTCTCGTAAATCTTATTCATCTGGTCATAAAGTGAGCTACCCTTAGAACGATAATATGCAGCTGCTTCACACAGGCACATCACAGCGACAATAGCATCCTTATCTCTGGAGTGAGTACCAACAAGGCAACCATAGCTCTCTTCATATCCAAAAACATACTCATTGCAGCCAGTCTCCTCGAAAAGCTTAATCTGCTCCCCGATATACTTAAAGCCGGTTAGTACCTCGATCAGTCTGGCATTGTAATGTTCTGCAATCAGATCTGATATATTACCTGTAACAATCGTTTTTATCAAAGCTGCATTCTCAGGTAAAGTTCCCTTTTCCGCCCTCTGGGAGAACTCATATTCTGCGATTAACGCACCGGTCATATTCCCGTTGAAGAGTATAAATTCACCCTTCTCATCCTTAACCATGATACCCAGACGGTCCGCATCCGGATCGGTTGCTAAGATCAGGTCCGCACCAACCTCTTTCGCAAGCTTCTGCGCCAGAGTAAACACCTTCGGTTCCTCCGGATTGGGATATCCAACCGTTGAAAACTCAGAATCCGGCAGCTCCTGCTCCGGTACGATATATACATTATCAAAACCAAGCTCTTTCAGTATTCTTCGAACCGGCAGGTTTCCGGTACCATGAAGGGGAGTATAGACTATCTTCATCTTCCTTCCTTCTTCACTAATTGGATTTACTACCAGTTTCTTAAGCTCTGCTATATATTTATCATCTATTTCCTCGCCAATGATAGTGAGTAATCCTGCTGCTAGAGCATCTTCCTTCTTCATCGTCTTAGCTGTTGCAAAATCTGTAATTGCTTTTACCTCACTGATTATTTCAACATCCTTGGGATAAGTAATCTGAGCACCATCCTCCCAGTACACCTTGTATCCGTTATACTCTGCTGGGTTATGACTGGCAGTAATTACAATTCCAGCGATGCATCCCAAGGTACGAAGTGCAAAGGATAACTCAGGTGTAGGTCGAAGCGACTCGAACAGGTAAGCATGAATACCATTTGCCGCAAGACATAATGCACTGTCCAGTGCAAATTCCGGAGACATTCTTCTAGAATCATAAGCAATGGCAACACCTTTGCCCTCCCCACCTTGCTTCTTAATGGTATTGGCAAGACCCTGGGTCGCTCTTCTTACTGTATAGAGATTCATTCTGTTTACACCAGCTCCCAGGATACCTCTAAGGCCTCCGGTTCCAAACTCCAGGTCCTTGTAAAATCTCTCTTTTATCTCATTGTCATTTTCTTTCAATGCAACCAACTCTGCTCTAGTTGCCTCGTCAAAGTATGGGTTAGCTATCCATTCCTCATATCTCTTCTTATATTCCATGCTCGAAACCTCATCCTTTCTTAAACGTGGCTAATAATACATGCATATTATTGCTATCAATCTATCAAATATTGCGCAAAACGTCTATACCATGATACAATGCTTTATTTCGAAATGCAATATTTTTTTATGTCTATGCTGATAGAATGAGGTTTATAGTAATTTCAGCTATAACGATAGAAAGTACACTTCGCGCACTTTCTATTGTCATGAATTAGATATTCAAGATGTGATAATCCGATGCCGTTACCTGTTCCATACTTTGATTTGGGGTAAAGCCGTTACCAATCAATATCCCAATCAGAATATACTTCTGGAATAATGCTTCTAGTTCCTTCCCCTCATTTACCTCTCTCATTGCTTCCTCAACCAGAGGCTTAATATATCTCTTCAAGTCATCCAATGTTACCATCTGTTCAGTCTCGTTCCCGTTACTCCTGTCTTGCTGATCCTCACGCTGATTACTATCGCGCTGATTCTGTCTTGACCGGACGGATGTATTCGTTTGTGTCATCCCCACCTGACCCATATTTTCTACATTTAGGTTCAAAATATAATTATACTTATCCGCATGCTTCATTTCATCCGTTAGTATCTCAAATACCATATCCCTATAATATTCAGAGGGTAATCCGGCGCGAATATTTCGGTAACGCTCCATGGCTGCCAACTCACCAAAAAACGCCTTTTTTATCCCATCAATATAGTTCTCCGGTGCCTTGAAATCGGAACGTGTACTCATCGGCAGTTCTACTCCGGTAAAGTAATAGTATATTTCCCGGAACATCTTAAAATGTTTCATTTCATCATCTCTGATTGATGAGATGATATCCTTCTCTTCGTTAGTAGGAGCTACTGATATCAAGTAATCATAGAATATTTCATCCTCTTTTTCGCCTTGTACTGCCTGCATTACCAGCTTTAACGCCTCCTCTAAGGTCTTATACTGAGGCTCCTCGTTCCTGTAATTATTATTCATAACCATCTGCTCCAACTCTTTGATGCTACTATCTTATGCCTAAACCGGTAATATGTGAGGACATTACTCAGATCCTAAGATTAAAAAGAGGCTGATTATTGATTGCCCAATAACCAGCCTCTTACTTTTAATATTATACAGAATTTAATTCATCTTACAGACCGTCGCTGTAATCATCCTCGCTAATTCCCTTCAGATTGAACTCTGTCTCTGTCCAGTCACCGTCATTATGAGAATTTTCTCCGTAATTAACGTGAGCATCATCTACTCCGGGGATGCTATCCTCTCGCTGAAGGTTATCTCCTTTTCTGGAGTATTTATCCTCATCGTATACTACCTCAGCAATACCGTCTTCTACATCAAAGCCGTCCTCTTCGAAATTCTCGCTAAATTCCTCATCACCATAGCCATCTTCTTCGGAATATTCAAAGCTGCCGTACTCATCAAGATAGTTACCTTCGCCGTCAAGTTCTTCAGAAAGCATATATTCATCTACGGCATCTGTATCCAACTTCACGGAGCGATATCTCTTCATACCGGTTCCGGCAGGGATTAACTTACCGATAATAACATTTTCCTTCAGACCAATTAACGGGTCAACCTTACCCTTAATTGCTGCTTCAGTAAGAACCTTGGTGGTCTCCTGGAAGGATGCTGCTGATAAGAAGGAGTTCGTTGCAAGGGACGCCTTTGTGATACCAAGCATAACCTGCTTGCCATCTGCCGGCTCTAAGCCCTCTGCAATTAATCTCTCATTCTCATCCTCATACTCTAAGATATCAACCAGCGTTCCGGGTAAGAAGTTGGTGTCACCATTGGTCTCAATACGGACTTTCTTAAGCATCTGACGTACAATAACCTCGATATGCTTATCGTTGATTTCAACACCTTGCAGACGATATACTCTCTGTACCTCTTGGATCATATAATCCTGAACAGCACGAATACCCTTAATCTTCAAGATATCATGAGGATTTACGCTACCTTCGGTCAGCTCATCACCGGCCTCAAGGATATCATTATCCTGAACTTTTATTCTAGAGCCATAAGGAATTAAGTATGCCTTAGATTCCATTGTCTCATTATTAGTAATGATTACTTCTCGTTTTTTCTTGGTATCCTTGATGGTTACAACGCCACCAAATTCTGCGATAATTGCAAGACCTTTCGGCTTTCTCGCCTCGAAAAGCTCTTCAACACGAGGAAGACCCTGCGTAATATCATCACCCGCAACACCACCAGTATGGAAGGTACGCATTGTAAGCTGTGTACCGGGCTCACCGATAGACTGTGCTGCGATAATACCAACTGCTTCACCAACCTGTACTGCTTCACCGGTAGCCATGTTAGCACCGTAGCACTTTGCACAAACACCAATGTGTGACTTACAGGAAAGCACATTACGAATTTTTACTTTATCAACACCGGTAGCCATAACTCTAGCTGCACGCTTTGGTGTTATCATATGATTTGCTTTTACAATCATGTTACCGTCAGCGTCGTAGATCGTCTCACAGGAATATCTTCCTGTAATTCTCTCCTCTAAGCTTTCGATAACTTCCTTTCCGTCGACAAATGCCTTAATCCACATACCGGGAGCCTCATGGCCCTCACAGCAGTCAACCTCACGGATAATCAAATCCTGAGATACGTCTACAAGACGACGTGTCAGGTAACCGGAATCGGCTGTACGAAGAGCTGTATCGGAAAGACCTTTACGAGCACCATGAGCGGAGATGAAGTACTCCAATACGTCTAGACCTTCACGAAGGTTAGACTTAATCGGTAATTCGATGGTTCGACCGGAGGTATCCGCCATAAGTCCACGCATACCGGCAAGCTGTTTAATCTGCTTATCGGAACCACGGGCACCGGAGTCGGACATCATCTTAATATTATTGAATTTATCAAGTCTGTTTAACAGAGTGTCAGTAAGAACCTTATCGGCATTCTTCCAGGTCTCGATTACGGTATTGTATCTCTCATCCTCGGTCATTCTACCACGTCTGTATTCTTTCGCAATATTCTCGATGGTAGCTTCTGCATCCGCAATAATCTGTTTCTTCTCACCAGGAACCTCCATATCACTAATGGATACAGTCATCGCTGCACGTGTAGAATATTTGTAACCTAAGGATTTAACAGCATCAAGGATCTCTGCTGTCTTAGTAGCTCCATGGATATTAATACATTTCTCAAGGATAGGCTTCAGCTGCTTCTTACCAACTAAGAAGTTGATCTCCAGTGTTAAGAAGTTCTCATCCTTAGTTCTATCAACAAATCCAAGATCCTGAGGAATAATCTCATTAAAGATGAATCGGCCAAGGGTTGACTGAATTGTTCTGATCTCCTCTACACCATCATTATTAATTCCTGATCTTCTGATCTTAATCATCTCATGAAGAGAAATAGCGCCATTCTCATATGCTAGGATCGCTTCGTTTAAGCTCTTGAAGTAGTGACGAACACCACCCTCCATCTCTCTCTCTATGGTCAAATAGTAGATACCAAGAACCATATCCTGGGAAGGAACGGTAACCGGTGCTCCATCAGAAGGCTTCAATAAGTTGTTCGGTGAAAGGAGTAAGAAACGGCATTCTGCTTGTGCTTCTACGGACAGTGGCAAATGCACCGCCATCTGATCACCATCGAAGTCCGCATTGTAAGCGGTACAAACCAGCGGATGAAGCTTAATTGCTTTACCCTCTACCAGTACCGGCTCGAACGCCTGAATACCAAGTCTATGAAGGGTAGGTGCACGGTTCAACATAACCGGATGCTCTTTGATAACCTCCTCAAGAACATCCCAAACCTCTGTCTGAAGTCTTTCTACCATCTTCTTAGCGGACTTAATATTGTGTGCAGTTCCTCTTGTTACCAGCTCCTTCATAACGAAGGGTTTGAATAACTCAATCGCCATTTCCTTCGGCAAACCACACTGATATAATTTTAATTCCGGTCCAACAACAATAACAGAACGACCGGAGTAGTCAACACGCTTACCAAGTAAGTTCTGACGGAAACGTCCTTGCTTACCCTTTAACATATCGGACAGAGATTTAAGAGCGCGATTGCCAGGTCCGGTTACCGGCCTTCCTCTTCTGCCGTTATCAATTAAAGCATCAACCGCTTCCTGAAGCATTCTCTTCTCATTACGAACGATAATATCCGGAGCACCAAGCTCAAGAAGTCTCTTCAGACGGTTGTTACGATTAATAATTCTACGATATAAATCGTTCATATCGGAGGTAGCGAAACGTCCACCATCCAGCTGAACCATAGGACGAAGATCCGGAGGAATAACCGGGATTACAGACAGAATCATCCATTCCGGCTTATTACCGGACTCACGGAATGCTTCTACTACCTCAAGGCGCTTGATAATTCTTGCACGCTTCTGGCCTGTAGAGTCTTTCAGCCCCTTCTTCAAATCCTTGCTTTCCTTCTCAAGATCAATTGCCTGTAAAAGCTCTTGAATCGCTTCAGCACCCATACCGAGGCGGAAGCTGCTGTAACCATACTTCTCTACTGCTTCCTGTCTTTCCTTCTCGTTAAGAACCTGCTTATATTGTAAATCTGTAGTTCCTTTATCAAGCACAATATAGGAAGCGAAATACAATACCTTTTCCAGAGTTCTTGGGGAAAGATCAAGAATAAGACCCATACGGCTTGGTATTCCTTTAAAATACCAAATATGGGAAACCGGTGCAGCCAGTTCGATATGTCCCATTCTCTCACGACGTACGCTAGCTTTTGTCACTTCAACACCGCAACGATCGCAGACTACGCCCTTATATCTGATTTTCTTATATTTACCACAATGGCATTCCCAGTCCTTGCTAGGTCCAAAGATTCTCTCACAGAACAGACCATCCTTCTCAGGTTTTAATGTTCTGTAATTGATTGTCTCCGGCTTTCTAACTTCTCCTTTTGACCATTCTCTGATTTTTTCAGGTGAAGCTAAACCAATTTTAATCGCGTCATAGGTTATCTCTTGAAGATTGCTCATTATCTCAGACATCCTTTGGCTCTCCCTTCATTTATACCCAAATGCAGGAACTCAGCACCCCTGCATTCAGGCTCTATTCGTTTTCTGACATCCAAGTCTATTCTTATATACCGGTTAAAGTTTCGCCACAAGCCTTGCAACGTTTACTGCCTTCTGCTACGATTGCTCCGCAGTTAGGACACATATTTTCTGCAATATCATTTTCCTCTTCTTCCTCATATATCCCATCATCAATGATATCCTCTGTTTCTTCTTCGTAGATATCAAAGATTTCCGAATCAAGGTCTTCGACATTTGCCTGTGTGAAACCGGCATCTTCATAGCCTTCATCGTATCTGAAATTATTATCACCTTCAATTAACGGAGTCAAATCAGAATCACCGAAGTCAATGCTTTCTGTCATCTTCACTTCATTACCGTTCTCATCGAGAACCGTAACATCTAGTGCCAAGGATTGAAGCTCTTTTAATAACACCTTAAAGGATTCCGGAATACCGGGCTCTGAGATATTCTCTCCCTTAATAATCGCTTCATAGGTCTTAACACGACCGGTAACATCATCAGACTTAACTGTAAGGATTTCCTGAAGAATGTAAGCAGCACCATATGCCTCAAGTGCCCAAACCTCCATCTCACCAAATCTCTGTCCACCAAACTGCGCTTTACCGCCCAACGGCTGCTGTGTTACTAATGAATAAGGGCCTGTGGAACGAGCATGAATCTTATCATCAACCAAGTGATGAAGCTTCAAGTAATGCATGAAACCAACGGTTACGGAACCATCGAAGTATTCACCGGTTCTACCGTCACGAAGCCTTACCTTACCATCGCGGTTTATTGGAACGCCCTTCCAGTCTTCTCTATTCTCCGGATGATTTTTCAAATATTCCATAAACTCCGGATCCAATGAATCCTTATATTTAGCATTAAACTCTTCCCATGTAGTGTTTGCATAATCGTTAGCAATCTCAAGGGTATCCATAATATCGTACTCGTTTGCTCCATCAAATACCGGAGTAGAGATATCAACACCAAGTACCTTTGCTGCTAAGGATAAGTGAATTTCAAGTACCTGTCCGATGTTCATACGGGAAGGAACACCAAGCGGGTTTAGTACGATATCAAGTGGTCTACCATTCGGTAAGAATGGCATATCTTCTGCTGGAAGCACTCGGGAAACAACACCCTTGTTACCATGGCGACCAGCCATCTTATCGCCCACCTGAATCTTTCTCTTCTGTGCAATGTATACACGAACGGTCTGGTTAACACCGGGTGATAAATCATCACCATTTTCTCTTGTAAACACCTTAGCATCTACAATAATACCATATTCACCGTGAGGAACACGAAGGGAAGTGTCACGAACCTCTCTTGCCTTCTCACCAAAGATAGCTCTAAGGAGTCTCTCCTCTGCAGTCAGCTCCGTCTCACCCTTGGGTGTAACCTTACCAACCAAGATATCTCCTGCACGAACCTCAGCACCGATACGAATAATTCCTCTTTCGTCAAGATCCTTTAACGCATCATCACCAACACCCGGAACATCTCTTGTGATTTCTTCCGGTCCCAGCTTGGTATCTCTGGATTCTGCTTCATATTCCTCGATATGCACAGAGGTATATACATCTTCCTGTACCAGACGCTCACTCAGAAGAACAGCATCTTCGTAATTATAACCTTCCCAAGTCATAAATCCGATTAACGGGTTCTTACCCAGTGCTAATTCACCCTTTGCAGTAGACGGGCCATCTGCGATTACCTGACCTGCTTCTATTCTCTCACCGCGGAACACAATCGGTCTCTGATTAATACAGGTTCCCTGATTGCTCTTAGAGAACTTGATCATACGGTAAGCGGTTTTCGTATTATCATCATTCTTAATAACAACTTCTTTTGCAGTTACGCGATCAACAACACCGGCCTTCTTTGCTACAACACATACACCAGAGTCAATCGCTGCTTTCGCCTCAATACCGGTGCCAACTACAGGTGCCTCTGTTAACAGAAGCGGAACTGCCTGACGTTGCATGTTCGCACCCATGAGGGCACGGTTCGCATCATCATTCTCCAAGAAAGGAATTAAAGCAGTAGCCACAGAGAATACCATCTTCGGGGATACGTCCATTAAATCGATCTTGTGTTTTTCATATTCGGAGGTTTCTTCCTTATGACGACCGGAGATGCTGTTTCCAACAAAGTAGCCGTTCTCATCAAGCTCTTCATTCGCCTGAGCCACAATATATTTATCCTCTTCGTCTGCAGTAAGGTATACAACCTCATCAATAACCTTCGGATTCGTCGGGTCTGCCTTGTCAACCTTACGGTAAGGAGCCTCAATAAATCCATATTCATTAATTCTTGCATAGGTTGCAAGAGAGTTGATCAAACCGATGTTAGGACCTTCTGGAGTCTCGATTGGACACATTCTGCCGTAATGGGAATAGTGAACGTCTCGAACCTCGAAGCCTGCTCTATCACGGGACAAACCACCAGGTCCCAATGCAGAGAGACGTCTCTTGTGAGTCAACTCGCCAAGAGGATTGTGTTGATCCATGAACTGTGACAACTGGGAACTTCCGAAGAACTCCTTCACGGCAGCAGTAACAGGCTTAATATTAATTAAGGACTGAGGACTGATACCCTCAAGATCCTGTGTTGTCATTCTTTCTCTAACAACACGTTCCATTCTGGACAGACCGATACGGTACTGGTTCTGTAACAGTTCACCAACCGCTCTAATTCTTCTGTTACCCAAATGGTCGATATCATCTGAATTGCCGATACCGTATTCAAGATGAATATTATAATTAATGGAAGCAATGATATCTTCCTTTGTAATATGCTTCGGAATCAACTCGTTGATGTTCTTCTTGATTGCTTCCTTGATCTCTTCCAGATCCGAATTACTCTCCAAAATCCCCTTAAGAACAGGATAATATACATCCTCGGTAACCCCTAACTCTTTACGATCAACATCTACATAATGAGTAATGTCGACCATCATATTAGAGAGTACCTTAACATTACGTTCTTCCGCTTGTACCATTACGAAAGGTACCGCTGCATTCTGAATCTGTCTTGCAATCTTGTCATCCACCTGAGTTCCAGCACCAGCAATAATCTCACCGGTAGACTTATCAACCACATCCTCGGTAAGGACGAAACCAACGATACGGTTACGGAAATGAAGCTTCTTATTAAACTTATATCTACCAACCTTAGCGAGGTCGTATCTTCTAGCATCAAAGAACATGCTGTTTAACAAGCCTTCTGCATTCTCAACTGCCAAAGGCTCGCCCGGACGAAGCTTTTTATATAACTCAAGAAGACCATCCTGATAACTGCCAGTCGGATCCTTTGCAGTAGAGGGGTCCTTTGCAAGGCTGGCAAGAATCTTCGGCTCTTCACCAAATAACTGCTTAATCTCTTCATTCGTACCATAACCTAATGCTCTTACGAAGGTAGTAATCGGAACCTTTCTGTTACGGTCAACACGTACGTAAAAAACATCATTGGAATCTGTCTCATATTCCAACCATGCTCCTCTGTTCGGTATTACTGTGGAAGAAAATAATTTCTTACCGATTTTATCATGATCTACTGCATAATATATACCGGGGGAACGTACTAACTGGCTTACAATAACACGCTCTGCACCATTGATTACGAATGTGCCCGTCGCTGTCATTAACGGAAGATCTCCCATGAAAATATCGTGCTCATTAATCTCGTTATTTTCTTTGTTATGAAGTCTAACTTTAACCTTCAAAGGTGCTGCATAAGTTGCATCTCTTTCCTTACACTCTTCAATCGTATATTTGATGTCATCCTCACATAACGCGAAGTCTACGAATTCCAAACTTAAATGTCCACTGTAGTCTGCAATCGGAGAAATATCATCGAATACTTCTTTGAGTCCTTCATCCAAAAACCACTGGTAGGAATCCTTCTGTACTTCAATGAGATTGGGCATCTCTAGGACTTCCTTTTGTTTGGAGTAACTCATTCTAACGTTATTACCAACCTTAATTGGATGCATTCTGTTCTTGTCCATTGACGTTTTCACCCCTTGAATTTTTATAAGTTTTTGATTAACATGGAAAAGCATCTATCGGATAAAACATGCACTATATCTATTACAAAATAATGAAATGTTCACTTTATATAGTACTATGTATATTTTATATCACTTTTTCCACCTTAATCCTAATTCTGAATAAAAAACTACTTTTCATTTTGAATTATATATGCTATAATATTAGTAATTAGGCATACAACACCACAATAGTGCATCTTTCATACTAGCATACTTTTTTGCAACTGTCAACTCAAATTTATTGAGTTTTTTAAATTTATACAAACAAATATATACAATTTAAATAAGCATATAGAAAGCCTGCTCATCGAGCAGGCTTTCTATATAGCTCGATTACCTTGTAATCGAGCAAGCCGACGGAGTCGGCTGCTTATTTAACGAACGAATTGTGCTTCTTACAATTCGTGAGTCTGCTTTTCATATCTTAATCCAATTCTAACTCATATCGGTTCCTGCCCTTTGTCTTCGCTTGATATAGTAGCTTGTCCGCTTTATTTACTAGATCCTTAGATGTTTCTCCGGTATACTGAGCCACTCCAATACTAATTGTCACGGCAAGATCCTTAATCTCATAATCATGAGTTTCTATACTTCTTCGGATTTTCTCAGAGATGAGAGCCGCCTCCTCCAGCTTGATATCCGGCATTACAACAAGAAATTCCTCTCCTCCATAACGGCCTATGTAATCATACGGTCGAATGTTTTTCAGTATGATTTCGCTGACGGTAACCAGAACCCTATCTCCTGTCAAATGTCCATAGTTATCATTCACCTGTTTAAAATAATCAATATCTAGCATCATAACACAAATATCGGCGTCTGCTTTTTGCACCTGGACCAACAAATCGTCTAATATCGTATTAATATATTGATGATTATAAAGATTAGTCAGACTGTCTCTGTTGGATTTTTGAATAAGCTTCTTATTCATTTCAAGTAGCTCATTATTTAATTTGTTGATATTTTCGTTATTCTGCTTAAGTATTGCCTGCGTCTTCTTTTGATTTGTAATTGACCTGATATCTTCACCAAGAATCAATAGCCCCAACTGAAAACCTGATTTCTTCTTGAGAGGGATAACTGAGATTTTAAACGGAATTGTCAAACCGGTTTGGGAATTAATTAAAACCTCTTCAAATCTTTGTGTCATATGAATCGTTTCACTGTTATCCATAATTCTATCTATATCCGGATGTTTAATTATCTCTGTAATATGTTTTCCTATGACCTTATCTTCCATATAGTTAAGCAATTGATACAGCTGCTTGTTGGCTTTAATAATGAAGCCTTGCGAATCTAAAAGAAAAGCCAATCCAGTTAGCTCCTTAAATAGTTCATTGGTAATCAATGAGGTAGGGATGGACATAAACTGATATCGATGAATCGAACAATAAACACCATACATCATAACCAAGGAGTACACCTGTCCCATACTGGGGATCTTCGGCATCCCCATAGCAGGTAGAAGCGTCTCAACAATAAGTATCAAGAGAAAAGAAATCAAGCTGCTTATAGATATTATGTATGCCTGTTTCTTTTGAATTCTACTCTTTGATCTCATGCCCCATCGGATGATTAATAAAATACCAAGCAATGAATAGATAAAATTATACAGAAAATTTCCTTTATAAAAAATATTCTCTATGATCGGAGCTGTCGTAATATTGGGACCAAAGAGGAATAGAACCATGTACAGGAAAATCACCGCTGGTAATAGTATAAGCAGCTTGATATACCAATGCCGCATTAACTTATTCTCTGTTAGTGTCATTACAAAATATAGTACAATCGCCTCAAAGGTACACCATCCAAACGCAGAAATTTTATTCCAAAAAGCATACTCCACCGTATTTTCTGCTAAATACAGAAAAGATGCGGGCAGGGACCATATTGCCAACGATAATGTAAGAATAAAGAAAATCTTACAGACCTTGGATTTCCTATATAATCGAATGACATTAAATCCGATAAAAAAGTATAATAATGAGGCTGTTAAAGATAACATTGTTAAATAAACCATTAGCAAATACTCCTATGAATGCTTTTATTAATCCTATCATGTAAAAATAAGAGCATCAATGATAACCGTATCTTTTACAAGACTACTGTATTCTGCTCTGCACTACTTTTCATGCTCTCTCTCCCATGCTGCCATGTAAAGCTTGATGTCCTCAGCAAGAGTCTGGGAACTTAGTTTATCCGCCGGGTAATCATGTAGATAAATTGCTTCTCCACTACTCTTTGGTTTCTCACCATCTTCCGATGGCTCCTCCATTACAACGGTATAATATTCAATCTTTATATTGTTCTTTTTCATTATATCACGAAGCTCTAGAAGCCGTTCACAAAACACTTCATAATTAATCTGATCGTGATAAAAATAAATCACAAGAGTTGGTGGCAAAGGAATTGTTGAAGGATCCAAAGGCATATCCAGTGTCAGACTGCCAAAATTATTCATATACTTATCGATATCAGCAAAGAGAATAGAGGTTTGATAAGGAAATTCTCGGCTAATTGTCTCCTCCACAATATCACTAAATTCTTTTTGCAGTCGTTGATAAGTCTGATTATGCTTCAATACATCCATCTCGTAGCTGTCGTCAATGTTACCTTTGCGCCAGTTTACAGAGAATCTGGTATCAACACTGGTGGTTGATTGCACATTCGATGCATAGTGTTCAAACTTAAAGTTATAGACTGCCTTAGCTACCTCTAAGTCCATGTCCGGATAATTCTTCTCAACAGAACTTCTTATTTGTGACGTAGCTATCCTATTGGTTATGGGATTTCCATAAAATGCTGTAACTACACTTATTATTAATCCCAAGATTATCAGCACAAATATCGATAAAATAACTATTGTCCAATTAATCTTTTTCATAAAACTTCTCCCTGCTTGATAATAGAAAAGATAATAATACTTCTAAATTTATCCATTGCAAGAATTATACAGTAGAAATGCAAATATTACAATTCATTAAAGAAAATACGTCGAATAAAAATGAAAAAAAGCTTAACACAATTTTTTTGGATGGATGCAGACATAGTGGATGTCACAAAATGGGTTTTGCGACATCCACTATATCACTTTTACTATCACTGCATTCGTTATGACTTCCATCGATTAGGTTTGGAATAAAGTAACTAGCCCAATTGCTTCTGGCTTAACCAGGCTTTACAAATATCAGGATAATTCGTAATTACCCCATCGCATTCCCATGAGTACATCTTCTGCAGTTCATCCATTCCATTAATTGTCCAAACATTCACCTTAATACCGTTTTCCTTACAATTATCAACCGTCTCTTTTGTAAGGCTCATGATATCCGGATGGTAGCATTCCAATTGATATTCCCTGGCAAAGGATCCTGCATTCCAGATCTCCGGCTTATCTACTAATATTCCGCATTCAATATCAGGAGCTAAATACTTACATTTAAGCAAAGATGCATGATTAAAGGAAGAGAACATTACACGATCTGTTAATCCGTATTTTTTAACCAGTTCCAGTGTTTTTTCTTCTAATCCCATATAATAATATTTCCTGTTTTTCAATTCAATGTTGGTTGTTATATCCTGTTTCCGAACCCAATCCAGATATTCTTCCAGACTTGGGATCGGATTAAAGCCATATTTATCCCCATACTTTGCATCTACATTAAACTGCCGTAGCTCCTTAAAAGTCAAATCCTTAATATATCCTTTTCCATTCGTTATATGCTCCACGTTTTCATCATGGAGCATGACAAGAACCCCGTCCTTTGTCATTTGTACATCAATCTCAATCTCATCACAGCCTGCTTCTACCGCTTTTTCATAAGCAAGCATAGTATTTTCGGGATATTGACCACTGTAGCCTCGATGCGCAATTACTTTCATGATTTTCTTCCCTTCTTTATTTAACATCAGCAATCCCTCTACCTTGTCATTATAAGTAAGTAACTAGTTGAAATTAGATAATAAATTCTAATCCCATGGCATGAATTTCATTCATGCTCTTAAAAATTATATTGGCAATACCCGGAATAATTGATATCTTCGCATTCGCTCCAACCCTTGTCTTTGCCTAGCATAGAGCCTGTTAATCATAAGGTAGTTGCAACTCTTTATGATTTACATATCTCCTTCCTGCCAAACCAAAGCACATTGCACCGCCTTCTTCCACCCATTTAATAACTTCTGTGTGTGCTCCTTCTTCATCTGCGGGTGAAACTCCCTGGATAATATCCAGTTCTTCCTGATTTCCTCCTTATCTCGCCAGTATCCAATGGCAAGTCCGGCAAGATATCCCGCACCCAAGGCCGTTGTCTCAATACATCCGGGCCTCTCTACCTTTGTATGTAGTATATCCGCCTGAAATTGCATCAGAAAATCGTTAACACTTACCCCGCCGTCCACCTTTAAGCTATTGATGCATAAATCTGCATCCTTCTCCATAGCGCATAATACATCATGAGTCTGATAAGCAATAGCTTCCAGAGCAGCCCGGATAAAATGCTCCTTGCTGCAGCCTCTGGTTATACCAACAATAGTCCCCCTCGCATATTGATTCCAGTATGGGGCTCCTAAGCCTGTAAATGCAGGTACTATATATACTCCACCGGTATCCGACCTTTGCTCAGCATAGCCCTCAACCTGTACTGCATCTTCAATCATATGTAGCCCGTCTCTCAACCATTGAATTACAGCGCCGGCAGCGAAAACACTTCCTTCGAGCACATAGCTCACCTCTGAGGTAGCACCGGCTGCGATTGTAGTTAACAGTCCATGTTGGGATCGTATTGCTTCCCGTCCGGTATTCATCAGTAAAAAGCACCCTGTTCCATAGGTACTCTTTACATCTCCCTTTTCAAAGCACAGCTGCCCGAACAACGCTGCTTGTTGATCTCCGGCTACACCTGAAATAGCTATTTCTCCGCCCAAGAGCTCACTATCCGTATAACCGTATAGATGGCTGGATGGCTTCACAACGGGTAACATATTTTTCGGAATATGAAAATACTCCAGAAGCTCATCATCCCAGCTTAGACTTCTTATGTTAAAAAGCATGGTCCTTGATGCATTTGTATAATCGGTTGCATGGATTTTCCCCTTAGTCAGCTTCCAGACTAGCCAAGTATCTACTGTCCCGAACAGCAGATTACCGGCTTCAGCCTCTTTCCTGGCACCTTCTACATGATCCAGAATCCAACAGATTTTCGTTGCCGAGAAATATGCATCCGGTATTAAACCCGTTTTTTCTTGAATCACTCTATCAAATCCATCTTGTTTCAGATTTTCAATCTGATCTGCTGTTCTATGGCATTGCCAGACAATCCCATTATAAATCGGTTCTCCCGTATGCTTATTCCAAATAATCGTGGTTTCACGCTGATTGGTGATACCTAAGGCTGCAATTTCTCTGGCTGAGATATTCAACTTTGCCATCGCCTCTATAGCAACACTATACTGGGAGGACCATATCTCCATCGGATCATGCTCAACCCAGCCCGGATTCGGATAAATCTGTTTAAACTCCCTCTGTACCTTACTAAGAATACTTCCATTTTTATCGATAATAACACAACGGGAGCTTGTTGTCCCCTGATCCAAAGCCATTATATATTTTTCCTTCATAACCTTCTTCTCCTCAGGCAATATTCTTGGTCGCAATAACATCAATACCCGTCCCGGCAATATCAGCTTTGACCACATCTCCGCTGTTAACCGGAGCTTGCAGCTCAATCTCAGCCAATTCCTTAATACACTGCATCATTTTATTCTTTGGAATACCTTCCTTTGTTTTTACGGATACCATCGGTATATCGCACCCTTTTACCCTTACGGTAGTCGTGACGGTTCTTCGTGGGTCAGTCATTTCGGTTATCGCATACGTTTTTCCTCTTGAACAAGAATTACCTGTAACAAGGAGCTTATCCTCTTCGCCGTCCTGCGTCACACTAAGCATACAACCCAATGGGCAGCAAATGCAGACCATTTCATTCTTATCCATATCAAGCTACCTCCTTTTCGATTACGATTCGTATTTGTCGTAGGTCTGTGTATTGAACCAGATCCTTCTTTTTTAATTTAATCTCCTCCATTTCTCCCGGTGCCATGATACGCTTTTTAATTTCCTTCATAAGGGTATCCTCATAATATACACATAACTTTACCTGTGAAAATGACTCACTTACACGAAAGCGCACGGTTAGTTCCTCCGGCATTCGATCGGGATCGATCAAGGCCGGTACTGTATAACGAACTCCGTAGTCCGGCTTAATGGCAATTTGCTTCTTCTTATTCTTTAGTTCTCCCCGGACATACATCGCTGCATTATTACCGGCAATCACAGCCTCCTGGGATACATAATCTACCAGGTCATGAACATGAAGTACATTACCGCAGGCAAATACACCGGGAAGGTTCGTTTGCAGACTCTCGTCTACGATCGGTCCGGAGGTAACCGGACTAAGGGTAATACCCAGCTTCATAGAAAGTTCATTTTCCGGAATTAAGCCGACCGAGAGCAGCAGAGTATCACAGGGTATATATTCCTCCGTACCGGGAATCGGTTTCAATTTCTCATCTACTCTTGCCAAGGTCACACCCTTTACTCGTTCCTTACCATCAATGTCAATTACCGTATGACTTAATTTCAATGGAATCTCAAAATCATCCAGACATTGTGCAATATTACGTTTTAATCCTCCAGAGTAGGGCATCACCTCTGCTACCACCTTGACATTAGCGCCTTCCAGAGTCATACGACGGGCCATAATCAATCCGATATCACCGGACCCTAAGATTACCACCTCTTTCCCGGGCATTCTGCCCTCTATATTAATAAAATGCTGGGCGGTACCGGCAGAATAAATACCGGCCGGACGATAGCCAGGTATATTGAGAGCTCCTCTCGGACGCTCCCTACAGCCCATTGCAAGAATTAATGCATCGGATTCAATTTGAAATAATCCGTCCGTCTTATTCATCAAGGTTATCTCATATCGAAATGGCTTAGCATGATTATCATCTTCCATATTCCTATAGCTGATATCGACTGCTATTGTATTAAGTAAGTAAGGGATACCGGCCTCTTTGACATCTTCAATATACCTTACAGCATATTCCGGACCTGTCAGCTCTTCCTTAAAGGTATGAAGTCCAAATCCGTTATGAATGCATTGATTAAGGATTCCCCCAAGCTCCTTATCCCGCTCGATAATTACCACTTTTTCTATTCCCTGCATTTTAGCAGCAAGTGCTGCAGCAAGTCCTGCCGGACCGCCACCGATAATAACAATATCATATCTCATGCTAGAATCCCCCTTTCCTTATCCTGTTTATTATAACCGGTTAATAAATAAGAGCCTTCATTTGATTTTACAACGGTATTTATATCAGCCTCCCATTCCCTCGAAAGAATCTCCATGGTTTTGGGTAAGCAGAAGCCGGCCTGGCATCTGCCCATCCCGGCACGGGTGCGTCGCTTTATACCATCTAGGGTTCTTGCACCTAAGGGTCTGTGAATGGCATCCAGTATTTCTCCCTCCGTCACCATTTCACAACGGCAGATCACATTGGCATAAGCGGGATTTTGACTAACTAGGTCCTTCTGCTCCTCCTTTGAGGCAGAGGCCATACTCTTTACGCCTATTCTTCGGCTTATATAATCATCCTTCTTCTCGGCTGGGGCTAATTTATGAACCAAGCCAGCAACAAGGCATCCTATTGCAGGAGCACTCGTCAATCCCGGAGATTCAATGCCTGCGACATCGATAAAACCTTCTGCGTCTTCCACTTCCTCAATAATAAAATCGTCCTTAGCATTATGAGCCCGAAGCCCTGCAAATGAGGTTATCACCTGACGCATAGGTGGAAGCTCGCTCGCACTTAAGGCTGCCTTCTTCAACACTTCCTCCAGTCCTCTACCCGTTGTAAGCTGCCCCTCTTTATCGGAAATATCCTCTGCTGTAGGACCAAGAAGAAGATTACCATGGACAGTAGGCGTGATCAATACACCTTTGCCATATTCGGTAGGTAGTTGGAAAATAGTTTTGGATACAAAGCCTCCGGCTTGTTTATCAAACAGACAGTATTCTCCTTTTCTTGCAACCAGCGTCATTTTCTTCTCGCTGACCATATTGTGTATTATATCAGCATAAATACCTGCAGCATTTACAACGATGCGACTTTCAAATACCCCTTGTGTCGAATGAAGCAAATAACCACCTTCCTTCTTATCAATCGCCGTTACTTCTGTATTAAAATAGAATTCTGCACCGTTCACATATGCATTTTCAGCCAAAGCGATTGTAAGTCCAAAGGGACATACGGTCCCTCCCGTAGGAGCATATAAAGCCGCAACTACTGTTTGTGAAAGATTAGGCTCCAGTCTTCTCGCTTCCTCCCCTGATAATAGCTGCAGCTTTTCCACACCATTCATTGTCCCCTTGTCATATAGCGACTGCAGCTTAACCTTATCTTCCTCTTTAAAGCAAAGAACAAGAGAACCGTTTTGTCGGAACGAGAAATCAAGTTCCTTCGATAACTTTTCCATCATTTTGTTTCCCTTCACATTCAGCTTGGCCTTCAAACTACCCGGGGTAGCATCAAAGCCCGCATGAACGATACCGCTGTTTGCTTTCGAGGTTCCCTCGCAGACGTCCATGCCCTTTTCTAGGACCGCAACCCTTCTGTCACCTTTCATCAACTCCCTTGCTACTGCACTTCCTATGACACCTGCACCAATAATGATTACATCATACATGCTAATTCTCCTCTTTTTGCACGTAAAAAAGCCAAACAAATAACACCATAAACTATGGTATTTTCTGCTTGGCTCTAAGTCTCATGCATTCAATATTTAATTACGCTATAGAAGCAGTGCTAATTACACTGTTCAATCAGTTACTGCTGTATAAATAATACCAGATTCTCTATTATTGTGCAACAATAGTTAATTAATTATCAATATTTCTATTACAATATATACAATTCATCCTAAAGGTCACATCACATAAACCAGACCTCTTGATTGGTAGTGGATATCGAAACAGCTCCTCCGGACAAAGCCAAAAGTACATCATCTTTGTCTGAAATAAGCCCGCCCGCAATGATAGGAACCGAGCTGATCTTTTTAATTTTGCTGATTACCTTGGGCATAACACCCGGCAGTATCTCGATATAATCCGGCTTTACCAGCTCACTTTGTTTCCTGATGTTTTCAAAGGCCATGGAATCAATGATAAAGAACCGCAGGATCGTATACAATCCCAGCTCCTTAGCTCTCTTGATCAGACCGACCTTCGTCGATATGATACCATCCGCCTCTGTATTATTCTTAATAAAATCTACCGCTACTTCTTTTGAACTAAGTCCGTTAATTAAATCAATATGTACAATAACAATTCTTCCGGTATCCCTTATGGTTTTTACTATATAGGATATATTACAGACGTCTCCGAATAATACAAAGATTATATTACTATCCGATTCCAAGCATCTGCTTAAGCCATCCATATCCTTAATCGCTGCAATAATTGGACATTCATCCATTGCATTTACAAATCTTTTATTCATAATTATTACCAAGCCCCCGTGGAAGTTAAGGTTCATTAGCATTACCTATTGCTCATCCGGAGTTTCCAAATGTGGTAAGCCTTTCCTAATTATAGCTTCCCTATCGTATTTTATCAATATATAAATGCATCCCGGCTTGATATATTATGCTACCTACTCCTCCGGAATATCCTCATAAGTAAAGCATCTTCTGGCGTCGCCCTGCAGAAGCATTGTTTGTACCCTTTTTGCAAGTTTCAGCTTCATGGTCTCGAATAGGTTCCTTATATCCCTTGCATTGCCAAAGTTTTTATCTCGAAGCTGGTGCTTTCTCTTAATAATTTCCTTCACCTTTTCTGCCGCATCCAACTGAAGTTCATACATTTCCTTTTTACAGTAATATACGAATATATCATATAATTCCTCAGCCGTATAATCCTGGAAGTATACATAATTATTAATTCTACTTTTAAAGCCCGGATTAGTATCAAATAATTCCTTCATCTCCTCCGTATAGCCAGCGAGTATCACAACTAATTTGTCTCGATTATCTTCCATTTCCTTAATGAGGGTAGAGATTGCTTCTTTCCCAAAGTCATTAACGCCGGAGGATACGAGAGCATATGCTTCGTCAATGAATAAGACACCTCCGTAAGCTTCTTTTACTTTGTCGGCAGTCTTTCTTGCCGTCTGCCCGACATATTCTGCAACTAGATCCTGACGAGATGCTACGATAAGATGTCCTTTCTTCAGAATCCCCATATCCCTTAATATCTCACTGACAATCATAGCAACAGTTGTTTTACCTGTTCCCGGATTACCCAGAAAGGCCATATGCATGGAAGGAATATTGGCTATCATCCCTCTTTCCATTTCTGCCTTCTGGTAATTTACAAATGCCAGCAAATTTCCTACACTTTCCTTGGCACTTTCTAACCCTATTAAGGCCTCCAGCTTCTGATAGCTCTCTTTCATTCTATCCTCTGCACTGATCTCCAAATCTATTCCAAACTCAGCTGCAGTTATCTTCCTAAGCTGCGCTTCCTCGAGAGAATCAATGTGTTCCATATCCATATTAAGAGCTTTCTGCTCCACAGCCGACCTTATTACCTGTTCTACCTCTCTGGCGTTTCCGAATTTCTCATCAACTTTACGTTTAGCGATCACCTGTAAAAATGCCTTTTCTCCGGAGGATGTAAGATAATATCCTTCTTTATCCAATTGTCTTTTCGCAATCCGAAGCAATTCCTCTTCCGAATAATCATCAAAATGCAGAAAATAGTTGAAACGGCTTTTTAAACCGGGATTCATTTCCATCAATTGATTCATTTCGTTTTTATAACCGGCCAATATCACTACGACTTCTCCGCGATAATCCTCCGCCGCCTTTAATAATGTCTCGAGTGCTTCTTTACCAAAATCATTCTCACCTTTTCCCGCAAGAGCATATGCTTCATCCACAAATAGAACTCCGCCAAGTGCTTCCTGTATTACCTTTTGGGTTTTAATTGCAGTTTGCCCGATATACTCTCCTACAAGTCCGCTTCTATCTACTTCAACCAGATGCCCTTCCTTCAATATTCCAAGTCCTTTGAATACTTTTGCAAACAGTCTGGCAACTGTTGTTTTTCCGGTCCCAGGATTTCCGGAAAAGATAAAATTATAACGTTGTTTTTCGTCCGGAGTATAACCTAGCTTTTGCCTCCGCAACGCTTCAAATTGAATGGTTTTTCTATATTTTAATATCTCTTCCTTCACTTTACTCAAGCCAATCAAATCATTAATTTTCTGCATTGCATCTTCGAGTACCTTTTCATCAATTCCGGAGCACGCTCTATCAGGAGCTTCCTTTGTTCTATTGATCCGCGATAATAATTGATTTCCGTAGGCGGAAAGCCTCGAGTTAGGATTAAGCATATTTTCTTTCTTTACTATCTTTTTCAGTTCATCATACTTTTCTGTCTTATATAAATAATCCAGCTCAAGAATGCATGCTTCCTCTGTTTTCTCCAGCGATTTACATTGCTCGATTAGCGAGGCGATTCGTTGGTCCTTCTCATTCGTATAGCATAGACTTTTTGCCAAATAGTAATTTGCTAAGTATTCATTACTTTCATTATGATGAGCTTCCTCAGCATATTTTAAAGCTTTTTGGTATTGCCCTTCCTCTAAGCATTCAGCGCATTGAATACAGGATGTTAACATTTCTCCCCTAAGCTTACTTCCCTCCAATTGCCTTATATGTTTTGCAGCAGCCTCTGCCTTTATATAATCCTTTGTTGCAAGGTAAGTCGCAACAGCCAATTCCAACACCAGACTATCGGTAGGATTACATCGAACTTCATTCGATATTAGTTCCCGTGCTTTGTCGAAGTTCTCTATCTGAATATATTGTCTTATTTTTCGTGACAATTGTTCTAACTGATTTGGAAGCTTCTTCTGTTCCATCCTGTCATGATCCCTCCATACTCCCTAATTGAATATTATTAATTTCATAGTTGATAACTATTGCCTTATCAGAATCTCCTTGATATACGGAAAGGCTGTCCGGGTTACGAAGGAAGTTCAACTTCCATTCCTAATCCCGGATAGCCTTAATAGCTTCACACAAATCTGAATTCCTTTGTCTTGATTATTGCGAGGATTCTGAAGATACACAGCCCAAATAACTTTGTATTTTATAATGGACAACTAGTATGAATTTACTCCGTAAAAATTCCTACACTTGTTCTTTCTTAATACCTATGTAATAAAAAAATTATTACCGATATTAATTACTTTGATTTGCTTTGAACATCATCTCCTCAGCGATCTTAAAAAAATAGATGAGAATAACTAATACGACACCAGCAATAGCAAAGAAATAGTCAACCCAATCGCGTTTCCCTGTTATTTGCCTTCTTTCCAATCTCCAGATCGGTTTTATATTGAAATAAGTTAATGCTGCTGAGACTGCTACTGCCAGGATACCAAATAGAATTGTTTGGATATCTCCCTCACCAAAGCCGCCAATAAGAATTAATATTGTTACAGCATAAAGAAATAATGCTCCCTTAATATTTTTGAAATCATATTTCTTTGCTTTTTTAGCTTTTAAAAATTGCAAATCCTCGTTTCCATTTGTAGGATCGATTGTAGCTCTATTCTCTGCCACCTTGATCAGGGAGTCTAATTGTTCCTCCTTATCAAAGTAACCTTTTTCAAAGGCCCGATTCATATATCTTAAATAAGCTGATGAAACCTCTAAATTAAAACGATTATCACCACTATGCTTCGGAGCAAGTGTCTGGTATAACTGTTGTGCCTCCTTCTCCTTATCATTAATCAGCTCTATCTCAATCAAAGTAGCACTTACCAGATAATGATCCGGAACACGATCCTTTAATATATTCAAATATGTAGTCGCAGCAGAAACATTGCCAACCGAAGCTAAAATTCTAGTAAAAGATGCCAGTAATTCAATATCCTCAGGATTCTGTGTGATACCATCTCGGAATACTGCATTCGCTGAATTCATATCTCCGATTTCTATATAGGACAAACCAAGGATATAGAAGATTCTACTATCATTGATACCGCCGTCCAAAGCCTTTCTACATGCGTTGATAGCTGCTTGGCTATCGCCGGAGTTATAAGCTTCATCTGCCAGAGCAATCAGAACATCAACTGCACTACCCTGTTGCCTGCTTTGGTAACTCTGAGCTTCCTGCTGCACCTGTTCAACGGTTCCCTTCTTTACAGCCTTTTTCAGCTCTTTATCATACTTGCTTTTTTCACTCTTATCGCAGAGCACCTTCATTGCTTCATTGATCAGGTCCAGCTGCTGCTCCGCTTTTTGCCTCGCCATCAAATCCGGTGCATTTTGTCTGGTCACCCACCTTTTTCTTTCCTTCTTCAGTAATTCTGTCAGTTGTTCATTGCTTAGATTACTGTCCAAGTTAAGCTCCTCATAATAGTTCCTCATATTGTTCCTCCTTGTATTTAATCTATTGTAATCTTATCCAGTTTATTGATACCGTTTTCAATCTCATCTCTGGATAGATTAGAAACTCTTTCAATATCCATTTCACCCAAATCCCGATTATCCTCAAGATCATACACCTTTACATGAACAATCCCATCTCTGTCATAGGATATGCTTATTTTAATTGGTGCTCCTGCCTGGTGCGGTTGTAGGCGAAGCTTGCTGGTTCCAATAATTTTGACATAATCCACATCCTCATCCTCTCCTTCAGTGACCTGTAGAAGGATCTCTGTCTGATTCTCCTGGGAGGTATAGAAGATTTGCTCATCTACCGCCGGAATCGGTCGATTTCGACTTAGGATGATTGTATTGGATGGATTGTCATATTCATCATGGGTAATGACACCAAGGCTATGTGAATTTACATCTGTAATTCTTTTGGTCGCAGGCATGGAAGACGATGCTGTGTTTAAGGTCACGGCATAATATGCTGCTCCTAGTGCGACTGCTTCATCAGGATTTATCTCCGCTGAAGGCTCAATGCCTGTAACCTCCTTAATCGTTTCCCTAACCAAAGGCATCCTACTGGAGCCTCCCACCAAAAGTATCTTATCAATGCGATCCCAGGTAATACCGGCATCCTCTCTGGCCATATCCATTATATCTACGGTTCGATCAAGGAACTTTTCCTTAATGATATCACGGAGCTCATTTCTGCTTATCTCTATCTTAATCGGTTTTCCCTGTGCAATAAGACTTATGGACGATTTATCACGGCTTGATAGTGCTTTTTTCAGGTTCTCTGCCTTTATTCTTAAATCCTGCATAACATTATCATCATCCAACAAGTCAATTCCATATTGCTCGGAAACAATACTGCAGACATACATCATGATTCCATTATCAACATCAAAGCCTCCCAGATTGCGATCTCCGTTCGTAGCTCTAATAACGATGTCATTCGCTGATAGTTCCATAATTGTAACATCAAAGGTTCCGCCTCCCAGGTCATATACCATGATGCACTGCTTCTCGTTCTTATCTATCCCATAAGCAAGCGCCGCTGCTGTTGGTTCATTAATGATTGCTGCAACGTCCAGCCCAGCTATCTTTCCTGCATCCATAGTAGACTTTCTTTGTGCATCATCAAAATATGCCGGCACCGTAATTACTGCCTGATCGACCTTGGTACCAAGAAAATCCTCCGCATCCTCCTTCAGTCGCTTCAGAAGCATGGCTGACAACTCTTCAGCCCCATAATCTACACCCTGATCGGTATCAAAACGGTAATTCTTATTTCCCATATTTCGTTTTACGAACTGGACTGCATTTAACGGATCTATTATCGCATTATTCTTCGCTGTCTCACCAACTACTGGATCATTCCCTTCAAACAAAATCACAGAAGGAGTCGTTCTTTGTCCCTCTCTGTTGGGTATAATCTGAGCGGTCCCATTCTTATCAACATATGCGATAGCGCTAAAGGTTGTACCTAAATCTATACCAACTATCATGTTCCTTACTCCTTTAGTAATTATACTTCGTCGGGTTTTACCGCAAATTATCTGTATAAAATAGTCTGTGCTTAACCCTGATAAATTAATAACGATATGGTAATAATTATACTATCTAAGGAGCGATAATTCAATCATAAACTCCACAATTTCTCATTATTTTACATATTTTTTTGTTTTTCAATTTATTTTACAAATTTATAAGTAAATTTAAAAGCTTTCATCTTAATAATAACTTTTCTTCTATGATTTTATCGGTATATACAATAGTCAATAACCTAAAGTCTGCTCATTTACCTCCACTTGATTCTTGAAATATGTTGTATCATATTTATAATAACCAAGCTTATAGAATAGATATTTGAGTTCAATGAGATCGTCCTCAAAGCCTATCCCATAGAGTACGACATTGCTGTCCATTTTTAAGTAATAGCTACCCTCGCTGCATCTCATCCAATATACAGACGAACTATTTCCTGATGTCGATACATTATCCTTGTTATCTAATTCTTCACTAATGGCAGTGAACAATTCTCCTGCATCCTCTTCGGTCTCCATTTGATAATAAACAATTCTTACATCATGCATTCTACCCAGCAATATAGTTGCTGCTTTTTCCGTATACGCATTACCACCTACCTCCACCATCTCTCCACTCAGTTCCATTGTCTCGCCCTTAATGGTAGTGAATATCTCCTGAAAACCTTCGGGACTTAATGGCTCCGGCTTCTTAATGCTACATCCCGAGAAAACAATCGATAACACAAAAATTAATGTACAGCATAACAATAAATTCTTTTTCATAATAGTTAACTCCTTTTATCTTGTTGTATAATTTCCCGTGGCTTTGCTATATCTATTCTTCAGCTATAGTTCCAGCGGATTTATTTGTTGTAATATATTAATCTTGGTACATAGTGAAACCCTCAGATAATAAAAAACTTTTTTCAATTGACTTCTATTCTATTCACATTCAGCATAAAAAAAGCCAGCAGGTTACACCTACTGGCGGAAAAAATTATATTCACTTTAAAGAACTAGATATCTAGATAAAAGGCATATTCTCCCGATTGTAAATTTACAAAACTAATCTGGTATAGCCCATCCTTATACTCTGCAACCTGGACCAAAGGCTCCATATCTTTCTTATCTCCTATCAGTATTCCCATGGGCGGTTTGTCCTGATACGATGGCTTATACTCTAGTTGTACAGACAGTTGCATCCGATTACCGTCTAAAGTCAGTCTGGTCTCCTTACTCTCCGGTGACACCAACAGACTGGTTAGGTCCATAGCTGACCTTATCTGCCCGGTAGTTGATCCATCTCCGTCCAAATCTCCTCGTACAGCAATCGCTGATATCGGCTCAAGTGTATTCAGTATCGACAGCTGATCCACCATATTTCTTATCATTCCGCTTAGCTTATTATGCTTCTCGTCTTTCAGATAAATTTTAATGCTGCTTGCCTTCTCTTTTAATCTTTTAGCGAGCCATTCCTTTAGTCTATCTTCCATTGTTCTTCCGGATACCTTCACAAGAAGCTTTTCCAATTGGTAGCGTTCCAATATCGCCTGCTCCAAGGACAAATAGCTCTCATACTCCTTAATAGAAAAATCATCCACCATCTGGCTGGCATGAAGCATTCTCTCGTACATAGCAGAACATTTCTCACACTCCATTAGATGCTCAGAGATCTGTTCAAATCCGTCAGCATTATCAAAGGAGTATTCCTGCATATCGATATATTCTCTTATTACCTCATAGGTTAGGTGCTCCACAGTTACCTCACTCCTTAATCAAACTCATAACATATCTCATCCTTCAGCTTATTCCGAAATCGTAAGCTCCAATTCTCCAAGTCCTTACGCTTAAACCTATCTCCAAAGAGAATATCGCAGATCAATGTTCCATCCTCTTCCGTCTCCATACTGTCCTGAAAATGGCTACCCCAGGAGATCTTCCCAAGCCTTACCCTTTCGTTAAACTCATTAAGAAAGCGATCTGCGCTTATCTGGATTGTATTATCCTTCAATTCCTCAAAGGCCCAGGCAGGGGAACTTAATTCTTTAGTTTTCGGATTAAGCAGTTGGAACAATACGATTGTATAGCAGCATCCTATTATCCTGTATGCTTTATCCTTTTGATTCATGAGGATATGTACAAGACGCTTTAGCATCCCGATATGTTCAAGCTGGCACTCCAATGACAATAATCTGTTCTCGGGTGTCTTCATGGGATCTTTTGCATGATGATACATCAGGTAGTCGATTTTTTCGTCATTATTGTAATCTGTATCTTGATCGATCGTGATCATAGTAATCAAATCACGTCTCTTTCTTTTCATATAATCAATTGCTTTGTTTTTAGCAATCATACAGCAATAACCAGCAAAGCTTTTACCCTGCTTTTTGTAATTACTCAAGCCGGATTCTAAGATGACAAGCATCGTAATCTGGATTACCTCCTCAACATCCTCCGGAGCTGCTAGTCCGCCATTTCTGACTGTCATTTCAATTGTTTTTCTGATATATTGATTCAAAAGCTCGAATAAACGGTTTTTATCCTTCTGAATACCCGCAATGATTCCTTCATATTCTAGCTCAATTTCCTGTTTCAGCAGCTCATAATCAATCACTTAACCACCTCATATGTCATTAATATGAAAATTTTATCATTACAGGATCATTTTTACAAGGTCTTATTGTTTTTTGGCGAAATATGTTTTAAGATAAAATAGCGTCCACAATGATCATAGTGAAAAACCAATTCACTTGTCACGAATATACAGTAGGAGAATTTATGTCTGAAGCTAATCCGGGTTATTTATTTTTACAATCAGCAAAGGCTGCTCATGCAACAGGCGATTTGATTAGTGCAAAAGAGAATGCCACCGCGGCATCCGATTATTTCTACGGCCAGCCTGATCTTATTCTTGAATACTTAGATTGTATCACCTTATTACAGACAGTTGCTTCCATCAATGGCAATCTGATGGAATATCAATCACTTGATCCCTCAGTTAAGTCTGCCATCTTTCAGATATTCGGCGACAAAGCATCCTGCTATTATGCTCTCCATCAATATGACAGCAATGAGTTCTATATGAACAGGGGCATGCTAACTGACTCCGATCTTCTGATCACACAGGCGCATAATGCCTTATCGCAAGTATATGGAAACCTTCCGGTTATTTTATTTCAATATCATTATTTTCGATCCCGATATCTATATCATAGTGAGGAATATTATAACTGTATTGATTCCTGCCTGACTGTGAATGAGTTATGGATGGAGCTGGAGGAGACAGAGCCAGAGGACCATGGAGACGAATTTCTAGCAACTCTATATCATAACAGATATCAAATCAGCCGTATGGGTATTCTGAATGCTATTCTGCTTGCCTCCACTTATGGAAAGCTAAATAATTACGAAGCCGGTATTCAAATTCTCCAGAGCATTCCGGAGCCTGAGAAGCTTGACTATTATATCAAGTCTTCTATCGATTTAAATCTTGCAGAATTGCATGCCAGAAATCGTAATTATTCGGAAGCACTATGTCTGATGGAGCCCTACAAGTATGCTGATTACAGTAATTATCCGGATCTCGCCGCTTGTGTCGACACCATCCATTTTGCGGTGAACTATTCTACCGAATTTAAAAACGACTTACCTCTTCGGTCACCCTGGTTATCGAAAATATCCGATACCATTAGTAATGATTATATGAAAATCCATCGCTTTAATATGGCGGTAGCACTGGCTTCCCAGGGGCAATACGAGGAAAGCCTGGCTCTCAGCAACGGAA
Organism: Bacillota bacterium; assembly: GCA_023411215.1. Classification (GTDB taxonomy): domain Bacteria; phylum Bacillota; class Clostridia; order Lachnospirales; family Lachnospiraceae; genus Mobilitalea. The sequence goes on along the minus strand of JAEYOY010000060.1, from coordinate 8,505 downwards.
TAGGGAACAAAGGGCTGTCCCTGCGTATGGCTCTTTATCATGAGCTTAGATATTTTACCCGAATTCAAGACGATTTCCCCAAGGTTCGTAGCTATTACCTGACTGAAATAGAAAATATTTTCACACATTACAATGAAGAGCTGGTCTATAATCATCTAAATGCATTGGAATACCATATTTCCTTATGTCTGGGAGCTCTCTTATCCGAGGATTTCAGGAGAAGCCCTTCCTGCCTAACCGGAGAACAGCTCTATGAATTCTATCTGAATACAAAAGGTATCTCTCTCGAGGGATCTTATATTCTGAGACAATACCCGAACTCTCAGGCTTTAAAAAATCGCAGCCTTACAAAGGTCTGCGACCTCCAACACCGAATATCCAATGATAGCATATTATTGGAGTATGTCCTGTCACGTACTTTGAAGGAAGCCTATTACGGTATTTTTATAGTTAGTCATGATCAGGTTGATTATCTGCAGCTTGGTACAGAAGATGAAATTAACGGGTTACTCCAGAAATATCAGGATTATCTTCAGGATTACACCGGAAACCTGCGCACAGAACCGGAAATCAATGACCTGAGATCCAAGCTAAGACGCAGGTTGATCCTTCCGTTAAGAAAATATTTAAGTAGTATCAAGCGGCTTATCATAGCACCGGTCGGTGAGTTGTACCATATTCCTATTGAAGTTCTAACAATAGATTCCACTCAGGAGATGGGAAGTCTTTATCAAATTACATATCTAAACATAGGAAGGGAACTGACACTCGATTCTACCTCGATTAACAATGATAATGGTAATAGTAAAAATAATAAAAGCACTGGCAATAGTATTAAAAACAGGAATGAGCTATCTCAGTCTCTTATCATTGGTAATCCAAAAGTAAATCGGCTTCCCGCTCTTCCCTTTGCTGCTCTGGAGACGAAAGCCGTAGGAGAGCTGATTCAGGCAAAGGTGTATCAGGACGATGAGGCATCGATCGATTTGTTGTACAGCGATAACCTTCAACCGCCTCTACTTCATATTGCAGCACATGGTTTTTTTCTTAAAACAGTCAATTTGAGAAAAACACACGCATCTGTCACAGAAGTGCCCGGTGATCCCATGAAGGAGTGCGGGCTGTATCTTGCGGACGAGTATCCGTTGACCGCCGATGAGATCTCCTCCTTAAACCTGTCCACCGTAAAGCTCTGCATTCTATCCGCCTGCTTTTCCGGCTTGGGGAAAAGCAATGGAAATGAAGGTATATTTGGTATACGGCGAGGCTTCTTTCTTGCTGGTTGCCGTAGTCTGCTAATTAGCCTTTGGAGTATTCATGACTTCTCCGGTATGCTTTTTATAGCCTGTTTTTATGAGGGCCTTACCCAGATGCAGCTTAATACACTCGATGCATTACAATATGCGAAACAAATTATGCGCAACAGAACAATTAAGGAGTGGAAGATCTATTGGCAGGAATTGCTTAAGACTATGGCTTCCAACGAGTTACTGGAAGTTGTGCAATCCTATTTCTTTCAGAATGATGAATATATCCCCTTTGAACATCCTTATCACTGGGCAGGGTTCCAGCTAATAGGAAATCCGGTTTCCCTTCTGCAGTATTAATAGGGAAACCGGATTATAGTTATCAGCTCCGATCACATCTATACAAGCAAACTCTATGCGAGTGATTTTCTCGCATTATGCTCACTACTCTTTTATATGTCATAGATATTTGTCAATCTCATCAATACCGGTTTTATGCTTCTTTGGTTTTAACAACCACAAGATGACTAATAGGATTAAAACCGGTCCTCCGACGCTACCCATTATTACACCGATCAGGCTTCCTTCGTAACCGGCTGACAGCAGGTATCGTCCGACAATTAGAATTACCAATATAAGTATAATAAGCTTCTTCATAATGTTCCTCCTTTGTTCGTTCCACTCTGAAAGTAATATTTTAATTCCGAGTCAATCTTTAAAGCCTCAAAAACAAATTATTATTTATAAGGAATAATGATTATGGTAGTTTCAATGCTGAATTAAAGCTTAAATAATCTATATTGAAAAGATTCTAGTTTTTTCTTTGCATCCTCATTGCCAAGAAATGCTGCCCTTTCAAATAATAAGGTAGCTTGTTTTTTATCCTTAGCAACCCCTTTCCCCTTATCATATAAGGTTCCGAGAGCAACATTGCTTCCGGATTATGTTGCTCTACCGCCAGTTTTAGTAATATAGCTGCCATACCATAATTAAGCTTAAATGGTATATAGATAACCCAGTCTTTATGGAACATAATATAACTATTATATTCCATAAAGAGTAATAATTCTACCATATTTACTAATTTCTCACTCACTACTCAGCATAATCCATTGAACATTATGAAGCAGCGGGGGACTGATCTCCTATTGTACCCAAGGATAATCATCAATATCATATAATTTTGTAATATACGGAGCATTCCTTCCAAGCATGATCAGAGCCTCCCCTTTTTCCTTGCTAAATTGCTGGAGATCACTGACACTAATCAGACTTCTTCTCATATTGTTTTCATAGGTACACTCACCACATAGAACTACAATTTCCTCCAATAATTCCTTTTCTCTGCTATTCAAAAAAATCCAATTATTACAATTACCCTTAAGGGTATGTGCATCTCCTCCGTACTTAGCTACCAATTGATGCTGACTTTGTACGAATAGATAAAAGCGAATATTTCTGCTTCTGGCTGCCGTTATCATCGCAGGCATATCCGGTATCTTAGGAAGGTTGGAGAACTCATCAAGAATAAAATTCATACGTATTCCCAGCTTCTTGCTACGATTCTTTTGAGCTTCGATAATCAACATTTCATAATATTGCTTGATAAACATACTGGCAATAAAATGGTAGGTAGTTCTTTCATCCGGTAGAATAAGATAGATTGCTGTTTTTTTCTCTCCACATTCCTTTAAATTAATGCTATCCGCTGACAATAACTCAGTAAGTTTTGGTTGGGTCAGAAAAACATTCATCATCGCATCTACGAGTGCCAGGACGCTTCCTACCGTCCTTTCGGACTGATTATTCAGTATTCGAAGCTTTGAAAGTGCAAGGGAGTTCGTTGTGAGATCATCAATATCATCCTTGAGTACACTGTTTTTATGATGGATTTCATCTACCATTTCTAAAAGTGTTTTTATATTATGTTTTTCTACAGACGCATTTTCTAGTATAAGGATTAGTAGTCCATGCAAGATATTCTTTGCTGCATTCTCCCAGTAGGGATCCTTTTCGTTATGAACACTCTCACTCAGCCCTTCTATAAAATCATATAAAGCCTCATAGGCTTTCTCTTCTTCTCCCTCCTGACGGAAAAGACTTGCAAGCTTTATGGGATTCCAACAGTCACTTTGTCTTAACTCACGAAAGTTCATTACCATGCATTGATACCCTTGATCCTTAAGAGTACCGGCTGTTCTATCATATAGTTCCCCCTTCGGATCTGTTACAACAAAGGATTCCCCTGCCTTCATTAAAATCTGTATCAGTGGCATCGCAAATAATCTTGACTTTTTAGAACCGGTCGATCCAAATACCAATGTATGATTATCCTCTGTATCAATGTAAGCCTCAGTTCCCTCGGTAATAATCGGTATTCCGCCCTTCTCGTATCTTCCTGACGCTAGGTCTATTCTAGTTAAAGACCTCTTAATCGACTCAGTACTTGCGAATTCCGCTCCATAGCATTTTCCGATTTTATATTCCTGATATAACATATAGCAACACCCTCTCTTTTTTTATCATTCAACAATCAATTAGCGGTTAATGTCAAATCCAATACTATAAGTTTCTTTTTTTCGTACCAAATCTTCAACCTTACGGATCGAGTGCTTTAAATGCTGACATGTAATAATCCGATCCGGTAAAGTTGGATTATTAATATATTCGAAAATAATATCCTCAAGAATTAATTTAATCTGTCGGTAGCTATCAACTTCTACAATATCGATAATTTTTCTTCCGATGCCTTCGATTGAAAGCCTTGCATCCTCTGTAAGACGAAACCCTGACATCTGTAAGTTATCTTCGATAATTCCAATAAAATGATCTATAGCAAGAGGAACACTCTTTACAATTCGTATATTAAAATATTGCTGTAAGGTTTTTTCCAATAGATGCGATTGGCTTTCCTGCGCAGTCTGAAGGATAACCATCAGACCGGATCGCCTCTCCTCTAGATACCGAAGTATTGCCAGAAATCGTTTATCCTCCAGACGATAATCCTTTCCACACCATTCATCGATATGTAAAAGTACAATCCCCCGGAAAGCCTCCCCGGCCACCTTCTCCTCCATAAGACGCATCAGTCTAACGAGAGAGGGATGTTCTTCCCCTTCCTTATATTCCATATTCAATTCAATAAAACTGTCTCTTCCTTCAAAGGTTATCAACCCGGCACATTTAAGATATTCCGTAATGCTTCCAAGATAACGATGTATACCATTACCATATTTCTCGTAATTCAAGTAGATAGGAAAGTTAATAGGCTCCTTGATTAAGCTCCGATTTTCATAAATGTTATGCCACTCTGTTAACATCTCCAATAAGCTCTCGTTATCATGCCATTCCAACTGCTGTATGTTTTGGTATAAAATTAATTCGTTTGTTTTCATTCTCTTAACCTCCTGATGTTCGTTACTATATTAATCTTGTCAGCGAGGATAAACCCTAGAATTATTTATAGTGTATATTAATTTACTTGAGAAAGTCCTTCACGCAAAAAAATCCTGCTCTTTCGAGCAGGATCTCTTGTCTTTCTCATGCCCAGACTCACAATTTGTCTCCGCCAAATTGCTCGTTAAGAAATCGTTGCTTCCGGGCTTTGCTTGATAAGATCGTTCAAGCAAAAAAATCCTGCTCTTTCGAGCAGGATCTCTTCTCTTTCTCATGCCCAAACTCACAATTTGTCTTCGCCAAATTGCTCGTTAAGAAATCGTTGCTTCCGGGCTTTGCTCGAAAAGATCATTCAAGCAAAAAAATCCTGCTCTTTCGAGCAGGATTTTGATTTCTTACTTTAATGTTACTTTAGCGCCTTCAGCTTCTAACTTAGCCTTAAGATCATCAGCTTCTGCCTTGTTTGCGCCTTCCTTGATTGTCTTAGGAGCAGCATCAACAAGATCCTTAGCTTCCTTTAAGCCTAAGCCAGTTACTTCACGAACAACCTTGATAACCTTAACCTTGTTCGGGCCTGCATCTGTTAACTCTACATTGAACTCAGTCTTCTCTTCTTCTTCTGCTGCTGCAGGACCAGCTGCTACTACAACACCTGCTGCTGCGGATACACCGAATTCTTCTTCACATGCTTTTACTAAATCATTTAATTCTAATACTGTAAGGCCTTTAATTGCCTCGATAAAATCTTGAGTTGTCATTATTATTTACCTCCATATTTTTATTGTTTAATTCGTATTGATTTCTTGCTAGTTCACTATTACTTATGCCAGCATCTTAATTAAGAATTAATTAAGCCTGCTTCTTACGCGATCTGTGAACAGATTGCATCTTAACCAAAGAATTGATTAAGCCTGCTTCTCTGCGATCTGTTTGAGTACACGAGCAAAGTTTGTAATAGGAGACTGTAAGCTTCCAAGTAACTTGGAAATAAGAACTTCTCTGGAAGGGATAGTTGCAATAACCTGAATTCCCTTTGTATCATAGTAAGTTCCTTCAACAACACCGGACTTGAATTCTAACTTAGGCATTGTCTTTGTGCATTCAAGTAAAATTCTTGCAGGAACGGTTGCATCCTCTAAACCAAAAGCTACAGCGGTAGGGCCGTTTAAGTCCTTTGATAAAGCTTCAAATTCTGTTCCTTTAAATGCAAAGTTAAGCATTGTGTTCTTATACACCTTGTAAACGACACCAGCTTCTCTTAATTTCTTACGAAGCTCTGTATCCTGAGCAACGGTTAAACCACGGTAATCTACTAATACAGCAGCCTTAGCCTGGCCAACATAACCCTTAATCTCTTCTACAATCGGTTGTTTTTGTTCAACTTTTGCCATTAAGTACACCTCCTTGTTTCATTATAGGGGTGATTGCTTACAACAAGCTATGATCAGCTTGTGATCACCCTTTTCTTTCTACAACATACTACCTGTTCGCCGAGTCTGTTGAATTCACGCACACAAGACAAATTGATCAATCAATTTATTTGCTGCGAATCAAAAAACCTCTTTCCACCGAGGCAGAAAGAGGTTAATAAAATCAAAATGATTTAAATCAACTTTCCTCGGTAGGCGGTAACACCTTATGCCTTGCGGCACCTACTGTCTTCGGCAGCTTTATAAGCAAAATGTTAATCATTCACTTACACACAAAACGTATTATAGCATGGACACAGTTTAGTGTCAACCCCTAAAATCTAATTGTGTTATAAGAGACCTTCAAAACAAATGTCTTATTATTCTGTATTAATTAACCTAACTTAGCTGTGTTAAGCTTTACGCCAGGACCCATTGTGGAAGCTAATGTAACGCTCTTTAAATACTGTCCTTTTGCTGCGGAGGGTTTAGCCTTAATAACAGCGCCGATTAAGGTCTGGAAATTATCATTCAGCATTTCCTCGGTGAAAGAAGCCTTACCAAGCGGAACGTGGATGATGTTTGTCTTATCTAATCTGTATTCGATCTTACCAGCTTTGATATCATTAACAGCCTTGGTAACATCCATAGTTACGGTGCCTGCCTTCGGGTTCGGCATTAAACCCTTAGGTCCGAGTACACGGCCTAAACGACCAACGACACCCATCATATCAGGGGTAGCAACAACTACGTCGAATTCGAACCAGTTGTCGTTCTGAATCTTAGGTACTAATTCATCTGCACCAACAAAGTCAGCGCCAGCTGCTAAAGCTTCATTAGCCTTATCACCCTTAGCGAATACGAGTACACGTACAGTCTTACCAGTTCCGTGAGGTAATACTACCGCACCACGAACCTGCTGATCAGCATGACGTCCATCAACACCAAGTCTGATGTGTGCTTCGATGGTTTCATCGAATTTTGCTACAGCAGCCTTCTTAACTAAGCCGATTGCTTCTGTTGCATCGTATTGAACTGCTCTGTCAATTAACTTTGCAGAATCTTGATATTTTTTTCCTCTTTTCATTCTATAAACCTCCTAGTGGTTTTATCGGAGAAAACGGAATTCAAAGAATACCGCTGAGCGAATACGATAAGAGCCGTATTTGCCTGTCGATTGTGCTATACAATCGACATTTCCTCCCACGTTATTAGATTCTCAATCGCATAGTCTCTTTCAACCATGCTGTTTCATTCTATTCTTCGATTGTAACGCCCATGCTTCTTGCGGTACCTGCGATCATACTCATCGCTGCATCTACGCTAGCTGCATTTAAATCGGGCATCTTAAGCTCAGCGATTTTTCTAAGCTCTGCCTTTGAAAGCTTTGCTACCTTCGTCTTGTTCGGGGCAGCGGATCCGGACTTAAGATTAAGTGATTTCTTAATCAATACGGCTGCCGGAGGAGTCTTTGTTACGAAGCTAAAGCTTCTGTCTGCATAAACGGTAATTACAACGGGTGTAATGATACCATCCTGATCTGCTGTTCTTGCGTTAAATTCCTTTGTGAACTGAACGATGTTCACGCCGTGCTGACCAAGTGCGGGTCCTACCGGGGGAGCCGGTGTAGCCTTGCCAGCTGGGATCTGTAATTTGATATATCCTGTTACTTTTTTTGCCATGATAGCATACCTCCTGATAAATGTGGTGTTTGCGGGAATGTCCCTCCCACGTAACTAACCTAAGTTACATCTCTGAATTAAATAATTCAGTCTGTGAGTTATTATAACTCACCTCGCGAAAAGAATTTTCATCAAGTGAAATATCGTTTCACTTAAGCAAATATTAATTTGCTTTCCTTAGCATGCACTGATGTTTTGAACAAGATGAATCAGCAAGCTAACTCTCTTGTATTCATTATCTGCGAACCTTTACCTCACTGAAACCAATCTCAACAGGGGTTTCACGTCCAAACATATCCACGCTGATTGTAACAATCTGCTTATGGGTATTGATCGCCTTGATCTGTCCTGAGGTATTCTCCCATACACCGGAAGTAACCGTAACAGTGTCACCGATTTCAAAATCCAAGGATATTTCATCTGACTTAATTCCCATGCTGCGCATCTCAAGTTCCGATAACGGAACAGGTTGTTTAGAGTCCGGGCCAACGAATCCTGTTACACCTCTGGTATTACGAACCACATACCATACGTCATCATTCATAACCATATGGAGAAGTACATAACCGGGAAACATCTTCTTCTGGACACGCTTCTTAACACCGTTTTTCACTTCGACTACGTCCTGCATCGGAACAGATACTTCTAAAATCTGATCCTGCAGTTTTCTGTTTTCAATTGTCTTCTCAATGTTCGCTTTTACTTTGTTCTCGTACCCTGAATAGGTGTGAACAACGTACCAATTAGCCTCTGACATATCCTCACCCTTAT
>JAEYOY010000035.1 GCA_023411215.1 Bacillota bacterium | reverse complement strand
TGCATCGCACATACCAGCAGCTGATATTATAATCTTAGGTTCCTCATCAAAATTAATTGCTTTCGATTCATCAGAGGTAATGGAGGTACTCAGACCTGGGAAGGATAATGGGTTAATCCCCTTATTTACTAGCTCCATCGCATCCTTATCAAAATACCCCGTCATATAATCATGAAAGATCTGGGTTGCTTCTACTGCCATAGGACTGTCGACATATACTTTAAAATTACCATGCCCTTTAATCAGACGCTCATCTTTGATTTTACGAATATAATATAGAAGTACTTGTGTTCTTCCTACTGCGAAGGAGGGTATCACAACATTACCTCCTCGGTCAAAGGTCTCTTGAATAATCTCTGTCAATTCGGCGATATAATCTGGGCTGGCACCATGGTTACGATCACCGTAGGTTGATTCCATAATCACGTAATCCGCTTCTTTTATATACTGAGGATCATTAATCAGCGGTTGATTAATATTGCCGATATCTCCTGAGAAAACTATCTTCTTTGTAACACCCTCTTCGGTAATCCACACCTCGATACTGGCAGATCCGAGGAGATGCCCTACATCCGTAAATCGTACCTCAATCCCATCATAAAGCGGAAAGACCTGATCATACTCATGAGGAACGAATTTACGTAGTGTTGCAAGAGCATCTTCCATATTATAAATCGGTACCGACGCCTGATCCCCAGAACGCTTGCCCTTGCGGTTTCTCCATTCCGCTTCCGCCATCTGGATGTGAGCACTGTCACGAAGCATAATATTACACAAAGCACTGGTTGCTGAGGTTGCATGTATGTCACCTCGAAAACCTTCACTTACAAGGAGTGGCAGCTTACCGGAATGATCCATGTGTGCATGAGTCAGCAGTACCGTATCAATATCAGCAGGCAGGACCGGTATCTCCTGATTCTCATAGGTATCCTTCCCCTGTTCCATACCACAATCAATCAGTATGTTCTTCCCACAGGCTTCTAGATAATAGCAGCTACCTGTAACTTCATGTGTTGCGCCTAAAAATGTCAGTTTCATAGTAAACCTCCTCTAAAAGTATCTATATGATATACTATGTCAAAATCCCCCATCTGTTGTCTTAATTGTACGCTTTTGATATTTCTATGTCAATGCTTTGAACCGGTGATCACGTGAAGAAACTGCCACATTAATGGCCGGGGTCTGAACAGCAGCCATCGAAGCTGTAGCATGGTTGTTAGTATGATATTATCTTTTCATCCCCTTGATTAAGTCCTTTGTTTCTTTATCCACCTTCAAGGATTCTGTAATCTTTTGCAGCGTCTTGTTATATGTGAATTTATCAAGTCTATTATCCATAAGGTAACTCATTGTTACCTCAGGAAGACTGATATAATACATTGATAGTACCCATGCGACTGCCATTTTCACATAGTAGCCTTCGTGTTTGATTCGGTCAAAATGAGCAAAGGCGAGAGGTGCATATTCAGGCTGAAGGTAATACAGCAGCATCACCACTCCAAAGCGTATCTCATATTCCCGATTGGAGGAAAGATAGGGCTGGAGGAACTCCCACACCAATTCTTTGTTTGTTTTGGTAAATTTAAGCCCTCCGCAAAAGCTATCACAGACAGGCCAGCAATCAATCTTCGGGATGAATGCTCTTGCTAATTCGAGAACCTCCTTCGGCTCTGCACCGCAGTATCCGATTACCATTCCCTGTAGCAACGTTTCTTCCATGCTGTCATCCTTCGCCTCCATCAGATAGGATCTCCAATCACCGCCAACTATCTGCTTTGCCATTTTCCGAAGCAAGGGAAGTCTGACCCCAAGAATATTTTCCTTCCCAGGAGTTAACGCTGCAGTGAAGCTACGATATTTTTCATCTGCCAGCTCAATTAACTGTTCCCTTATCATCTCGTTTCTATCCATTCCTGTATCCTCCGTGAATATGCCTCAGTAATGCTTCTATGCTGCAATTCAATTATTCCGCTAGTTTATTCAGCTTCTTTTCATCCAGAATTTCTATAGTACCCCGATTCAAGGCCACGATGCCTTCATTCTGAAAATACTTCAGCATTCTGGTTATAACCTCTCTTGCCGTACCCAAGTGATTTGCTATCTTTTCATGGGTTATCTCCAAGGTATTCCTTTCCTCAATCACGAGCTGTTCCATGAGGAAGCTAGCCAGTCTTTTATCCAGGCTGGTAAATAACGCTTGTTCCATAATCCACATTACATCAGAAAAGCGGGAAGCCATCAGGTTATTGGTAAATACCTGTATGGGCAGGGATTCCTGTGATATCTTGCGAAAAATCGATGTCGGAATCAAGTAAGCCTGCGCATCCTTCTCTACCTCGACCATGATATCAAAGGAAATATTCTTCATCATGCAGGAAGCCGAAAAGATACATACATCCCTCTCAAACAGATGGTACAGTGTAATCTCTTTGCCGGTCTCTGAGACAATATAAGCTCTTACCTGACCACTACGGATTAAAAATAATCCGGAACAATTATCCGATCCGCTATGCATTGCTTCTCCGGCTGTAAATTGTTTTTTCACCACCATCTGTTTTAATGTATCCCTCTGTGTTGCAGTTAATTCCTTCCAGAAGCTCAGTGTATCATATAAAAATTGTTCATCAATATTTGATAATGTCAATATCCACACTCCCTTCCTAATCAATCCTCTTTTATATCATAAACATTAACCATATTATGATCGCCAGCTCCGCTCGTATACTCCGGGGCAAGCTTGCTGTGCGAGTGTCCTTCTCGCACTATGCTCACTACGCTTATATTATATCATGAACAAAGGACATCGTCATCCCAAAGTGAACTTCGTTCACTTACCCGGAGGGCTTTTTGATTCATAGGACGCAATTTCCTATGAAATAAAAAGTTGCATGCCAGCTGTTTTCTGCTATCTTATCTCCAGCTTGCATGCAACTATATAATTCAAAATTAAGTATTATAGCTCAGTCTTCCATAAACCGTGTAAATTGCAATATTCATATACCGCAACTACCTCATCATTGTCAAGAGCAAATACTGCTACCGGCTCATCTCCAGGCTTCAGGCACTTTCTCTGACCGCCGCTTTTTGTCTGTAGGTAGATCCACTGAATATAGTGCTTCTCTTCCATTGGATGAGGCACTGCTCCGACATCAACCTTCACCGTGTTACCAACGATCGATACTGCGGGAACATGCTTTTCTTTGGAAGCATCCACAGTGTTCGCTACCATTTCTTCCATCTCTTCACCACAGCAAACAACCGGAACACCGGAATTATGAATCATTCCAACGATATTACCGCAGTGTTTGCATCTGTAGAACTTATGCTCTTCACACATCGCTATCTCTCCTTTTCATATACAATGACATAAATAAGAGCGAATTCTTAAAATGATTGCTCTATAATCAATTATATATCATATCTCCAACATTCTCAATATGTCTTTTTTGGGTCTGACACCAACTGCCTGCGCCGATATTTTACCATTCTTCACAACCATCAGCGTAGGAATACTCATAACTCGGAACCTGGATGCAAGCTCTGATTCCTCATCTATGTTGATTTTACCAACCTTTGCTGTTCCTACCACTTCTTCCGAAATCTCATCCAGAGTGGGTGCTACCATCCGACAGGGTCCACACCAGGTTGCCCAAAAGTCCAGTAAGATTGGTTCCTTTGAATTTAATACCTCTTGCTCAAAATTATTCTTTGTAATTTTTATCGTAGCCATAGCGTTATTCCTCCTATAAGATTAAGTTTCTAATTAACTTTCTAGGTTTACTATATCATGTTACGCTATGGGCTTCTGTGATGTTATCACTATTTTATTATAATGATTCTCTCTTTATTCATTTTCAATCAGTTTCTCTGTTTCATTGACGGTCTGTGTAGCCTTCTCTTCGGTAGTCGCTGTTACCAAAGAATAACCTTCTCTGACAATTGTCTTATTACCTAGGAGGGCAAAACCGATCAGCAGCATGATCAATCCGGTTACTCTGAGGATCAGCTCGATGTCAATTATATCTCCCAAAGGTCCGAAGATAAGCATTCCGACCGGCATCATAATACTGGTTATCATACTAATTACACCGAATACTCTTCCCAGGAAATCATTCTCCACCTTCTCCTGTAGTAAAACCATAGCAGGCGTGTTGAAAAAGGGCATGGCCAGACCAACGATAGCCATAAATACAAGATAGAGCCAAAATATAGATGTAACTCCAAGGGCAAAGGTAAAAAGCCCGATCAAGGTACTCGAGAATACCATCGTATGAACCTTATTCTTAAAGCCCTTCCAGGATGCCAGAAGAATTCCTCCCGCCATTGTACCGACAGAAAATACAATTTCTATTGCTGTCAATCTCCATACATCATTACCAAAGGTTCGTGTCGTCTGCAAGGGTGTCAGAAAGGCCACCGGTGCTGCAAAAAAGAAATATACTGCAAAGAAGACAAACATTGATCTAACAAACTTATGATTGCGAATGTACCTTATTCCCACCCGTACATCATCAAAATAACTTGTAGCATGCTGCTGCAGTGCTTTGGCATGAAGAGGAACATGTACGAAAAGTGTCATAATCACTACAGCAGCTGCTGCTGTAACCACATCAATAAAGAAAATAATCTCAATCGGAGCAACAGAAAGCAAAGCTCCGCTTGCCATCGGCGATAACAGCATGACCAGTGATTGGATACTGCCGTTCGTTGCATTCACCTTCGTCAATTTATCCTCCGGTACGATCTGAGGAAGAATTGCTCCGACTGCAGGCGTCTGTATGCCTGTTCCTATGGATCGTATTGCTGACACCAAGAACAACAGCCAAAGCGAATCATAGCCCATCAGAAAAAAGACCGCCAGGATAAGCGTTGCTATTGCTATAAAAGAATCCGATGCAATAATCAACAGCTTACGGTTAAAACGATCTGCCCAAACTCCTGCAAAGGGGGATACAAAAAAGGTTGGCAGGAATCCGCAGACGATAGAAAGCATCATCATAAAGCCGGACTGTGTATTTAAGGTGATATACCACATTATGGCATATTGCACCAAGGATGAACCAAATAAGGATATTGTCTGGCTTGTTAGAAACAGAATAATTTTCTTTTGCCAATGATTAGAATCCTTCTCTAGCATAAGGTCAGCCTCCTTCCTAAGGTGAACAAAATTGTATGCTTCATTATAGCAGACCTTAATATATCGGTCAATTGTAGCGAAATCTTTCATCCAACCTTAACAACCGTTCTTTTCATACCCCTTCACTTCTCATATGCTTCCACCACTCATATACTTCCACCTTTGATCGAATATACTCGTTAATATATATGAGCTATTGACAATTCATTAAACTTCCATTATCATTAATACATATTAATCAGATATGAATAGGAGGTTTTTAATTGAGGCTTTCAGCAAAAGGACGTTACGCACTCGCGGCTACTATCTATATGGCCCAAATTCATAATAACAATGAATTTATTACCTTAATAAGCATTTCCGACAAGCTTGGAATTTCGAAAATATATCTGGAACAGGTATTTTCCTTGTTAAAGATCGGTAAAATAGTTCATTCCATTAAAGGAGCCCAGGGAGGATATCAATTAACGAGAACACCGCAATCGATTACTATCTACGATATTCTATCTACAGTAGAAACCTCCCTGTTCGATAAGACTGAGGAGACGATTGCCGAATTGAATCCAGAGATAGAAACCGCTATGTATAATGCGATCTATCATCCACTGGATGATATAATAAGATCAAACCTTCAGTCGATCACTTTATACGATCTTATCACGGAAGCAGAAAAAAACAAAGCGGATCAAGGCTTTATGTTCTTCATATAAGCAGTCCAACCCTTGTCCAATCATCCATGCTGCCAAAGCACCATAAATTTGGGCGGTATATTTATTTAGTAAAAGAGGACCTATGATCTCCAAGCAGGATCGGATGATCGATAGGTCCCCTATTTTGTTCCTATACTTAAAGAAGACAATAGCACTTAACAAATAGATTTTATTTGCCCAGCGGACATAGTATATCTCTTATTAAAGTAACAAAGTAATTCCGGATTGTGAGTACTGACAATTACTGCTGTCCCATTCTGAGCAATAGACTTAAGTAATTGGATTATTCGAAGGGAGTTATCCGGATCCAGGTTTGCTGTGGGTTCATCAGCGATAAGAATCGGTGGAGACAAAATAAGCGCCCTAGCGATTGCAATTCTCTGAAGCTCTCCTCCTGATAATACAGACGGAAATTCTTCACTTCTCTCCTCCAATCCTACTAGCTTAAGTAACTCCAATCCCTTCTCCCTTATCTTCCTTCTACTGTTTGTCATATAACACGGCATACAGACATTATCAATTATATTGAAGTTGGATAGCAGATTCTGTCCCTGCATAATATACCCTACCTTCTCCCGTCGAATCAATAAGATATCTTTCTGATTTCTACCAACGATATTGACCTCTTCAATCTTGACAGTTCCGCTGGTTGGCTTTAGCAGACCGGAAATCATATGAAATAAAGTACTTTTACCGCTTCCGGACGGCCCCGTTATTGCGATAAAATCTCCTTCCTCTGCACACAGATTGGCATCCATTACTGCATGAAAGTACGATCCAAGACGTTCATACTGTTTATTAAGCGCTTTCACCTCTAATATCATGCTTCGTCGCTCCTTATCAGATAATAAATATCAGCCATATTGATCTTGATCGCTGCAAATAGTGAAGAAAATATTCCTGAAAAAATTGATACCAACATTACTTTTCCAACATTGATTAAAATATCTCTCCACGAAGGAAGAAGAAAGGGCACTTTCATAAGCTGAGCTATATAATTACGGAAAGTAAAGATTAGTACTCCGGATAAAATTGTTCCCATAAGGCATCCCACCATACTGATCATCACTGCTTCTCCAACAATGATCTGCATCACTTGAATTCTGTCCGCACCAATGGTACGAAGTATTCCGAATTCCCTTTTTCTCTCATTTGTTATCAAGTTATAAATACATAGAAGGGAGATTATGGTCGAGATTGTCAATAATAAATTCAATAGGTAACTATAAGCAGTGTATTGCTTTAGGTTTTTTGATATTCCGTTCAGCATACTGTTTGCTTCATAAATGGCAATCTCTTGATCACCATATTTTTCCATAATGCGATCACGAATAAATTTATTATCATAATCCTCCTCGATTTCAATCGTAATCATGGATATCATATTTTCATTATTACCAATGGAAAAATAATTTTTAACTATTGGTTTTTTTGCTAAGTCAAGAGCAGAAGTATAGCTTAAAAAAACACTATTATCATAACCCATCCCGGTTTGATCCATTTTAGCCGCTACAGTGAATTCTTCACCAAAAAACTTTGCAACATCGCCAGGATTATAGTTAAGATGATTGCCTATGATGATTTGATTTTCCTTCAATGCTGTCGCTGCATTTTTCTTAATCCAGGGCTGTATGATATAATCAGTAGCCGGATCATATGCTATCATCTGTATGGCACTATCACAGCACTCACTTTCTGACAGTGTCGCCAGATACATTTGATAGGATACTCTTTTGACTCCCTCCATCTTTTTTATCTTATCCACCCAACTTTTATGAAAATACACAGTACACGGTTTTCCCAAAAACAAAGCATCCTGGATGCTACTTACATAATTTCTTGGCACAACGATCATATCGGCACCCAGCCTTTCCGAAGTACTAATCATCCCTAACTTCAGGCTATCTATCAGTAAAGAACTCGTTTCCATCGAAAAAGCCAGCAGCAAAGCCAGAAAAAACAGGAAGGAGCTGCGTACCAATTGCTTTTTCAGATTCTGAAAAATTATCTTCATCGTTGATAGCTGTTTTTCTGTTATTCTCCCAGTATTACTCCGATTATCGCTCATTCTCTTCCCCTACTGCCTATTTCTTCTTCGAAAAATATAGATACTATTCCCTAACCCAGCTATAATCGTTACAACAGAGATCAGATAGATTGCCGGAAAGGAAAGGCTTTGACACGCCATCCTCTTATCAGCACAGCCACCGACTAATATTGTCGGAATTAAGATTGCAATAATACCTGTTGTTATTCCAAGTATACTGATTGCTATTTTTGCCTGCCACTGCTCCAGCAATAGATATAAGATCCCTAATGCAATCATAATCAACCCTAATCCTATCTCAGCTCTGGAGGACCAATAGCATTTCATCTTCTTATCATTCCAATCACAAACCTTAATTATGGTCTGTGGTCCGATGGCAATGAAAACACCTGTAATCAGCAATGTAATTCCAACCAACAATCTATTTTTCATACCTTATCCCCTTTCCTATTTAATTTGAGTCAAAGGGTCAATCGGTGCTTCTACCGTCCCCGTGATTTCATCGGGAACACCCTCCAGTCGCAGAAAACTATTCTTCGCTAATGCTTCTGCGTCGGTATCTGCCTTGATTAGTCCGAGCTCCTTCATTTCCAATATATTACGTGTCAATGCTTTTTCAACTCCGGTTACCGATGGTAAATATTTATAGGTTTTAAGTATCTGCCGATCGATCTCCAGATTTCCGACAAGCCACTCGTTATCTAATTGTATCTGAGCTGCCAAATCTACATTCTGAGCGACCCAGGCCGAAGCCTTTTGTACTGCATTCACAACCTTGGCGATCTGATCTGGGTATTTATCTAATGCCTCATTGCGTATCCACAAGGAACAGCAATATTCATCCTTTAATAACTCCGAGGTTGCTGAATTAAAGAGCGGAACAGCATCACCGTCATTAATCAGTATGGTGGCTTGAGGATCGCCTATGGCAATCGCATCTACTGCACCGTTCTGCAGGGCTATCGGAAGATCATCCTTTCCATACACAACGAACTCAACCTCCATATTTTCCGCCGTGGAACCGATTCCTGCATTCGCTAATGCCCTCTGTGTAACGATGTGCGCGGAAGATGCTAATTGCTGGACCCCTATCTTCTTTCCTTTTAATCCATCGACAGTCGTAATACCGGTGTTTGCACCTGCCAAAATCTGAATACATCCGGTGTGAATACCAAGTACTGTTTTCGCTTCTAATCCATTATCCAGTGGTGCAAGCATCGCAGCAACTAAGCCAAAGGTTACATCAGCCTGCCCTGTAGTCAGCATTTCGGGTCCCGGCGTGCTGGAAGTTAGATACTCGTAATCGACCCCTTCCACTAAGCCCTCTGCTTCATAAAACTGCAGCTGCTTTGCTATATGTAAGGGTATCGCACATAAGCCTGCACTATATAGAATTTTGATTGGTGCTTTATCGTTGCTCGCTGTCTTAGTTATTCCTCCTGCTTCTGTAGCTCCGACAGGTGCTATTGATGCAGCGTTATCCTTGGTAGTTGTTTCTGAGGCACTATCCGAGGCACAGCCTGACAATGTGGCTAGCAAAATAATCCATGCGCACCCTAGGCTTATTTGTTTCATTATTTTTCTCATGACAATCCATCCTTTCATTAATAAATTTGTTCTCAAAACAGCTTCGACTTGATGCTTTTGTTACAAATTATACTCTAATTGCTGTGACTTACCTGTAAAATCAAGTATCTGGAGAATCTTCGATCGAAGCATTAAGAAATCAACACTATCTCTCTTTCGGCCATAATTCTCTCCTCGTCCGATATCAACATTAATGATCTGCTCAATCTTTGCCGGGCGTGGTGTCATTACAAAGATCCGATCACTTAAATAAATTGCTTCATCGACATCATGTGTGACCATGATCATTGTCGTTTTTCGTTCCTTCCATAGTCTCAATATCTCATCCTGCATATTCATTCGAGTAAAGGCATCCAAAGCACCTAACGGCTCATCCAATAGCAAAACCTTGGGGTTATTTACTAACGCTCTCGCAAGACTTGCTCTTTGCGACATCCCGCCGGACAACTGGTGTGGTAAAGATTTCTCAAACCCGCTGAGTCCCACCAATTTGATAAACTCATTTACCTCTTTTTTATTTTCCTTATATACATGCCTCATCTTTAGTCCATAGGCTACATTTTCGTAAATTGTAAGCCACGGGAAAAGTGTCGGGTCCTGAAATACTAAGCCTCGCTCATGACTTGGTTGATCGATTATCGTTTCATCCAGTCTTATTTCACCTGTCGTCGGTGCATTCAGACCTGCGATTAGTCTCAAAAAGGTAGATTTTCCACATCCGGAGGGACCAATCAGACAAATAAATTCACCGGCACTTATTTCCACATTTAAATTACTTAAGGCAACTACTTTTTCACCATCCAAACGGAAAAATTCTTTACTTATGTCCCGGGCACTGATCGAACCGGACTTGTTGTAGACCTCAATATTACCTTTTAACTTCTCTGAAGCTACCATTTGATTACTCCCTTCTGCCAACCCAGCAGTTTATCTCTTACCCTAAATTGCAACGTTATGAACAGGTAACAGAATCCGGCGATTATAATCAATCCCGCATATACATTGGGGTAGGATAACATTTCCTTCTGCCAGTTGATATACCATCCAATACCGGATTTACAACCAAGCATTTCTGCTGCCATTAATGCAACAAAGGAACTACAGGTTGCATTAAAGAAACCAAGAAACATGGAGGGAAGCGCATATGGGATAGCGACCCTGAATAAATTCTGTAGGCCTGTCGCTCCTAAGGTTGAGGAAACCTCAAAATAGGATTTTTGTACACTTTGAATACCGGAACTAGTTAATATTGTAATCTGGAACCAGACACCAAAAGCAATCAAGAAGATGGCAGCCCCACGAGGAGTCGGAAAAGCGATCAGAGCCAAGGGAATCCATGTAGAAGAAGGAATGGGTCCCAGTATTCGAATGATCGGATAGATCCAATAGCTCCATTTCTTACTCCAACCCACCAGGATTCCGGTGATAATACCAAGGACTGCCCCAATCACTAAGCCCCCGATTAAAAGCCGAAAAGAGCTACCTAGGCAGGTTAGTAAAAACTTATAATCTTCAATATAGACATTGAGGACCCGGTTAAGGCTCGGGAAATAAATCTGTGGAAGCCAAAGCAGTTTAACCGTGATAATATTTAATATATTTAAAAATGTAAAGAAGCCCCCGATGAACCATGACTGATGCGCATATCTCCTTCTGAATTCCGCATAATATAATCCCAGGATGAATAACAAAATAGTGATTATGGTTCCAAATAGAATGACATTCCTAAAATTAGTCAGTTCCCTGTATTTTGCTTCCTGATGATTTGGTATCAATATATCCAGTAACAGGGTTGCTACAATCGCAATCACAGGTATAAGAGTTCGATAATCATATTTTATCTCCACTTTGTTCTTGTTGGTCGTTATCTCGGACATGGGTTAGCTCCTTTCTGTTAAAAATATAATTTTTGTAGAATTTCTTAATTTTGGATAGAGCTGCCTCAATGGTTCCCTGGTACTGTAAAGCAATGATATCATGTTGGTTCAATCTCTTTTCTGATTGACCACCGATCTTATTAATAAGGACGATCTGGCAGTCTGAGATCACTTGTATCTTCTCTCGAAGCAGCTCCTCCTGATGCTCACCGCACTCCGTGGCAAAAACACAAGGCCGGTCCTCTACATAATTTATTTCATCCTTCTCCTGATCGATTTCAACAATCGTAAATTGCCTGCTCCCCCCAAAATGTTCTGTGACATTAACCTTATCGTTTGTTCCAATCGCAATTCTATATTTCATAAAGCCTCCTTAATACCAGAATCTACTTTTTTCATAGGTTAAGGTATTAAATAAATCGGTAGACAAATATCGCTCTCCGGTATCCGGCAAAATGGCAACTATGGTCTTTCCTCTATTCTCCTGACGGTTCGCGATTTTAGCTGCTGCGAACACAGCCGCACCGGAGGATATACCAACAAGCAAGCCCTCTTCTCTTGCCAGTACCCGTGCCGTGTCAATCGCTTCTTCATTCCATACCTTATATATCTCATCCACAATGCCAAGATCTAATATGGAGGGTACAAAGCCTGCGCCGATTCCCTGTATTTTGTGGGGACCGGGATTTCCACCGGACAACACCGGAGAAGCCGCAGGTTCAACAGCAATCACTTGGATATCCGGATTATTCTCCTTTAAAAAGGATCCTACCCCGGTTACAGTCCCACCCGTCCCTACACCGGCCACGAGGATATCCACCTTCCCCTGAGTAGCTTCCCATATCTCTGGGCCGGTTGTCTTCTTATGTATCTCCGGATTGGAGGGATTATTAAATTGCTGGAGAATAATGCTGTTTGGTATCTGAATGCTTAGCTCCTCCGCTTTCCGTATTGCTCCCTTCATTCCTAATGTCCCCGGTGTTAATATCAGCTCGGCTCCCAATGCCGTGAGAAGGCTACGCCTTTCAATACTCATGGAATCCGGCATTGTAATTACAAGCTTGTAACCTTTCGCAGCCGCTACAAATGCCAGGCCTACACCAGTATTGCCACTGGATGGCTCAATGATTGTCGTATCTTTCGTCAAGATGCCCCTTTCCTCCGCATCCGTTATCATGGAATAAGCAATCCTGTCCTTAACACTGCCCAATGGATTAAAATACTCCAGCTTTAGCAGCAAATCAGCTTCCTTGATTTTAGCCAGCTTTTTAAATATCTCTGGTCGTAATATAGGGGTATCCCCTATTAACTGTGTTAAATTATTCACTATTATGCTCATATAAATAACCATACCTTTCTTCACTCATGTAGCATCTTCAATGCAGCCGAGAACGCTGTAAGAACAAGGAGTGAGCACCACTGTGCGAACTTCGTAGTTCTTACCGTGTGAAGATGTTTTTCTTCACACTATCCATCCATTGACTAATAAACTTGTGAATCCTTAATATTGTCCTTTGGATCTTCGTCAAACCAAGCTTCGCTTAAAGGCAGCTTAATATTGGTAGAGACATTTTTCACAAAATTTGTGTTCTTTAAAACCTTAACTGCTTTCCTGGCCAACTCAAACGCACCGGAATAACCCATATAATTAAATTGCTGACCAAAGAGTGGTATGTTAGGAATTCCTAATTTTGAAACCCACCCATTGGCATTCATGTGACCGATATACAGGTCCGGTTTCAGCCTATTTAACAAATTCAGCTCTTCTGCCGGTTGACCTGCAGCCACTTCTATGATTAATTCCTGACTATCCATATCCTCCAGTATTTCTTCGACAAATCGATCCACATTATGGGCTTTCACTCCGAGCAGCTTCATGCCTAGCGACGCGAAAAATTCTGCCGTTGTTAATATCCTGGTCTCCCCGCCTCCGACAAATACACTCTTTCCCTCAAGAGCTTTTTGTAAAGGTTCTAAGGCTTCCTTTAATTGCTGGTTTTCGAATTGGATCAACCGTTCGGCTTCTTCCCTGAGTTGAAAACGTTCTGCAATCAGTCGTATCCATTGATTCGTATTTCGGATACCGATCGGCAGCGTGTCAATTAGGTACTCCGTACCGAATCGTTCTTTCAGATGACCCAACAGATAATCATCGTGCGTTGCGCAGATGCTGACATTCAGGGCAGCCTCACCGATATGTGCGATATCCTCTATGGATGCATGTAAAGGAAGTACATGGGGATACAGCCCTAACGCACTAACGAGTCTGGCAAGCTCCACCTCGTCACCATTACTGTTAGAACCTACGTTAAAGATATTTACTGTTCTGCTGATTCTATATCTCTCGGCTGTATCCCGCTCTTCGATCGGAACAGCCTGCTCATATCGCTTAATCGGTTCCACCAGATTTCTTAATACACCGTGATATGCCGAATCATAACCGGATGCAACAAATTTGCTTTTAAAGCCTTCGCAATGAACCGGAACAATTTTTGCAGAGATACGACCATTTAAATCATTCACCAGAGAATCTATATCGTCACCAATAATCCCGGGTACACATCCGTTTGCAATAATAATTGCTTCCGGATGGTATTCCTTTTCTGCATATAGAATCGCCTTGCGTAATTTATCAATTCCTCCCTGTACCACATCGTTCTCATCCATATTCGTATGCAGCCATATAAATTCCTCATCCGCTTTTCCCTTTGATGCTCGCATTGTTTTACGAAGTCCCCCCGAGCCTACAAAACCAGAGCAGCAACCCAGAGGTGAGTGTATGATCATTACAACATTGGTAAAGCTACTGACAATACCAACTGCAAGCACTAATTGACATCCTCCGCTCTGAGAAAATTTTCTATCCTGCAGCTGTGCGCAACCGGACTGGATGCCATCCTTCAGCTGTCGACAGGAACCGCAAAAGGCGGAACAGGAACCGATTCGCTCTTCTCGTGTAGGTGGTGCATCCGAAATTAAATAATTATAAGATAACGTATCTGGGTATTTTGACATATGCAACATTCCTCCTTCTCTCTTATTATCTGGCAGCTACCAGGTTCGATAATAAATCCTCAACTAATGATAACCCTCCGGAAAAACCGGCATATCCTTTATTCAGAACTACTCGATTGCTGACCGGAAATGCTACGGATAAAAAGCCTGCTCCTAATTTATCTGCCAAACCCCTCTCAATTCCTGTCCCTATCACATAGGAAGGCCCTAAGGCATCATAATATTTTTGATTCTGATTGAGTGGCCAACTCTTTCTAATTTCCTTCAAAACAATCCCTGCATTTTGTTCAAAATTAATAATTGGCTTGGTTTCTGAATTGATTGCGTCAAACTTCGCCAGATAATTTGGCTGTTCCTCCGATTCGATATCATTGATCGAGGTGAAATGAGGTATCCACCCCAAATCATTCGCAATAAAACGGGTAAGTGCGAATGCATAATAGCTATCTGCAACAATAAGAGCATACCTTTGAAAATCAATATCTGAGTAAATATCAACGATACGTTCAAAAAAGGAATAATAGATTTCTTTCTCGCGCTTAATCACTTTATGGATCAGTAATTCATCAATCTGAAGTGCTTTACCGATCACCTTCAAAAACTCTTCGGTACCGGTCGGTCCAATGGGCAGGTCTGCCTGTAGATAGGGAATACCATGAAGCTTCTCAAAGGTTGTTGCGGGGATCACCCCGGCCTTTGATGATAAAACAACATTAAGAGCTGCCTTACCGTATTCACGGATCGCTGCAATACTTTCTCCCGTTCCGAAGAAGGTATTTACCTTAACTCCGATTAAGCTAAGTAAGCGTTTTATTTCATCCAGATTTCCCCGATAGAATACATCGTGCCCCGGAACTACACCTAGAATATTGATCGTCTTCTCTTCTTTCTCTTCGGCGACCTCCACTACCTCTGAAATAATTGCATTCATTACCGCATCATATCCCTTAAAGGTATTTCCCAAAAATCCAGGAGTACTTGCTCCGATTACCTTCCTGTCTTTGAATCTTCTTGCAACTCCGACTGCATCATCACCGATAATCTCAACCTGGCAACCGGTAACAACAATAAATAAGTCGGCATCAAGAATTCTTATGGAATTCTCTATCTGCTCCTCCAGTCTTGCTTCTCCGCCAAATACAATATTATTCTCCGAGATATTCGATGTGGGTATCATGGTTCCTCCGCAATACCCAGTCCCTCTGTAGCCAGAGGCCAGGTTATAAGTGCCCGAGAGCGCAGCGGCACATCCTCCCGCCGCATGTACAATCGGAACAACGCGAGGTATTCCGGCAATTGTGGTCAATGCTCCGCCCAAAGCACATGAAAATTTAGCACGTTCTATAAAATCAGCCAAAGTAATTCCTCCTTTTCTCTATCTTGCTCAAAATAACTAAAATTCCTACCCTTTGAAGTGTGAAAATTGCTTACTATTTTCACACTATATTCCTGCATAGCTTCCTCCCATCACTACCCCTGTTTCGAGCTGGAGCAGCTGATTTCCCCAATCTGCTGCCCATTCACGAAGCTCTGCCACCTCCATGGGTGCCGGGATGGTTGATTTCTCATGCGCCGCAATCCTCTTCGCCAACTCAATATATATCTTAGCCTGTTCGGAATCAGGTGCAGCTTCAATTGTGGTTTTCCCTTGTAATTCGCTCTGGGTCACTGTAACGGATCGCGGAACATATTGCATAATCTGTGTATGGGTTCGTGCTGCAAAATCGTCAATGATATCTTTTGCATAGGGTTTGTTAATTGAGTTTGCTATCACACCTCCCAGCAAGGCACCTCCCGCGTTGGAGTATTTCTGGATTCCCTTAAACAGATTATTGGACGCATATACGCTCATAAAGTCAGAGGACGATACGGTGAAGACATGCTCAGCAATCCCCTCTCTGATTGGAACAGCAAAGCCTCCGCAGACAACATCACCTAGTACATCATAAATAACGATATCAAGATCTAATTCCTCAAAAATGTTCTGCTGCTTGAATAATTGAACTGCCGTAATTATTCCGCGTCCTGCGCATCCGACACCTGGGGCAGGACCACCAGCCTCCACACAATAGATGCCATTATATCCTTGAAATAGTACCTCACTTGCTTTGACCGTACTTTTCTCACGCAAGGTATCGAGAACCGTAGGTATATACTCACCATTTCGTAATGTGTTCGTAGAATCGCTCTTTGGATCACAACCAAATTGCATCACCTTATACCCTAATTTAGATAAAGCGGCACTGATATTGGATGTCGTTGTCGATTTTCCAATCCCTCCTTTCCCGTATATTGCAATTTGTTTAATCTTCTTAGCCATTTCTCTTATCTTCCTTTCCTGTTAATAATATTGGATAAGGCGTCCTCAACAAAGCCTTTGAACACATAGGTAGTTATGTTATTCTCTGTCAATATCTGCTGTGCTCCCATACCAATCTGGCCCACAATAACATAGCTGCAATCCTCAAGACATCTGGCTGCCCGGAGCAATGCATCCAAGGTATGCTCCCCTCCAATACAGGGCGGTTCCACTTCTCTGAATTCAAGAAAACGATAGCTATCATTCTCTATATCAACAATGCTGTATCGATTGCAATGGCCAAAATGTTCATAGATAACCTTTCCGTCCTTCGTAGCTACCGCTATTCGCAGTTTCATATAACCTCCTGATCAACCGTGAGAAAACGTCTCCTTAAGCTCCAGTTTTTTACCGTATACCTCTTCACTGACATCCTTTTGCCCGGGTATTCCGATCGCATCTGCTCTACATCTTTGGCAATGCCTAAAAACATCAATATATTCCTCAGCCTCCCTGCGAGCCCCATCAATATCGCTGCATCCAGGTTCTAGGTAATGGGCCATTTTATTCTGTGGAATCAACGGTATAATATTGTAGATGGTAGCACCGGCGTTACTAACAGCCCTGGCTATATCTTTGATATGATGTCGATTTAATTCCATGATCAGAACGGTATTTACCTTAATCGTTACACCTGCTTCCGCCATTTTCTTTATTCCGGATAGCTGATTTCTTATCAGAATCTCAGCCGCCTCTTCCCCTTCATAGACAGCTCCATGGTAATGTATCTTTGATACGATTTTGGCTAATATTTCTGGATCAACAGCATTTACTGTTACCGTTAAGGTATCAATACCGACCTTGATTAGCTCCTCGGCTCTTTCTGCCAGAAGAAGACCGTTGGTACTCATGCATTTTAAAAGCTCCGGGTAGCGCTCTTTGACCAGTCGGAAGGTAAGAATTGCATCGTCGGAAGCTAAGGTGTCACCGGGACCGGCTATACCCGCTACGGTAATATTCGGACATAATGCGATTGAGTGTTCAATAATACCTAGTGCTTCCTCCGGTGGCAAAATGGTCGTTGTTACACCTGGGCGCTGCTCATAGTTATTGATTTGTCTGTCACAAAAATTACATTGTATATTACAGTTTGGGCATACCGGCAGATGAATTCTTCCCTTGTTATTCTTTGCTCCGAAGCATGGATGCATCTCTTTCACACGTGCTGTATTACTCATTACTCCATCTCCCCTCATTGATCTGTAACAATTTAGAGTACGTTTCGCAGGCTTTCTACCGTCATGAATAAAAAAACAGAGGTTGGTATATGCGGGTACATACCAAAACCTCTATTTATATAGTCAGTTTTTTCTCTATTAAATTTTCGTTTTCGCAATAGCTTAATTTAGCGGCTAGGGTTTTATGATATGTATCTGTTCATTTGAATTTTTTGATAAATCCAATATTTTTATCTGCTCCGGTATTACTTTATAGATATTTTTACTTTCTTCTTCATACACCGCATTTGGTCTTCTTTCCAGAAGCTTTGCTCTTCCTTCTGCATATTCGGGGCCGGAAAGCCTCTTTGCACTGCCATAGATAGTTATGTTCGTATAATTAGGAAGTGACTGATTTTCATGTTGGGCAAGTATCGCAACATGGTCATTATATAGAAGCTGATCTACTTTTTTCGATGTATTGGAGGTTGCAAAATACAAGATATAGCCATCGAAATTATATCCTCCGATTGTTCTCATGTCGGGTAGGTTATTGTGATCGACCGTAGCTAACACAATTGATTTACTGTTTTTTAGATATGCAATAATATTTTCGAGAAGTAATGCCATCCTATTATCCTCCTTATAATCAATATAAAATTGTTATTTTAAAGTGCAGATACCTTTCGCCCTGCCAATTCTTAATAATTTAGGTCTATTCCTCATTATGTATAATCCCCTATCCTTATATAAACTTGAATGGTAACTAGAATAAAGTGTTTTTTATTACATAGCATGCAATTTCCTATGTAACAAAAAAGGTTTTGGACCGTTTTGCGTCCAAAACCTCTAGTTTACCAGTCAGTTTTGTAATCCATTAACTACTATCCTATTTTTGAATATCCTTGCTGCTTCCCGTCAGCGAAATCTTATCTTCTCGCTCTTTTCTATTTGTAATAACTTCCCATCTTGAACAATTACGGTTATTGATCCGTATTGTATCGTTTCCAGGAACTCAACTATTTTTTTTAAGTCCTGTTCCCTTATAATATTTTTATGTATGGAATTGTTATCTCTCTCCAATTAACGTCCCCTCACATTTCATTAAAGGCAGAGCTAGAATTTCGGTACTACAGCTCCCTCAAAGGTGTCATTGATATATTTCTTGATTACATCGCTTTTTAGAACCTTCAGCAGAGCCTTTATATCCTCTCTATTCTCATTTCCTGATTTGACCGCTATCAAATTACCGAAGGTCTCTGCTGCTACTGAATCTTTATCCTCTACTGCAATGGCATCCTTAGCAACATTAAGTCCGGCTTCGATTGCGTAATTACCGTTAATTACTGCTAAATTAACGTCTTGGAGGGAACGAGATAATTGCGCTGCCTCGATTTCAACAATATCCAAATTCTTAGGATTATCTTCAATATCATTCTTTGTCGCTTTGAGACCAATTCCCTCTGTAAGTTTTATAAGCCCCTGTGCCTCTAATAACAACAAAGCTCTTGCTTCATTGGTTGCATCATTAGGTACGGCAATCTGATCTCCCTCCGCCAATGCTTCCAGTGATGAAGTTTTACCCGGATACACTCCAAACGGTTCATAATGAATGATCCCTGCTGAAACTAACTCTGTTTTGTTCTCTTCATTATATTGACTCAGATAAGGCTGATGTTGAAAATAATTAGCATCTAAATCTCCTGTTTCCAGTGCTACATTCGGCTGTACATAGTCGGAATACTCAACAATTTCCAGCTCATATCCTTCCTTCTTTAATAGCTCCTTCGTTTGCTCCAAAATTTTAGCATGGGGCGTCGTGCTTGCTCCTACCACTAATCTGGTAATTTCTTCATCCTTCTTGTTACAGCCTGTGAATAACGCTCCCAGCATAACCAGCAGTAATAATGTTGATAGTAATTTCTTCATAATATTTTCCTCTCTTTTCATATATTTCAATGCCTCCTCTAGTATGTTCTCATGCTAGATACACATTACATTGATCAGATTGTGTTTCACGTATTTTTGATTTTATTCATTGTATGATCATAGGCTCGGTTTATTTCATACTATTTCTATATGTTTTCTAGGTATTTAGATTATTGATAGTATATTATAGTGATAATTTGTTGTCAATCATATTTTTTATTTATTATGAACTTTGTTACAAATAAAGTGAACTTTGTTACAATTGATACCATATCAACAAGATACTTTGATAAATCAATTCACTTGTAGCGAATCAAAAAAGGGTCTGTTGCATAACGTATGGTATATATGAAGGAAAGGACAACATGCATCTCTCACACACAGGTTGCCTGACATCTTATTGTTTTGTATGCCATTATCAAACATAAATGTTTGCTTCTGTCATACAAAATCAATAATCTGTCCGTCAAACAGTGTATTATGAGATGCATGTTGTCCTTTCCTTCCGTATTT
>JAEYOY010000085.1 GCA_023411215.1 Bacillota bacterium | reverse complement strand
CTTATGAACACTTTTCGCCAGACGGTGATGAGCATTACATAGTTAGTTTTCCTTTCATAGAGAACGAATACTACTACAATATTCTTTTCAGTTTTGGGGATAAATGCGAGTGTTTAGAGCCGCTACATATCCGCACAGAAATGAAGCGTAGATTACATGATATAGCTTCCATATACGAAAGTTAATACATGGAGTAAGACAAAAAAGACAAACGAAATATTATATCTTAATAAAAGAAGCTATATTATGTTATGTCTCAATTGCTAAAGGAATTGAGACCGATGATTCAGATATTGATATAGCTACTAGTTTTTAATGTTGCTTTTATTACTATTATTCATTCCAAGCTTTCTTGTTCCGTATTTGGGTTGTAAATATAACTGAGGGTGGTCTTTTCATCTACTTGTCCAATAATATCCCGAAGTACTCTCCTCTTCAAGTTGAATATCTAAAGCATCGAATTCATCATTCAGATACCACTTGGAACCGTCACTCTGCTTCCAAACAGCGCGGAATTTTGATTTGATATAGATTCAATTCAACCCTATGAGTACCCATGAGTACGTGCTTGCAGAGCCATTTTCTTAAAAATAATTTGCATAATTGTCAATATTGTATTTATTGACAAAATACGATATAGTTATAACTTGTATAGTGAATTGGGCGACAGCGAAATAAGACTTATAAGAAGAACTAGGAGAGCTAGAAATTCATGATGAATGAAAACAAACCATATATACTCGTTTTTGGCGTATCAGTCTATGATATCTTTGGATTTACATCTAATAACTACAAGGGTCGGGATTCAAATCCAGGGAAGGTTAGGGTTTCCTACGGAGGTGTTTGTAGAAATATTGCAGAAAATATGGCCAGAGTAGGGACGAACCTGAAATTTATATCCATTGTTGGAAATGATGAAAAAGGAAGATGTATTTTACAACATGCAGCTTCACTAGGAATTGACATGAAGGATTCCCTTATTGTTTGTGGAGAGTCAACACCAACTTATATGGCGATTATGAATGAGCATGGAGAAATGGAATCAGCCATTGTTGATATGAGCATAACAGATAAAATATCAGAAGAGTTTATCGATTCTAAGGAAGATATTATTATAAATTCTGAATATATGGTTTTAGGAGCTGACAACCCTAGAATTATGGAATATATTTTAACTAAGTATCAAGGTACAACCAAATTTATTTTAGATCCGGTATCCAGTGCAAAGGTTCAAAAAATAACGCATTTAATCAAATATTTTTATACCATTAAACCAAACCGACTTGAAGCAGAAGTACTATGCGGATTTAAAATAGAAAACCTTCAGGATGTAAGAAAAGCAGGTAAATGCTTATTGGATTATGGCGTTAAACATGTATTTATCAGCTTAGATGTAGAGGGAATCTACTATAACACTGGCCAAGAAGAAGGAATTATTAAAGCAAATCAAGTGCCAGTGGTTAATGTTACAGGGGCAGGGGATTCCTGTGTTGCTGGTTTAGGTTATGGTTATATGAACGGTCTAAGTATTGTGGATATGTTAAAGTACGCAATTGCTATGTCTGTTATTACCATATCCCATGAGGAAACCATACACCCTAAAATGAATTATGATATGGTTCAAACTTATATTAAGAATTTGGATTGGATAGAAATTAAATTTTAAGTATAGATTAATATTTTATAAGTCCACTGGGTTATTGAACGGGTAAAGCAAACCTCCTTACTATCAGTATTTATGCGTGCAGAGACTGGTTCGAATCCTATCTCTCACTCGATGTCACAGAAGATGAACTCCCATCCGCCATATAAAAATGTGATCTGTAATCACCATTGGAATATGTTGACAGGCGAATAAAGAAAAGCTAAAATAGTTGCAGTTACTGAAAATATATTTCGTTCATAGATTATGTATTGTATTTTCACAATTGATTGGTAATGACGAACAAAGTTGAATGTGCTGTGACCATTTTTAGTAAAAATGTTAACCAAATCTTTGATTGGAGATTTGCAAGATGAGAAAAATAGAAATATATGAGCCTTGGTTTTTCATTTTCTTTGGGATATTTCATTTACATAGAATATGGGGAATTATTGATAGAAAATCATATGCTGACTTTTGGATTGGAACTATGAGCGAAAAAGGACTCTTTTATTATTCACTCATGGGTATATTAGCTGCATTTTGTATTTTAGGCATAATAACCTTTTTTAAAAATCTTTCTAATAATTATTGGTGGCGGTGGATATATTTCTTTGGTGGTGGATATTTATTATTCGATTTGTTTGCTATTGCAACAGGATTATCTTTTTGGCAGGAACTTATAATGTTAATGTTTAATACATCAGCTCCATATTGGAATATATTATGGTCAACATTTATAGTTATGGGTGGTGCTGTATTTATTCTTGGTATCACCTTATTGATAAGAAAAAACATGAGGCAGGAATTTATTTAAGTTTTGCCAAATTGTCAAATATCCCATCTCACGCTTCATTGAATACTATCGCTAACCCTTACAAAATCAAGGGTTAGCGATTTTTTGGTATAAGCTAATACCCCATTTCAAAATCGACTATATTTTTAAGTCCTTTCCCGGCAAGGTAATTCTCTATATTAGTAGCGGCAATTTCCACAATCTTATCCAATGTCTCAGGTAAATGATAGGATCCAGATACATGGGGGGTTATCATTATATTTTTTTCGCTCCATAAAGGATGTTTGGATGGGAGTGGTTCGGGGTCTGTTACATCTAATCCCGCGGCGTAAATATCCCCATTTTGAACCGCGGATAATAGAGAATCTTGATCCACTGCACTTCCACGTCCGGCATTTAAAAATATACCTGTTTTCTTCATCTTAGAGAAAAATTCCGAATTATAAATATGATAGGTAGATGGCGTATTAGGAAGGAAGGAGACAATGACATCTGACTTAGGTATGATTTCATTTACATCTTCTATTAGGTGCAGTTCATCCACTTGCTTGGGACAATCGCTTTTTCGACGCTTAATTCCAATGACATAAGCACCCAAGGCCTTTGCCATTCCTGCAAAATATAACCCAATATCGCCTAATCCAATCACTGTTACCGTTGCATCGGAAATAGAGGTAACTGTACCATAATCATTCCATTCCCCATTTACTCTATCGTCCCTATAAAGATGCAATTTTTTCTGCAGACACATCATCATTCCGATCATATGCTCCGCCACTGTTTTTCCATAAGCTCCGGTGGCATTCGTCAATATAGTCGTGGAAGAAAGAACCCCTGGCTGGATATAAGCATCTGCTCCGGCGGAATTTAATTGAAGTAATTCCAGACTATTAGATGCAGCAATATAAGAAGTAGGCACATTACCAACAATTATTTCTGAATTTTGTACCATATCAAAGGTTACGTCTGACAATGAAACATACTGAAAGCTGCAATCTGTAATATTCCCCTCCAAGCGTTTCTTGTGATGTTCTGTTACTGGCAACGTTACTAAAATTCGTTTCATATGATTTCTGTCCTTTCTTTCAGCCTTTTGTATTAGGGTGTGAACACGGAAGAGCCACTTACTACTATTCTTTTAATATAATCATAGTAATATCTTAATGAAAAGTCAATGTATCCAAGAGCACTTCTTACTGTGCAAGGCTTGTTTACCTTATTAGCCAGCGGTATCAAGACTTGTTTTATTCTACAGGCTCCCGCTTACAATACCCTTTGTTCCGCATAGAGAGAAATTCATTTGATTTTGCAGGGAAAAAGGAATACACCCTTCAAGGAGTTGTAAGAAGGACACTTGAATACTAAGTGTACGCAGATTTAAGGAAAATATAGTATTTTTATTTTATTTGATATGATATTATTGTATTCAAATATAAAAATAGAATTGTAAAAAGATTAAGCTAAATGAATAGAATTATTTATTATTAATATTACAGTTCCGATTGATAAGATGTAAAAAAAAGGAGGTGACTAGGTGAATAATGATAGAAACTGGACAGTTTTATTTGTTGGTGGGGCTTCAGGAACAGGTAAATCAAGCATAGCATATAAAATCGCTCAAGTCTATGGTGTCAATGTCTTGGAAGTAGATGATGTTCACCTATCTGTAGAAACGGTTACAACAAAGGAAAGTTTTCCTGCAATACATTATTGGAATACTGGTGTAGATTGGACAGATATCGGAGTTGATGCCAATGTAAACTGGTTAATTGATGTAAGCAAAGAAATGATTCCAATATTGAAAGAGCTTGTAAACAGGCATATTGAAGATAAATTACCTATTATTATTGAGGGCGATTTTATCTATCCCGAATTTACTGTATCGTTCGATAATCCAGAGGTAAAATCTATTTTTGTGAATGAATCAGACATTAATCAAATATTGAAGAATTATTTATCAAGAGAAGGTGGCGATCCGCAAAATTACCGAGCCGAAATAAGTATTGCATATGGGAAGTGGATCGCAGATACTTGTAATAAGAATGGTATTCGATTGATTGAGTCAAGACCTTGGGATACTGTTGTAACGAGAGCCCTACAAAGTTTATTGTAATACAAATGCTTTAAGAAAGGGTATGAAATATGGTATAATGAGATATCAATAACGAGTCATTTTTACTGAATAGTAAATGAATCAAAAAATGTAAGTTATCGAACAAATACTTAAAGATGATGAAGGAGATGGAAAGATGAATGAAACCTTAAAAGTAATTGCAAATCGGTATTCCTGTCGTGATTATAAGGAGGAGCTGCCATCGGATGAAATACTTCAGGCAATCGCAGAAGCTGCAGTTCAAGCTCCGAGCGGAATGAATCGCCAAGCGTGGCGGGTTATTGTTGTCAAGAATAAAAAGCTGATACAGGATTTGGAGGCAGAAGGACTCTCCTATCTTGCAAGCCTAGAGGATAAATCCACCTATCAAAGAATTATGGAACGAGGCGGTCGGCTATTCTACGGCGCACCCTGTATGATTGTCGTTGCGATTGATGCAAAGGAGCCAGCACTGATCGACTGTGGTATCCTATGTCAAAATATCGCACTTGCAGCCACCTCACTAGGCGTAGCTAATGTAATATGCGGACTAACCGGCACTGCATTTGCCAGCGGCCTTCGCACAGAAGAATTCAGTAAACGTTTAGGCTTCCCAGAGGGCTATGAGTTTGGTTGCTCGGTGCTGTTAGGCTATGCTAAGACAACGAAAGCTCCCCATGATTCGGACAATAATAAAATAATGTATATTGATTAATATTTGTAACACATATAATAAAAGCTTAAGAAAATGGTTGTATTTAGTGAATACAATTTATAACTTGCTAGTTTATTCATTGTATTTGACATTAATCAGGAGAATTCGATGATTTATTTACAGTCCTTTACCTTCCCGAATGCAGAAATGGAATTTGATTTCATTCTAAGCATCAAGAGAACCTGCTATGATTCATTCTATCCATTTAAGATATTATCCGGTCATGACCTTGACCGGCTTGATTTCGATACGGTTACCATATTATACGGAGGCAACGGCTCTGGAAAGTCAACTGCCCTGAACGTAATAGCTGAGAAAGCAGGTATCCACCGCGATTCCATCTATAATAAATCCAATTTCTTCCCGGATTATCTAAAGCTATGCCATATGAATAATGATGAGGATATTCCGAATCAAAGCCGAATAATAACCAGTGATGATGTATTCGACTATATGTTAAACATCCGTAATCTGAATGAGGGCATCGATCAGAAGAGAGAGGAAATATTTGAGGAATATTTGGATGCAAAATACTCAAGTTTTCAGATGAAGTCACTCTCCGACTATGAGCAATTGAAAAAAGTGAATAATGCCAGACGTAAGACCCAGTCCCGGTTCGTCCGAGGGGAACTGATCGATAATGTTCGTGAGTATTCCAACGGGGAAAGTGCCTTTCGCTATTTTACCGAGAAAATCGGGGAGAATGGATTATATTTATTAGACGAGCCGGAAAACAGCCTGTCTCCAAAACGCCAAATGGAACTTCTAAGCTTCCTGGAAGAATCGGCGCGTTTTTTTGGGTGCCAATTCATTATTTCTACCCACTCTCCGTTCTTGCTTTCCATGCGTGGAGCAAGAATATATAACCTGGATCAAAATCCTGCTACAATCGAACGTTGGACGGAACTGGAAAATGTACGTACCTATTTTGAATTTTTTAAGACTCACGAAAATGAGTTTTAAGAATCGCATAGCAATAGTAGAAAGGGGTTAATATAATGAAAACTATTTATATTGGTTTAATATGCCTATTCTATGGCTTCTATTTATTTTTCTTATCACCTAAGGAAAAGAAAAATATGTTCGGATATAAATCATTCCAACAAAATATGCATAAAGATATCTGGAAGTGGACGAACGAATGCTTTGGTCTTCTAATTTTAGCTGGCTCAATTATATATTTAACCTTTTCTATTGTTTTTGAAATAAATGATATATCATTTACAGCCAGATTAAATCAGTATGGATTATTTTATATATTATCTTCTATTGTTTTAACAGAATGCTATGGATCATATAAAAGATATAAAAATAAAAAGGTATAAGCGTGCAACCACAGGTTGCAATATTGTTAATCTTAGTTGATAGTAGCAAGTTCTATATAATGGTATCCTATTCTTATAGCAAGGAAAGGGAGGAATTATAATGGAATATAGTACTGAATTACAAAAGGTGTTTAACCAGTTGGGGGAAGCAGGTATCATCGTATTAGCAACTTCATCTCATGATATCCCAACGGCCAGGTCGATGAGCTATGTACAAAAGGATGGAAAAATTTATTTCCAGACGGAATCTACCATGGAGAAAGCCCTGCAGATGAAGCAAAATCCAAATGTTGCTTTATGCCAGAGTAATATTGCGATAAAAGGAACAGCGATCAGCAGAGGAAGGATTCTGTCTGAGGATAACGCATCTGTCATGGGCTTGTATAAAAAGTGGCACAAGGGCTCCTATGACGCATACTCCCATATGGAAAAGGGAGAGCTTTATGAGGTTACACCAATGTTCATCACTCTATGGATATATATAGAGGGAGAACCTCACCGTATGTTCTTCGATTGTAGGTCTAGCAAGGTATGGATGGAACACTATGATCATTCTAAGTAGTTAGACAAGCTTAATAAATTATAAAATATCAATCCCTGCAAATCCATATCATTTGCGGGGATTTCTGTATTGATATACTGTTTTTTACTTCCATATATGCAACCTGTTATTGACTTAGAGTCAACATGTGGTAAAATAATCCATGGGCATTTTTTGCAATTGCAAACTTTTAAAAAGCAAAGAATCCTTATTTAAACTATATGAAAATATCTTTAAGGAGAAACCCTTATGAGAAAATATTTACCATTTTCTTTAATTATTCTTTTCCCTTATCTAATTGCATTTGCATTGATTTGCATATTTACTGGCTCTTTTATGGAAACAATTTTTAATAATAATGCTTTTTTACTTTTATTCATATTAATTATTTTGTATGTTGCTGCGTTAGTTTGTGCAATAACTGTATTTATTACCGGATTTACAAAGAAGAAAAACTCACTGGAAATTCTTCGTATCAATATGATTATAAAATTGTTACATATTCCTGCATATTTACTTATATTCGTCTTAGGCTTATTATGCACGCTAACTATATTTACAATTGGAATAACGATTGTTTTAATGATACTTGATGGAATGACTATTGTATTAAGTGGATTGGTAGGAATAGGCGGTATAATAAGAGGCTTAAGAGAAAACAAAATATCAATAAAAAAAGCTGTTATACACGGTATTCTCCAATTCGTATATTGTGCAGATATTATCAGTTCGATTGTTATATACCGAACAATCAAAGCAATCGAATAGGATTGCTCTCCTATGCGTCAATGGACATAGGTAGCGAATTTGCCATATGATGTGCAAATAACAAAGTTTGAGAATTTCGCAAGAGGTGATGAATAAATGAGATGCTTACTTAAAAATGCGACGATTATAGGTAACAATGGAGAAAAAGTGCTCGTACACATATTAACCGAAGACAATAAAATCCTTAAGGTATCCAGAGAAGCTCTTAATATACCTGCATTGGAATATGAATTAAACGGATATACGCTTATGCCTGGATTTATTAATTCACATGTCCACTTAATGGATTCTTTTGATGGCTTTCATGATGATAAGCTGAAACAGTGGTTGATGTCCGGTATTACCTATTTACGTGATGAGGGAATTTTATCACGGCACGATACAATGGATGCTGTTCACTGGAGGGACAAATTAAGAAAATCCTGTATGTATCCCAGTGTGGCAGTATGCGGAAAGTTTATTTCAGCAATCAACGGTCAAGGCGGTTTAGCACCACTTGGTGTGACCACGGAAAGTGAAGCCAGAGATGCTGTTCGCATGCAAGTAAATGAAGGTGTTGACCATATTAAAATATCTTTAGATGAGGGATATGACGCTTATACACAAAGTCTGGATTTGCTCCCCTTGAATATATTAACTGCCATATGTGACCAAGCACATAAACTTGGTAAAAAGGTATCTGCACATGTTAACAGAAATGATAAACTAGAAATACTACTGAAGGCAGGAATAGATGAAGCGGCCCATACCTGTTTCGATAGAATCCCGGATGACACACTGGAATATATGGTAAAAAACAAAGTATTTATGACGCCTACTTTATGCATTTACGGTGAGATTACCACAAAATGGGGTGCACCATTTTTATATGGTGCAATGGATAATACGAAACGATTTGTTGATATGGGTGGAATTATCGGACTAGGAAATGATTTCATTGAAGAAAAGGAAATCTGGTCACCGATTGGAATGCCCATCATGGAAATTGAGTTACTTATGAAAGCCGGACTCACGATGCATCAAGTAATCAAAGCCGCTACCATAGGCGGTGCTGAGATCTTAGGCCGAGCGGATTACGGTAGAATTGAAGAAAATTGTATTGCAGATCTTATTGCAGTCAAAGGAAATCCGTATGAGCTGCCCTATCTTCTATCAAGTATCAATTTTGTAATGAAAGATGGAGTTGTAGTAAAAAACATTTAGTTAATCATTTTTTTAGGTAATGTTAGGTTTTAGTTGACAAAGATAACCAGATAGGTTATGGTATATAAAATATATAAAAGGCTTTGACGAGGAATAGTATATATAAACGTTTTTTCAGAGAGAAGATGGACGGTGAAAATCTTTATAGCGAATATATAGAAGGCACCTTTGAGCTGTTAATTGAAAGGATTGTATCTGATTAGATTACACCGGGTTTTCCCCCGTTATCAAGGAAGCAGCATAAAGAGGAATCTCGTGCTGTCAGAGAGCAGATAAGAATAATTGATATTCTTACTGAATTTAGGTGGTACCACGGACTTATATGATAGAAAGCAAAGAACTTTCTATATCATGAAATCAAGTTCGCCCTAAGCGTAAAGCTTAGAGCGGACTTTTTTTAATATAAACAATAGAAAACTCGCTCTAATAATTTTCTATTGCCATAAATATAATCAGGAGGTAATGCAGATGGGTAAAATAACAATGGATGAGATGATGTCTTATTGCAATCAGTATGGCTTTATATTTCAAGGCAGTGAAATATATGGTGGATTAGCAAACACCTGGGATTATGGTCCTCTAGGAACGAGATTAAAAAACAATATAAAAGATGCATGGAGATACTACTTTATTCAGATGAGGGATAACAGCTACGAGTTAGACTCAGATATACTAATGAATCCTACCACCTGGAAAGCCAGTGGTCATCTCGACAGCTTTACAGATCCTCTGCTGGACTGTAAGGAATGTAAGACCCGACACCGAGCTGATAATCTAATCAGTAATTTTGATGCCTTAGCCAGTACTGATTCTATGTCTCAAGAAGAGATGCTGGAATATATTCGAACCAATCAAGTTCCCTGCCCAAAATGCGGCAAGACTAACTTTACTGACATTCGTCAGTTCAATCTTATGTTTGCCACGCAGCGCGGTGTGACTCAGGATGCTGCCAATACTGTATATCTAAGACCGGAAAATGCTCAGGGTGAATATGTTAACTTCAATAATGTATTAAGAACCACAAGAACCAAGCTCCCATTTTCGATCGGACAGATCGGAAAGGCCTTCCGAAACGAAATTACACCCGGTAATTTCACCTTCCGAACAATTGAATTTGAACAAATGGAATATCAGACCTTCTGCAAGCAGGGTGAAGATGATACTTTATACGAGTATTTTAAGAATTATGGAATTGAATTTTTTCAATTCATCGGGTTGACTAATGAGCACTTACGCTTTCATGACCACGAGAAATTAGCACATTATGCGAAAGCCGCATGTGATATTGAGTACCTATTTCCCTTTGGCTGGGGTGAGATTAACGGGACGCATAATAGAACAGACTTTGACTTACAAAGACATCAAGAATTCTCAAAAAAAAGTATGGAATACTTTGATGCAAATACAAATGAAAAATATATTCCCTATGTTATCGAATCCACGTATGGACTTGACCGCTTATTCTTAGCCATCTTATTCGAGGCACTTGCAGTAGAGGAATTAGAGGGAGGGGACACCAGACTGGTATTAAGAATAAAGCCCTTTCTTGCACCGATCAAAGTCAACATTCTTCCTTTGATCAAGAAAAACCATTCTGCCAAAGCCATGGAGATCTATAATGAATTAAAGAAGCATTTTATGGTATCCTATGATGATGCCGCTAATATCGGAAAGCGTTACCGCCGAGGAGATGCCATCGGAATTCCATATGCCATAACAATCGATAACAATACACTTGAAAATGATACTGTTACAATAAGAGATCGTGATACAATGAAACAGATTGTCCTTGAAGTTAAGGAATTGC
Organism: Bacillota bacterium; assembly: GCA_023411215.1. Taxonomy (GTDB): domain Bacteria; phylum Bacillota; class Clostridia; order Lachnospirales; family Lachnospiraceae; genus Mobilitalea. Next base: position 31,543 of record JAEYOY010000085.1, on the reverse strand, counting down.
ATAATTATTTATCAAATAAGGTTAATTCATTTCATTAATGATATACCATAGATGTATGAGATTATTGCTGTTAAATATCTATGTAAGCTAATTGTTTGTTACAGAGAAGAACAATTAGCTTACATATCATCTATTCAGGTTTTGCGTAGAGCCCTAACTACTCCCATTTAAAAGCTTTGAGTGAAACACCAATGCATACGATTGCGAGTATTATTATAGCAACGATAGGGATCAACACACTGTCCATCGGTAAACCGAGGGACGCTGCCTTCAACAGCTTAATGCCTTGCGTCATCGGCAGGATGTTGCTGAATATTTGTAATGGCCTGGGCATGATTTCATAGGGCAAGGTGGCTCCCGAGAAAATCAGCATGGGGAAATATAGAAGGCTGGCAATGATGCCTGCTCTTTTACTGTTTTTTGCAATACCACCTACCATCATGCCAATACTTAGCATGGACACCAGTACCATCAGCCAGCCACCGATAAACGTGAGCCATGAGCCATGCATCACAAATCCAAAGAACAACTTTGCTACAATCCAGAGAATTAACAGCGAGCAGGCAGAATACAGAGCATAGATGGTAACTTGCACCGATAAAATCAATGCCGGACTGATCGGAGTAACTTGAAATCGCTTCAGAATTTTACGCTCCCTATAATCGGAAACCAGAATCGGCAGTCCCATCGTACCTCCTGCCAAGATAGCAATAGAGGACATAGCTCCAAAGGACTGTTCTATAAAGGTATATCCCGCACCGTCAAAGGCCGCCTTCCTCCCGTAAATAATACCAATTATAATCATTACCACCAGTGGCATAATAATCGCAAAGATCAGCATATTCATATCTCGCAGTGAGAGCACTGCTTCTACCTTCAGCATCTTCTTAAAGGTCTTCATTCTTCTTATCCTCCTCATCTGCGTACCAGAGATACGCATCTTCAAATTTATCATAGGGACTGCTTGCGATTGCTTCTTCTACAGTACCGTAAAACACCGTCTCGCCGTGCTTCAGAATACAGATTTCATCACATAGGACCTCTACCTCGTCCATGAAATGCGAAGTCAGCAGGATTGTAAGCCCTTTTTTCTTAAGATCCTCAAGAATTTTCCAAACATCTCGTCTGGCTTTCGCATCCAATCCGTTTGTCAATTCATCCAGAAAAACCACTTGCGGATTAGGAATTAAAGCAAGTACGATAAATAATCTCTGTCGCTGTCCCCCCGAAAGATTCTTGACTGCACTATTGATCTTATCCGAGATACCAAATTGTGCAAGCAGCTGATGCCAATCCGCAGGGTTCTGGTACAGAGCTGCTGTCTCCTCACATAATTCACTCACCGTTATTTCATTCTGATAATTTGCCTCCTGAAACTGTACACCAACATTTTGAAATAGCTTTTTTCGGTCTCTTATCGGATTCATACCCATGATCGTAACTTTTCCACTGTCCGCCTCTTTTGTTCCGAGAATACACTCGATACTGGTACTTTTACCGGCACCGTTCGCTCCTAGCAATCCAAATACCTGGCCGTATTCGATTGACAGGTTTAAGCCCTTGACTGCTGGCAGTCCTCTATACGCTTTAGAGATCTGCTCTACCTTAATTGCAACATTCATATTCTTCACTCTCCTTTTTGATGTTTCAAAGTATACCACTGGCTCTAGAGTTGGTGGTATACTGTAGGGTTTGTTGTCCTCCCTTTTCATTTTTTTACTACATTAGTTCATCATACCTTTTTTCAATTATACTTTTCTTGACTATTTTTGCTATTCGGACAGCAATTCGTCTGATGAACAGGTTTTCTGGGTTTTGACGTTTTCCGCTTCACGCGGTCATTCCTGTAGAAATACTTGATAATAGACATAAATATACAAGCATATAAATCATATCTTCCATATATTACCTCTATTATAATTACAAAATAGTATTGACAGCGATAGATATCCATGTTATTATAAGGAAGTTATTTGAGATGCAAGATTTGATTCACATATTTTTGTAAATCATTAATCTACTTAATGCTTTACAAAAATATGTGATTTTTTATTTTCAGCGTAGAATAAACAATATTATTAGGAGGTATCTTTCATGAATAAAGGTACAGTTAAATGGTTTAACGCACAAAAGGGATTTGGATTTATTACTAACGACGAGACTGGTGAAGATGTATTCGTACATTTCTCAGGAATCGCTGCTGAAGGCTTTAAGTCTTTAGAAGAAAATCAGAATGTTATGTTTGACATTACTAACGGCGCTCGTGGTTTACAAGCTGTTAATGTTGTATTAGCATAATTCGAAAATCGCTTAGAATCAGACACGGATAAAGAATTTTATCCGTGTCTTTTTTGTTGTCCAAAACAATTATCATTGTCCATAAGACCGGAACATTGCAGGCTCGCTGTTCAATTCTTTATTAACTCATGATAATCGAAAGTTCGCGCAGCGTGCTTTCGATCGGTTATTATGAACTAAGAATATTACTTAAGCTCTTTGATTTCATTTCCCTCACCATAAACATAAAATCCATAATAGCCGTTTAGAATAAGCTTATCTATGAATTTTCCTAATTTTTGGGGCATCTCATAAAGAACAACATCAAATCGATCACGATACTCTTCTGCTTGGGTATAAGCTTGTAAGAAATCTTTGCTCTTATAAATCACTGCTATCCTATTCTTCGAATCAGGAATTTGGAATCCATCTTCCATAAGTAATGTAAAGATTCTTTCAAAACCAATGGAAAAACCAACCGCAGGCACCTTCTCCCCGGTAAACTTACCGATCAGATTATCATATCTACCTCCACCACCAATAGAGCTTTTAAATTTATTGCTTTCTATCTCAAATATCGTACCCGTATAATATCCTTGGCCACGAACAAGAGTGAAATCAAATTGTATATCGTAGCTGCCCTTCGAGATTTCATTAATAGAATAAATGATTTGCTTCAGGTCCTCTAATATATTCTTCTCTTCTGTTACACTCTCCACATCATCCAGACCAACTTTATTACCTATCAGGTACATAATTTTATCAATAACAGCTTCCTCAACCTTCTTTTCCTCGAGTTCAGTTCTCAATCCGGAAACACCGATCTTATTTAGCTTATCGATTGAAATGCACACACCGTCAACCTGGTTTTCTTCAAGTCCGAAGGATAGTAATATTGATTTTAATAAACGTCTGTCATTAAGCTTTATGGTAAAATCATTAATTCCAACTGATATTAATGCTTTTGCTGTAATATCAATCAATTCAATTTCCGAATTGATTGAATCAGAACCAATTATATCAATATCACATTGAATGAATTCTCGGTCCCTACCCCGTTGCGGACGCTCTGCACGGTAGACCTTATCAATCTGAATGCATTTAAAGGGTAACATTAATTTTTCTTTGTTCTTGGCATAATAGCGGCTTAAGGGTAATGTCAGATCATATCGTAAACCCATATCACAAAGTTCATTGACCCGTCCCTTTTCAAATGCTTCCTTCAGTTTATCTCCTCTCTTAAGCACCTTGAAAATCAGGTTCAGATTGTCTCCGCCCTCACTTTTATCAAGATTTTCGATATCTTCCAAGATGGGGGTTGATATACGGTTGAAGCCATTATTCTGATATACCTCCAGAATTCTATTCTGCATATAATCTCTTAGTGCCATTTCCTTTGGCAGAAAATCTTTTGTTCCTTTTACTGCTGCTGTTTTCATATTGCTCCTTTCATAAAAATAGCCGCCCGAATTGATACTCGGACGGCATTAATTGTTATTCCACAATTACCAATCATCTCGAGTACGCCAAAATGCGACTGTACTCGTGACTAAACACAAATACAATCGTTCTAGGTATGATGATGATGGATCATTGTAAGAAACATGGTTTTTTACCTCTTAATTAGATTTTAGGAAATATTAACACAACCGATAAAGTAATGTCAAGAATAAACTTCGTTCGTAATTTAGGCCATGTAAGGAGCACCGATACTAAAATGAATGTCTATGATACTTATTCGTGTGTCTATTGATTTTTTATTAAGTGACAAAATCACCCTGGTAAAATATGTTTACTTTTGTAATTAAGTAAGCTACAATAAATTCAGATTCATTGGTATGCTGCTGGTTAAGAAGTATACCAATAATGCTTTGAGTTACGTTATTTATTTTATGGAAAACCTTCTAGTACTCTCACATATAAAAATGGGGTGGATATGATGAATATTAAGAATATAGAAGAAAATGATAAGCTCATAATATACGAATTCCTTCAACGAGCATGGGGAAGCTCAGTAATAGTTCTTAGGGAAGGTGAAGTATTTGATTTAAAGGATGAATCAGGATTTGTGGCTTACGAAGGTGATACTGTGGTAGGTTTGATAACACATAGAATAACCAATCAAATATGCGATATTTTATCACTTGATAGTAAAATTCAAAATCAAGGGATTGGTACTTCATTAGTCGAAAAGGTAAAAGAATATGCCAAGCTTAATAAGTGCCACCTATTACGTGTTATTACTACGAATGATAACCTAAGGGCAATTGGATTTTTTCAGAAAAGGGGATTTCATCTGACAAAGCTATATATAGATGCGATGGATCATGTTAGAAAAATAAAGCCTGATGTCCCGTTAATAGGCGATAATAATATACCCCTTAATGATGAATTGGAATTGGAAATGTATATCTAAATCTATGAACTATAAAGGAACTATTCTTATAAAAGGACGGCATTCTGAAACGAACTTAAGATGGTATTGTGTTTGATGAATAACCGTAAAGCTGATAAATATGAATTTGAGAGGAACGACCATGCTTAAAGTGCCCATAATTATTATATTAAGAGGAAATTCTGGAAGCGGAAAGACAACTATCTCTAAGGAGCTCCAAAAATATTTTGGACACGGAACCATGCTTATTTCACAGGATGTGGTAAGACGTGATGTTTTGTATGTAAGAGATGACCCACAAACACAAGCAATCGGATTGCTTATAGAATTAGTCAAATACGGAAGTTTAAATTGCGATATTGTGATACTGGAAGGTATCCTTTATGCTGATTGGTACCAGGAGCTATTTGAATGTGTAAAAAGTGCATATGGCCCCAGTATATACGCTTATTACTTTGATGTACCCTTTGAAGAAACATTACATCGTCATAAAACAAAACCGAATGCGGATGACTTTGGAGAAACCGAGATGAGACGCTGGTGGCGAGATAAAGATTATATAAAAATAATACCTGAGCAATTACTAAATAAAGCTATGACAGCCAATGAAATAGTTGATATGATAATAAAACAAATCAATACTAAGAACTAATCTACGATCGATCGGCTTACAGGAAGAGATAAAAGTCGATTCCATATGCATCCACTCAAATTCGATTATAAAAATGTTTGAGCTATATTTTTCTATTAGAAAATGCTAAAATAACGTTAAGGAATATAGCTGATCAATGAAATTGTCTTATGGTTTGTTATATATAATGAAAGAAGGATTATGATGGAAAAAATGGATTGTTTTTTTACTGCGCGTGTCGATGAATATGATGAGCATATGCTCACTAATGTGATCGGCTGCAAAGAGGGTTATATCGAAATGTCAAAGTTGATTCCACAGTCATGTAAATCTCTCCTCGACCTGGGATGCGGAACAGGCCTGGAACTTGACGAAATATTTAAAGTAATGCCAGATATCAAAGTAACCGGTATCGATTTAACACAAGCGATGCTCGATAAATTAATGGCCAAGCATCCGGAGAAATCATTGCAGCTTATCTGTGGCAGCTATTTCGATGTTCCTTTGGGATTTGCTACATATGATTGTGCCATATCCTTTCAAACTATGCATCATTTTTCACATGAAGCAAAAATCGCTCTTTATAAAAAAATTAATCAAGCCTTAACACCGGACGGTGTTTATATCGAGTGCGATTACATGGTGGAAAACCAGGAAGAGGAAGATTTCTATTATGCAGAAAATGCCCGTATCCGTAAGGAAATGGGTATTCCAAACAACGAGTTTTATCATTATGACACTCCATGTACTATTCTAAATCAAATCGAAATGCTGCATACGGCCGGATTTACACGAGTAGAAAAGGTATTTCGTATAGAAAACACAACTATTTTAGTTGCTCATAAGTAGAATAGATAGATCAATCATCTCTATTATACCTCAATGGAAAGGATAAAGCTCATGTTATTAAAAGAAACCGAAAACCATTCCCTTCCAACTATCCTATTATTACATGGCGGTGGGCTTTCTTGGTGGTCGCTGGAACCTATTATAAAGCTGCTCAAAGAAAACTATCATGTCGTTACCCCAATCATAGATGGTCATGGAGAAGATGCTCATGAAACATTTATCAGCATCAAGGATTCTGCTGAAAAATTGATTAAATACATAGATACTCAATATAAAGGAAAGGTTTATGCCATTGGGGGATTATCCATCGGAGCTCAAATTGTTACTGAGGTACTCTCATTGAGAGAAGACATCGCAGAATATGCGATAATTGAAAGTGCACTTGTCTATTCGATAAAGGGCGCTGCATTAATGACAATACCGGCATATAAACTCTTCTATGGCTTGATTAAGATACGATGGTTCTCCAAATTACAGGCCAAGACCTTGTTCGTACCGGAAAGCATGTTTGAGCAATATTACAATGAAAGTATAAAAATGACCAAGCAGTCCTTGATCAATATCACTTTAAGTAACGGTACATACGAATTAAAACACAGTATATCTAATACCAAAGCAAAGGTTATTATAATGGTAGGTGGTAAAGAAATCGGTATTATGAGAAAATCCGCCAAGAGGTTGAATGATGTTATTGTAGGAAGTGAGTTGAACATATTACCGAATATGGGACACGGCGAGATTAGTTTATTGTATCCTGAGATGTATGTTGAGCTTATATGTAAATTCTTTCTAAAATAATACTGAGAATATTGCAATGATTAACAAGTATATTAAGTAGCGGATTTCTTACCGGTAATCCTTCCAAAGGAAACATCAAAGAAATATTTAATGATGATATCCTCCCAGTAACAGTGTAGAAACATTCTCCAACTTGTCTGTATATATTTATTACTCATTTCATATTAATAAATAATGACAACCTTGGAGAAAAATATGAATCCGTTCTATATCTTACTTGCTATCTTAGCAGGTATCTTCACCACGATAGAATCAAGTATCAACTCACAACTTGGTAAATATATAACTCCGGGAATAGCTACCTTACATAGTCTAATGGTAGGTATGACCTTTTTTCTGTTTTTGAATCTAATTAGCGGTAAGTTAGTTTATTATACCAAGATCACGACAATCAAACCTCTATGGCTGATTGGTGGTTTATTTGGTGCTTCGATCATCTATTTATCATCAAGTGCCATACCACAGCTCGGTATATCGAATACTATCATACTGGTTCTTTCCGGTCAGCTGCTGAGTGGACTGATTGTAGACGCACTCGCGAACAATGTAGAAATAAGTGTAAGGAAAGTAGCCGGCCTTATTGTATTTCTAATTGGAGCAATAATATATTTAAAAGAATGAACCTTATCCATAATCGATAAAAAGAATGCTTTGCGAGCTTACTAAAGTGAATAAACAGGTTTGTTCACTTTACATACTCACAAATAAAAAGATCACTCTGTATCCGGAGATATACCACAATCTCCGGATACAGAGTGATCTTTTTACCTATAGCAAAATGGGAGTTATTGAATTATTCCAAGTCGAATTACATTCCATGAGCAGCTCTTTAGATTAGCGGTCAGAATACCATCCCTTAATTGATATTCCTTTGTTGCTACCGGGAATACATTCTCTCCTGTTAAGGAATTGGTTGCTTTCCTATTTTCAGAATAACTCTTTTATCTATAGCCCTCTGAAGCTTTACGTAATCACTATCAAAGATTCTGTATTAAAATTATTTTAGTTTTATTTAAAGCAGTAATTATCTATGATAATCTGTTCTTGCCCCCCATTTTACAATGATTGACTTACCTTTAAAGTATGTATATAATAATTTAAGAAACACTAAATCATTTTCCTTTTTACACAATATAGTCTAAAGCGCCGGGAGGATATCGATGTTCCATATAAAATCATTAGATGAGGGATTGGAGCTTTTTAAAGCATTGGGCTCCGATATCCGTATAGAAATTATTAAATTGCTTTTGGCAAATAAAAGTATGAATATGAATGAGCTGGCAAGCAGTCTCAATATTACCAACGGTGCCTTGACCAGCCATATTAAGAAATTAGAGGATTGCGGTATTGTCTCCATCTCCAACGAGTCAACCGGCCATGGTAATCAGAAGAAATGTACGGTTCGTCTGGATAAAATTCTGATTGATATGGATTCCCAAGAGGTTAACGAAAATGTTTATCAGACCGATATTAAGGTTGGTCACTATTCCAATTATAGTATCTACCCTACTTGTGGACTTGCCTCCTCCACCGCTCTGATCGGCCAGGTGGATGATGCCAGATATTTTACCCATCCCGATCGCTATCAGGCAGACATTGTATGGTTTACAAAAGGCTATATTGAATATATTATCCCTAATTTTATTCCCACCTCCCAGAAGATCGAACAGATTACCATCTCCGCTGAGCTAAGCTCAGAGGCACCCGGCAGTAATAATATCTGGCCCTCCGACATCTACTTCTACCTGAATGATGTTTGCATCGGAACCTGGACCAGTCCCGGTGATTTCGGAGATATTAAGGGTATTTTTACTCCTGATTGGTGGTTTCCTAATTGGAATCAATATGGACTTTTGAAGCTACTGGTAATCAATAAGAAGGGTACCTTTATCGACGGTCTTAGGATTTCGGATGTTACAATTCGCGATTTTAATTTTGATTATCGCAGTACGATTCGATTTAAGATGGAGGTACCGGACACAGCGAAGCATGTCGGTGGGCTAACAATCTTCGGTAAATCCTTCGGGAATTACAACCAGGATATCAACGTAAGAATTAACTACAGCCCGATTAACCAACCAACAACGACCGAATAAATAAAAAAGCGGTCAACATAACCAAGGGGCTACTGCATTTTCATATAATAAAAGAAGAAGGAAGGTAATATACTTCCCATAATGCACTGTTTGACGGACAGATTGCTGATTTTGTAAGACAATAGCAAACAAATGTTTGATAATGGCTTGCAAAACAGTAAGATGTCCGTCAACCTGTGTGTGAGGGAAGTGTATTGCTTTCCTTCTTCTTTGGATATATCAACTCAGCAACAGCCCCAAAATGTTACCACTTCTTACCTGGGCAGTAGTTTTTCGTAACTGCTGCCCGCATTTCGACAAAGCATCCGCACTTTCTGCACATACCGCTTAGCAGCATGTCGCACTCCTTGCAGAGCTTCATTCTGTACTCATATAATTCCTGTGTCGCCTTAATCTCCTCCGGCAGATTACGAATGTATTCAAACATATTCTTATACTCTTCATATTCTTCCATATCACGAATCAGGCACTTCTTACATACCCTGGTTTCCATTAGCTTATTTTGATATTAAGCACACTGCATGCAGGTATAATAAATGTAATTCCTTTTTTGTGTACTTTAAAATCGGTAAAAGGTTTCTCTGCAACATTTTCTGTATCCTCGAAGGTATTATAATCTCTCATGTGACCGGAAAGGATACTAGCATTTACTTCTTTTATCACCTTCTCTGTCAGGACTACTTCCACTTCTTCCGCATTACTGATGGACAAGTTGTTCAGGGTTATATTAATTATCCCATGATCATCAACCGAGACTGATTCATACAAGTTGGGTACCACATCTTCACCGATACCAATTACGTTGGTATCAATATGGCTTTCCAACAGGTAAGCATTCTGGTGCTCCTTATACATATGGAATACATGATAAGTCGGCGTCTTCACCATCTTCTCACCCTCAGTCAGAATAACAGACTGAAGCACATTAATCATTTGAGCCAGGTTAGCCATCTTCACCCTGTCACAATGCTTATTAAAGATATTCAGAGTAATACCGGCTACCAGGGCGTCTCTCATGGTATTTTGCTGATATAAGAAGCCCGGATTCGTACCTGGCTCAACATCATACCAACATCCCCATTCATCTACGATCATACCAATCTTCTTGTCCGGGTCATACTGATCCATGATAGCACTATGCCCTTTAATCAATGTTTCCATATAAAGAGCCTTCTTCAAAGTCTTATACCATACCGCTTCATCGAAATCCGTCGCGCTTCCCTTGGATTCCCAAGTACTCCCCGGAAGAACATAATAATGCAGGGAGAGACCATCCATAAAGCCATGACGGTGTTTTGGCGTATGGTCATAAGTTGTCTTCAATACACCCTCGGTCCAATGATAATCGTCTACATTGGCACCGCAGCATATCTTCGCTACCTTCGCATCATAATTTCTGACATAGGTCTGGTATCTTCTGAATTCATTGGCATAATGCTCGGGAGTCATATTTCCGCCACAGCCCCAGTTCTCGTTGCCTACGCCAAAATAGTCTACTCTCCAGGCCTTATCATGGCCGTTCTCTTTTCGAAGATCCGCCATAGGAGACACTCCTTCGAAGGTCATATATTCCACCCACTCAGACATCTCCTGTACGGTACCGCTACCAAGATTACCGTTTATATAGGTTTTGCATCCCAATTGACGGCATAATTCCATAAATTCATGGGTTCCGAAGCTATTGTCTTCTACGACACCACCCCAGTGGGTGTTGATCATTTTCTTGCGCTTCTCCTTCGGACCAATGCCATCCTTCCAATGATATTCATCTGCAAAGCATCCTCCCGGCCAACGAAGTACGGGCACTTTGATCTCTTTTAGTGCCTCTACTACATCTGTCCTCATCCCATTTGTATTCTCGATTTCTGAATTCTCTCCTACATATAAGCCCTCATAGATACATCTGCCAAGATGCTCTGCAAAATGACCATATATCTCCGCATTAATTTTATCTTTTCTGTTGCGCTCATTGATTACTAGCTTTGCCATATCTCTCATCCCTTCTCATTATTAATAATGAATCCCCCATACATACTGGTTATTGTCACCAACTGTGCTAAAGATCATCACTAAATTCCAGCCAAATCTTCCATCTCCAAAATCTGCTCTTTGAGTAATCCAAGGTTCGTTATATTTTAGTTGTTTTTCATCTTTTACTGTTCTTGTTTTTTATCTATCTCTTTATTATTTTAGTTTTCACTAAATTATAAATGATTTTACAATGTATTTCAATATCTTTTTGATTGTATTCCCAAACCATATTAAGCTTTCGACATTAGAATATGTTCCTCAATAAATTTGTTTTTACATTATTATAAATTATTTTAGCATATCTTTATCTATCTTACTCATTCCACCTGAATCATTGCTGTCTATGCCTCAAAAAACGGTTTGAAATGTTGTTTTTTAACAGATTGGTTGTTATAATATTAAGCATGTATAATGCTTCTTAAATAGTAATTACAGAATTTTTTTGTGGGGGTAAGAGATTATGGAGATCACAATAGACAAAGGAAATATTAGACATTTGAAGGATTGCGAAGAAGCACTCGTCAACTCTGAGTTAGGAAGAAGATATTTTTCTCAAGCCGGAAGTGCCGGAAGCTCCCTAGAAAAAGGATTTGCGAATAATGAAATATATGTGGCGCTAGATGATGATAGCAATTGTATAGGCTTTATATGGGTTATCGCCAACGGGATATTTCACTCCTTTCCTTATATCCATATTATTGCAGTTAAAAGCGAATATCGTGGTCAGGGTATAGGAAAAATATTATTGCAGTATGTTGAAGATGTTTATTATAGCAATAACTCAAAACTATTTTTATTGGTTGCTGATTTTAATCCGGAAGCCAAACGATTATATGAAAGTATAGGATATACCGCAATCGGAGTTATCCCTGATTTATACAGACAAGGAATCACAGAATGTTTGATGATGAAATCGAAAGAAGAACTATAAGCATAAAAATGAAGTAATATGATAGGAGGGAGTATCTAATTAGTACTCTTTTCCATTAATATTACTTCATTTTTTAACTTTATTATAGTATTGATTTGCGTCTTCCGTATTACTGTTTATAGAATTCTTTAATCCTATCCATTCTTGAAGTCATCCCCTGAAATAGATAATCCACTAGGGTAATCGCAACCATCCCCTCCACTACGACAACTGCTCTTGGTACGATGATGGGATCATGTCTTCCTTGAATTTCGACTTCAATGTTCTCTTTGCTCTTATTCACAGTGCGCTGCGATCTGGCTATCGAAGCCGTGGGTTTCACAGCAGCTCGAAGGACTATCTCCGTCCCGTCACTAATTCCTCCAAGAATACCTCCGGCATGATTGCTTAGTTTGCCCAGATTTCCACCGTCGTCATAGCAAAAAGAATCATTGTTCTCTGCGCCAGTTCTTGTCGCCACCTCAAATCCGTCACCGATCTCTACACCTTTGATCGCTCCGATGGACATAATCGCTTTGGCAAGGGTAGCATCCAGCTTATCAAAAACCGGCTGCCCAATCCCTGCGGGAAGACCAGATACGATACACTCTATTACGCCACCAACAGAATTATGATCCTCCATCTGCTCCCTGATATAGGCTTCTGCTTTCACAGACGCTTCCGGATCCGGCATATTCAAAGGGCTATCCATCCTGTATTCCTTACGACATTTTTGATAGTCTACGGAAACAGGTCCAATGGACTTAGTGTAGGCAAATACCGAAATACCAAGCTCCTTCAAGATCTCAGCTGCAATCGCGCCTGCAGCCACTCTTCCTGTGGTCTCACGACCTGAAGAGCGACCCCCGCCGCGATAATCCCGAAAACCATACTTCATATCATACGTATAATCCGCATGTCCAGGACGATAGTAACCGGCAATATCCGAGTAATCATAAGAGCGTTGGTTCTCATTGTAAACCACTAGAGATATCGGTGTTCCTGTGGTACGCCCCTCAAATATCCCTGAAAGAATTCGTAGCCGGTCATTTTCCTTCCGAGGCGTAGAATAATCAGTCTGCCCAGGTTTTCTCCGATCTAAGTACGCTTGTATTATCGCTTCATTCATGGATAGACCTGCCGGACATCCATCCACAACAACTCCAATTCCCTCACCATGGGATTCTCCCCAAGTTGATATAACAAAACTTTTTCCATAAACTGATCCTGACATAAGTGACTCCTATTACTTCTTATTATTGAAATGTTATAAGTAGCTATTAACTTATCCCTAGTATATCGAAACCTTAGCATAATATCAAACACTTTATAATTAATCAGAAAGCATTCCTTTTTATATGCTCGAGAATAGAATACTATTTATGCAAAAAGAATATGGATATGATACCGGTCTGGCAGGTAGTTCTTTGTGTGAAAATTACGATGAAGATGGGCCTGACCACAGGGCTTTCACAATTACCACGAGCAATGGTTTGACTGCCTATGAGGCAGAGACAATAACAGCAACACTACACATAGATGATCAGACAGAGTCGATCGGATTAACCAGGAAATAGAACACTTCTACATATTATGTCTACGTAATTATACTCTAATTGATAATAAAGTAAAGCGAAGAAAAAGAATGATAACAATGTTATCATTCTTTTTCTATTCCCCGTACACCTGTAGCCATATTATATACAGCATTTGTGTAAGTAATTTGCATATGTATTTTCAAATCCGAATTCCCTAGCTTAGCTTAGGGGAATTAATACTTCCTTCAGCTTTTCACTGGGTAAGGGCTTGCATAACAGAAATCCTTGTCCTCGCTCACAGGATGAGATCTTAAGATAATCTAATTGTTCCTGTGTCTCGATTCCTTCTGCTACCACTCTATAATTTAATTCATGAGCCATGGATAAGATGTTATGTGTAATAACAGTCTCCTCATTCCCATGTGGTATTGACTGTATAAAGCTTTTATCGATTTTAATAATATCAATCGGTAACTTCTTAATATGTGTTAATGATGAGTAGCCTGTACCAAAATCATCCAATGCAATTTTAATTCCATAAGCTCTGAGCCTGTTCAACCGTTCAATCACTAAATCAACCTGTGTGAGGATGATCGTCTCAGTAATCTCAAATATTATCTTAGTGAGATCCACAGGATGTGAAGAGATAATCTCTTCAATCTTCTGAAAATTGCTCTCAGACTCTAAGGTTTTACTGGATAAGTTAATGGATAATTCCATGTTACCCAATCCACTTAACTCCCATTGTTGCTTCTGGTGCAAGGCTTCATTAATAATCCATCGTTCCAAACTATAAATTTGTTTTGATTTTTCAGCAATCGGTATAAAAATCTCAGGAGATATAAAACCATTCTCAGGATGCGGCCAACGTACCAATGCTTCTACTCCGATAATCTCATTGGTTACAAGATTATATTCCGGTTGATAATACAGTCTAAACTCTTCCTTATCAATACCATTTTGAAGTTTATTGATCATCTGTACCTGTTCAACCATGTCCTTCTGGAGTTCATCGCTGTATATATTAATATCCTTACCTGACTTTTTCGCAAGATAACCGGCGGTCTCCGCTTTCCTAATCAGGGTATCGATATCTTTCCCATGTTCTGGGAACAAGGCAATACCGGCGCTCATCGTTATATAAAAAGCATAATTCGATATGTAGATATTACAACCGTTATTAATAACATCCTCAATCACATCATAGATCTGTTGATTCATCTCAATATCAGTACATAAAATCGCGAACTTATCACTGGCTACCCTGGTTACATAATTAGGATTTCGGATCTTGGCAGCTAGGTATTCCTCTACACACTTGATTATATTGTCACACACCTTGAAACCGTATGTTTCATTTAGATAAGTAAAGTTGTTAATATCTAAATAAACCAGAGCAAATCTATCTATCCCTGCAAATTGGTTGCAAGATCTTTGAACAATATAATCGGTTAAAACATCCCTTAATAAATTTAAATTAGGTATACCGGTAAGTTCATCATAAAATGCTGGCCGTAAATTTGCTTTTCCCATACTTTTCTCTCTTGTTCCTCATTCACACTTTGAATGTGCCTGCAAAGCTGACGATTATTATGATATTAGTAGTTGGTCAAATATATAATAAAATATATATGATAAAAAAACCATGTCGTATTTGGAAAATTCGAATCAAATTTTCCAAATACGACATGGTTTTTGCTTTTTTTGGGGTTTATAATTTAACTAATTTAAAAATTAAAAACACGTAAGACGTGTTTTTAATTCAAAAATGATACTTATGCTCCATTAACAAAATAAAATCAAAAATTAGGAGGATTTAAAAATGAAAAACAAACAAAGAAACTTCACTCTCTCTGTATTACTGATACTTGTGAGCTTAATGGTTATATTTAGTAAAACACAAATGAACAAAAACGATGGACAAGCTTTAGCTAGTGATGCTCCTGGTATCATCTCCGCTGCTATTGAAGACGGTGAAGCCTATGCGAGTGATGTTCCTGTTATCATAACTGCAAGCGATATGCCTCACATCGTTACCTGTTCCTTCGAGGATGAACTGACTCTTGCCAGTGATATGCCCCACATCGTTACCTGTTCCACCGAGGATGAACTGACTCTTGCCAGTGATATGCCCCATATTGTTACCTGTTCCACCGAGAATGAACTGACTCTTGCCAGTGATATGCCATTTATCGTTACTGCATAAGATTATAGGGTGATTGCATTATCATAATATTTAACGACATGATCCTTTATGAATTGCTTTACAAAGGATAAACTCATTGCTGAGGCTATATAGTATGCTTCCTTTAAATATTTTAAGCATTCTTTCTTATATTCAGTAGGTAGTGCTCCCTTTTCAATTAACCTCTCTTTGTTCCATACAATACCATACAAAAGATTAGGGAGCGCAATACCTATTTTATTTTTTTTACATATATGAATACCTTCATTAGCAATATTTATTGCTTCTTCATTATTGCCGATCAACCCATACCATTTTGATAAATTACTAATCAAAATTACTTGTAACAGAACTCTCTGCTGCTCTTCAACATAACTCTGTTTTAAAGCATAATATACTTCCTTGACTACCTCAATCGCTTTAAAATAATCTTCTTTTTCAGCATATGCTATAGAAATATTGATCAGTAGCAATGCTTCGTTATAGCTTAATGGCCAATTCGCCAAGGATATTGAACCATACTTCGGAATAGTTAAGAGTAATGCTTTTTTATAATTATCAAGGCATTCATCAACACTAATTTTATTTAAATAGAAATTTACTATAGTCTCTCCCCTAAGAACAAATTGATTATCTAAAATAGAATTCCCAATATTCTTTTTTATATCATCCAATACCTCATCAGCTTTATTAAATTCATACTCCCTAGTATAATCCTCAAATAACTTCATCTGCTCCAAAACCTTCAAATCGGATACAGAGAGCAACGAGTATGCTCTATCTCTGATGCGACCCATGCGTTCCATTAGTAGTTCATAGACATCTCTACTAGGATTTTGACTACCGTTTTCTATTCTTGACAAGGTCTCAGTCGAGCAGATTTCATCACATAATTGCTCCTGTGTGATAGACAAGGACTTCCTTGTCATGCGTACAATATCCCCTAGCCGATATCTGCCCATTGGTATTCCTCCTTAAGATGTTTCATAATTAACTCAGCTTCCATATTATCTTCAAAAAAATGATATACATGATATGCTTGAAGGTAATATTTCAAGCATTCATTATTTGAAGCATCCCATTTGCCCTCCTGTTTCAGTAACAGCTCCGTAGTTTTTGCTTTAATACTATATAAATCACCGAGATAATCCATCCTTCGGCTTCCCTTGCTTTTCTCTAAACCCTTATTACACATCTCTTGTGCCTTCATTATATCATCTTCTGATAAATAAAGCTTGCACGCCATTACTGCTACTTTAGTGTAGGTTTGATTTGTATCTTCGGATAATGCTTGAAGCTCCAGATACTCAAGAACCTGTTCCAGAATAACCTTGGAGCTTTCTACGATCCTTGCATCAATCATTCGTTGCAAAATATCGATTATGATGCCAAGCTCACTGCTACTTAGATAATAGTCCATGATATCATGAGTTTTAAAGTCTGGTACGGTATAGGTAATCGCTTCCATCAACAGATTGATTGTCTCCTCAACATCACCCCCCTGAGCTTCGTTCAGTAACGCTCTGCAATATACCACAAATTGCATATGAGCGCTTCCCTTGGAAGCTGTTATCTGCTCATATACTGTAAGAAGCGCATGAGCCTTCTCATAATTTTTATCCCTAATTAAATCCTTAATATCTATTCTATTTTGATAAATTAAATAATCGAAATCAGTTAAAATCAGTTCAAACTGGTTTGGCATTCTACCTAGACGTTCCAAAAGTGTCTCTAATAATAGAGAATCAACGTCCCTCTCCCCTGCTTCGATACGTGATAAGGTAGCTACAGAA
This sequence comes from Bacillota bacterium, assembly GCA_023411215.1. Lineage (GTDB taxonomy): Bacteria > Bacillota > Clostridia > Lachnospirales > Lachnospiraceae > Mobilitalea. The sequence goes on along the minus strand of JAEYOY010000085.1, from coordinate 14,040 downwards.
CACAATCCCTTACACAATTTGCTTTGTGTAATTCCATAGGAATCGCGAAAATATTGAATAGCCGCCCCGATTTTGTTATTTGATAATTCATTTGTTTTATCCATATTATCCCACGCTTCATATTATCGTTTTATTTTCAACATATATAATCGACAAATTTTCCAATGTTTTTCACTTATAGATTACCATATCATTTTTTCTAGTTCAATTACTATTGACATAAAAAGCAAGAATATTTGTATAATTATATAGTTTCGAAAAAATCTTAATATAATGATCACATATCGTGATGTTTTTATCTGTTCTCCCGATAAACGAAGCATAATTCATCCAAAATGATACCAATCAAATCAACCAATTGCCAATGAAGATTGTTCCTGCCATCGTTCTATGTGAGGAAATGCTTCTACTTCATTCATAATGAACTCCTATTATCCTATAATATAAAATGCTCCACATGAATTATCATGGAAGCATTTCAGTTTATCATCTTTTTATTATTCAAATCCTCTATGTACCACTTACTTAACAGCCTTTACAAGGAAACGGTTACCACCGCATAATACCAGCTTCTGTCCGCTTGGTGCCTTGACTAACCACTCTATATCCTCTGGACTAAGACTAAAGAGAGGCTTAAGAACCTCAACCTCGTCCATGGAATGACCGAAGATCTCAAAATAGCCGGAAATATTACGGAAGCTTAACCGCTTTGTGAGGAAGGTTGCTGTATCTTCGATTACTGAGGTAATCACGAAGCCCTGGGACTTTGATACCTTATACATAATTGCCATGTATTTGTCGTAGCGTAAGAAAAGGTGATCTGCATCATCAATCAGAAGTCTTGCTTCGGTGATCGGTGCTTTACCATTGAGTCTGGTCCAAACATCTTCAATCGCCATAAGACTATACTGATCCGCATCTTCTTTTGATGCATTCGAGATATCATAGATTACCAATCGATGGCTGCCGATATTAATCTGTTCTTTGCCTTCCGCAAGCTTATTCAACTCTGAGACGGTCGCTGCCAGCTCCTTTAATTCCTCAAGGAAGGTGTCCTTTAATAATACATTGTCACTAATAACCGGCTCAAGGTTCAACTCTGCAGCAATTTTACTAAGACTAGCCTTCACCTCATCCAGTTTCTTCGCTACCTTCTTATTTGCATAGGAGTCGATCATATTATTAAATGCAAGAGCAAACTGGTTCCAATCCAGTTCTCCGCACTCAAGACACTGTTTTAGCATTACCTGTTCAATCAGATATTTCTGTAGGTTCGTTAGCTTAGGAAGCTTAGTTTCAATTAAAAGCCTAGCTAGACCAAACTTAATTTTACTTAAGAATACTACATCCTGCTCGCTCATCTCGCGGGCATCCTGAATGATCAAAGGATTAAGTGGATGCTTTACCGGGTCAATCACTAAGCCATCATACTTTTCAATCAGTTCATTGAATTCACCGTTTTTACTTATAACAAATACTGTCCCATCTGTATTCTCAAGTACATGCTCAATTTCATTCTTTAAAGCATGGGTTTTCCCGGTACCTGCAGGACCTAAGTAGAACCCACTACCCCCATTAATCATATCTCTACGCTGCTGATAAATCTGAACCGCCATGTCTGCTCCTCCTTAATTATTTATCTTTCTTTCCTAACCTTCTTGCATGTTCATTGCTTCGTATTGATCTACCCCATCTAGTCAAATAACAATATAAGTATGCCAGATTTTTCATCAATTGTATAGTCTTGAATTCAAATAATATACCATCTTTCATCTGATTTTTTACAAATAACAGAGAATCAATTGTTATTTTCTGATATTCTATAATTATTTATCATTTCTTAGATAATTCAACATGAAGAATCCCCCATCTTCATTTCCATCAATAAACATTGGGTTATTCCTCGAAGCAGCTACTGGGATTTTGACTACATACAATAATCGAAATAGCACAAGGCCAAAATTTTAACCTTGTGCTTTCTCTAAACGAATAAGAATATATAGTCATCCTACCTAGGCATAGTATTGTGCCTGAGTATGCCACATTTTACTATAAAGCCCCTTCTTCCCTTCCAATTCCTTATGGGTTCCGTATTCGACCAGCTCACCGTGATCAAAGACCGCAATGTGATCGCAGAATCGGCAGGAGGATAAGCGGTGTGAGATATAAATCGCTGTCTTATTACTAACCAGCTCATTAAATCGCGTATATATCTCGAACTCAGCATAAGGGTCCAGAGCTGCCGTCGGCTCATCCAGAATTACAATCGGTGAGTCCTTATAGATCGCTCTGGCAATGGCCAGCTTCTGATTCTCCCCTCCTGATAATTCTATCCCTTTTTTATCAAAATTCTTATAGATCGAGGTATCAATTCCTTGCTCCAGTTTATCGATTCTATCCTTCAATCCGGCTTTCTCCAGTGCATGATGAAGCCTCCTGTCCTCCGTGTCGCGATAGAAGGTGATATTCTCTCTGACCGAGAAGGAGAAAAGCTTGAAATCCTGGAATACAACAGCTAACAGTCGGTTATACTCCTCTATGCTGTACTCTCTGATATCAACTCCATTGATCAGTATTTCCCCCTCCTGTGGCTCATAAAGCTTACAAAGCAGCTTGATAAAGGTAGTTTTACCGGCACCGTTCTGACCGACGATTGATAGCTTCTCACCACTTCGAATCGTAAGGGACACATTCCTCAGAGTATATTCCTCGCTCCTAGGGTATTTGAAGGAGACATTATGAAATTCTATTTCTATGCCCTCCCTCATATCAACCCGCTTCGTACCCATATTGCTTCTTGTCGGTAGCTGTTCAAACTCCAAATACTGTTCCAGGTACTTGCAGTTCTGAATAAATTCTACGAAATTGAACAGTATCCCATAGACGCTTGTGGAGAAATTATTGGCAGCCGCAATATACATCGTAAAGTCACCAATTCCAATCAAACCCTTCAGTACCTGCCACGCCATATAGGCATATACCACCAACATCTGAACCTGAACATTAATCGCCGATATCCCGTCAGCCTTCCCGTACTTTGGAAAGTATTCACTGAACTGATCCAGCGATTTCTCGTTATATGCAACTACCTTTTTGAGAATATAAGGTGCCATATGATAGATTCTGATATCCTTGGCAAAGGAAAAATCGCTGATGAGTGTGATATAGTAGCCGATTTTACGGTTTAAGGGGATTAAGCCCTGATTCATCTCAAAGAACAAATTTTGCTCCTTCTTAAGTAGAGTGGCATTGATCAGCATGATTGCTACGATTATCAACAAGAGGTAGATATTAAGAGTAGCTTCAATAGCCGCCAATCCAACGATTGTAATGATACTCTGAAGAAGATTAATCATGCTGCTGAACATTCTCCACAGTACTCCCTGGTTATTGATCGGGAAGATTGCCTTCTCCTTCTTATCCAGTATCTCGGGGTCTTCCAGATTCTCATAATCCATACTCATGATATGCTTTCCCATATGAAGCTCAAAGCTGTTCACCATTGCGAAGTTCGCGATTTCCACCTTCGTATCTAGATATTTAATTACCAGATTAAAGAATCCATTTCCAACTATTGTGACAGCCACATAAAGGAATAATTGAACGATACGCTTCTCTCCCATTAATTCATCAATGATGAACTTTGGCATGATAATATTCAGAAACGGAGATAATGCCTTTATAATCGCCGTACTATACAACAACGGGATATAGGTTTTTGACATTTTGCTGGCCAGCTTAAGAAAATGGAGTGCAATCTTTATATTCTTCCTCATGCAATAGCCTCCTCTTTGTAATACTTCGCCTGGGTTTCATACATATCCCGATACTTGCCCTGCTTCGCCAAGAGCTCTGCATGAGAACCATATTCGACAATCTCCCCTTGCTCAAACATGGCGATTGTATCACAGAATATGGTGGAGGCTAGACGGTGAGAGATATAAATCGCAGTCTTCTGTCCAACCATCTGATTAAAATTCAGATAGGTATTATATTCAGCCAGTGCATCTAAAGCAGCTGTCGGTTCATCCAGCACCATGATCGGTCCATTCTTATAAAGAGCCCGTGCGATGGAGATCTTTTGATTCTCACCACCGGACAGCTCGACACCCTCATCATCTAAGAACTTTAACAGACTGGTATCCGCTCCGTTTGCGAGAGATTCTATCTTTTCTGCAACCCCAGCCTGCTCCAGAGCCTGATTCAGTCGGTCTGTATCAATGTTCTCCTTCTCCTCCAAAGCAACATTCTCACCGGCAGAAAATGCAAGGATCTTAACCTCTTGAAATACAGCAGAGAAAAGTCCTAAATACTCTTCTTTATTAAAACACTTAATATTAATACCGTTGAGTAATATCTCTCCTTCTGTCACATCATACAAGCGGCATAGCAGCTTGACAAAGGTCGTCTTACCGGCGCCGTTATGCCCGACAATGGCTAATCTCTGGCCCATCGGAATCTTTAGATTCAGCTTCTTATAGATATCGACCTCACTGCCCGGATACCGGAAGGATACATTGCGAAACTCAATCTCATAGGGTTCCATCGGTAATGGTAAACCTTCTCCATTCTCCTTCTCTGATTGTTCTATGAACTTACGGAAATCACAGACATCCAGATTCTGTGCTCTGATGTGTGCAATATCCCCAATCAACCGATTAATCCATTCTGCAAAGCCGGCAATAGCCGAAAAATACATGGTGACCTCAGGGATGGTCAGTCTGCCTGCTATCACCAGATAAATAAGGTATGCATAAATGACCCCTTCCCGGAGAATTAACAACAATACGTCGATTAATCCAGCCCTGAAATATCGAAAACGGATCTTCTTATGGATATCCAGTCTTCTTCCCTTAAAATCCTGAAATAAATCGGCTATCCACCCTGATAATCCGTTGATACGCAGCTCTTTTCCATAGGCAAAGTTATACATCAAATCATAAATATATCCGGCGCGACGATCATTTTCCGAAATCTCATCCTTCCTATCATGCTCATATTTTCTAGCTCGGTAAGTAAAATAAAAGGATACTGCGATATTGATGATCAGATACAGCAACACATATCCATTGAGCATGGATATGATTGTCATATAGCCCAGAATAGCAAATAGATTACCACCTAGGAAGAAAAGCTTATGAAGCATGCCTTCGATGCCTGATTGATTATTGTTAAGGCACCGGAAGGCAGTCTCCTTATCGTTAAGAAAGTCCGGATTCTCGGTATTCTGAAAATCAGTCTCCATGCATTTTATATGATGTAGCTTCATAAATTGAAAACGGACATAAATCATCCTCGGAAAATATGCCTGATTGATATAGGATTTACCAAAACCGGCTAATGCACCAATCAAAAAATACAGTATTAATAAAATAAGCAAGACTCTAAACCGCTGATCATACATCAGCTCCTGAAGAATGAATCTCGGGAACACTACATTGATGAGTGGTAATATTCCCGAAGTGATTGTAAATAGTGTGAACAGAACAAAAATATGCTTATCGGTAGACCAAGCCATTGAAACCACATACTTGATATTCTGCCAGGTATTATACTTCGGTTTCTTCTTTTCCATAACGACCTCCGTCAATGCATCAAAATTCTATATGATACTTCTTCTACTGCTTATATATTACAGTTCCATTATGCCGGAGAAACAAGGAGTCTGCTCCGTTGGCAACCAGCAGGATTAAGATCTTAATAAAGTTCCTTTGGGTCTCTCCCTCCGGAATTCAACTTTCTAGAAGCCCTGAGTAATACTCCCCCCGGCTGACACATTTCCGGCAATATCACTACAGGAGATACTTCCACCACACGATGCATTTCTTCCAATATCCTTACAGTTAATAGATCCTCCGGCAGATGCATTGCCGGAAATATCACCGCAGTTCAGATTAGAATGGCATTCCACATTCAAAGCTTCTCCTTCATACTTAAACTCCAATCGGTTCTGTCCTGCCTCTCCTCGCTTCAGAAGCTTTCTTCCAATAAAAGCAACCAGCCTCAGCTTCCCATCCTCTTCCCAAGGTGTTTCAGCACTATTATTATTTACCTGCATCGAATTCGATGAATTGCTATCGAATACGGATTTTAGCATCAGCTCTGCCTCTTCTTCGTTAATGGCAGCACCTTTATACAGATCCAGTATCTTCTTTACCGTCATATTCGCCATATCCTTTCTCCCTTTCCGTCGAAATTCTTTTACTTCGTTATTGGAATAAATTCTTTTAATACTGCAACTAGGGTCAATAACCATATTTCCATCACAGTAAAGTCGGTCTATAATACAATCCCTTCCTAACTCGACATCCCCGGCACGAACGACTCTGGACTTGATCCCACTGGCGATTAGGCTGGTGCACTCAATCTGATCCACCAGACTGTGACCCGGGCTGATGCTTCTGCCAAAGTAAAGAATGGACAGTATTCTTAGATTTTTCATAATTCTATTGATCCCGTTAAGATCATTATGTATGGATATTCTATCTCCCGTCATTTTCTTGACGGTGCAGTATCCGTTAAGAATTATTTCATCTGCACAGACACAACCTGTGGAGGTTAGTAATCCCTCTCCATATACTGAGTCCGCATTCACATCCGCATGTCGAAGCTTTAACGTCCCCTTGATTACCAGCCTTTTGGTCTTGATATTCTGAAAAATCCGAGCGAATCCGTCCACCTGCAACTCCTCTGCAGTTAAATGTCCTTTGCTTTTGAAGGCGCCGGATACTACTACCTTCTCAGCGGTAACAGAACCCTTCAGCTTCCCTATGCCACCCACAACGATATCATTATAGTCTCCACCATGGATTGTTCCAATCCCTTCTATCTTCTCATTATTCATACCTTTACCACCTCGTTCACCACTGCTTTCTCCGATATTGTGATACTTTTCCGGTATTCCACACGGTCAACAATGCATAAATCTCCAATGATTATCTCGTCACCGCTAATGAACTCTGCTCTTGTATATTCTACTTCAACGTGATCCGCTTCGATTATTCTGATATGCAGCATCTGATTGGGCTTGTTCTGCCTTCTATATGTTGTTCTCTTCGGAATTCCTTTATATAATTTGTCTGCCTTAAAATCTCTTTTAATCATCACCTTGGTACCGGTCAGCTGTCCGACCTTAACCGAAGCCCGGGTCAACAGGAATATTCGATCTGCATTCACCGCCTCAGCCTCAAGGTCAGAAAAGCTATAGAAGTTCTCGCATTCCAGCTCATTTGAGCTTCGTAAACCGGCATAGCTAATTATGTTACCGGCACGATACTCGAAATTCATCAGCAAATCACCGCAGTTCTCAAAGGTATCCATATGAAAAACTCCCTGCCAGCAACCATTGGTATTCTGTCTATACTTAGAATTCCGATTGCCGATCCTGTTACACATAATTCGGCACTCCAGATAGTCAGCCGTTACAGAACCTGCAATTGTTACTGTATCACCCTTACAGATCCCTCTTAGCTTAGAATCACCAGCCACGCTGAGTTTTGTGAATTGTATTTCGTTTGCAAGAAACTCACCGGCGCAATGCACCCTTCCTAAGAAGGACTTCACTGTCTCCACCTGACCGGCAACACTTAGATGGTTAATGCGGCTATCTCTTATCCTTAAATCCCCAGCAGCCACGACGGTATTATAATCACCTTGGATTGCCCTATGTCCCAGGCTTATCACATTACGCTTCATACCATATTCACTCCCATGCCCTCTATTTTAAATTGTGCTGTGTCACTTTCCTCCTCCTGGTCGAACTTGAAATTAAAACTATTCCTGTATTTTAGCTTTAACAAATTCGATAAATCATTGATGTGGATCTCTTTCACAATACTCAACCTGCTGTCGATGTAAACCTGTGCCTGTTCCTCATAGATTGTCGCATAGTAATCCTTTTGGCGGTCAAATAGTATGAGAATGTAACCGGTAGACTTCATCTTCGGCAGATAATCCCTAAGTCCTTCTACTATCTCCATTAGCTGTCCTCTTGAGATATCCGAGTGTTCCGCAAAGTCTGACAATGCTATCATAATTAGAACTTCGATAAAGGAGAAATTATTCTTCTGAAAAGCTTGAACGAAGGCAGGAATCAGATTATCCTTAATCTCCTCGATCAGCTTAAGATCTTCTGTAGTAAAATATCGTTCCGCTACCTCAGGCGAGAGTATCTTCGCCAGCTCCTCCAGAGAATATTTATCCTTTAATTCCTGAATTGCTTTGATTCGGTTTAGAATCTTATTCCTCGGAAATATAGTCTCCTGTCCGGTAAAGGAGGGCTGCTTGATAAACCATTCCTCGGGAATAAGACCCTCTCTCTTCCATCGGTAAAGCTGTCCATAGGAAATTCCTGTCTCATTCAGTAACTCTTTCTTTGTAATTGGCATATTCCTTCTCCTTTCTCTATCTAATCGGCTGCTGTATATCATTTATCCTCATAATTAGCGGATGGTACAAATTTATCACCATCGAATGTAACAATGTTACGTTTAATTCAATATTGACAATGTAACATAACATTGTTACATTGTCAATACTATTTTCCCATATTTTTCATAATACCCACAAGCCGTGACCAATTAATAAATATTTTCCAAACATATATTTTCTTTTCCCTGAAAATTATGTATACTAGTTAGGTACAAGCTACATACTTACATATGTATTGAAAGGATCTGTGAAAATGAAGAACGAATTATTAACGATTGGACCAGTAACAATCTACGGTTATGGTCTGATGATTGCAATCGGAGCACTCTCCGCTTATATTACCTCAGAATATCGTGCCAAGAAAAGAGGCATGAAATACGAATTGATTTTCAACCTTTTTATCTGGGCTCTCGTTGGAGGAATACTCGGAGCGAAGCTCCTGTACTACATAACTCAGATAAAAGAGATTATTGCCAATCCTTCCCTATTGTTGGATATCTCACACGGTTTTGTCGTATACGGCGGTATTATCGGCGGCATCTTCTCCGGTTATCTGTATATCAGAAGGCAGAAGCTGAATTTCTTAGAATACTTTGATCTCGTTATGCCTTCTATTGCTCTGGCTCAGGGCTTCGGAAGACTCGGCTGTGTTTTGGCAGGCTGTTGCTACGGCATTGAAACCGATAGTGCCTTCCACATCATCTTCCACGAATCAGATTTTGCACCGAATAACGTGCCGTTAATTCCTACCCAGCCAATCTCCAGTGCCTTAGACTTTCTGAATTTCTTCGCTCTGATTATAATCGCCAGAAAGACGAAGGCTAAGGGTCAGGTGGCCGGTTTCTATTTAACCTTCTATAGTGCAGGACGCTTTATTCTAGAGTTTTTCCGCGGAGATTTAGAACGTGGTACGATTGGATCTCTATCGACCTCACAGTTTATTGCTATCTTCCTCTTCCTAATCGGTCTTAGTATCGTGATCGTAACTGGTATACGTTCCGGAAAAACTGTCGCAACCGCAGAGGCAGAGGAAGAGGAGAACGAAAGTAATTCGAACGAGTAGGATGTAACTCCGGATACAATAGACCGGAAGAAGCGCGCTTCTCCGGTTCGCATATATGCAAGCTTGCTATGCTCAATTTTACTTAGCGAAAAATAGGGCTACCCCACCACGTCTGATCTATTCCTCCTTATGGAGGCATAGATCAGACGCGGTGGGGTAGCCCTTTCCAATCTTTATTTATACTCTATTTTATTTTGTAGATAACAAATCTAATGTTAAATTATCTCTCAAGGCATCTATAAAATCTGTGGTTGTAATAATCTCCTGTTCGAATATCATTCCTCCCCTTGCTAGATCCTCTGGCATATGGAAATCCGAACCTGAGCTCATGAGAAGGGAATGTTCCTTCGCAAAAGTCAACGCCAGTTCGTTATTCGAATTTTGCCTACAATTGCCGTTATAGACCTCTACGCCATGAATATCCTCCGGTGCCGCTACAATCATATGCTTTCGGAAGGGATGTGCCTGAAATATAAGAATATTCTCCTTGTCTATGCGTTTCTTAAATTCCTTCAAGCCTAAGGTATATAATTCCTTATTCTCCCTAAGAAATTGCTCCGTAATTCCATAGACCAGATAGTCACTCGGATTCTCTGTAAAACGGATTTCCATACCAAGGAAAACCTTTAGCCCCTGCTTACTTCCTTCCTCCATTGCATGATGATAGCCCCGAAGAAATTGATCAATCTTCTCATCCCATGACAATCCGATCAAATTTTCGAAATAGAGATCATAATAATGATCTGTAATAATTACTCCCTGATATCCGGCCTCCTTATATAGCCGGATGATCTCTGCTGCCTCGATTCTTGCACATAAGCTGGTCTCCAGGGTATGAACGTGAGTATCAATTTTAAACATGATGTGTCCCCTCTCTGATGTAATTTTACCAATTATACTATAGACTTCCGTAAGTAGCAATTGTTCTCATTGATTAGCAATCGTAAAACGGGGGCTTTGCATATGCGATCAATTGCAAAACCCCCACCTCTATTTGTTAACCTATTCTACTTTGAATACACTGACCGATTCCTCCAGACCAATCGCATCATTACTAAGCTGTTGTACGACATCATTGAGATTATGAACCTCTTCCAGCTGTTTATCTGCAGTGACACTGAGCTGCTCCGCTGCTGCTGCTGTCTCCTCTGCTGTTGCTGAGATGCTTTCGATTGCCCTTAGGGTATCATCCTTTGCATGCTCAATTCCCTCCACACCATATGCAATCTGATTCAAATTGCTGGTTAGCCTCTCAACATGCATATTGATATCAGTGAAGGCATTTACAGTTTTAACCAATGCTTCCTCCTGGGAAAGCACGATACTTTCTGCATATCTGGCCGAATTTACCGTTTTCTTTGTCTGTTGCTCAATTCTCTGAATGATTTTACCGATTTCACCGGAGGCCGTCAGCGATTGATCCGCCAGCTTACGGATCTCTTCAGCGACTACGGAGAAGCCTCTGCCGAATTGTCCGGCTCTGGCTGCTTCGATGGAGGCATTCAAGGAAAGTAGATTCGTTTGAGATGCAATTTCATTAATCGTATTAATAATTCCTGCAATTGCAGCCGATTCCTTAGCCAGGCTTTCGATGTCGATAATTACGGTTCGGGTCACGTCTGTGGTATCCTTGGCTTTATGGCTGAGATTCTCCACAATATCCATACCTCCGCCAACAATATCCTTCGTATTACTTGCTATCTGCTCGATATTGTGAGTACTGCTATATAATTCGTTGATCTTCTCTGCCAGATCAGCCATCTGGTGAAGACAGCTTTCCGCATCAACCGCCTGCTGTGATACACCCTGTTCAATATCACCTACTGCGTCAGAAATGTTCTTTGTTGCATTTACCAGAATGGTTGAGCTATTAGAGACCACAGAAGCAGACTGGGATACTGTCTTGCTGGTACCCGCCACCCTTCTGATCAACTTAAGCATACTGTCAATTACATCATTAATGCTCTTACTTAGGATTCTGAATTCGTCCTTTCTATTAATCTGTGTATAACAGGTAAGATCACCTTCCTCTGTCTTATGTAATACATCGTTAATCTTACGAATCGAATCACTAAATCCGAAGGCCAAATACGAACCCAAAGCGATGGCGATGATACTTGCAATCACTACTACAAAAAACGTGATATTCTTTAATGCGTTTGCTTCTTCAACAATTACTGACTTTGGAATAATCGCACAAAGCAAACTCTGGCTAGCATCCAGCTTTGAGTATACGAGCAAATATTCCTTATCTAAAACCTTGATGTACTCTTGTCCTTCAGCAACCGATGAAGCCTCCAAAACTTTCGTATAGAAGCCTTGTTCCGTGAATTTATAGCCCTCCGGCAAATCACCACATACAATTTCTCTGCCATCTCCACTGATAAATGCAGTAACACTTCCATCTGGAAAGCCACTTTCCGATAAGGTATTGTACACATAATCGTAGGATACGTCCAAAACGATACATCCAATTGGCTTCTTTCCTGCATTATACAGATATCTCAGATAGCTGATCGCATAGCCGCGATTCGTCGAAACTGCTTGTTCATCCAAGTACGAATGAGTTCCAATCCAGAGCTCCTCTTGTTTGCTTTGAACAAAGTCAGCTCCCTCTCCTTCTGCGATGAAGTTATCATATATCAATCGGGTGCTGTTGGTACCATTTCCTGAGATACCGGTTCCATAATTAGACAATAGATAGATATTGGCAATGTATTCTTCCGATAATATATTCGTTGTAACAGTGGATTGTATCTCCCTGAAGCGGCTCATTTCCTCCATCTGAGATTTCTTATACTGGCCGGAATAATAATCCCTTAACACCTCATCCGAGTTCAATATCTCTGCTTTTGAAGATACCATTTCAAACCCAAAGCCCAGATATTTTGCCACATTTGCCATATTCGACATCGTTGAGCCTTCATAACTATCAATAAGTCCCTTCGAGGATTTGGAATACGACAGGATACCAAGAATAATAATCAGGAGCACCGGAACTAGGAACGCCAAGATTAATTTAGCTCTGATACTATTCAATCGTTGTAATAGTTTCTTTGAAGCTTTCTTCTTTTTCTTTTCTCTCGTTTTACAGAAGTACTTAATAATTGACTTTCCGGCAATCATTCCTCATATGTGTGTATTCAAATCCAGCTTCGAATACACTACTCCTTTCAAGTTCTAAATATTCACACTTATCCTATTCATCTTTCAAAGTCATTCCCATAACAGCCACTTATTCTATCGTTCCATCCCAGGTAGATACCTTTGTTTTCTTCATCTCTTCTTCATCGAACCATCTGGTTGTTACGCATTTACTTTCCGTAAAGAACTTGATACCATCCTTACCTAGGCAATGAAGATCTCCAAAAAAGGAATTCTTATGTCCTGAAAACGGAAATACACCCACCGGAACCGGAATACCCACATTGATACCAACCATACCGCCATCGGTTCTTGCAGCGAATTCTCTTGCATAATAACCGTTCTGAGTAAAAATAACAGAGCCATTTGCAAAAGGATTATCATTCATCAGCTTTAAGCCTTCCTCAAAGCTTTTTACCCTTTTGATGCATAGGACGGGTCCAAAGATTTCCTGCGTTCCGACAGTCATCTCCTCTGTTACATTATCAAAGATGGTCGGCGCCAGATAGAAACCATTTTCATAGCCTTCTACAACCGCATTTCTTCCATCCAGCACCAGCTTAGCCCCTTCGTCGATGCCCTTCTGTATCCAATTCAGAATGCTTTGTTTATGCTTCTGGTCTATTACAGGTCCTAACGATGATGTCTTATCATAGGCCGGTCCCAGCTTCAATTCCTTCGCGAGCTCCACCAGCTTCGCAACCAAAGCATCTGCGATCTCTTCTTCTACCACAACGACTGGTAAAGCCATACAACGCTCACCAGCACAGCCAAATGCGGAATTGAGAATACCTGCTGCCGTGCGATCAATGGGTGCATCTTTCAGTACAAGGGCATGATTCTTTGCCTCACATAACGCTTGAACTCTCTTGCCATGCTCCGCAGCCACGCTATAAATATGCTTTCCTACCGAAGTTGATCCTACAAAGGAAATTCCTTTCACATCTGGATGAGTTAAAAAGATTTCAGCCTCATTGCGACTGCAGGTTATGATATTAAGAACTCCGTCCGGAAGTCCCGCCTCTTGATAGAGCTCAGCAAAGCGTAGTGCAGTTCTCGGCGTTGAGCTGGACACCTTCAGAACAATGGTATTACCTGCTGCAATACACATCGGTGTCATCCATCCCATTGGTATCATAGCAGGGAAGTTAAAAGGGACGATACCGGCAAAAACACCGATGGATTCACGATATAATACCGTGTCAAAGCCACTGGAAGCATTCATTAATGACTCACCGAGGATTAAACTGGGCGCCGAGCAAGCCAGCTCAGTTCCTTCCTTCGCTTTCAGTACATCACCTGCTGCCTCATCCCATACCTTGCCATGCTCCTGCGCTACCAGATAAGTCAATTCTTCCATGTGCTCATCAATCAGATTACGAAGCTTATACAATACCTGAACG
>JAEYOY010000081.1 GCA_023411215.1 Bacillota bacterium | reverse complement strand
GTAATACCTATGATGTAACTGTTGAAGAAGGTGCCAGAGCTGTTCAATCTGCAGCACCTGTAGCAGCTCCTGTTGCAAAACCGGCTGCTGCACCTGCACCTGCACCTGCACCCGCACCAAAGGCTGCTGAGACTCCTGCACCTGCTGCACCGAGTGGAAGCGCCGGTAGTGTTAAGGTAAGTTCCCCGATGCCTGGAAAGATTGTTTCTGTAAAGGCTGCTGTAGGCCAAGCGGTAAAGAAGGGTGATGTTCTTCTTATTCTTGAAGCGATGAAAATGGAGAATGAAATCGTATGTCCTCAGGACGGAACCGTTGCAAGTATTAATGTTTCTGCCGGTCAGACCGTAGAAGCCGGAAACTTACTTGCTACTTTAAACTAGTGTAGGCATGTTATGTAAATCACAGATGAAATAACATTAACAGGAGGTAGAGTAATGGCAGAACAAGTTAAGAAACCGGTTAAAATAGTCGAGACCATATTAAGAGATGCTCACCAGTCCCTGATTGCAACAAGAATGGCAACGGAAGAGATGCTTCCTATTCTTGAAACCATGGATAAGGTAGGCTATCATGCAGTAGAGTGTTGGGGTGGTGCGACCTTTGACGCATCCTTGCGCTTCTTAAAGGAAGATCCTTGGGATAGACTTCGCAAGATCAGATCCAGCTTTAAGAACACAAAGTTACAGATGTTATTCCGTGGACAGAATATCTTAGGCTATCGTCATTATGCAGACGATGTAGTAGCGTATTTTGTTCAAAAATCGATCGCTAATGGTATCGATATTATTCGTATCTTTGATGCTTTGAATGATATTCGTAACCTGGAATGTGCGGTTAATGCAACTAATAAGGAGAAGGGACATGCTCAGATAGCTATTTCCTATACCTTAGGCGATGCTTATACAACAGATTATTATGTTAAGATGGCAAAGAGAATAGAAGAATTAGGTGCTTCTTCCATCTGTATCAAGGATATGGCAGGCTTACTTGTTCCTTACGAGGCTACTGTTCTGGTAGGAGCATTAAAGGAAGCTGTCAGCATACCGATTGATCTGCATACCCACTATACCAGTGGTGTTGGCGGTATGACTTATCTTAAGGCTGTAGAAGCAGGCTGTGATATCATCGATACAGCAATGTCTCCCTTTGCTATGGGAACCAGTCAGCCGGCAACAGAGGTTATGGTTGAGACCTTTAAGGGAACACCTTACGATACCGGCTATGACCAGCAGATTTTAGCAAAGATAGCTGATTATTTCCGTCCGCTTCGTGATAAGGCTCTAGATACCGGTTTGTTGAATCCCAAGGTTATGGGTGTTGATATCAAAACCTTATTATATCAGGTACCCGGCGGTATGCTTTCTAACCTGGTGTCTCTGTTAAAGGAGCAGAATCAGGAAGATAAATATTACGATGTATTACAAGAGGTTCCGAGAGTTCGTAAGGACTTCGGTGAGCCCCCGCTTGTTACTCCTTCCAGCCAGATTGTTGGTACTCAGGCCGTACTTAATGTACTTGCGGGAGAGCGCTACAAGATGGTTACCAAGGAGACAAAGGCTTTATTAGCCGGCGAATACGGACAGACCGTAAAGCCATTTAATGCCGAGGTACAGAAGAAAGTTATCGGAGACAAAAAACCGATCACCTGTCGTCCGGCTGATTTGATTAAGCCTGAGCTTCACAAGATAGAAGCTGAGATCGCGGACTGGAAGGAGCAGGATGAGGATGTATTATCCTATGCATTGTTCCCTCAGGTTGCTATGGACTTTTTCAAATACCGTCAGGCTCAGAAAACCGGTGTTGATGTAACAGCGGCAGATAAAGCAAATAAGGCTTATCCGGTATAATATAACTAGTATTTTTCACTTTAATATATAATCAGAAAGAACGCGTCAATAACGGTATCGTTATTCATGACACGTTCTTTTTGTATAATAATACAAACGGCTGCAAACAAGTACTGCATTTCCATAATCTTAATAATCATTGACAATAATTCTACTATCTGTTATATTTAGACTAAATTATACAAATATTGCAAAATATAATTAGCTGTAGAAAAGAGATGTTATTTTGAATAACTTTAAATGGGCCATTGATCTAATATATAAATCGGAGCTTCGTATTAACGTAGTTTTATTGTTATTAATAAGCTTTAGCATTATTATTCTTGTTTTGTATATTGAAATAAAATACAAATTTACGAATAATAATTTAAATGATCGAGATGATCTATTACATACTCTTTGTTCTAGTATAGATGATATCGTTATAATATATGATTCGGTGAAACATCGCTTTGAATACATCTCACCTAACTTTGAAAATATCCTGGGTTTCAATAGTAAAACACTGGATCTGAACAAGAACGCAATTTGGGATTATGTATCTCCGGAGAAAAAGGAGGAATACATTGAACTCTTTAACTCCTCTAAGCTGACGTATTTCAAGGAGTTAGAATTCGAGTACCAACATCCAACCTATCATCAACTGCGATGGCTCGGTATTCGGTTCTACCCTGTTATGAAGAATAATGAAATCATCCGTTATATCACTTGTATTAAAGAAAAAACAGAAGAATGTTATGCACAGGCCTCAATAAAAGAAGCTCTAGAAACATCCCGAAAAGCCAATGAAGCCAAGAAGGAGTTTTTGTCACATATCAGTCACGAAATAAAAACACCAATTAACAATATACTCGGAATAACTAAGATTGCTATGGATTCTATATCCAATACCGATAAAGTGATGTACTGTTTAAAAAAGATTCATTTTTCATCGAATAATTTACTTACATTAATCAATAACATTCTTGATATGGCTAAATTGGATAGTGATAAACTTATATTAATTAATGAACCTTTTTATATGCAAAAAGCCATTAATGAGTTCTCCTCCGTCATATCTTTTCTGGCTGAAATCAAAAATGTTGAATTTAAACTGATCATCCATCCTTCTGTTCATGATTATGTGGTGGGTGACAGTCTTAGAATTACCCAGATTCTCGGAAACTGCCTTTCGAATTCCATTAAGTTCACTCCCTCCGGTGGTATGGTTACACTAGACATACGAGAATTGGAGTATACGTCAAAGAATAGCCTCTATCGTTTCCAGATTACTGATAACGGAAAAGGAATGGAGGAAGATTATATCAATCACATTTTTGAGCCCTTTGATCAGGAAAATCATACGATCGGTACCGAATACGGAGGAAGCGGTCTGGGAATGACAATTACAAAGACTCTTTTAGATCTGATGGGAGGAACAATTCAGGTTAACAGTAAGGTTGGAGAAGGGACCGATATTACCATTGATATACTTCTTATGGTAGCTATTTCTCCGGGATCCAAAAATAAAGAGCATTCCCCAATTCCAAAAGTAGAGTATGACTTTACTGGTATGCGTATACTGGTTGTGGAGGATAATGAAATCAATCTGGAGATTGTAACAGAATATTTAAAAAATGTGAATATTTATGTTGAAACCGCTGCGAATGGTCATATTGCGATTGAGCTTTTCAAAGCATCGGAAGAAGGATATTATAACATGATACTAATGGATATTCATATGCCTGACCTCAGTGGCTATGAAGCAAGCCGCTTGATTCGTTCCTCCAATCATCCTGATGCGGGTCAAATTGCAATTATTGCAATGACAGCAGATAATTTTGTTAATGATTTTTCCTGTATACAATCCGGTATCAATTATCATATATCAAAGCCAATCGACCTAAATAAACTATATTCATTACTTAATTCTATTTGGCAACCGGAAGGTTGATTTGTTGTTTGAACTTTGAAATATACATAATATAAATTAGCAATTGAAGGGATTCTATGGAACAGTTAACTTTGAAACTGAAAGAACACAGGATCGATACCGACGGTGTCATAGCCAGGCTAGGCGGTAAAGAGAATTTATATCTTACGATATGTAAAAAATTCATTAACGATAACAGCTATCCATCTGCTCAAAAAGCTTTCAAAGCTGGAGATTTTATTGAGGCTGAGAAACACATCCATACCTTGAAGGGTGTTGCTGCTAATCTAGGTTTCATTTATCTTCAAGCATTATGTAACCGTTTATTAACTGAGCTGGAGCAACTGAATTTTAACTTATTCAATCATGACCTCATAAGCTTAGGTCAGGAATATGATATCATCATTTCAATTTTAAATGAGAATTTCTAGATGGTAATAAGCGTAGGAGAGACACTAAAGGTATTATTAAGGTATTATTATAAATGGTGTTAAGAAAAATACTTGACAACTCATCAAAAAAACGATATACTACCACCTGTAAAGAAAATTCCTTTACAGGTGGTGATTTTTATGAATCAAAACGAAACTCAGATTGATAAATTGGATGAAATCGTTAACTTATCCATCCTCTATGATTTTTATGGTGAGTTATTAAGTGCTCATAAAAAGCAGATATTTGAGGATTATATCCTAAATGACCTATCCTTAAGCGAAATTGCCGCAGAACAGGGGATCAGCAGACAGGGTGTATATGATATTGTAAAACGCTGTACACAGGAATTGAAAGAATACGAAACGAAACTATCCTTAGTAAGTCGTTTCCAATCCATCAAAGATAAGCTTTCTGATATTAAAGAAATCGTCAGAGATGCTGAGGCAGCAAAGGATATCACTAATATTAACACGATAACAACGTTGGCAGATGATATTTTAAAGGAGCTGTAATTCATATGGCATTTGAAAACCTATCCGATAAATTGCAGAACATATTTAAAGGCCTAAAGGGAAAAGGTCGTCTTTCCGAAGCGGATGTTAAGACTGCTTTGAAGGAAGTTAAAATGGCTTTGCTCGAGGCTGATGTTAACTTTAAGGTTGTAAAGAATTTTGTTAATACCGTTACCGAACGTGCTGTGGGACAGGATGTATTAAACAGCCTGACACCAGGACAGATGGTAATCAAGATAGTAAACGAAGAGATGGTAAAGCTGCTCGGTGAGCAAACCGTTGAAATCCAGATGAAACCGGCGAGTGATATTACCGTTATTATGATGTGCGGTCTTCAGGGTGCCGGTAAGACAACCACAGTGGCCAAATTAGCTGGAAAGCTGAAGTCCAAGGGTCGTAAACCCTTACTTGTTGCTTGTGATATTTACCGTCCCGCGGCAATTGATCAGCTGCAGATTAATGGTAACAAGCAGGGCGTTGAAGTGTTCTCCATGGGGGATAAGCATAAGCCTCTGAATATTGCCAAAGCAGCAATGGAACATGCAGCGAAGAATGGTTATAATGTGGTTATGTTAGATACTGCAGGACGACTTCATATTGATGAAGCTATGATGGAGGAATTGCAGGAGATTAAGGCAAATATTACGGTGCATCAAACGATACTCGTTGTGGATGCTATGACCGGTCAGGATGCGGTAAATGTGTCCGAGATGTTTAATGAGAAGCTTTCCATCGACGGCGTAATTCTTACTAAATTGGACGGCGATACCAGAGGTGGTGCGGCGCTTTCTATCCGAGCTGTTACTGGAAGACCGATCCTTTATGTCGGTATGGGTGAAAAGTTATCAGATCTGGAGCAATTCTACCCGGACCGTATGGCCTCCCGTATCCTTGGAATGGGAGATATTCTTACCTTAATAGATAAAGCTCAGGCGGATTTTGATGCTGATAAGGCAAGGGAATTGGAGAAGAAAATCAAGAAAGCAGAACTTGATTTCAATGATTTCCTGGAGCAAATGCAACAAATGAAGAAGATGGGTGGTATGGCGGATCTTCTCGGTATGATCCCTGGAATGGGTAAACAGCTTAAGGGTGTAGAGATTGATGAGAACGCACTTTCCTCAACGGAAGCAATCATCTATTCCATGACGAAGGCAGAACGCTCTAATCCGGATTTACTCAATCCTTCCCGTAAGAAAAGAATTGCAGCCGGAGCCGGTGTCGACGTCAGCGAAGTGAATGCCTTAGTGAAGCAGTTTGAACAGTCCAAGAAGATGATGAAGCAGTTTTCCGGTATGATGGGAAAAGGCAAAAAGCATGGTGGCTTTAAAATGCCATTTGGTTTCTAGAGTTGTATTTAGTCCCTGAAGTCATTTTTGATTTTATGTGGACCTTTACAATAGATTTAAAACTTTTAAGGAGGTGAAATAAATGGCAGTAAAGATTAGATTAAAGAGAATGGGACAGAAAAAGGCTCCTTTCTATAGAATCGTTGTTTCTGATTCCAGAACACCTAGAGATGGTAGATTCATCGAGGAA